>CAYLKZ010000203.1:0-2505 GCA_964384275.1 uncultured Sphingobium sp. | reverse complement strand
TTGTGCGTCTCTCCAAGGAATATGCCGAGCTGGAGCCGGTGGTGAAGGCGGCGCGCGCGCTTTCCGCCCTGAAGCAGGAGGCCGCCGATCTGGAAGCCATGCTGTCGGGGGGCGAGGCCGACGCCGAGATGCGCGCGCTGGCGCAGGAGGAATTGCAGGCGGTGCGCGTGCGCCTGCCCGATGCCGAGCATGGGCTGGCGCTGCAACTGCTGCCTAAAGACGCAGCGGATGCGCGCCCGGCGATGCTGGAAATCCGCGCCGGGACCGGCGGGGACGAAGCGGCGCTGTTCGCGGGCGACCTTTTTCGCATGTATCAGCGCTATGCCGACAGTCAGGGCTGGAAGATGGAGATGCTCTCCGCCAGCGCTTCCGAAGCGGGCGGGTTCAAGGAAGTGATCGCCAGCGTCAACGGCGTTGGCGTGTTCGCCAAGCTGAAGTTCGAGAGCGGCGTGCATCGCGTGCAGCGCGTGCCCGTCACCGAGAGCGGCGGGCGCATCCACACCAGCGCGGCGACGGTCGCGGTGCTGCCGGAGGCAGAGGATGTCGATGTCGCGATCAACGACGCCGACCTCAAGATCGACATCTACCGCGCATCGGGCGCGGGCGGTCAGCATGTGAATACCACCGACAGCGCGGTGCGCATCACCCACTTGCCCAGCGGCATCGTCGTCACCCAGCAGGATGAGCGATCCCAGCACAAGAACAAGGCCAAGGCGATGAAGGTGCTGCGCACGCGCCTTTACGAGCTGGAGCGCGAGCGGGCGCAGAGCGAGCAGGCGGGCGCCCGCAAGGCGATGGTCGGCTCGGGCGATCGGTCGGAGCGCATCCGCACCTATAATTTCCCGCAAGGCCGCGTCACCGACCACCGCATCAACCTGACTGTGCACCGGCTGCCGGAAATATTGGAAGGCGAGGGGCTGGAAGAGGTGATATCGGCCCTCATCGCGGAAGATCAGGCGGCGAGACTTGCGCAACTGGATGGAGTCGCCTGATGACCGCCACGCCGATCTTTTCGAGAGGCCGGTGATGAAGGCAGCCGACGCATTGAGGGAAGCTGCCGCCAGGCTTGCGGGCAGCAGTGACACGGCGCGGCTCGACGCCGAACTGCTGATGGCGCATGCGGCGGGCCTGTCGCGCAACGACCTGCTGTTGCGCCTGCGCGACATGGAGGCGCCGGAGGGCTTTGCCGCGCTGGTCGATCGCCGCGCGCGGCGAGAGCCGGTTTCCCACATCGTCGGCACGCGCGATTTCTGGACGCTGACGCTCGCCGTCACCGCCGATGTGCTCACTCCCCGGCCGGACAGCGAGACGCTGATCGAGGCGGCGGTGCAGCATTATGCGGGGGGCAGGGGGCCGGGGCGCGTGCTCGATCTCGGCACCGGATCGGGCGCGCTGCTGCTTGCCGCGCTGGATCAATGGCCGGAGGCGACCGGCCTTGGTATCGATATCAGCCCGCAGGCGCTGGCGGTGGCGCGCAGCAACGCGGTGCGCTGCGGGCTGGCGGCGCGCGCGCACTTCCGCCCCGGCAACTGGTGCGAGGGCATCGCCGGGCGCTTCGACCTCATTCTCGCCAATCCGCCCTATATCGCGACGGACGCCGTGTTGCCGCGCGATGTGGTCGATTATGAGCCGCATCTGGCGCTCTTTTCCGGCGAGGACGGGCTGGACGCCTGCCGCGACATCGCCGGGGGGCTGGCGGACATCATGGCGGAAGGCGCGCTAGCGCTGGTGGAAATCGGCTATGATCAGGGGGATAGCGCCGCGGCGGTGTTTGCCGATCGGGGCTTCCTTGTGGAGCTTCGCCGCG
The DNA here is from genome assembly GCA_964384275.1 of uncultured Sphingobium sp. Classification (GTDB taxonomy): domain Bacteria; phylum Pseudomonadota; class Alphaproteobacteria; order Sphingomonadales; family Sphingomonadaceae; genus Sphingobium. Next base: position 698 of record CAYLKZ010000203.1, on the reverse strand, counting down.
ATCTTGCGGGGCAGGCGCGCTGCCTGATGGTGCGGCGCTGAAAAACCGCTGATCCCATCGGGCGCGGCGCACGAATTTTCTTGGTTTCTGCCGCCAGAGAGTCTAGGAGAGGGGAGGCGATGTCCGGTCGATGCAGTCCGGGCAATGTCGGCTCCCCATCTCGTCGGACGGCTTCAAGGACTGTCTGGTGCAAGAAGGAAGCCCGAACCGGAAAGCGGTTCGAGCCGGTGCGGCGCTATATGTCGTCCGGGTGCAGTGCGTTAAGGATGGCATTGAAGCAAGGATCCTCCATTGATCAATAATCGTCAGGCCGGTCGCCGCAATCGTGGCCGGAACAATGGTCGCCAGAGCGGTGGCAATCGTGGCGGCGAAAACGGCAACCGGATCGACAACCGGGCCCGTGGCAATGCGCCCCAGCTGCTGGAGAAATATCGCAATCTGGCGCGTGATGCACAGCTTGCCGGCGACCGCGTGAACACCGAATATTATTTGCAGTTCGCGGATCATTATTTCCGCGTCATCGCGGATAATCGTGCGCGGCAGGAGGAGCAGCAGGCCCGCTTCCGCCGCAATGACGAGCCGCTGGACTATGATATCGGCGAAGGTGAAGGTTCGGGCGAAGATTTCGCGCTGACCGCATCCGGCGCTGGCGATGTCGAAGAGGCGCGTCAGGGCGAAGGCCGCCGCGAGCGCAACGT
>CAYLKZ010000202.1:0-2574 GCA_964384275.1 uncultured Sphingobium sp. | reverse complement strand
TTAGACTTCTTCGCCACTATAATCCCTCCTTCGTTGTCACTCCTGCCCTGTCCGTTAGGTGCAAAGGTTGCAGGCATTTGGGCTGTCGATGCATAAACTCCGATCATCAAATGTCAAAGTTAGCGTAAATCTGCTAAATTCAAAGCCCAAAAGAGATAGAACCACATTGAGAATAGTTTTATCTATGTTCTACCCTGCATCAATTTGACTCATATTCCTCCTTTACCTCATTCCATCATTCGCTCTAGGGATTTTTTCGTAAGCTAGAGCAATCGTCTGCCTGACAGATTCTATATATCTGCAATTTTCTATTGCATACTTACAGACCTATGGCATCTAGGCAAGAGTGAAGGGGGGTAAGTGGGGGGCATGACCGATTTGCTGATGAACAATCGCTCGGCGCCTGCGTCCCCGTCCGTCCGCTCGTCAACCGGAGGAGGTCACAGAGGGGCGGCGATTCGACCAGTCGGTCGACCACTCTTCCGTCAAGGTCTCGACGTTGCAAACGACCCGAGCGTTCGCCGGCGTCATGAATCCCAAGAGGCCGCGGCATGATGGCCCGGCGAAAGATGCTTGGACTTATGGCATCCAGCGTGGCGGTGCTGCTATCCGCATGTGGCTTGGTGAAGAGCCACGAGGCCTTTCGTTATCGCCTGACGGTCGAAGTCGATACGCCGCAAGGTCTGCGAACGGGATCAAGCGTGATCGAGGTCACGGCAGGCGAGGTCGGGACGACACTTGGCGGAGCCGCTGTTCAGGTGCGTGGCCAGGCAGTCGCGGTCGATTTGCCAGGCGGCAAGACCCTGTTTGCATTGCTTCGGGGCGACCATGCTCCTTACGATTTCGCAGGGCAGGCGATGTTTCTCGTCACACCCTTTGAACGTGGCGACAAACAGGACGGCTTTGGACCGCTGCTCGAAGCCGTCCGCGCTAATCGCAAAGTCAATGTCGTGCCAAGGATGCGCCCCGGCTACTTCGACGTCGAACCTCCATTTTCGGCTTATCCGATGCTGGTGCAGTTCCACGATATTGCTGATCCCAAGACCCTGGAGCGTGTCGATCCTGACAATCTGCCTGCCTCATTCGGGCCAGGCATAAGGCTCCGCCGCATCACTGTGCAACTGACAGAAGAACCGGTCACGACCGGGATCACGAAGAGGTTGCCTTGGCTTGACCATTTGCAGCGGTTCCAAACTGACCCCAACAATGTTTTCTCTAACACACTGCCCGAAGAGATTGGCAGTCTGAGGAGCGGTAGCCATGAATAAGGACGTGTTTCTATCGCTTCTTGCGATGGATGTGTACAATCGTGGGTACAATGCTGGTATTGCAAATCTATCTCAAACTGGCTCCATCGGAACCGCCACTATTGGACGGAATGGCGATGATGCTGGTGGCATTGCTCGAGAAAAGGGATTCTACGCCCTTGAATATCATTGGAGCGGCTACACAGTTATATCCTACAGGGGTACGGACCCGAGCGACGCCGCAAACGCGCTGAAGGACATCATCAACGGCTGGAGCAGCTTCACGGGAATTGGCACAAACAGTCAATTCGGCCTGGCACGACAATTCTTCAATCGGGTAACAGACAACGCCGACTTCCCGGCGGGGACAGCGCTCGGACCAGGCAACGTGATCACCACCGGCCATTCGCTGGGCGGGGCGCTCGCTGGATTTGTTGGCATTCGTGGGATCACCGCGACAGAGTTGTTTGATCCAATCCCTTCCGAGACGATCGCAGCCAATGACAACCGCGCTGCCGAGATCGCATCATGAAACGTCCACGCTGGATCTTAGCGGCTTCGGCAATGGCCACGGCAACGCTCCTGGCAGGCTGCGGAAAGTCTGCGTCCGTCAACTACAGAATGATCGTCGAGCTCGATGATGCCGGCGTAGTTCGACAGGGATCTAGCGTCTGGCGATTCAAGATCACCGAGAACGTCCCGCTTGGTGGCCCCAGCTTCAAACCAGAATTTTGGGGCGAGGCCATCTCAGTAGATATCCCAGGAAAAGGCATATTGTTTGTATTGCCTATAGGCCGAAGTGTTGAAGGAAACCTTCGCGGGAACAATCCTGAAATGCTGCCAGAACAAAAGTTCGGGAAAGATGTCGAGCGCGAAACTGGAGGTAATTATACGGGTGATCGCCGTTTGAAATGGCTGAACACGATAAGTAGCCAATATATCGGCCGCACCAAGTCCCTAGAATGTCCAAATTTTTTTGAAAGCTATGCAAGCAGGACGAAAGACCGCCTTACCAGTGATTGCCTGTTTATGGTGCGCTTTCGCGACATCAGCAATCCAGCGACCGTTGAGGCTGTCGACCCTGCCAATTTGGAGGCAAGTTTCGGTCCCGGCGTCAGGCTTAGGCGAATTCTGATCCAGATTACCGACGATGATATCACCACTGGAATTGAAACGAAGTTGCCTCCTCTGCTTGAGTATCGTGAAAAGAGATTGAAGTTTTCTGGCCGCAGCATTGATGCACGGCCTGATCCCAACATCGCACATACGCTAGCCGACCAGCTAAGCCCGAGCGCATTTAGCACGGAGTTGAAATAGGATGTCTAAC
>CAYLKZ010000201.1:0-2576 GCA_964384275.1 uncultured Sphingobium sp. | reverse complement strand
TTCACCCTGCTCGGCAATATCGGCGTGCCCACCCACTTCATCCGCCGCCTCAACATGCGCGAGCAGCTCGTCCGTCAGGTCGAGATCGTGCCGATCGAGGTGGTGGTGCGCAACGTCGCGGCAGGCTCGCTCAGCCAGCGCCTCGGCATCGAGGAAGGCACGCAGCTGCCCCGGACCCTCATCGAATATTATTACAAGGACGACGCGCTCGGCGATCCGCTGATCACCGAGGAGCATATCGCCTGCTTCGGCTGGGCCAGCCAGGAAGAGATGCACGACATCGCCGACATGGCGATCCGCGTGAACGATTTCATGAGCGGGCTGTTCGCCGGCATCGGCATCCGCCTCGTCGATTTCAAGCTGGAGTTCGGCAGGCTCTGGGATGGCGATTTCAACCGCATCATCCTCGCCGACGAGATCAGCCCGGACGGCTGCCGCCTGTGGGACATGACGACCGGCGAAAAGCTGGACAAGGATCGCTTCCGCCGCGACCTCGGCGGCGAGGTCGAAGCCTATCAGGAAGTCGCCCGCCGTCTCGGCCTGTTGCAGGACGACAATGGCGAGCCGACCGTGCTCGATCTCGACACGCACCGCAAAAAGCGCGGCAACTGATATAAGCGGGCTTGCCCTTGCCCCTTGCCGGGCATAGGGGAAGCCCCATCCAATCCTACGGCTAAATATAGGGAGTCGCCCAGCCATGAAAGCCCGTGTCTTCGTAACGCTCAAAGGCGGCGTCCTTGATCCTCAGGGCAAGGCGATCCACCACGCGCTCGAAGGGCTCGGCTTTGGCGGCGTCAACGACGTGCGCGCGGGCAAACTTATCGAGCTGGACCTTGCGGATGGTACCTCCGATGCCGATATCGATGCCATGTGCAGCAAGTTGCTCGCCAATACGGTGATCGAGAATTACCGTATCGAGAAAATCGGCTGATCCTCGCGCGATAAGGAAAAGCAGGCCATGAAGAGCGCCGTCATCACTTTCCCCGGTTCCAATTGCGATCGCGACATGGCGAGCGCGCTCGAACTGGTCAGCGGCACCAAGCCTGTGATGCTGTGGCATCGCGAAACCGAAATCCCTGCGGGCATCGATCTGATCGCCGTGCCCGGCGGCTTTTCCTATGGCGACTATCTGCGCTCCGGCGCGATGGCTTCGCGTTCGCCCGTCATGGCGGCGGTGCGGGATGCGGCGGCGCGGGGCGTCCATGTGCTGGGCGTGTGCAACGGTTTTCAGGTGCTGACCGAATCGGGCCTGCTGCCCGGCGCGCTGATGCGCAATGCGGGCATCCATTTCGTCTGCCGCGACGTGCGCCTGACCGTCGAGAATAATAAGAGCGCCTTTACCTCGCTTTATGAGCAGGGCGAGGAGGTGGTCTTTCCGGTCGCCCATCATGACGGCAATTTCTTCGCCGACGATGCGACGCTCGACAGGCTGGAAGGCGACGGCCGCGTGGCGTTCCGCTATGCCGAGACGGTCAATGGCTCCGCGCGCAATATCGCGGGCATCCTGAACGACAAGGGCAATGTGCTCGGCATGATGCCGCACCCCGAACGCGCGGTCGAGGACGCGCACGGCAATGACGACGGCGTACGCATGTTCCAGGGCCTTGTCGAAGGGCTGATGGCGACCGCCTGACGCACCCTCGCTCCATGCTGATCCGCAAGGCTGAAGCAAAGGACCGCGCCGCCATAGCCGCGATCCTCCTTCCCGTAATCCGCGCGGGTGAAACCTATACGCTCGACCGCGATATGAGCGAAGGCGATGCGCTCGCCTATTGGCTGGGCTCGGACAAGACCAGCTTCGTCGCGGAAGAGGAAGGCCGCATCCTCGGTACCTATTATCTGCGCGCCAATCAGGCGGGCGGCGGGGCGCATGTCTGCAATTGCGGCTATATGGTGGGCAGCGAGGCAAGCGGGCGCGGCGTCGCACGAGCGATGGCCGAACATAGCTTCGTAGAGGCCCGAGCGCGCGGCTATCGCGCAATGCAGTTCAACTTCGTTGTTTCCACCAATGAACGCGCGGTTCGCCTGTGGCGGTCGCTGGGCTTCGAGATCGTCGGCCGCCTGCCAGAAGCCTTCGATCATCCCGACCAGGGCTATGTCGACGCGATGGTCATGCATCGGCGGCTTTAGCGTCCGGAAACTTGCATTTCCCATGCTTGCGGAGCACTGAAATGAACATCACGCCGCGAGTGATGCCCTGGCTTCCCGCGTCCATGTTGCAGCGACAGAGGATCAGAGTCGACTATCGATGGCGCTGACTATTCTCCCTATCGCCAGCCGTGCCGACCGGCGCCCAACGCCTTAAACCTGCGTCCTGAACGGCGTGAAATCCGTTCCCTCGTCATAAATATCCAGCCCCTCATGCCGCTTGAGGCCGCCCACCACCATATAGGTCACGGGCGTCAGCAATATCTCCCAACTGGTCTTGAGCACGAATTGCGACACCACCACCATCATCAACTGGTTGAGCGGCCAGCCCTCCTGCCCGTAAAAGGCGAGCGGATAGAAAATCAGGCTGTCGAACCCCTGCCCCACCACCGTCGAGCCGATGGTGCGCGTCCAGAGATATTTGCCCT
>CAYLKZ010000200.1:0-2608 GCA_964384275.1 uncultured Sphingobium sp. | reverse complement strand
ATCCCGGCGGCCCGTTCGCGCTATTGCCGATGCAACCGGGCAACCGCAGCGCCGTGGTATGGACGGTGCCCAGGGAGCAAGCCGAAGGTCTATTGGCGCTGGGCGAGCGCGGCTGGGCGCATGAGGCGCAGAAGCGCATTGGCGGTTTTCTCGGCGAGATCGAGGTCGCGGCGACGCGCTCTTCCTATCCGCTCGGCTATCATCGCGCGGCGCGCATCACCGACACGCGCCTCGCGCTGGTCGGCGACGCCGCCCATGCGATCCACCCGATTGCGGGGCAAGGCGTCAATCTCGGCTTTCGCGATGTCGCCGCGCTGATCGAGGTGATTGTCGACGGGATGCGGCTGGGGCTGGAACCGGGCGACGCGCAGCTTCTCACCCGCTATCAGCGCTGGCGCAGCCTCGATACCTTGTCCGTCACCATTGCGATGGACGGCCTTGTCCGCCTGTTCGACGTGCCGGGCAAGACCGTTTCAGCGATGCGCCGTTTCGGGCTGGCGGCCGTGCAGAAAATGGGCCCGCTCAAAAACCGCTTCATGGCCGAGGCGCGCGGGGAATCCGGCGCCCTGCCCCGACTACTGACCGGCGAACTGGTATAGGCAACCTTTCGCCGCGCCGAACAGGCGTTGCGTGACTATCAGATTATGCTGCCCGGCTCGATATCCTGTCATCGCCGTCCGGTTCCGACCCTTTGGGAAAAAGATGAAAAACACCTCCGGCAACGCTTCGCGCGCCATATTCTCCTCTCAGCGCCGCTGCCGTGCGACCGCCTCATCCTCCCTCCCTGCGCCCCATGCCCCGTCCGTCCTCCGGCTGTTCGGATTCGGTCTGGCCATGCTCTGCGCCGGAATGTCAGCCCCCCTCCGCGCGGCGGAGGACACCGCCCTTCCGCTGCTTCCCGGCGCTGAGGATTTCAGTCTGGGGCAGGAGCAAGACGCTGCCTTACCCCTCCCCTTGCTGGCACCGGATCGGGGCGGGGGAGCGATGGAGAGATATTCCCTCTCCACGGATGCGCTGGCGGTCCAGCCCGCGTCCGGCGCCGTGCCGCCCGGCCATGCCGGGCCGCCGGACCTCACCGTCGCCCATGCCGAGCCATCCTATCGCTCCTTCGGCGGTCAGGTAGGCGCTGTCAAATGGGAGATGGCAGGCATCCTCGCTTATTATACCGCGATCAACGGGACGAAATTGTTCAAGAATCCGGAATGGCCGCATTTCCATAAGGAAGGCTGGTTCGGCAAATCGACCAATAATCTGGGCGTGGACAAGCTGGCGCACAGCTACAGCGCCTATGTGGTTTCCGAAATCCTCCACGCCCGGCTGAAGCGCAAGACAGGCAATGCAAAAGGCATCCAGTTCACCGCTGCCGCGCTGGCCTCCGCGGCGATGCTCTACACCGAAATATGGGACAGCATCGAACCGACCGCCGGCTGGTCGTGGGAAGATGTAGCGTTCAACTCGCTGGGCGCAGGCTTTTCGATCCTGCGCAATTCGGTTCCGAAGCTTGACGAGAAGCTCGATTTCCGGCTGATGATCGTTCCCCATTCCGGTTTCATCTCGACCGAGGGCAAACGCCATTTCGAGCAGCAGCGCTATTTCCTCGCACTGAAATTTTCAGGATTTGAGGGGGTCAACAAGGGACCACTGCGGTTTCTGGAACTGCATGCGGGTTATTATGCGAAGGATTTCACCCTGCGCGACCGCGAGCTGGGCATAGAACCCAAGCGCCGGATTTTCGTGGGCGTCGGCATCAACCTGCGGGAATTGTTCTTCCGCGACAGCCGCAGCCGGGTGGGCCGCGCCATTGGCGAAGGCCTCGACTATCTGCAACCGCCTTATACCGCCGTCCATCACCACCTTACCAATTAGGGCGCGAGATGTGCGGATCACAGGGGAGCGCGCGGTTTTGGCGTTGATGTCGCGGGCTAGGCGACCTTGCGGCCAGCTCCGGCCAGGGGGGCTGGCGCGGTAAGGGCCGATCTGCCCGACGCCGCGCTCGAACGGCAGAACAGCGCCGCCACGCCCGCCACGAGGCAAAGCGCCGACAGCAGGAGGATCGGCAAGGCGTAGCCATGGGTCGCCTCATAAGCCAATCCAACCAGAGTCGGGGCGAGGGCGCCGACAAAACCGGTGATGGTGAACACAACGCCTAGCATCGCCGTATAGGCGCGCCGCCCGATGATCTCGCCCAGCAGCATCGATCCGGCTTGAGCGGGCAGACCAGCGACACCGCCCCAGACGATGGCAAAGAAACCGATGGCGAACGGGCTCCAAAATGCTGTGCCTATTCCCAGCAGGGCCGCTGTGCCGACGGCCTGCAACAGCAGGATCACGGGAAGGAGCAAACGCGCGCTGGCCCGGTCGGAAATATAGCCGCCGATCATGAGTCCGGGCAGGCTCATGAAATTGGCGAGGCCGTATCTACAGAGCGGGCAGCGGCGGCACGTTCCAATCCGCGCAATTGCTCATGCTTTCGGGCATCGGCGACTGCAACCACCTCAAATCGCTGGGCATCAAGACCGTCGCCGATCTGGTGCAGCCGATCGGCGCGCGAGCACCTCTATGGCGAATCCTGAAAATGCGGAGGCGCCCAGTCGGCGCCTTTGACTTT
>CAYLKZ010000199.1:0-2641 GCA_964384275.1 uncultured Sphingobium sp. | reverse complement strand
ACATGATGGCGCGGCAGATAGAGCCTGACCTCGGTGCCTTGATCCGGTTTCGACAACATGCGGATCTGGCCGCCCGCCTGTCCGATAAAGCCGAAAATCTGGCTAAGGCCGAGACCAGTGCCCTTGCCGACCGCCTTGGTGGTGAAAAAGGGTTCGAATACGCGATCGAGCACTTCGGGCGTCATGCCGCAACCGTCGTCAATGACGGAGAGGCAGAGATATTCCCCGGCGGAGCAATCCTGAATCTCCCCTGCCTGCAACCGTGCCTGACGCGTGCGCAAGGTCAGCGTGCCGCGCCCATCCATCGCGTCGCGACCGTTGACCGCCAGATTGAGCAGTGCATTTTCGAGCTGGTGCCGGTCGACATGGATGCGCCAGTCCCCCGCATCCAGATCCAGCTCCACGCGAATCTGGTCGCCGATAGAACGGTCGAGCAGTTCCTTCATGTCGCGGATCAGTTCATCGGGCTTCAGCACGTCGGGCAGATTGGGCTCTGCCCGCGCAAAGGCGAGCAGGCGGCGGGTCAGCGCCGAGGCGCGGCTGGCGCCCTCCATCGCATTGTCGATATGGCGGATGACCTCCAATTGCTCCTGAGCGCGCAGCCGGGCAAGTTCGAGTCCGCCGACAACAACGGCCAGCATATTGTTGAAATCATGAGCTATGCCGCCCGTCAGCTGGCCGACGGCTTCCATCTTCTGCATCTGCCGCAGGCTCTGCTCGACTTTTTCGCGATCGGCGGTTTCCTGCTTCAGTTTGGCATAGGCGAGTTGCAGTTCCTCAGTCCGAGAGGCGACGGCGGCTTCCAGCTTCTGCGCGCGATAATATTCGTCATCGATCAGGCGCTGTTCCTGCCGCCGTTCATGGATCACCGTGCGCGCGAACCAGATGAGCAGCAGCAGCGCGACCACGAGGGTCATGCCTACCAGCCGATAGGTGGTGGTGATCTGCTGCATGGAAGACCCGGCTCGGGCGACATCGACATTATGCCGTTCCAGCCGCTCATTCTCGGTCCTGATGATCTGTTCCAGCAGCATGTTGATGCGGGCGAGATTATCCGCCTTGCTGGCCTGATAGAATTTGCCGAGCGAACCGGTCTTCTGGTCGTAAGTGGTGCGCAGCGCGATGTCGTTCAACATCTCCCCGCGTTCCTGATAGGCGGCCGTGAGCTGGTCGATCAGCACATGTTCGACAGGGTCGTTGCGGGTTTCGCGCCGCAATGCCGCCAGCTCCTTGCCCGCGCGCGACCATTGATCCTGATATTGGCGACCAATATCCTTATCCATGCTGATCACATAGCGGGCGAGGGAGGATTCCGCTTTCGCGATCTGTGCGTCGAGGCTGCGGGAAAGAGTGACGATCTGATAACTGCGCTGCTGCTGGGCCAGCGCCAGTCTCTGATCGCGGGCGGCCATGCTCGCCAGATAGAGGAGCGTGCCCATGGCAAGGACCAGCGCGCCGCCGATCAGAAAAGGCAACGCACGGTCTATCTTCTGCTTCCAGAAGGGATCGACCTCTTCTTCCATCCGCGCGGTTCTAACCCATTTTATTCATGGAAGGAAGCGGGCCGGTAAGGTACGCTTCCGTTCGCATGCGGGTCGTCAGGCGATCACGCCCACGGCCTTGCCCGCCGCCTCGAACATGCCGAGGATCTGGCCGACCTGCTCGCTGCTATGTTCGGCGCAGAGGGAGCACCGCAGCAGGAAGGTGCCTGCGGGCGTTGCGGGCGGGCGCGCCATATTGACGTAAAGGCCCAGTTCCAGCAGCGCCTGCCACATCGCGACGGCCTGCGTCTGGTCGGTGAGGATCACCGCGATGATCGCCGATTGCGGGGTATCGGTGCCGAGCGTGAAGCCCATATCCTTGAGGCCGCCATGCAGCCGCTTGCTGTTTTCCCACAGATGCGCGCGTTTGTCGCCCGCATGCATCAGCTTGCGGATCGAGGTCGCGGCGGTGGCGACGACGCTCGGCGGCAGCGAGGCGGTGAACACATAGGGGCGGCAGACGAGGCGCATCACCTCGAACTTCGGGTGGTTGGAAACGCAGAAGCCGCCGACCGTGCCGACCGATTTGGAGAAGGTGCCGACGACGAAGTCCACATCCTTCTCGACGCCCTGTTCCTCATAGACGCCGCGGCCATTGGGGCCGAAAAAGCCCATGCCGTGCGCTTCATCGACGAGGATCATGCAATTGGGATGCTTGCGCACCGCCGCGACCATTTCCGGCAACGGCGCGATATCGCCCAGCATCGAATAGACGCCTTCCAGCACGACCAGCTTCTGCGCGTCGGCGGGCAGGCGACCGAGGCGCTTGTCCAGATCCTCGACGCTGTTGTGGCGAAAGCGGACGATTTCCGCATCGCCCAGGAAGCAGCCATCATAGATGGACGCATGGCTATCGGCGTCGAGCACGACATAGTCGCCCTTGCCGGCCAGCGTCGAGATCATGCCCAGATTGGCCTGATAGCCGGTGGAGAACACCATCGCGGACGAGGTGCCGTAGAATTCCTTCAGCGCATCCTCGCATTCCTTATGGCCCTGATAGGTGCCGTTGAGGACGCGGCTGCCGGTGGTGCCCGCACCGAAATCGTCAAGCGCCTTCTTGCCCGCCGCGATCACATCCGGGTCGAAGGTCATGCCCATAT
>CAYLKZ010000198.1:0-2660 GCA_964384275.1 uncultured Sphingobium sp. | reverse complement strand
GGCATGTCGCCCATGTAGACGTCCTGCTCCTTGATATCGAGGACCGAGCGGGTTTCGGTATCGGGATCGACCTCGAACACGATCAGGCGAAGGGTGACGCGCATCGGGGCGGCATAGGTGATGCCACGCTGGCGGCATTCCTCGACGTCATATTTCGGCTCTTCGAGCTCGTAATTCACGAAGTCCATCTCGGCGGTGCCGGCGAAGTCGCGGATCGGGAACACCGAGCGCAGCGTCTTTTCGAGGCCGGAGACATAGCCGATGGAGGGGTCGGAACGGAGGAACTGTTCGTAGGATTCGCGCTGCACCTCAATGAGGTTCGGCATCTGCACCACTTCGTGGATGTTGCCGAAGACCTTGCGAATCCGCTTCTTCGCTGTCGGGTTCGATACCGCCTTGCTCGCCATGTATTTTCCGCCTTCCGGGCTGTTGAGCCGATAAAATTTCTTCTCGCATCGCAGCGAAATTCAGCCGATTCGCATGCGCCTGACGACGCAAAAAAGTGCGGGCCGGGACTGTCCGAACCGCACTGTCAGCGTTATGAAACCCTTGCTCTTCCGCCCCATTCATCATGGTTCGACCGCCAATCGAACCCTGTCCCGGACGGAAGAAGGATTTGCCGCCGCCACCCCAAGCAGGGCACCGGCAACAAGAATTACGAACCATCCTGTAGAGCATTTGTTGGATTTTGGGAAGCCCCCGCCGCCACAGCAACGACAGTCTGCGGGCCTGCGCGACGCGGCCACGATCGCCCATTCAAGGTTTTACACCCCTTTTCATGTCTCCGGCATGATTATGGGCTATGGCACCGCATCGGCGTTCAGCACATATATACCAATGGCTGCGATAAGGCCGCCATATGCTGCCGCGCCCTGGGGGAATGAACGACTGCCATGAAGATAGTGCTGATATTCGGAACGCGACCCGAAGCAATCAAATTATTCCCCGTCGTACACGCCCTGCGCGCCTTTCCCGATATCGACACCCGCATCTGCGTGACGGCGCAGCATCGCGGCCTGCTCGATCAGGTGCTGGAGATCAGCGGCATCACGCCCGATATCGATCTCGACGCGATGCAGGAGAACCAGACGCTCGACGGCCTTACCGCCCGGCTCATCACCGCGCTGGGCCAGGTGCTCGATGCCGAGAAGCCTGATCGGGTGATCGTCCATGGCGATACCCTCACCACCATGGTCGCGAGCCTCGCCGCCTATTATCGCAAGATTCCGGTCGCCCATGTCGAAGCGGGGCTGCGCTCGGGCGACATTCATCACCCCTGGCCGGAGGAGGTGAACCGCCGCATCGTCGCCTGCATCGCCGACATGAACTTCGCACCGACGCAGGGCGCGGCCGATGCGTTGCTCGCCGAACATCGCGATCCCGCCAGCATCCATATCACCGGCAACACCGTGATCGACGCGCTGCTCGCCACCAAGGCGCGGATCGACGCCGATCCCTCGCTCGCCTCCGGCCTCGATGAGCTGGCGGCGCGCTTCGCGGGCAAGCGCATCATCGCCGTCACCAGCCACCGGCGCGAGAATTTCGGCGGCGGGATGGAGGCCATCGCGCAGGCGATCCGCACCATCGCGCAGCGCCCCGATGTCGCGGTGATCTTCCCCGTCCATCCCAATCCCAATGTCCGCCGGGTGATGGACGCGCAGCTCGCGGGCCTTGCCAATGTCGCGATGATAGACCCGCTCGACTATCCGCATTTCGTCCGCCTGCTCGACATGAGCCATATCGTGCTGACCGACAGCGGCGGCGTGCAGGAAGAGGCTCCCTCCCTCGGCAAGCCGGTGCTGGTGATGCGCGACACGACCGAGCGGCCCGAGGGCGTGACGGCGGGCACCGCGCGCCTCGTCGGCACCGATGGACAGCGGATCATTTCCGAAATATTCAGCCTTTTGGACGATAGCGAAGCCTATGAAGCCATGGCCCGCGCCCACAACCCTTTCGGGGATGGTCAGGCCGCGACCCGCATTGCAAGGATTATCGCCGATGCCCGTTGAAAATGAACAGAAAGTCGCCGTCATCGGCCTCGGCTATATCGGCCTGCCGACCGCCGCGCTGATCGCCCGGTCGGGCGCGAAGGTGCTGGGCGTCGATGTATCCGCCCATGTGGTCGAGACGGTGAACAACGGCAAGGTGCATATCGAGGAAGTCGATCTCGACGGGCTGGTGCAGGGCGTGGTCTCGCGCGGGCTGCTGCGCGCCTCGCTCGCCGTGGAGGCCGCCGATGTGTTCGTCATCGCGGTGCCGACCCCGGTGTCGGAAGACCATGCGCCCGATATCAGCTATGTGCTGAACGCCGCGCGCACCATCGCGCCGGTGCTGAAGGCGGGCGATGTGGTGATCCTCGAATCCACCTCCCCTGTCGGCACGACCGAAGCGATGCGCGATCTGCTCGGCCAGTTGCGCCCGGACCTGAAGATGCCGGTCGCCGGAAATGGCCCGGCGGACGTCGCCATCGCCTATTGCCCGGAGCGCGTGCTGCCCGGCCGCATCCTTGTCGAGCTGATCGACAATGATCGCTGCATCGGCGGCATCACGCCGCGTTGCGCGAGGAAGGCTCTCAGCTTCTATCGCGGTTTCGTGCGCGGGGCCTGCATCACCACCTCGGCCAAAGCCGCGGAAATGGTGAAGCTGGTCGAAAACAGCTT
>CAYLKZ010000197.1:0-2682 GCA_964384275.1 uncultured Sphingobium sp. | reverse complement strand
GCGCGCATCACCTTCCACGAAAAGCTGGGCACCGTCGCCGACAAGGTGGCGCGGGTGGCTGCGCTGGCGGAAGGGCTGGCGCGCGAGGGCGTGGTGCCGAACTGCGACCCGGCGCAGGCGCGCCAGGCGGCGGAATTGTGCAAGGCCGATCTTGTTACCGAAATGGTCGGGGAATTTCCGGAACTTCAGGGGCTTATGGGCGGCTATTATGCCCGTGAGGAAGCTCTGCCCGAGGCCGTGGCCGATGCGATCCGCGATCATTACAAGCCGGTCGGGCAGGGCGATGACGTTCCCACCGCGCCGGTGACGGTCGCCGTCGCGCTGGCGGACAAGCTCGATACGCTGCGGTCCTTCTTCGGCATTGACGAAAAGCCCACCGGCTCGCGCGATCCCTTCGCGCTGCGCCGCGCGGCGCTGGGCGTGATCCAGATCGTCACCGAGAATACTCTGCGCTTCCCCGTTGCGGAGGGCGATCTGCTCGATTTCTTCGCCGACCGCCTGAAGGTTCAGCAAAAGGAAGCGGGCGTCCGTCATGACCTCATCGACGCAGTGTTCGCGCTTGGCCAGGAAAATGGCGGCGGCGAGGATGATCTCGTCCGCCTGCTTGCCCGCGTGAAGGCGTTGCAGGCGTTCGTCACCACCGAGGACGGCGCGAACCTGCTCGCCGGGTATAAGCGCGCCGCCAACATCCTGAAGAAGGAAAGCGGCGACAAGGGCGGCGCGGCGATCGCCAGCCAGTCGCAGACCGGCGAGGAAGACCCTGGCGCCGGACTCGACGATCCCGATGTCGCCGAAGCGATCCGTGCGCATGAGGCCGCGTTTGCGCCTTCCTACGCGCTGGAGCCAGCGGAAGCGGCGCTCATCGCCGCGCTGGATGCGGCCGAGCCGCGTGCGGATGCAGCAATTTCGGTGGAGGATTTCGGTGGGGCGATGGCGGCCCTCGCCACGCTGCGCGCACCGATCGACGCCTTTTTCGATAGCGTCACCGTCAATTCCGACGAACCGGAAAAGCGGGCGGGCCGTCTTGCTTTGCTCCAGCGCATTTCTGACGCGGCGCACAAAGTTGCTGATTTTTCCCGGATCGCGGGCTAAGGGGCGTCAGCAATAGAGTCCGGCCCAACAGAATTACCAATATAGTTTTCGGATAGGCGCAGAACCCGTCCGGGTTCATCAGTGCAGGGATGAGAATATAATGACCAAATATGTGTACCGTTTCGGCGGGGGCGTTGACGATGGTGGTGCGGGGGACAAGAATCTCCTGGGTGGCAAGGGCGCCAATCTCGACGGGATGGCGTCGATCGGCCTGCCTGTTCCCCCCGGTTTCACGATCACGACCGAGATGTGCACGCGCTATTATCAGGAAGGCGGCAAGTTTCCCGCGAGCCTGTCCGACGAGGTTAAGCAGGGCGTCGCCCATATCGAGGCAGTGACCGGCAAGCAGTTCGGAAATGCAGCCGATCCGCTGCTGGTGTCGGTGCGCTCGGGCGCGCGGACCTCGATGCCCGGCATGATGGACACGGTGCTGAACCTGGGCCTGAACGACGAGACGGTGCAGGGGCTGGCTGCGACCTCCGGAGATGCGCGCTTTGCGTGGGACAGCTATCGCCGCTTCATCCAGATGTATTCCGATGTCGTGCTCGCCCTCGACCATAGCGAGTTTGAGGAAGCGCTGGAGATCGTCAAGGAAGACAATGGCTTTCACCTCGATACGGAAATGCAGGCGCAGCATTGGCAGGCGCTGGTCGGCGATTATAAGAAGATCGTCGAGAAGCAGTGGGGCAAGCCGTTTCCGCAGGATGTCAACGACCAGCTCTGGGGCGCGGTCGGCGCGGTGTTCGGCAGCTGGGAATCGGACCGGGCAAAAGTCTATCGCCGCCTGAACAACATTCCGGGCGAATGGGGCACGGCGGTCAACGTGCAGGCGATGGTGTTCGGCAATATGGGCGATACCTCGGCGACGGGCGTGGCCTTCACCCGCGATCCGGCGACGGGCGAGAATGCCTATTATGGCGAATATCTCATCAACGCGCAGGGCGAGGACGTGGTGGCGGGCATCCGCACGCCGCAATATCTGACACAGATCGCGCGTGAGAAGGCCGGTGCCAAGCCGCTTTCGATGGAAGAGGCGATGCCCGAAACCTATGCCGAGCTGGCGCGGGTGTTCGAAATCCTCGAACAGCATTATCGCGACATGCAGGACATCGAGTTCACGGTGCAGCAGGGCAAGCTCTGGATGCTCCAGACCCGTTCGGGCAAGCGCACCGCCAAGGCCGCGCTCAAGATTGCGGTGGATATGGCCAATGAGGGCCTTATCACGCAGGAAGAGGCGGTCGCCCGCGTCGATCCCGCCGCGCTCGACCAGCTGCTCCACCCGACGCTCGATCCCAGGGCGCCGCGCGATGTGCTGACCAGGGGCCTGCCCGCTTCGCCGGGAGCGGCGAGCGGCCTCGTCGTGTTCGACGCCGACACCGCTGAGCGTCGCGCCGAGCTGGGCGAGGCGGTGATCCTGGTGCGGGTGGAAACCTCGCCCGAGGATATTCACGGCATGCATGCGGCGAAGGGCATTCTCACCGCGCGCGGGGGCATGACCAGCCATGCGGCGGTGGTCGCGCGCGGCATGGGCCGCCCCTGCGTGTCGGGCGCGGGCGCGCTCTCGATCGACAACAAGGCGAAGGTGATGCG
>CAYLKZ010000196.1:0-2694 GCA_964384275.1 uncultured Sphingobium sp. | reverse complement strand
GCCTGCCGCATCGAGCCGGTAAAGCCCGAACTTGATGCTGGAGGAACCCGAATTGAGGCTGATGATCGCTTCGTTCATTGCGTGGAGGCTGTGGCAAGCGGGAGATCGGGCAGACCCGGCGCCGCCTTCGTCGCCGCGCGGGCGAGCAGTGCCGCGACCGCGCAGGAGGCCAGCCTTGTGCGCAGGCTGTCGGCCCGGCTGGTGAGGATGATCGGCACTCGCGCGCCCAGAACGATCCCCGCCGCATCGGCGTCGCTGAGAAAGGTCAGCTGCTTGGCGAGCATATTGCCCGCCTCCAGATTGGGAACGACGAGGATCTGCGCCTGACCCGCGACCGGGGAAACGATGCCTTTCTCCTTCGCGGCGGCAAGGTTGATGGCATTGTCGAAGGCGAGCGGGCCGTCCAATATGCCGCCGGTGATCTGGCCGCGATCCGCCATCTTGCAGAGCGCGGCGGCGTCGAGAGTCGAGGGGATGGCGGGGTTGACCGTCTCCACCGCCGAGAGGATGGCGACCTTGGGCGTCTCCATCCCGATCACATGGGCGAGGTCGATAGCGTTGCGGATGATATCGGCTTTCGCCTCCAGATCGGGGGCGATGTTGATCGCCGCGTCGGTAATGATGAGCGGCGTTTCGTGCCCCGGCACGCTCATCACATAGGCATGGCTGATGCGCCTTTCGGTGCGCAGGCCGGTATCGCGGGCGATGATCGCGCCCATCAGCTCGTCGGTGTGGAGCGAGCCTTTCATCAGCGCGCGTGCCTCGCCGCAGCGGGCCATCTCCACCGCGCGCGCCGCCGCCGCATGGCTATGGGGTGCGGGGACCAGGGCGAATGCGCTGATGTCGCGCCCCGCCTCCTGCGCGGCCTGGCGGATGCGCGCTTCCGGGCCGACCAGAATCGGCACGATCAGCCCTTCCTCCTGCGCTTCGCAGGCGGCGTTGATCGCCGCCGCGTTGCAGGGATGGACGATCGCGGTCGGTATCGGCGCGCCGCTTCGCGTCGCCTCGATCAGCCGATTATATTCGTCATGGTCCGATAGCCGCACATGGGGCAGGACGGGGCGGTCGAGCCGGAGCTTCTGCAAGGGCGCCTTGACTTCGGCCTGCCCGGTGATGACTTGCTCCCCCTTCTGATTGGTGCAGATGCAATCGAAGATCAGCACATGCGTATCCGCCTGCTTGTCCGTGACGCGAACGCTCGCGGTGATCGTGTCGCCAAGGCAGACCGGGCGCAGGAAGCGCAGGGACTGGCCCATATAGATCGCGCCGGGGCCGGGCAATTCGGTGCCGAGCACGGCGGAAATCAGCCCGCCGCCCCACATGCCATGGGCGATCACCCGCTGGAACAGATCTTGGGCGGCATAGGCCGGGTCCATGTGCGCGGGGTTCACATCCCCGGAAACCAGCGCGAAAAGCTGGATATCCTCTTCGGTCAGGGTGCGTTGCAGGCTGGCGCTGTCGCCGATGGATATTTCATCGAAGGTGCGGTTTTCGATTTTTTCCGGCTCGTCGGTCATTTGCTGCACCCTCGGCTTGGTCATGGCAGGCGGATTGTAAGGGAAGGGAAGGGCTGAAAGAAAGTCTAATCCTTGAGAAATGCCCTTTTGCTCATGCCTGACCGATCCCTTTTTTTGGACAATAGGATAGAAAAATCGGATGGAGAGGGGCTGCTTTGTGTTTTCACGCTGATCGAGAAAGTGCAGGAAAAAAATAAGCCGATTGCGGATATGCTTTTTTTGGTGTTTTTGCGGCACAGCATTTTCGCATGAAGTATCGATCTCCTCTTTTGGGGAAGCAGACGGAGTAGAGCGTGACACGGCAAAATATTGTTCCCGTCATTCTGGCTGGTGGTTCGGGATCGCGTCTGTGGCCTTTGTCCCGCAAATCCTATCCCAAGCAATTCGCGCCGCTGCTGGGGGAGGAGACGCTGTTTCGCGCGGCTGTCCGCCGCCTTTCGGGCACGACGGACGCGCTGGCCTTCACAAAGCCCGTCATTCTGACCGCCTCCGATTTCCGGTTCATCGTGATGGAGCAGCTGGGGCTGGATGAGGTGGAGCCCGAAGCCGTGCTGATCGAGCCTGCCGCCCGCAACACCGCGCCCGCCATTCTGGCGGCTGCGCTGTATCTGCTGGCGAAGGATCCGGATGCGATCATGCTGATCGCGCCTTCCGACCATGTCGTGCCCGATAGCGAGGCTTTCCATGCCGCCGTCGCGCGCGGGGTAGAGGCGGTGCAAGCCGGGGATTTCGTGACCTTCGGCATCCAGCCGACCCATGCGGAAACGGGCTATGGCTATCTGGAGCTGGCGGCGCGCCCGACCGGGGAGGGCGCGCCGGTCAAGCTCGCCCGCTTCGTCGAGAAGCCGGATGCCGCGCGCGCGGCGGAGATGCTGGCAGCCGGAACCTATTTGTGGAACGCAGGGATTTTCCTGTTCGCGGCGCGGGATCTGGTGGCCGCGTTCGAAAAGCTCGCGCCCATGCTGGTCGGGCCGGTCCGTCGGGCGGTAGAGCAGGCGAGCAGCGATCTCGATTTCCTGCGCCTTGCCCCGGATGCCTGGGAAGAGGTCGAGGATATCTCCATCGACTATGCGATCATGGAGCGGGCCTCCAACCTCTCTGTCGTGCCTTATGGCGCCGGGTGGTCGGACCTTGGCGGCTGGGATGCCGTGTGGCGCCATTCCGGGCCGGATGAGGA
>CAYLKZ010000195.1:0-2736 GCA_964384275.1 uncultured Sphingobium sp. | reverse complement strand
GCAACTGGGCCAAACGGGCTTCGGCCGGGCTCAGGTCGAACAATTGTTCCAGATCGGATGCTGCCAGCCTGAGCCGGCGTGCCGGATCGCGCAAGATCACCGTGGCGGCCCGGCGCAGTGGAGCGGATACGGGGCCGAACGACGGACCTGGCCGAACCATCACTGTGATAGGCAGGGGATGATCGTCCCGCAGCAGCGCAAATGCGGCATAGCACCCCGGATCGGCCGGATGTGTACCTTGCTGTTCTGCCTTCTGCCTTATATGTCCCAACAGAAGCTGTTGATCGGCCTGACGCATTGCGCGAAGCCGACCGTCATGGATGCCTAGCCCCCCTGTTTGAGCCATGATGGCGTGAGCGGCGGAATTAACCGTTATGACCGACCCCGCACTGTCGACCAGTATCACCCCCACCCCGCTTGTTTCCAGCACATGTTCCGCAATTATGCGCCGCCGTTCCGTATCGCCGATCACCATATAGAGCCGAACAATTCGTTGCAGCAGCGGCAGCAGTACCCGCAGCACTTCCTGCCAATCCGCCGTCAGCCCGACCGCGCCGGAAGGCCTTGTACTGGAAACCAGCCAGATGGAACGGTCGTCATCCAGCGGCAATCGCAGCACCGCATATTCAGCCGCAGGCGCAACGAGTATCTGGGGATGCTTGAAAGGCAGATCGGCAAAGCTTTCCAGCCCGATCAGCCCGGCGAACGGTTCCATGGAGCGCCCCTGCGGGACCACTACGGCGCTCTCACCCTTCACCTGTCGGCGGTTTGAGATCACGAAAGCCGAAGCCGCCGCACCGAGGCGCTCCGCGATCCGGATCAGGAAACTGTCCCACATGGGTCGTTCGGCGAGGCCGCTAAACAGCAGATCGGCCAACTCAGCGACTCCGTCGGGCTGGTTCACGGCAAGCAGTAGAGGAAGATCGTGCATAGTCTGCATAGGCCAATCCTGCGCCCACTGTGGAGAAAACGGACGGCACAGCATCTCAGTGCGTAGCCAATAAGAATATATACTCCGTGATTGTCTGGCCGATCATCCAAATGAATGAAGGAGGGTCTTCCAACTCATATTATCCCCCGAACCATGGTCGGCCCGCAAGAGATTCCGACTCGCTGGAAAAATCCAGGCCGAACCACAACACGAGGGGAGAATGCAGAGATGAAAACCGCCTATCAGGCCATGCTGTTCGCTATCCTGGCTACGGGCTCCGTCCAGGCTCAGGCTCAGGTCCAGCTGGCTGGCCGCCCGGCTGAAACCGCTGCGGCGACCAATTCCGATGAGATCATCGTCAGCGCGCGGCGCCGCGAGGAATCTCTGCAAGACGTTCCCGTGGCGATCACGGCGTTTAGCGGAGACGCGGTCGAACAAAAGGGGCTGCGCGCGGTCGAGGATCTGCGGCAGGTTGTGCCCGGGCTGAATATCTCGGCGCAGCGGCGGGACGACGCTTCCTTCTATCTGCGGGGACAGGGGCCGGGCGTGTTCAACCCCGGGCAGCGCAACTTCACTTCAGTCGCCACCTATTTTGCCGAAGTTCCGACCGAAGCGGCCGGTGCGGGCATGTTCTACGACCTTGCCAACGTGCAGATCCTGAAAGGGCCGCAGGGCACATTGTTCGGGCGCAATACCACAGGCGGCGCGGTGCTGTTCGAACCTGCCCGCCCGGAATTCGCGCTGTCGGGCTACGTCAAGGCGGTGCTGGGCAATTATTCCAACCGAGAGGGGGAATTCGTGCTGAACCTGCCGGTTGTCGATGATCGGCTGGCGATCCGGCTGGCCGGCAATATCGCCCGCCGCGATGGCTTCACCCGCAGCGTGCGAACCGGTCAGAGGCTCGACGGGCGGCATTACGAAGCATGGCGCGTCTCCATGCTTGCCCGCCCCTTTGACGGGCTGGAAAACCTGCTGATTCTCGACGGTCGCGACAAGGACCAGAGCAGCACCTCCGCCATCCTGCGTCAGCTTAACCCGGCAATGCCCGTTGGGCAGGGCATGGCAGCCCTGCTTGCCGAACAGGCGGCGATCGGCCCGCGCAAGACGCTGATCGGCGTGCCGTTGTACGATCGCGGCTCGGTCTTCGGCGTGACCAACAAGACCACGCTGGAACTGAATGACAATCTGGCACTCAAGAACATCGTCTCATTCCGCCGCAACCGCACCGATCGGGCCAGTGACTATGACGGCACCCCCTTCAACACATTCCTGATCGAGAACGTCCCTTCCCCACGCAAATGGTCGCTGGGACTGGAGCAGTTCACCGAGGAATTCCAGATTCAGGGCAAGGCGCCATCGATCGGACTTACCTATCTGGCGGGCATCTATTACGAACACGCCACGCCCGGCTTCCCCCAGGAACTGCGGCAGGAGGTGTTCGGCGCTCTCTCGATCCGCAATTTTGATTCGACCGACAGTTCGACGGCATTGTTTGCCCATGGCGAACTGAGCATCACCGACCAGCTTCAACTGAGCGGCGGGTTCCGTTACACCTGGGATCGCCGTGAGGCGTCGATCGCGGTGTATAATGTCGCCGGAAGCTGCACCCAGCGCGTGCCACCGGGCACCGGCGCGATCACCTGTCCGTTTGCGGCCAGGGGCAACTACAAGGCGCCAAGCTATGATGCGACGGTGCAGTATAGCTTCAACTCCAATGTGCTGGCCTATGCCGCATACCGCCATGGCTACAAGTCGGGCGGCCTCAATCTGCCGTCCCCGGCGGAGGAGTTTACCCGGTTCCAGCC
>CAYLKZ010000194.1:0-2742 GCA_964384275.1 uncultured Sphingobium sp. | reverse complement strand
GCCGGGTTTCGCAGAAGTCGATGTCGAAGTCCGGCATCGACACGCGTTCCGGGTTCAGGAAGCGCTCGAACAGCAGGCCCAGCTCCAGCGGATCGAGATCGGTGATGGTGAGCGCCCAGGCGACGACGCTGCCCGCGCCGGAACCGCGCCCCGGCCCAACCGGGATGCCCTGCTCCTTCGCCCAGCGGATGAAGTCCGCGACGATCAGGAAATAGCCGGGAAAGCCCATCTGGATGATGATGCCCAGCTCGAATTCCAGCCGCTCCAGATAGGGCTGGCGCTTCTCCTCCCCCATGATGCCCGCCTTGGCGAGCCGCGCTTCGAGGCCCGCCGTCGCCTGCTCGCGCAGCATCTGCTCCTCGCCCTCGCGATCGCCCGCGAGGCTGGGGAGGATAGGATCGCGCTTGGGCGCCATCACCGCGCAGCGCTGCGCGACCACCAGCGTGTTGGCGAGCGCCTCGGGCAGATCCGCGAACAGCCGCTCCATCTCCTCGGCGGGCTTCATCCATGCCTCGGCGGAACTGGTGCGCCGGTCCGCGCTCTCGACATAGGCGCCATCGGCGATGCAGAGCATCACGTCATGCGCCTCATGGAAACCCGGCTCGGCGAAGCAGGTCGGATTGGTCGCGACCAGCGGCAGGTTTCGCGCATAGGCAAGGTCGATCAGTGCCTCCTCGGCCTGTTCCTCGACCGGATCATGGCGGCGGCAAAGCTCGATATAGAGGCGATTGGGGAAGAGCCGCTCCAGCATGTCGAGATAGGCCCGCGCGGCGGCGGGCTGATCCTCGGCGATGAGCCGCGCCAGAGCGCCCTCGCCGCCGGCGGTCAGGCAGATGAGGTCGTCGCACCGCCCCTCCAGCGCCGCCATCGGCACATGCGCCTGTTCCTCGACCGGGCGGTCGAGATGCGCCATCGAAACGAGCGCGCAGAGATTGTCATACCCGCGCGACGTCTGCGCATACAGCGCCAGCCAGTCATAGACCGCCGCCGCGCCCTGCGGCCGGTCGGGCCGGGCAACGCACAGCATCACGCCGATGATCGGCTGCACCCCCTCGCCCTTGCAGGCGTCGGAATAAGCCATGGACGCATAAAGCCCGTTGCGGTCGGTCATCGCCGCCGCCGGGAATTTCAGCTTCTTCGCCTGTTTGGCGATCGCCTTCGGGTCGATCGCGCCATCGAGCATGGTGAAGGAGGAAAAGACCCGCAGCGGGACGAAATCGGCATGGGAAGAGGCGGCAGACATATAGGAAATCTAGTCGCCCCGGCGCCGGGAAGCAATGTCCCGCACCGAGTTATCCACAGATGCGCGGCGGGAAATCGCCCTTTCCGACCCGCAAGGGCGCCCTGCCGGGTCAGCCTGCTTCCAGCACCCCGTCATGCAGGCGCACCACCCGGTCCATCCGCGCGGCCAGCCGCTCATTATGCGTGGCGACCAGCGCGGAAGAACCTTCGCCCCGCACCAGCCGGATGAACTCGTCGATCACGATGTCGGAGGTGCGCTCATCGAGATTGCCCGTCGGCTCGTCCGCCAACACCAGCGCCGGGCGATTCGCCAGCGCGCGGGCGACGGCGACGCGCTGCTGCTCGCCGCCCGAAAGCTGGCTTGGCCGATGATCGAGACGATGGCCGAGGCCGAGCGAGGTAAGCAGCGCGGCGGCGCGCATGCGCGCTTCCTCCTCGCCCACGTCACGCACCAGCTGAGGCAGCATCACATTCTCGGTCGCGTTGAAATCCGGCAACAAGTGGTGGAACTGATAGACGAAGCCCAGCGCATCGCGCCGCAGCCGCGTACGCCCGTCATTGTCGAGCTTCGCCGCCTCCTCGCCCTCGATCAGGATAGAGCCTTCAAAGCCCCCTTCCAGCAGCCCGACCGCCTGCAAGAGCGTCGACTTGCCCGAACCGGACGGGCCGACCAGCGCCACGATCTCTCCCCGAGCGATCGCAAGGTCCACGCCGCGCAGCACGTCGATGGTCACATCCCCTTGCGTGAAGCTGCGCCGCAGCCCGCCTACCTTCAGCACGTCATTCATAGCGGAGCACCTGCACGGGGTCGGTATTGGCGGCCTTGAACGCGGGATAGAGCGTCGCCAGGAAGCTGAAGATCAGCGCCATCGCGCAGATCACGACGATCTCCACCGGATCGGGCTTGGACGGCAGATCGGTGAGGAAACGCACCGACGGATCCCAGATATTCTGTCCCGTCACGATCTGGATCAGCTTCAGCACCTGCTCGCGGAAATAGAGGAAGATGAAGCCCAGCACCACGCCCGCCGCCATGCCGAGCGTACCGATTGTCACGCCCACCGTAACGAAGATCTTGAGCATGCTCGACCGCTTCGCCCCCATGGTGCGCATGATCGCGATGTCACGCGTCTTCGCGCGCACCAGCATGATGAGCGAGGAAAGGATATTGAACACCGCGACGAGGATGATGAGCGAGAGGATCACGAAGGACACTACCCGGTCCACCTGCAAGGCTTCGAACAGGCTGCTGTTCATCTGCCGCCAGTCGGTGACGACCGCGCGGCCTTCCACCTTGGCTGCAAGCGGCGTCAATATATCGGCGACCTTGTCGGCATCGACCGTCTGCACCTCGATCATGCCGACCGTATCGCCGAGCAGCAGCAATTGCTGGGCATTTTCCATCGGCATGATGACGAACGCCTTGTCATAATCATAGATGCCGACCTCGAAGATCGCGCCGACCTCATAGCCGATCTCGCGCGGCACCGTGCCGAAGGG
>CAYLKZ010000193.1:0-2760 GCA_964384275.1 uncultured Sphingobium sp. | reverse complement strand
AGGCCACCCGCGCCTCTCCGCTCAGGCGGTTCCTGATGCAGTTCCACAACGCGCTCATCTATTTCCTGCTGCTGGGCGCCATCGCGGCGATGCTGCTCGGCCATCATGTCGATGCGGCCGTCATCCTGCTGGTCGTGCTGGTGAACACAGCCGTCGGCTTCGCGCAGGAAGGCAAGGCAGAGCAGGCGCTAGGCGCAATCCGCGACATGATCGCCCCGCAGGCCGTGGTGGTGCGTGACGGCGCGCGGCGGGTCGTGCCGGTCCCCACCCTGGTACCGGGCGACATCGTCATTCTGGAGGCCGGCGACCGCGTGCCCGCCGACCTGCGCCTGCTGCGCCTGCGCGGCCTGCTGATCGACGAGGCCCCGCTGACCGGCGAATCGGTTGCCGCCGAGAAGCAGGAATCCGCGGTCGCCGCCGATGCGGCGCTGGGCGACCAGAGCAGCATGGCCTTTTCCGGCACGCTCGTCGCCTCCGGCCAGGCCACCGGCGTCGTCGCGGAGACCGGCCTTCAAACCCAGATCGGCAGGATCAGCGGGCTGCTGCAATCGGTGGAGATGACCGCGACCCCGTTGCTGCGCCAGATCGAGAGGTTCGCGCGCCGCTTCACCTGGGTCGTGCTGGCGAGCGCGGTGGCGCTGTTCGCCTTTTCGGTGTTCGTGCGTGAATATCACTGGATCGACGCGCTGATCGCTGTCGTCGCCCTTGCCGTCGGCGTGGTGCCGGAGGGGTTGCCCGCCGTCATCACCATCACGCTGGCGATCGGCGTGCAGCGCATGGCCCGGCGCAATGCGGTGATCCGCCGCCTGCCCGCGGTGGAGACGCTGGGCGCGACCTCGGTGATCTGCTCGGACAAGACCGGCACCCTCACCCGTAACGAGATGACCGTGCGCCATGTGCTGATTGGCGGCATCGACCTGTCGGTGGGGGGATCGGGCTATGCGCCCGAGGGCAGCCTCATCGCAGAGGGCATCGAGGACGACGCCACCGCCATCGCCCGCGCCGCGCCTATCATCCGCTGCGGCCTGCTCTGCAACGATGCGGTGCTGAAGGCGCAAAAGGGCCAGTGGCATGTCGAGGGCGACCCGATGGAAGGGGCGCTGGTGGCGCTGGCGATGAAGGCGGGCATCGCCCCGGACCATGAGCGGGGGGAATGGGACCGCATCGACGTGATCCCGTTCGACGCCGCCTACCGCTTCATGGCGACGCTCAACCGGCGGCCGGATGGCAGCGCTATGATCTTCATCAAAGGAGCGCCCGAAGCGCTGCTCGCCATGGCGGGCGCCGACCCCGCCCATTGGGAGCCGCGCATCGGCGCCGCGGCCAGCCGGGGCGAGCGGCTGCTCGGCTTCGCGGCCAAGCCTGTAGACAGCCGCCAGGAGCGGATCGGCTTCGACGATCTGGCGCGGGATGTCGAATTTCTCGGCCTCATGGGCTTCATCGATCCGCCGCGCGAGGAAGCGCGCAAGGCGATTGCCGAATGCCGCTCCGCCGGGATCGCGGTCAAGATGATTACCGGCGACCACGGCGGCACCGCCCTCGCCATCGCCCGCCAACTCGACCTCGCCGATGATCCCCATGCGCTCACCGGCAAGGATGTCGACATGCTCTCCGAGGAAGAACTGGCCGCAAAAGTCCTGACGACGGACGTATTCGCCCGCACCAGCCCCGAGCACAAGCTGCGCATCGTGCGGGCGCTGCAATCCCATGGCCTCATCGTCGCGATGACCGGCGACGGGGTGAACGACGCGCCCTCGCTCAAGCAGGCCGATGTCGGCACCGCCATGGGCCGCAAGGGCACGGAGGCCGCGAAAGAAGCCGCCGAGATGGTGCTGCTCGACGATAATTTCGCCTCAATCGTCGCGGCGGTGCGCGAAGGGCGGACGGTTTATGACAATATCCGCAAGGTCATCGCCTGGACGCTGCCGACCAATGGCGGGGAAAGCGTCGCGGTGATCCTCGCCATTCTGGTCGGCCTCGCGCTGCCGATGACGGCGACGCAGATCCTGTGGGTGAACCTCGTCCTCGCCTGCACGCTGGGCCTCGTCCTCGCCTTCGAGCCGACCGAGCCGGGCACGATGGCCCGCCGCCCGCGCCGCGCCGACGCGCCGCTGCTCTCCCCCTTCCTGATCTGGCGCATCCTGCTGGTGTCCGCGCTGTTCGCGGCGGTGTCGCTCGGCCTGTTCCTCTTCGCGCTGGACAGGGGAGAGTCGCTGGAAAAAGCGCGGACCATGGTGGTCAACATGCTGGTGGTCGCGGAGATATTCTATCTCTTCAACGTGCGCTATCTGCACATGCGATCGCTGAGCTGGCGGGGAGCGCTCGGCACGCCTGCGGTGCTCGCGGCGATCGCCGTCGTCATCGTCGCGCAACTGCTGTTCACCTATGCGCCGTTCATGCACGCGCTGTTCGACAGCCGCCCGCTCGACCTGATGGAGGGCGCGATCATCATCGCCATCGGCGTGATGCTGTTCCTGCTGCTGGAAGGAGAGAAGCTGCTGATGCGCAAGGCAGGATGGTTCGAGGAGCTGGCCTGATCCTGCGGCCACGGCTCGCGATGTTCGACCGCCATTATGTAAGGGAACGGCGACGGCGGCGGCCCGCATTGCGCAGCCGCCTCCCTCAATCCTCATAGTTCACGTTCACGCCCTACCGAGCGCCCGGAGCCTTGATCCCCGAAGCGCCAATCACGCAGGCCGTCTCCGTCATTCCCACTCTATTGTAAACAAGACATTTTTATCTTTTATATTCAATGGCTTA
>CAYLKZ010000192.1:0-2772 GCA_964384275.1 uncultured Sphingobium sp. | reverse complement strand
GCCAGCACGTCGCCCATGGTATAGTTGCGCACATGGCCGATATGGATGCGCCCGGACGGGTAAGGGAACATTTCCAGCACATAGGACCGGGGCTTGGCCGAGGCGTCATCGGCGCGGAAGCTCTGCTTCTCGTCCCAGATGCGCTGCCATTTGGCATCCGCTTCCAACGGGTTGAAGCGCCTTTGCATTGTCATAGCTCCCTGACGGCGCCGAACAGGGCGGCCCCGTGCTGTTGATCCAAAATCAGCACATGTCCCCGTCGGCGTCCTGATCGTCAGGCGGAGCGGAGAATGTGAACGAAAAAGTGAAGCGCCCGCTATATATTATGAGGTCGGGCGTCCGGACGAGGCGCTCAGTCCCCGTTCAAAGCCATGTGACGCAGGCTGCGCGCGCGCGTGAGGATGATCTCCTCCAGCTTCTGCACGGTGGCGGCCTTGACCGGCGCATCGACCCACTGGCCGTTCTGCATCAGCTGGCGGCTGGCGGCGACGCGCAGCGCATCGGCGCGCAGATCCTGATCGAGGATCGACACCGTCAGCTTCATCCGCTCATTGGGCGCCGAGGGATTGGCATACCAGTCGGTGACGATGACGCCGCCGTTGGAATCCGTCTGCACCAGCGGCATGAAGGACAGGGTGTCGAGGCTGGCGCGCCACAAATAGCTGTTGACGCCGATGGTCGTTATCCTGGAGGCCGCAAGATCAGCCTTGGGCCTGCTGTTTCCGCCACCACAGGCGGCAAGCGCGCCCACCATGGCAAGCACGCAGATTCTGGTGACGAGGCTGGACGATAACCGCACGGTCATGAGGCACTTTCTTCAACTGACGGGGCGGGGGCTGCCCGGTCCCTTTAGGATCGCTTGCCGCATCTATAGCCGGACTGGGGCAATCGGCAAGCCTGCCTGATCGCATGCGACGCCGCCGGGCGCAAGCTTTTGGCCTGAAATTTGGCCTGAACGATGTGCTTTTTTGCCGACGGGCAAGTCGGCCTGTTGGCGCAGCACGAGGGCTTATTGTGTGTTTTTCGCAACAAGGGAAAAAATAACGGAGTCGGCCGCTGGTTTTTTTGCCTTCATGCGCATATTATCGGGAACATATATAAATGGACTTAATTCAATAGTCAGGTTGGGATCATGGTTAGGCCAAGGGGGTATATCGCGGCGATGATGCTGGCGGGAAGTGTTTCCGCCTTTATCGCCGTGCCTGCGATCGGTGCAGCCAGCAACCTGCTCCGGCAGAGCGTTGGGGCTCCCGTATCCCTGACCGAGTTGGGCAGCATCGCCTCTTTCACCCCGAGCATCCGCGACGAGAGATTGTCTTCCGCCTATGCGAAGGCGAGCCTCAGTCATAATGCGCGCAGTTTTCGCTTCACGCCGACCAGCGGGTCGATGAGCGGCCGCAGGTCGATCACCGTGCTGGTGCGCGCCGATAGCAATATCGCCCGTTCGGCCGAGCGCAGCGCCTCTCCGGTGGCGATTGCGCCGCTGGCGTTCAATCTCGACGCCTCGCGCGGCTGGCGCAAATTTGCGATGGCCGAAGCGGTCGGGCGCAAGCCGCTCGATCCGGTTTCGACCGAGATGGCCGGGGCGCGCAACTTCTCGCTGGAACAGCAGAAGAGCGAGAAAGGCGGCTCTCGCCTGAAGGCCAATGTGCAATTTGATCCGCGCCGCGACATCGGCACGACTCCGCAGTCTCTGGCGGTGGAGCGCTCCTACGGCGTCGATCTGGGCAGCAGCTATTCGCTGACCCGCAACCTCAATGTGACCGCCGGCGTCCGTTATAGCGGACCGGATAATCGCCTCGCGCCGATCACCGATCAGCGTCAGGATAATCAGGCGGTTTATATCGGCACTATTTTCAAATTCTGATCTGAGGGCGTAGCGCTGCGTTGGAAGACGGTTGCCTCGCTTTGGCGACAGGCCGTTCCTCCCGATTTATGCCAGCGCGTCGATGCCCGCCCAACCGTCCGCGCCTAAAGGCCGCAATCGGGAAAAACGCTGCGGGTTCATCCCGCCCAAGGCAATGACGCCCCTTTTCGCCTGCCGGGCGAGCAGGCCGAAGCGGATGGGGCCGAGGCCCGGCGAGCCGGGATGGGAGCGGGTCGGGAAAACCGGCGAGAGGAAAATGATATCCGCCCCTGCCCGCCGCGCAGCGACCAAGTCGCGGCTATTATGGGCAGGCATGGATAGAAGCATGCCCTTTGGACGCGCGCGGCGCGGTTGCCAGCCCGGCCGGTGGATGCCGTCCGCGCGCATCGGGGAAATGGCCCCCGGCGCCGCAGCGACCAGCAGCAGCAGGTCTCGTTTGCGGGAAAGATCATGAATCCGATCCAGCAATGCGCCGCGTTCCCGCCGGGGCAATCCATAGTGCCGAAAGACGATCCCGCTGCCGCGCGGCAGGCGGCGCAGCGCCGGGAACAGGGTCTCGGCTCCGATGCGCTCGTCGGTGAAGAGCCACAGCCGGGGCAGTGCGCGCCTCTTGCTCGAAAGCCTGTCTTTTCGGTGGAACCGCGCCATCGCCTTTCCTATAGCGTCCCTCATGACGAGTGCCACCCCCGATAGCATCCCCTCCACCCCGCTGGAGGAAATCCGCGCCACCATAGCCCGCGTTACGCAGGTCGCGGGACGTAAAGCCGATGATGTTCATCTCATCGCGGTTTCCAAGACCCAGCCGGTCGAGGCGATCCGTCCGCTTCTGATCGCCGGTCATCGGGAGTTTGGCGAAAACCGGGTGCAGGAGGCGCAATCCAAATGGCCTGCGCTACGGGAGGAGT
>CAYLKZ010000191.1:0-2829 GCA_964384275.1 uncultured Sphingobium sp. | reverse complement strand
GATCGATCTGCACGCTGGTGATCGCGTCACGCGCATTGCCGCGCAGGAACGCCTTTTTGAAATTGGGATGAGCGATGCACTCGGTCGCGCAGACGAAACGGGTGCCGAGCTGCACGCCCGCCGCCCCCATTTCGAGGAAGCTCGCAATCGCTTCTCCCCGACCGATGCCGCCCGCGACGAAGATCGGGATTTCAGCGGCCAGTTCCGGCAGGATTTCCTGCGCCAGCACGCCGGTCGCGACAGGACCGATATGGCCGCCCGCTTCCATACCCTCGATAATCAGCGCATCGACGCCCGAGCGCACCAGCTTCTTCGCCAGCGAGAGAGCGGGCGCGAAACAGATGACCTTGGCGCCGCTTTCCTTGATCGCCTCGATGCTGCCCTTGGGCGGCAGCCCGCCGGCCAGCACGATATGGCCGACGCCATGTCGCGCGCACACAGCGATCAGATCCATCAGTTGCGGGTGCATGGTGATGAGGTTGACGCCGAATGGCTTGCCCGTCAGCACCTTCGTCGCCGCGATCTCCGCATCCAGCAATTCAGGCGTCATCGCCCCGCAGGCGATGAGGCCGAAGCCTCCCGCATTGCTGACCGCAGCGACCAGATGCCGTTCCGACACCCAGCTCATCGCACCGCAGATAATCGCGACTTCAGACCCCAGCAACGCGGTACCGCGCGCCATCAACTCCCGCAACCGAGCGCTCGCCATGCGTCAGGCGGCCTCTTCGGCGTCGAGGCCATAGGCGCTGTGCAACACGCGCACAGCAAGCTCCGTCTCGTCCTCGTCGATGAGGACGCTGACCTTGATCTCGCTGGTCGCGACGGCCAGGATGTTGATGCCGCGATCCGCCAGCGCCTTGAACATGGTAGCGGCAACGCCTGCATGGCTCTTCATGCCGACGCCGACGACTGACACCTTGGAAACCTTGGTGTCGGGGATGATGCGGTTGAAACCGATCTCTTCCTTGTTTTTCTCAAGGATATCGATCGAGCGGCTGAGGTCCGCGCCGGGCACGGTGAAGGTCACGTCGGTCTCGCCCTTGTCGCGGCCGACATTCTGGATGATCATGTCGACATTGATGCTCGCCTCGGCCAGCGGGCCGAAGATGTGGGCGACCGCGCCGGGGCGGTCCGGCACGCGGGTGACAGTGACCTTGGCCTCGTTCTTGTCGGCGGCGATGCCGGTGATGAGCTGACGTTCCATATTGGAATCCTTCGCTATTTGAGCTTCCATTTCCTCTTCGCTGACGATGAGCGTGCCGGGCAGTTCCTCCTGCGCCGGGTCGTCGAAGGAACTGAGCACCTGAACGCGCACCCCTTCCTTCATCGCCAGCTCGACCGAGCGGGTCTGCAACACCTTGGAACCGACCGAGGCCAGCTCCAGCATTTCCTCATAAGTCACCATGTCGAGCTTGCGCGCGCGGCTGACGATGCGGGGGTCGGTGGTGTAGACTCCATTGACGTCGGTATAGATATCGCAGCGGTCCGCCTTGATCGCCGCCGCGACCGCGACCGCGGACGTATCCGACCCGCCCCGGCCCAGCGTCGAGACGCGGCCATTGTCCATGCGGCCCTGAAAGCCGGGAATCACCGCGACCTGGCCGGAAGCCATCGCCTTTACCAGTTCCCCGGTATCGATGCTCTGGATGCGGGCCTTGCTGTGCGATTCCACGGTGTGGATGGGCATCTGCCAGCCAAGCCAGCTGCGCGCATCGACGCCCATGGCCTTCAGCGTCATCGCAAGAAGGCCGCTCGTCACCTGCTCGCCGCTGGCGACGACCACGTCATATTCGGCGGGATCGTAAAGCGGGCTCGCCTCCTTGCAGAAGCCGACGAGGCGGTCGGTCTCGCCCGCCATGGCGGAGACGACGACGGCGACCTCGTTGCCCTGTTCCACCACATGTTTGACGCGGGCGGCCACATTGCGAATCCGCTCCATCCCCGCCATCGAGGTTCCGCCGAATTTCATTACGATGCGCGCCATATTTGCTGCCCGACCTGTGTTGCGTATAAGGGAAGCGGCAGGCCGGTAAGACCTGACCACGAAAACCGCGTCGCTATAGTGAGCAAGGACCGATATGGCAAGCAACGCCGCAAGCACGATCAATCCCGAAGAAGCCCGCCATTTCGGCGCGATGGCCGCCGACTGGTGGGATCCGAAGGGATCGAGCGCGATGCTGCACAAGCTCAACCCGGCGCGGCTCTCCTATATCCGGCAGGCGATCGACCGGCATTGGGCCACCGATCCTCACGCGTTGCGGCCGCTTTCCGGGCGCCGGGCGCTCGACGTGGGCTGCGGCGCGGGGTTGCTGTGCGAGCCGCTTGCGCGACTCGGCGCCAGCGTCACCGGCATCGATGCGGCGGAAGAAAATATGACCGCCGCACGCGACCATGCAGAGCGGCAGAGGCTGGAGATCGACTATCAGGCGATCGGCGTCGAATCGCTGGGGCGGCCCGGTCAATACGATCTTGTCACCTCGATGGAGGTGATCGAACATGTGACCGACCCGGCGCTGTTCCTGCGCGGGCTGGCCAATGCGCTGGCGCCGGATGGGCTGATGATCCTCTCGACGCCGAATCGCACCCGCCGCTCCCGGCTGGCGATGATCACGCTGGGCGAAGGATTGGGGATGATCCCCAGGGGCACGCATGACTGGAACCAGTTTCTCAAGCCGGAAGAGCTGGACGTGCTGCTCGATGAGGCCGGTCTGGAGGTGGTCGACCGGCGCGGCATCGAATTTTCACCGGGCCACGGCTTCCGGATAGGCGACGATATCGCGCTCAACTATATTCTTTCGGCGCGGCGCAAGGACCAGGCGGCCTAGAAGC
>CAYLKZ010000190.1:0-2871 GCA_964384275.1 uncultured Sphingobium sp. | reverse complement strand
ACGATTGTTGGCTGCTTGCTCCACTTCATGCGCTCTCACCCTGCGGTTGCGATAGGGGTAGGGTTAGGGTTAGGGTTTAGGGTTAGGGTTAGGGTTAGGGTGACTAATTAAGTTAAGTTGCACAACATCTCCACTATAGCTATCATGCTATCGCTAGGCTACGGTTTGGTGGGAGGCTACAAGCACCATCGACGACTCTCGAATGTAGGAGAGCGCAACACGTGCATTGTACTTCGCAATTACAGTACCTACATCTCTAGTCAACGCCAAGATGGGCGAGGGTCCGACGGCGACGTCCAGATCACTCGCTCGTCCACATGCGCGATAGAGATCTTGGATGAACTTCTCTGCTGATGGTCCTAGGCGTCCGGTGGCTTCCACATTGAAGGTATAGTAGCGCTGAGGCGACATGCGCGTAATGTCTGGGGAGGTGAGTCGATGATAGTGCGCGATCTTGAATTGGTCTCGACGATTGTTGGCTGCTTGCTCCACTTCATGCGCTCTCACCCTGCGGTTGCGATAGCAGGGGGCAGATGGATTGCACACCACGACATCGAGGATGAAGCGTCTTCCACCATGGGATGGAAGTGTGATGACATAGTCAGCCACCGCTCGCCTGTTGACGGATTGCTTGGTGGGGACATCTGTCTCCTTGCTGATGGTGAGCGAGGGGAAGCGTGCTTTGAGGAAGCGCTCCAACACTGTCATCACATGGTCGTGGCGTGCCTTGGTGCCGCCTTTGCGCTTGGAACAATCCAGATAATGAAAGGGCTCGGATGCAGAGATGACAGCGAATTGTGGAGCTTGGTGGTTGCCTTCATTGTCGAGTGGCTCGCCATGACATGCGCATTGCAAGGAGAGGGTAGGCTGGATGCTCAACTGCTCTTGTAGAGGGTGGAGGAGAAAGCGCGCGCGCATCGCTTGCCGGTACTCATTATTGCGAATGACGAGATGAGGAGCCAATCGAAGTCCAATCGGCGGAGAGATCCATCGGCCAGAGCCTTCGAACTGCGAGCTGAGAAACCATGCTGCCTGGGCGAACTTCTGCTTCTCAAGTAGCTCTGCATGGAGTGCCGCGGAGAGTGAAATGAACTCCGCCTCCATGAGTTCGCGCAAGTCCTCCAAGGGTGGGTCCAGGCCGCTCGGGTCCACGTCGTCGGGGTCCACTCCAAGGGCCATCGCGGGCCACTGCATAATCGTGGCCGCGATCTGGGCGGACTCAGAGTGGTGCTCCTCGACGAACTGGCGCGTGAGGGCTCGCGAGCGGATGCAACCCGCCTTGCCGTGGATCCATGCATGGCGAGCGAAACCGAAGCCGCCGTGATGGAGTGGAAGGGACCGGAGGATATCAACCAGAGGTTCCTCGTCTTGCTCCGCTGAGAGATCGCAGGGGACATACTCTGCGATGGCGCAGAGTGCTTGGTCCACGCGTTGATCGAAGTCCTGCAACGCATCGATGGCTTGGGCTGGTTCTTGCACGCGGCAGAGATAGCTAGCTCTGGGATTGAGGCAAAAGCGGATGAGGTTGGTAGCAATCATAGGATCCATCTGCATGCGGACGAGAGTTGGAAGGGAGGCGAGCATGTTGGTGGTCATCTCCATGCACGTTGCGGAACGATACTCTTCGGTGCCGGTGGGGCTGCCAAGGATGATATCTCCTTCGGGCAAACACGAGAAATGTGGACTATCGATGGAGCTGGTTCGGGAACCGATAAACTTGCATTTCGTCTGGTTGAGAAGCAGTCCAGAATCTCGGAAGATGTCCTCCAGAGCGACGGCCACTCGATTTGCCAACAACGCCGGCACTGCAATAGTACAATCATCCATGTAGGCCTGTACATTCCCTTGATGCTGTAATAAGGCTGTGGGGATACCAGCAGCGATAGCCTCCTCGTATTCTTTGAGCAATAGGTTTTGTATATGTTGCAGCGCACCTTGGATTGCCACACAGAACAGCAGTGCGGCGAGGGGATCACCTTGGCGACATCCAGTCTCGCTGGTACCAATGATATGTCCTTCAGAGTCGACAAGGGGAGAGGTGGTACCATATGCCCATCGAAACCAAGGTATCAATCGCGGACAGTACGTCTGGAGGCCTTGGAGAATTAGGTTGCGTGGGACAAGGTTAAACGCGTTCTTGAAGTCCGTCTTGATAAGCACGTGCTGGGAATGAGCGTCGAGGAATACTTGCGCCATGCGCGCTGCAATTTCGCTGCCACCCTTGATACCGCATCCCATCTGTAGGGGAGCGAGCTGGTGGCCAACTTCTGCACTGATGGATGACAAGATGCATCGTCCGAGCAGTCGGTACCATGCTTCACCGATGCCGATGGGTCGATATTTTCCCGCCTCGGGCTTGGGGATGAGGATAGCTCTGCTGGAGGTCCATACGCGGTTGGGGAGCTTGCCTTGTGCAATCTTGGTGAACAGCTTAGCGATATTGCTGAGGTGTTCGCGATCAGGTTCTTTGGAGAACAACTGGCAAATAATGCTATACGTCCATCCCGATGGTCCGTTTGCGGACCCTTTCGGCAAATTTCTTATCGCCAGGTGGACATCATCCGCATTGAATGTTAGTGGTGCGATTGCTTGAGGGGGATCATCCGTCTCTGGCATATCGTCTGCCTCCGTCTTGGTGGGATTGAGGTCGCGAATAATGTTCTTGGTCTGCTGGAGCGACAATGTGGCACCAATAGGGGCTCCCATTGGATCCAGTAACTGCTCGTGAGTTGTCTCGAGCACTCTGGTTGCTGTGGAGTAACGCCCATCTCGAAACAGTTGGGAAATCCTGCGCTTGCTGCGCCCGATGATAATATGCTCGGAGCGTCGTCGGTTGTGGTTGTCTCGATGTTTGGACGCGGCTCGAGTGAT
>CAYLKZ010000189.1:0-2896 GCA_964384275.1 uncultured Sphingobium sp. | reverse complement strand
TGGTCGGAAATGGCGCGGGTCATCGCATGGGCCCATTGCTGCGCCGCTGCGGGAGAAATATCGAGCGCGCGGTGGATCGTCATCATGCACTGCCCCCGGTCGAACCAGTTGCGCGGGCCGCCCAGCCAGGCATTCAGGAACTCGACCAGCCCCGCCCGCACTTTGCTCAAATCCGCCTCATGCATGCCGCGCACCTCGGCATAGGCCTCTTCCTCGTCCATCAGCCGGTAGAACCGATCGACGATCGCGGTGACAACCGCTTCGCCGCCGAGCATTTCATAAGGAGTCTGGGCCGTTACAGGTGCATCCATTTTCTTTTACCTCGCACTGATCCACTCTCGCTTTCTGGCGCGGCCGATGCACGCCGTCCTTGACCGGGATCAACAAGCGGCGATCAATGCGCCGCCCCCCAACTGCGGCCGGAGCCGACCTCGACCACCAAGGGCACCGAGATATCGACCAGCGGCGCGGCGGCATTTTCCATCACCTGCCGGATGACTGCGCTGGCGGCCTCGACCTGCGCTTCGGGCAGTTCGAACACCAGTTCGTCATGTACCTGCAACAGCATCCTCACCTGCGGAAGCCCGGCCTGTTCCAGCGCGGAGGCCATGCGCACCATGGCGCGCTTGATGATGTCGGCGCTGGTGCCCTGAATGGGCGCGTTGATGGCCGCGCGCTCCGCCCCCTGACGCTCGTGCTGGATCTTCGCGTTGATGCGCGGGAACCATGTCCTGCGGCCGAACAGCGTCTCGGTAAAGCCGTTGGCGCGCGCCTTTTCCAGCGTCTCGTTGATATAGATGGCGATGCCGGGGAAGCGGTCATAATAGCGGGCGATCATGTCCTGCGCCTCGTCGGGCGCGATCTCCAGCCGCGCCGCCAGCCCCCAGCGCGAAATGCCGTAGAGGATCGAGAAGTTGATCGTCTTCGCCCGCCCGCGCGTATCGCGATTGACCTCTCCGAACAATTCCTGCGCGGTGGCGGCGTGAATATCCTCGCCGCGCGCGAAGGCCTCCTTCAGCGCGGGGACGTTCGCCATATGCGCCGCGAGCCGCAGTTCGATCTGGCTATAATCGGCCGAGAGCAGCACATTGCCCGGCTCCGCGATGAAGGCGTCGCGGATTTGCCGCCCCGCCTCGGTGCGGATCGGGATGTTCTGGAGATTGGGATCGGTCGATGACAGCCGCCCGGTCTGCGCGCCGGAGAGGGAATAGCTGGTATGCACACGCCCCGTCGCCGCGTTGATCTGCGCCTGCAACGCATCGGTATAGGTGGATTTGAGCTTTGAGAGCTGGCGCCAGTCGAGCACCTTGCCCGCAATTTCCGCGCCTTCGGCCTTCAGCTTTTCCAGCACCGTCACATCGGTGGAATAGGCGCCGGTCTTGCCCTTCTTGCCGCCCTTGAGGCCGAGCTTGTCGAACAATATCTCGCCCAGCTGCTTGGGGCTGGCGATGGCGAAAGGCTGGTCCGCCAGCGCATGGATTTCCTTCTCCAGACCGGCCAGCCCCTCGGCGAATTCGCCGGAAAGGCGGGAGAGATAGTCGCGGTCGACCTTCACCCCCTGCCGCTCCATGCCCGCGATCACCGGCACCAGCGGGCGGTCGACCAGCTCATAAATGCGCGTCGCCCGTTCCTGATGCAAGCGCGGCTTCAAGGTCCGCCACAGGCGCAGCGTCACCTCGGCATCCTCGGCGGCATAGGCGGTCGCCTTGTCCAGCGGCACCTCGGCGAAGCTGATCTGCTTCTTGCCGCTGCCCGCGACTTCCTTGAAGGCGATGCACTGATGGCTGAGGTGCAGCTTCGCCGCCTCGTCCATGCCGTGGCCGCCCAGCACCTTGCCCGCCTCCAGATCGAAGCAGAGCAGAATGGTATCGTCGAAAGGCGCGATGACGATGCCGTCGAGCCCCGCGCCCTTCGCCGCGCGGTCGAGCACGTTCATGTCATATTTGAGATTGTGGCCGACCTTGAGGACGCCCTCATCCTCCAGCAGCGGCTTGATCTTCGCCAGCACCAGAGCGGCGTCGAGCTGTTGCGGCCGGTCGGAGAACATGTCGCTGCCCACATGGCCCAGCGGAATATAGCAGGCCCGGCCGGGCTCCGTGGAGAGGCTGATGCCGACCAACCTCGCGGCAATCGCATCCAGCGCATCGGTCTCTGTATCGACGCCGACCAGCCCCCCTGCCCTTGCCCCGGCGATCCAGCGGTCGAGCGCGGCTTCGTCCTGCACCGTTTCATAGGCGGCATGGTCGATGGCAGGCAGATCGATCGACGCGCAGCCGCTTGCGGGGGCAACGGGCGCAGCCATCTGCGCCGACGAAGCCGGGCTGCGCGGCGCGGCGGACGTTCCGGCAGCCGATGCCGGGTCGAGGCGGGTCAGCAGGGAGGTGAAGCCCTGATCGATCAGGAACGCCCGCAGCGGATCGGGCGGCACCTGCCCCAGCACCAGCGTATCGAGCGGATCGGGCAGCGGCACCTCGGCATGAAGCTCTACCAGCTGGCGCGACAGGCGGGCCATGCCCTCATTCTCAACCAGCTTCTCGCGCATCTTGGAAGGCTTCATCGACGGCACCGCCGCGAACACGCCGTCAAGATCGCCATATTCGGTAATCAGCTTCGCCGCCGTCTTGGGGCCGATCCCCGGCACGCCCGGCACATTATCCACGCTGTCGCCCATCAGCGCCAGCACATCGCCCAGCTTGTCCGGGGTGACGCCGAATTTCTGCATCACATAATCGTCGGCGCGGCGTTCATTCTTCATCGTGTCGAGCATATCGACGCCGGGCTGGATCAGCTGCGCCAGATCCTTGTCGGACGATACGATGGTGATCTTCCACCCCTGCGCCAGCGCCGCTTTGGTGTAGCTGGCGATGATATCGTCCGCCTCGAACCCCTCCTCCTC
>CAYLKZ010000188.1:0-2911 GCA_964384275.1 uncultured Sphingobium sp. | reverse complement strand
CACCGGAGAGTCGCTGCCTCGCAAATGCATGGCCGGGTATCGCCATTGCTTTATCTCGCTCTCTTTCGCAAAGAACAACGCGCGCGATGACAGTGGCGGTTTCCTTGCGGCGGCAGGCGAGGGGCTATTTCAAATCCATTAGCCACCGCAGAAATACTGAAGCTGTTGCTTCCTTGAGGGCAGAAATCCGTTCAACGTCTGCCCGAGGGTGTGACAAACTTGATATCCGGTTCATTAGCGCAATGATTCCTTACATTACATTCGCATTGCGCTCGTGCCGTCTCGGGCGCCGGTTTCGCTTGCCTGTCCTGATGAGTCGGAGGGAACCTGTCATGAGGGAAGTATCGCCTCCCTCCATGATCCGTCCTTGATCCACTTCCAATCCGGGCAATTACAGGTGGCATGATGACGCGGATGAGCAAGGTCAGGGACAGGATGCCCGCTTTCTGAGTGGAGCGCCGGGGCGGTTATCGCGTCCGATCTGGTCCGGCGGCAATAGTCACCTCCGGTCCTTGCGATTTCTGCCCGGCGGTTGACAGGATGGCGATCGACTCCTCGAAGCTGTCCCTTTTCCCTGCCCCGGCAAAGGGAGGTTCGGCCCGCTCCAACTCCCGCGCCACTTCGGGTCGCATTTCGCACAGCATCACTGTCGCTCCCGCCGCGTTTGCCTGCCGCACAAATGCCTCCAGCATCATGATCCCGGATGAATCGATATAAGGAACCTGCCCCATCCGCAGGATCAGCCCCCTTGGCGTGCGGCCGATGCGGGTGAGGGCGTCGAGCATTTCACCCGCTGCGCCGAAGAACAGCGGCCCGGCCAGGCGGAACACTTCTATGCCGGGCGGCAGGGCCGCGCGCTGGGCGGGATCTTCGTCCTCATCTTCATCGGCGGGGAGCAGCTCCGAGGTTTCGCTCATCCGCGCCATGAACAGCAGCGAGGCCAGCGTCACGCCCACGCCGATCGCGACGGTGAGGTCCAC
The DNA here is from genome assembly GCA_964384275.1 of uncultured Sphingobium sp. Classification (GTDB taxonomy): domain Bacteria; phylum Pseudomonadota; class Alphaproteobacteria; order Sphingomonadales; family Sphingomonadaceae; genus Sphingobium. The sequence goes on along the minus strand of CAYLKZ010000188.1, from coordinate 1,931 downwards.
CGCCACCGTCAGCACGAAGGTGAGCAGCAGCAGAACACGCTCGCCCATATGCATGCGCAGCAGCGCGCGGAAGCGATCGACCTCGCTCATCCCCCAGGCGACGACGAGCAGCACGGCGGCCAGCGCCGCCATAGGGATATAGGCGATGAGCGGCGCGGCGATCAGCAGGAAGAGCAACAGGAACAGCGCGTGGAAAATCCCCGCCATCGGCGTCTTGCCGCCCGCGCGGATATTTGTTGCGGTGCGGGCGATGGCGCCGGTCGCGGGCAGGCCGCCGAACAGCGCGGAAACGAGGTTGGCCGCGCCTTGCCCGACCAGCTCCTGCCCGGACCGATGGCGATAGCCGGTCATGCCGTCGGCCACCGTAGCGGATAGCAACGCTTCTATTCCCGCGAGAAAGGCGATGGTGAACGCGGGGCCAACGACATTGGAAAGCATGGCGAAGGAGAAGGCGGGGATATGCGGCGTGGGCAAGTGCGTCGGCATATCGGGAAAGCGCAGGCCCACCGTCTCTGCGGGCAGATGGAACGCGGCCACCGCAAGAGAGGCTGCTGCAAGCGCGATGAGATAGCCCGGCCAGCGTGGCGCGACCCGTCGCAGCAGCAGGATGATTGCCAGCGCACCGAGGCCGACGCCGAGCGCGGCGGGATTGGTGGTGCCGATCTTCCCGGCATAGGCGATCCATTTGCCGAAGACCTCCGCTGGCATGGCGCTGGCGTCCAGACCGAGAAAGTCGGCGATCTGGCTGGAGGCGATGATGACGGCGATGCCGGAGGTAAAGCCTGTGACCACCGGCGTCGGAATGAACTTCATCAGCCGTCCGACCCCGGCATAGCCAGCGACGATCAGGATCAGGCCCGCGAGCATCGTCGCCAGCATCAGCCCCGAATAGCCATGCCGCGCGATTATGCCGGAGATGACGACGACGAATGCGCCGGTCGGCCCACCGATCTGCACCCGCGATCCGCCAAGTGCCGAGATCAGGAAGCCCGCGATGATCGCGGTGACGAGTCCCTTGTCCGGCGAAGCGCCGCTGGCGATGCCGAGCGCCATGGCGAGGGGCAGGGCGACGATGGCGACCGTCAGGCCAGCGATGGCATCATCCCGCAGGCGCGTTATGCTATAGCCTTCGCGCAGGGTGGTGAGGAGCTTTGGAGTGAAAGCGCTCATCGTCATTCGTCGGGGGAAGGGGCGTCTCGCGGCGAGGGGATGATCGAAGAGGGGGTATCGGGATGGCCGGATGCTCGCACTCTATTATTTTCCCGGAAGCGTACGCCACTGCCGGTCCCTGTGCTGGGCGCATCGTCCTGGATGATTTCGATCCCTGCCTGTTCGAGTGCCGACACCACCTTCGTCAGCGTATTGACCACGCTGCGCACCTGCCCTCCAGATGCCTCCACCCGTTGTATAGTGGGGAGAGAGAGGCCCGCCAGTGCGGCCAGTTGCTTCTGGTCGATACAGAGCAAGGCCCGGGCGGCGCGAATCTGATGAGGGGTGATCATCGGCATCCTGACGCAAAATACATCAATGCAGAGAGATATACCTCATAATAGAGGCGGCATCCATATGCAGGGCGGCAAGTCTGTGGGATGCAATGTCCTTCAATGCGCAAAATCCTGCCGAATATCTTCGATGGAACCCGGGAATCGATACCGGCGGAGAATCGCTGTGCCGGATTCGAAGGAATGATTCTCGACCGCAATTTTCCGCAAGATAGTTTCAAAAGCGCCGGATTTCTGCCGAAAAGAGATATGCCAATAAGACGTGAGCACGAGGGAGTGGGGCAAAGGAGGGATGCGAAGAGGCTGGCTTGCCGGGCGAGATGGCGGTTCCGCATCCGGAAAATATGGCATCAGAAATGGCGGATTTCCTAGGCTTTCTCATTTTTCTTTAATTTTCTTTCAAAAAGGGTTTGACGGTTTGAGGTGTGG
>CAYLKZ010000187.1:0-2958 GCA_964384275.1 uncultured Sphingobium sp. | reverse complement strand
AAATTATCTATGCCTGCGGCAGATACGATCTCGCGCACCTGTGCCGCAATGGTCGGTCTTCCCGATTTCATTGCATGCTCCTTACGAGTCGTCGGATAACCAGCCTCTCATGCTGCATCGCAATATGTCAAGCCCGTGCTTGAACCCTCCCCCGGCTCTGCCCATATGGTGAGCCATGACCGATTCCCCCTCCTCCTCCATGCCGCAATGGCATGGCACCACCATCCTTTCCGTGCGCAAAAATGGTCGCGTCGTCGTCGCTGGCGATGGACAGGTCAGCATGGGGCAGACCGTGATGAAGCCCAATGCGCGCAAGGTCCGCCGCCTGCATGACGGCAGCGTGATCGGCGGATTCGCGGGCGCCACCGCCGATGCCTTCACCCTGTTCGAGCGGCTGGAGGCCAAGCTCGAACGCCATAACGGCCAGTTGATGCGCGCCGCCGTCGAACTCGCCAAGGACTGGCGCACCGACAAATATCTCCGCAATCTGGAGGCGATGATGGCCGTCGCCGACAAGGAGATCACGCTGATCCTCACCGGCAATGGCGATGTGCTGGAGCCGGTGGACGGCATCGCGGCGATCGGATCGGGCGGCAACTTCGCGCTGTCGGCGGCGCGCGCGCTGCTCGACTATGAGGAAGATGCCGAGACGCTCGCGCGCAAGGCGATGGCGATCGCGGGCGACCTGTGCGTCTACACCAACCATAATGTGACCCTGGAAGCGCTCGACAGCGCGGCCTGACCTTAACGAGACTACCGGATATGGATGCGAACCTGACCCCCAAGGCGATCGTCGCCGCTCTTGACGAACATATTATCGGCCAGAAGGAAGCCAAGCGCGCGGTCGCCGTCGCGCTGCGCAACCGCTGGCGGCGCCAGCAGCTCTCCGCCGATCTGCGCGACGAGGTGACGCCGAAAAACATCCTGATGATCGGCCCCACCGGCTGCGGCAAGACGGAGATTTCCCGCCGCCTCGCAAAGCTGGCCGACGCGCCCTTCGTGAAAGTTGAGGCGACCAAGTTCACCGAGGTCGGCTATGTCGGCCGCGATGTGGAACAGATCGCCCGCGATCTGGTGGAGGAAGCCGTGCGCCTCGAACGCGACCGCCGGCGCGAGAAGGTGCGCGCCGCCGCTTCCGACGCGGCGATGGAGCGCCTGCTCGACGCGCTGACCGGCAAGGAGGCGAGCGAGGCCACCCGCCTCGCCTATCGCCAGCGCATCGAGGCCGACCAGATGAACGACACCGAGGTCGAAGTCGAGGTCGCCGATACGCCTTCCATGCCGATGGAAATCCCCGGCATGGGCGGACAGGTGGGCATGATCAACCTTTCCGACCTGATGGGCAAGGCGTTCGGCCAGCAGCAGCGCAAGCGCCGCAAGATGCGCGTCGCCGATGCGTGGGACAAGCTGGTCGAGGAAGAGCAGGACAAGCGGCTCGATCAGGACGATCTCCACCGCACGGCCCTGCACGATGCGGAACAGAACGGCATCGTCTTTCTCGATGAGGTGGACAAGATCGCGGTCAGCGACGTGCGCGGCGGATCGGTGAGCCGCGAGGGCGTGCAGCGCGATCTGCTGCCGCTGATCGAGGGCACCACGGTCGCGACCAAATATGGGCCGCTCAAGACCGACCATATCCTCTTCATCGCAAGCGGCGCCTTCCACGTCGCGAAGCCCAGCGACCTGCTGCCCGAATTGCAGGGCCGCCTGCCGATTCGGGTGGAGTTGAAGGGTCTCACCGAAGAGGATTTCGTCGCGATCCTTTCCGACACCAAGGCGTCGCTGGCCGAGCAATATAAGGCGCTGCTCGGCACCGAGGGCGTGACCATCGACATCACGCAGGACGGCATACGCGCGGTGGCCCGGATCGCCGCGGAGGTCAACGATCAGGTCGAGAATATCGGCGCCCGCCGCCTTCAGACGGTGATGGAAAAGCTGCTGGAGGATGTGAGCTTCGATGCGGAGGACCGCAAGGGCGAGAGCCTGACTATCGACGCGGCCTATGTGGACGGGCAATTGTCGAGCATTTCGCGCAATACCGACCTTAGCAAATATATTCTCTGAAAGGCCGCCGCCTTCGAGTTCGCTCCCAAGATGAAAGCCCGGCACGACTTCCTGCGTGCCGGGCTTTCATCGTATCGAGGAGAAATCGGGGCAGGCCCGACATTCTTTGTTTTGCACACAACAGCGCTGGCCTATAGTTCTGCGGCGCCAGACTTCATCCTCTGACTCGAAACTATTCTCGCATCGCACGATGCTTTAACCGCAGGACCAGAATGCTCCATTCCCTACTTTCCATCGCCAGCGCGGCTCTGGCCGCTGCAACCCCCGCCGCGACCGCGACCGACTGCGGCACCGGCATGGTATGCGCCAGCAATCCCGCTTCCCTCATCGATGCCATGCAGAAAGCGGGCTACCGGGCGGAACTGGGCAAGGACGGGGTGGGCGATCCCCTGATCAACAGCAACGCGTCGGGCTATAAATGGTCGGTGATGTTCTACGATTGCACGGATCATAAGGACTGCAAATCGATCCAGTTTCAGGCGTCCTTCGATTCCCATGACGGCATCACCGCCGATTATGTGAACCGCTGGAACAGCAGCAAGCGCTTCGTCCGCGCCGCTCTCGATGACGACCGCACCTTCTATCTTCGCTACGATCTGTCCACGCTGGGCGGACTCAACCAGAAGAATTTTGCGGATGCGCTGGATTGGTGGGATTTGCTGCTGGGCGATTATTCCAGCTTTTCGTCAGAGAATCTTCCCTGAAAGGCCGCCACGGTGCGGCCCCTGTCGCGAGGCAGGGACCGCACCGGATCGTCCCGTTCGGAAAAGCGCCTTATTCCTTGGGTTCGACCACCACCGAATAGCTCTTTTCCTTCACCAGATATTTCGCCGCCAGCGCGCGCAGATCTTCCGCGCTCACCTGAAGGGTATCGCGCATCATCGTCTGCATCGC
>CAYLKZ010000186.1:0-2967 GCA_964384275.1 uncultured Sphingobium sp. | reverse complement strand
TCATGGCTCCATCCTCTCAAAGGTTGGAGCCTCCGGGAAAGTCGGGGCGGTTCACGAACTCTAAGTCATTGGCTTTTGAAAATCGCCACACAAGCTCTGCAGTGGCTCCCGGCTCGACCAAGACACTATTAGTGTCGTCATGTTTCATGCCGCCCATATGCCCCATCGCCTCCATACCGTGGGTGCCACTTGAGGATAAGGCTCCACTCTGAAACATCGCAGCCATTTCCTTCTGGTGAGCCACATGGGACTCAGGATTACCAAGATTGAATTCGTGAAGCAGCGCACCATCATTTTTCAGCAAGAAGCGAACGGTTTCGCCCGCCTTTACCTCAATACTGCCTGGCAAGAAAAACATGTCTCCAATTTTCACCTCAATGGTACGATCAATCGTAGTGATATCTCCTGGCCGGCCGGCATTACCCTGACCAGGGCTAGCAATAGCTACAGAAGAAATAACGAGGCCGACGAGAGAGGATAGTAATGCTGACTTGGTTCGCATGGTAAGACCCTCCAGATTTCGCTGCTAGCAACACCTCTGCCATTTTTAAAATTTCACTGAAATCAAGCACGGAAGCTAGAAGCGTGTAGATTTAGCGGGGATCGGTGCTTCTCCCGTGATGCATGAGGTGAAGCACCGACCGCCGAATCAACGCATTACAAACTCGCCAACCATGCCAGCTTGATAGTGACCTGGCAGGGTACAAGCAAATTTCAAACTATCGCCTTCGGCAAAAGTCCAGACGAACTCCTTCGTAGCTCCCGGCTCTACGAGAATGGCATTTGGATCGTCATGCTTGGCTTCAATAACTTCCGGATATCCGGGAGGGCTGGAGTCTCCTGATCCGGACCAGCGCTCGCGCCATGCTATCGACTTCGCCATCCCCGTCGGCGTCAGCGTGCCATCCTTGAATAGGTCTGCCATCTCGCGCTGGTGTTCCAGCTGGGTGGCGGATCTACCGATGTTGAACTCATGCATCAACGCCCCTTCGTTTTTCAGCACGAAGCGCACGGTTTCCCCAGGCTTCACCTCAATCACCTGCTGGCTATAACCGATGTCTTCCATCTTGACGAAGACAGTGCGGGTAGTTGGCGTAGGCTTTGCCTGCTGGCCGATGTCATTAGCACTGCCGCTGCTTACGGCAGCGAAGACCTGAGAAGCAGTGCCGATCAGCAACGCAAAAGCCAGGAGCTTTAAACCTGAGCTGTTCATGATGAGACCTCGCTTATGGTGTTTGGAGATCTCATTCTATTCCCTGCTACCTGCCAAGAAGCTGACCCCAAAACTACAATTTAGTCAGATTGAAAAACGGCGCCGTGGAGGCGCCGTCAGGCCAAAGGGGTAGGGGCATAAGGCCTGCAAGATGGGATAACCGTTACGGGTGGCACTCCTTGTCAGCCATCATCAGCTTGTGCTCACGCACCATCTGAACTAGCACGTCGTCTACCAGCTTGTCGTGCCTCTCCATCCAAGCCAGATGCTCTGCGGTCGTCATGCCGGGAGCTGGGTGCTCTTTATGCAGTTGGCTCATGATGCCCTCCAACATATGCATATGCTCTTTCATATGCACATGGCGCTCGTCAGGCGAAGACTTTTCTGCTCGAACCAGTGCAGCTTCAGCCTTATCCCGCATCTGCTCAATACGTTCAAAGACACGATCACCACCGCCCTCTGCAAAAACAGCAGTAGACAGTAACAGAGAGCCAATCAGGAGCAAGCTCTTCATTGATTTCATGGCATAATTTCCTTTGAAAGAAGCCGTAACTGGCGCCCCTCATTATGTTCATGCAGGAGCGCGAGAGCATGACGCTTACATCCTCACCCTAGACAAAGCCACCTTACGAAAGGCTTAAGCCAGAATTACATTTTCGTAAGGTTAAGGCTGGTGGAGCTATTTCCCTGCAAACTGAGTAAGCCTGATCAAAGGAAACTGCCGACATGAGATTACTGGTAGCTGAAGACGAACCAAAAATCGGGACATACCTGCAGCAAGGGCTCTCCGAAGCTGGGTTCAATGTTGACCGGGTCATGACAGGTACCGATGCGCTTCAGCATGCTTTGAGCGAAGCCTATGACCTCTTGATCCTGGACGTGATGATGCCCGGGCTGGATGGCTGGGAAGTGCTACGCATGGTACGAGCCGCCGGCAAGGACGTTCCCGTGCTATTCCTGACTGCACGCGATGGGGTTGATGAGCGGGTAAAAGGATTAGAGCTGGGTGCAGACGATTACCTTGTCAAACCATTCGCCTTTTCCGAGCTGCTGGCCAGGGTCAGAACCTTGTTACGGAGAGGCCACAGTTCGTCCATCCAAGCCACCATGAGAATTGCCGATCTTGAGGTCGACCTGCTGAAACGCCGAGCCATACGCGGCGGAAAGCGAATAGACCTTACGGCGAAAGAGTTCTCTTTACTGGAACTCCTACTGCGACGACGCGGAGAAGTTCTGCCGAAGTCTCTGATTGCCTCTCAAATCTGGGACATGAACTTCGACAGTGATACAAACGTCATTGAGGTTGCCATTCGGCGGCTGCGCGCGAAGATAGATGATGACTTCGAGGTCAAACTAATCCATACCGCCCGAGGCATGGGCTATATGCTTGACGCGCCGGATTCAGAATGAAGCGACTCTCTCTGACTGTTCGCATGAGCCTGATGTTCATGTCTGCGGTAATCGCAGTCCTTACGGTAGCCGGATTGAGCTTCAACATACTCAGCCAGCATCACTTCGTGACATTAGACCGGCAGATCCTGCTCGAAAAACTCGAATCCACCAAGCGTATTCTCGAAAGCAAACGGAATAGCGAAAATCTATCGGAAGAGCTTCCGCAGCTACAGGCCTTGCTTGGAGCGCATCAGGATATGGCAGCCACCATCTTGGCCGGAGATGGCTCAGTGCTGTTTTCAGATTCTAAGGAAACGCTGATTTATTCGCGCAGCCCCGGTCGTTCCGTGACCGCGCTCCGC
>CAYLKZ010000185.1:0-3026 GCA_964384275.1 uncultured Sphingobium sp. | reverse complement strand
GTTTCGCACGGCCACATCTATGTGAACGGCGTGAAGTGCAACATCGCCTCGCGTCTCGTGAAGCCGGGCGACGAAATCACCCTGGGCAAGAAGGCCCGCGAAATGGCCCTCGTCCTCGAAGCGCAGAGCCTGCCTGAGCGCGACATTCCCGATTATGTCGCCCCCGACGGCAACGCCAAAGTCACCTACACCCGCGTGCCGGCGCTCGACGAAGTGCCCTATCCGGTGAAGATGGAACCGAATCTGGTCGTCGAATTCTATTCGCGCTGATCGCGTTTCAACGCAGGAAATTTTGCGAAAGGCGGCCTTCGGGTCGCCTTTTTCTTTTTTGCGCGGGCGCTCCTGCCCGCCCTTGCCCTTATCCGCCCCCGGTGCGACACTTCTTCCTTCACGAAAAGAGCAAGGGACTTGTCGTGCGTATCACCCCCATTTTGACGCTGGCGCTGCTAGGCAGCGCCGCCTGCGTGGAAGCGCAAGCGCAGAGCATTTCGATAGACCTCATGAAAAGGGTGACGGAGGAGCTTTCCTCCGACGCCTTCGAAGGCCGCGCGCCCGGTTCCGCCGGGGAAGCGAAAACCGTCGCCCTGCTGGAACGTGAATTTGCCAGGGCGGGCCTCCAGCCCGGCAACAAGGGCAGTTGGGTACAGGATGTTCCGCTCGCGGAAATCACCGCGAAGAACATGTCGCCGCTGACCTTCACCGGCGGCAAGGCGCCGCTCTCGCTCGCTTATGGGCCGGACATGGTCGCCGCCACCTATCGCATCACGCCGGGCATCGCGATCAAGGATAGCCCGGTGGTATTCGTCGGCTATGGCATCAACGCCCCGGAAAAGGGCTGGAACGACTATGCCAATGTCGATGTGAAGGGCAAGACGGTCCTCATCCTCGTCAACGACCCCGATTATGCGATGGAGGGTCTCGACGGGCCGTTCCGGGGCCGGGCGATGACCTATTATGGCCGCTGGACCTACAAGTTCGAGGAGGCCGCCCGTCAGGGCGCCGCCGCCGCCTTCATCATCCACGACACCGTGCCCGCCGCCTATGGCTGGAACGTCGTGCAGTCGAGCTGGACCGGCCCGCAGCATGTCGCCGACGCCGCCAACGGTCATATGGACCAGAGCCAGGCCATCGGCTGGATCACGCTCGACAAGGCGCGCGCTCTGATGGACGGCGCGGGGCAGAATCTCGACGCGCTGATGCAGGCGGCGAAGCAACCGGGCTTCCGGGCGGTGGATTTGGGCGTCAAGGCCTCGGTCTCGTTCGACAATGACATCGGCAAGCAGATGTCGAAAAATGTCGTCGGCATCCTGCCCGGCAAGAAGCATCCGGGCGAATATGTTCTCTACAGCGGGCATTGGGATCATCTCGGCCGCTGCACCCCCGCACCCGATGGCGACGATATCTGCAACGGCGCAATCGACAATGCGACCGGCACGGCGGCGCTCGTCGCGCTGGCACAGGCGCAGGCCAAGGCGGGGGCCGCCGACCGCAGCCTCGTCTTCCTTGCCGTGACGGCGGAGGAATCGGGGCTGCTGGGGTCGGCCTATTATGCCGCCAACCCGGTGTTCCCGCTCGAAAAGACGGTGGGCGGCGTCAATATGGATGCCCTTTCCACCTACGGCCTTGCTCATAATGTGACGGTTATCGGCAAAGGCAAGTCGCAGCTCGACGCCTATCTGGAGCGTTCGCTGGCAAAGCAGAAGCGTGTCGCCAGCGACGAACCGACACCGGAAAAGGGTTTTTACTACCGCTCCGACCATTTCAGCTTCGCCAAGCGCGGCGTGCCGATGGTCTATTTCGAAGGCGGCGAGGATCTGGTGAAGGGCGGCAAGGAAGCCGGGCGCAAAGCGGCGGAAGACTATACCGCCAATCGCTATCACGGTCCCAAGGACGAATATGATCCCAATTGGGACTGGAGCGGCGTGGCGGCCGATCTCCGGCTTTATTATGATATTGGTCGCGCCCTTGCCACGGGCCGCGACTGGCCCAATTGGGTGGAGGGCGACGAATTCCGCTCGATCCGCGACCAGAGCGCCGATCAGCGCGAATGATCCACTCGCCCGGCCTCGCCTCGCGCGGCCGGGCGGATATTCGGCTCCCTCCCATGCCGGACGGGAAATCGCGCCAAGGGCTGTTCCGCGCCGCAGGATCGGCTATAAGCGCGCCGCCTTATAATTGAACGGAGCCGCCCCAATGACCATCCGCATGCCCGCCGAATGGGAACCGCATGACTGGCTCTGGATCGGCTTCCCCTGGAACGCCGCCGAATGGGGCGGCGCGGAGACGCTTTCCCGCGCTCAGGCGCAGCTCGCCGCCTTCGCCGACGCGGTGCGTGCGGACGGCAAGGGCGAGGAAGTGCGCCTCATCTGCAATGACGAAAGCAGCGCCGCAATCGCCCGCGCCCTGCTGCGGTCCGACGCGCAGGTTATCGTCGAGCGGATCGGCGATGTCTGGCTGCGCGACACCGCCCCGCTCGGCGTCCTGCGCGCCGATGGCAGCCGCGCCTTGTCGGACTTCGGTTTCAACGGTTGGGGCGGCAAATATCAGATGCCCGGCGATGAGGATATCGGCGCGCGTCTCGCCGCGACGACCGGGCTGCCCTGCTCCACCATCCCGATGATCTTCGAAGGCGGCGCGGTCGATACCGACGGCACCGGGCTTTTCGTGACGACCGAGCAATGCCTGCTCAACCCCAACCGCAACCCCGCGCTGGGACGCGAGCAGATGGAGACGCTGCTGGCGGGCAGCATCGGCCTTTCCGACATGCTGTGGCTGGGCGATGGCCTCGTCAACGATCATACCGACGGGCATGTGGACAATCTCGCCCGCTTCGTCGCGCCCGGCGTCATCGCCATCCCGCAGGCGACCACGGCAGACGATCCCAATGCCGCCATCTACGCCGACGCCACCGAGCGCGCCCGCGCCCATGGCCTGACCGTCGCGCCGATGCCCTCGCCGGGCCGGATCGAGGTCGACGGCGAGGTGATCCCGGCGAGCTACATGAATTTCCTCATCGCCAATGCGGC
>CAYLKZ010000184.1:0-3028 GCA_964384275.1 uncultured Sphingobium sp. | reverse complement strand
AATGTGGTGCCGCTATCCGCGCAGGCCCTGGCAGTCATCACCGAGATATTCATGGCGGCTGGCATCGACCCCGACGAGGCCCACAAGCAATCCCAGATCCTGTTGGCATCGAAGGTCACCAATACGAACAGCGTTAGCGGACTATCGAAGGCGTGGAAGCGGATCAGGGCAAGCGTGGACGAGAAGCTCGGCTATGAGGCCGGTCACTTCACAATGCATGATATTCGACGGACGGTGGCAACCGGTCTCCAGCGTCTTGGCATACCCTTGGTGGTTTCTGAGGCGGTCCTCAATCACCAGTCAGGATCAGCTATGGCTGGCGTCGCTGGGGTCTATCACCGTCACCAGTATACCAACGAGAAACGCGAGGCGCTGGCGTTGTGGGGTAAGGAGGTAATGCAGATCGCAGCCAAGTACCCAGCCGAGGCCAAAGACGGCTAATCTCAGAGGGGATCGAATCCGCTAAAAAAACACCCAGCCAGAAAACGCAGGACTATGGACCCTGCTCCTGCCATTTCGAGCCGATCTCTAGAAGCGCCAATGGCGAAGGACTTCGCGGACATATCCAGGCGTCTCGCCATTGCGGGGAATGCCGCCTGCGCGTTCGACCGCCCCTGGACCAGCATTGTAGGCAGCCACCGCGAGGTGAACCACGCCGAACTTGTCGAGCATCTGCCGCAGATACCGCGCAGCGCCGAAGATGTTAGCCATTGGATCGAAGCGATTGAAGACCCCGAGGTCCTTTGCCGTTGCGGGCATCAGCTGCCCAAGCCCCGCGGCGCCTGCCGGACTGACGGCCAAAGGGTTGTAGCGAGATTCCGTCCAAACGAGTGCATCGAGCAGGCCTGCGGGCAGTGAATACTTCGCTTCCGCCGCATAGATGTGGGGCAGGTAGCTTGCTCGCCTGAAGCCGGATGGGCCAGGTTGGGCCTTTGGCTCGTATCTGTAGGGCAGGTTGACCCGACCATTTTGCGGCACAGTCATAACAGGTGCCGGGTCGTCTTGGGCAGATCGCCAGAGCCCATGTTCGACCAGCTGGAAGCCGTTCGATGTTTCAGCGATCCGAAACCCTTCGGTGTGGCTGGCGGGCACTTCGATTGTGGCTGGCGCAGGCAAATCCTGGGCTCTGGCGGGGATAGCAGAGGTGATCGCGATGCCTGCGATCAAGATAGCTTTCATTGTCATTTCTCGATCCTTGTATAGCCGAATCGAGTGAGAACATATAAAGAACATATGACGTAGGAAAATGGTTTGGCGCTGGTGCAGAGCGGAGGCTGCACGGGGCGGGCACCGCAACCGGAGTAGGACGATGCCCCCGTTAAACAATGCTCATCAACTCGAACGCCGCGCCCGCACCATCGTCGAAAGCCTTCAGGGTACATGGCGTAGGGGCAAAGGCATGTGCTGCTGCCCCGCTCACGACGATCGTACTCCATCGCTGAGTGTGACCCTGGGGCGCAAAGCCATCCTGTTTCATTGCTTCGCGGGATGTCCGAATGAGGATGTCATTGCGGCACTGGATCGCCAGGGCGTTCGCAGCCGCGACCTTTTCAACGGCGCAGACGCCAGGAGCATCGAGCGGCAAAGTCATGGCGATTTCAGCCCCAATGCACGGCGCTTGTGGCAATCGGCTACGGCGATCTCCGACAGCCCTGTCGCACGATACCTTGCGCAGCGCGGTCTTCTGCCCGCAGCCGATCAACTCCGTTACCTGGCGCGCACGCCGCTCGGGCCGCGCGGCGCCGCCCAATTTCTCCCCGCGATGCTGGCCGCAGTCACAACCGACATTGGCATCATCGCAGTACACAGGACTTTTCTCGACATCGGAAGCAGCAAGTTGGCAGGCTTTGAGCGGCCCAAGCGTGCACTAGGCAGCCTCGGCTGCGGTGCCGTCAGGCTTGCGCCTGCAAAGCAGGGGCGCCTGGGCTTTGCCGAAGGTATCGAGAGCGCCCTGTCAGCAATGCAGCTCTTCGGGGTCCCATGCTGGGCAACACTCGGGAACGAGCGCTTCGGCCTTGTTGCGATCCCGGAAAGCGTGCGTGAGCTCTATCTGTTCATCGACAATGACGCCGGGGGCGCTCTCGCAGAGGAGCGAGCGCTGAGGGCATATGCTGCGCCTAATCGTGTCATCCACTCACGAGCACCAGCCTCGCCCGGTTTTGACTGGAACGATGAGTTGAAGTCCCGGCTTGCCCGTAAATCTGATCCGTTGGGCAGAGGGGAGGGGGCCTTTGGCTGATTGAGGCCTGCCAGCCGCAGGACCTCGTCAGGAGGTTCCCATGTCCAATTCGTCTCTTGCCTTTGCCTTCGATGAACCATCACCGCCCGTTGTTGCGATGGCGGCCCAGACCATGGCTTCGGAGTTGGCGGCAGGCCGCACGCTCTCACGCAGCGACATCAGTCGCATCATGACTGCGCACTTTGGAGGTAGCGCTGCTCTCGGGCGATGGTCAGTTCGCGATGCTCACGCCGCGATCGAACTTGCGCAAGTTCAATACCTGCAAGCATCGGATCCGATCCGACTCTCGGCCCGGATCGAGGAAGCAGACCGGTTCTTCTGTTCCCTCGATGCCCGAATTTCGACCCAGACCAATCGCAGTGAAGAGCAGATCGAATGGCAGCAGTTTGCAACGCCACCCCGCCTTGCCTGGCTTGCTGCCCGGGCTTGCGCGCTCGTCGCAGACGAGCTCGTGCTAGAACCTTCGGCCGGAACAGGGATGCTCGCGATCTGGGCATCCAAGGCCGGCACACGCCTTGCCTTGAACGAAATCTCGCCGCTGCGCCGCGACTGCCTGAGCGCTCTGTTTCCGGCTGCCCGCGTGACCGGGCATGATGCCGAGCTCATCGACGAATTGCTCGATCCGGCCATCGCACCGAGCGTCGTGTTGATGAACCCGCCATATTCTCATGGGATCGAGCGGGGCCACGATGGTCGCACCGGGGGGAGGCATCTGCGCTCGGCCTGGAACAGACTTGCCCCGGGCGGGCGGCTGGTTGCGATCATGCCTGAATGGTTCGATTGCACCAG
>CAYLKZ010000183.1:0-3042 GCA_964384275.1 uncultured Sphingobium sp. | reverse complement strand
CGCGGCTCGCCTGGCTGGAGCAGGGCGGGGTGCTCGCCATCGCCAATCTGCGCGGCGGCGGGGAGTTCGGCAAGGAATGGCATGAGGCGGGGCGCCGCGGCAACAAGCAGAATGTGTTCGATGATTTCATCGCGGCGGGCGAATATCTGATCGACAATGGCTATACCGGCAGGGGGCAGTTGGCGATTGAGGGGCGGTCCAATGGCGGTCTGCTGGTGGGCGCGGTGACGAACCAGCGGCCTGACCTGTTCGCCGCCGCGCTGCCCGCCGTGGGCGTGACGGACATGCTGCGTTTTGATCAGTTCACCGCCGGGCGCTATTGGGTCGACGATTATGGCTATCCCGACCGGGAAGAGGATTTCCGCATCCTGCGCGCCTATTCGCCCTATCATAATATCCGCGAGGGCGTGGATTATCCGGCGATCCTGGTGACGACCGCCGATACCGACGACCGTGTCGTGCCGGGGCATAGCTTCAAATATGCCGCCGCCCTTCAACATGCACGGATCGGCGACAAGCCCCATCTTATCCGCATCGAAACGCGCGCCGGTCATGGATCGGGTAAGCCCACCGACAAGGTGATCGATGAATTTGCCGACAGCTATGCGTTCATCGCAAGATGGACGGGGCTGACAATCGCCCTGGTAGCCGCGACGCCGGGGAAATGACAGGAATTTACACGGAAGCCCCCTTTGCCGAGCTCTCTGTTCAGAATGGCGACAGCCGTGAGCGGCTATAATATCCTCCTGTCATCGCCCGAGGTGGGGCGGCGGGTGGAAAGGAAACGGAACCATGACCGGTTCGAAGATGCGATTGGGTATCGGCGCGGCGGTGATGGCCGCAACACTCGCGGGCAGCGTGGTGCCTGCCTCGGCGCGCGGCTATGGTGGCGGATGGGGCGGCAGCTATCGTCCCTATCATCGCGACCGTGGCCTTAATGCCGGGGATGTCATCGGCATCGCCGCGCTGATCGGCGCGGTGGCGGTGATCGCCAGCTCCGCGGCGAAGGACAGAGAGGCGCGCGACCCCTATCCCGAAACGCGGCCCTATGAGGGGAGGGACGGCGCATCCCGTTCGCCCGATGGCGGGTATTCCGGCGCGGCGATGAGCGCCGATCAAGCTGCGGATGCCTGCGCCGTCGCGGTGCGCGACAAGGTGGAGGGCGAGCAGGGCGGCTATGCCCAGATCCTCGACGTTGCCGAACCGCGCGCCTCCGGGCAGGAAGGCTGGTCCATCGACGGTCGTGTCGAGCGCCGCGCGGGCGCGCGCGGAGATGGCGGGGAAATCCGGCGCTTTTCCTGCGATATAGAGGGCGAGCGGGTCGCCCATGTCTATATTTCGCGGGATGCCGCCTAAGCGGATAGCGGCCCCATCCATCGGCAGCACTGGACAGGAACGGACAGGGCGCTTAACCGGCTCTCCATCCTTCCAGTCAAGAAAGCCGATTCCCCATGACCGCGACGACCCATCAATCCATCCTGATCGTGGATTTCGGCAGTCAGGTGACGCAGCTGATCGCGCGCCGCGTGCGCGAGGCGGGCGTCTATAGCGAGATCGCGCCGTTCAACTCCGCCGCAGAGGCGTTCGAGCGGATGCAGCCCACCGGCATCATCCTGTCGGGCGGCCCCTCTTCGGTGACGTGGGAGGACAGCCCGCGCGCGCCGCAGTCTTTCTTCGACGCGGGCATCCCGATCCTCGGCATCTGCTACGGCCAGCAGACGATGATGGAGCAGCTGGGCGGCAAGGTCGAAGGCGGCGAAGGCGGCGAGTTCGGCCGCGCCTTCATCGACATCACCGGCAGCTGCAAGCTGTTCGACGGCCTCTGGAAAGAGGGCGAGAAGCATCAGGTCTGGATGAGCCATGGCGACAAGGTGACGCGCCTCGCCGACGGGTTCGAGGTCGTCGCGAAGAGCGAGGGCGCGCCCTTCGCCATCGTGGCCAATGAGGCGAGGCAATTCTACGCGATGCAGTTCCACCCCGAGGTGGTGCACACGCCCGACGGCGCTAGGCTGATCGCCAATTTCGTGCGCCATGTCTGCGGCTGCGCGGGCGACTGGTCGATGGCGGAGTTCCGCGCGACCAAGATCGCCGAGATCCGCGAGCAGGTCGGCGACGGCAAGGTGATCTGCGGCCTTTCCGGCGGCGTCGATTCGGCGGTGGCGGCGGTGCTGATCCATGAGGCGATCGGCGATCAGCTGACCTGCGTGTTCGTCGATCATGGCCTGATGCGCATGAACGAGGCTGATCAGGTCGTTTCGCTGTTCCGTCAGCATTATGGCATCAACCTCGTCCATGTCGATGCAAGCGAGATGTTTCTCGGCGGCCTTGCGGGCGTCACCGACCCCGAAAAGAAGCGCAAGTTCATCGGCAAGGCGTTCATCGACCTGTTCGAGGAAGAAGCGCGCAAGATCGGCGGCGCGGATTTTCTCGCCCAGGGCACGCTCTATCCGGACGTGATCGAATCGGTCAGCTTCACGGGCGGACCCTCCGTGACGATCAAGTCGCACCACAATGTCGGTGGCCTGCCCGAGCGCATGAACATGAAGCTGGTCGAGCCGCTGCGCGAACTGTTCAAGGATGAAGTGCGCGTGCTGGGCCGCGAACTGGGCCTGCCGGAAATCTTCGTCGGCCGTCATCCTTTCCCCGGCCCTGGCCTCGCCATCCGTATCCCCGGCGAGGTAACGCAGGAGCGCTGCGACATCCTGCGCAAGGCGGATGCGGTCTATCTGGAGGAAATCCGCAATGCGGGCCTCTATGACGCGATCTGGCAGGCCTTCGCGGTGCTGCTCCCCGTCCGTACCGTGGGCGTGATGGGCGACGGGCGCACCTATGACAGCGTATGCGCGCTGCGCGCCGTCACCTCGACCGACGGCATGACGGCGGATATCTACCCGTTCGACGCGGCCTTCCTGAGCCGCGTGGCGACGCGCATCATCAACGAGGTGAAAGGCATCAACCGCGTCGTGTACGACTATACCTCCAAGCCACCCGGCACGATTGAGTGGGAATGATTCCGCGTCTGGCACAGCCAGGCACCTGATG
>CAYLKZ010000182.1:0-3063 GCA_964384275.1 uncultured Sphingobium sp. | reverse complement strand
CACTCCGCTAATCTACGCCGCGAGTTGTGCCAAATGTTCTGACGACGGACAGTCGCGAAAGGACGCCTTGAGAAGGTGGCGAACGGTCTGTACATGGCGCCGCGCCGGACCCGCTTTGGTAATGCTCCGGCAAAGCCGGAGAAACTGGTGGGGAGGTTCCTTGGGGATGAACGTTTTCTCATGGTGTCGCCCAATGCCTACAATGGCCTAGGTGTGGGCACCACGCAGCTTCACAACGTGCCGGTCGTCTACAACCACAAGCGGCATGGGCGCTTCAAGCTCGATGGTCGCGAGTATGATTTTCGTATGCGCGCCACCTTACCGGCTCATCTGACCGAGGAGGTCTTGCTCGTAGACCTGCTTCATAACCTCGAGCGGCTGCCTGAAGATGCATCCAGCATCTTGCCTAAAGCCTTAGCGCGCGCGCGAGGAATGGATCGCAAACGCCTGGCACGGGCCGTCCGCGACTTTGGCTCGGCTCGAGCGGAGCGGTTATTGTCGCCTGTGCTGCACAGCACATGACGCTGCTGCACAACTTGCCTGATTTCGGCGATCTGATTGCCGTGACTGCCCGAAACCACGCAATCGACCCAAGCCTAGTCGAAAAAGACTATTGGATCATGCATGGTATCTGGGGTTTGCAGCAGTTGGGTTTTGGCTTCGAGCTCAAGGGCGGCACCTCGCTGTCAAAGGGCTTCCGCCTGATCCACCGCTTTTCCGAAGACATCGACATTCTTATCCATCCCGATAGTGAACTCCCGACAGGAAGGAACCAGAACAAGCGGATCCATGTCGATGAGCGGCGGCAGTTCTATGATAGCCTGCCGCCTCGGTTGAGCATTCCGGGCTTCCTCACAGCGGAGCGCGATCACAATTTCGACGACGAGCGACTGCGGAGTGCTGGCATTCGCTTGCTCTATCCCGAACTCAACCATCTTCCCGCAGGCATAAAGTCGGGTATTCTGCTTGAGGCAGGCTTCGATCAGGTCTCTCCAAATCGACCGTGTCTGATTTCATCTTGAGCCTATGATATGGCTGCCGCCAGCGGCGTTCCGGATATTACTGACAACCGGGCAGTCGACGTGCCGTGCTATGAGCCAGGGTACACTCTCGTCGAGAAGCTCCAGACAATCTCAACCAAGTTTCGCCGGCAAGGGGAAACCGGCGAGATGCCGCAAAACTTTCTGCGGCATTATTATGATGTCTATTGCCTTCTTGAGGATCCCGATGTCCAAGCATTCATAGGCAGCAGAGCTTACCTTGCACACAAGGAAGCTCGCTTCCCGGCGGCCGACGAAAAGCAACTTATACGGAATGAAGCGTTCCTGCTTTCCGATCCGGAGACGCGATCACGGTTCGAAGCTGCATACCGGAGTACAAGTGCTCTCTATTATGATGATCAACCTTCTATGGCAGTGCTGCTGGAGCGTCTTGCTGCACACCTTCATCGACTTTGAAGGGAGGCAAGAAGCGATCTCGTGACCCTGTCGCAGTCCATGTCTAGAGCGTTCTGCGGATAACCTGAATCGAAGGTTTCCTTGGCGGGTCGATTTGTGATTCCTCCTCCTTGGAGGTGGATCATGGGCAGAGCGCATTCTTCTGATCTTCGTGTCCGTATTTATGCGGCGATTGCTGAGGGTGGTTCGCGACGGGCAGCGGCGCGGCGTTTTGGGGCGAGCGCGGCGACGGCGGTCAGGCTGGCGCAGCGCCAGGCGCAGACCGGGTCGGTGGCGCCTGCCAAACAGGGTCGACCTGCGGGCAGCGGCAAGCTGGGCGCCTACCGCGAGATGGTGATCGGCTGGGTCGAGGCGGATGGTGAGCTGACCCTGTGCGAACTGACCGAGCGGCTGGCGAGCGAACATGGGGTGAGCGTGCATCACACCTCGGTGCTGCGCCTGCTCAAGGCGGCAGGTTTTACTGTCAAAAAAAACTCTGCTGGCCAGCGAGACCGATCGCGCTGACATCGTGCGTGCGCGGCGGGTCTGGCGTGACCATCGCCAGCCGTGGATGCGCCGCCGCCCGGAACGGCTGGTGTTCGTCGACGAGACCGGCACCACCACCAAGATGACCCGCCTGCGGGGTCGCGCGCGCCGAGGCCAGCGGCTGAGGATGAAGGCTCCGTTCGGTCACTGGGGCACCCAGACCTTCATCGCCGCGCTGCGCCACGATGGCCTGACCGCGCCCTGGGTGATCGACCGTCCGATGAACCGTCAAATCTTCGAGGCCTGGGTCGAGACCCAACTCGCTCCCACGCTCAAGCCGGGCGACATGGTGATCCTCGACAACCTCTCCAGCCACAAGAGCGAGAAGGCCAACGCGATCCTCAAGGAACGCGGGGCGTGGTTCCTCTATTCCACCGCCGTAGGATCAAAAAACGCTCTACTCCAATGGTCTACGTCCACCCGCGCACAGGTCTCCTAGGTGGTAAACTCATAAACTGGCTTGCGAGATGTAGATTGGATTGATTCAAGGCATTTGAAGGAGCCTTGGATGAGCCGTCGCAGATTTGAGCTTACGGATTTCGAGTGGTCGGTGATCGAGCCGTTGTTGCCGAACAAGGTGCGCGGTGTTCCGCGTGTTGATGATCGTCGGGTGATCAATGGGATATTGTGGCGGTTTCGCACAGGCAGCCCCTGGGCGGATATCCCGGAGCGCTATGGGCCATACACGACGTGCTACAACCGTTTCGTGCGTTGGCGCAAAGCTGGCGTATGGGACCGGCTTCTGTCCTCCGTCAGCGCCGCTTTCGATGGCGAACTGGTCATGATCGACAGTTCCTCGATCCGGGTCCACCAGCATGGTGCGACCCTAAAAAGGGGGCCCCAATCGCTGCATGGGACGTTCCCGGGGCGGCCTGACTACCAAGATCCATGCGCTGGTTGATGGCCGGGGTTTACCGGTCGGCCTGCATCTGTCGGAAGGACAAGCCAGCGATTGCCGCGAGGCTGTAGCGCTGCTTGATGTCGTACCACCCGGCAGCACTTTCCTGGCTGACAAGGCCTATGACAGCGGGACTGTCAGGATTTCCGTGTGTGGGCGGGCATAATGGGCAAGAAGGAGTCC
>CAYLKZ010000181.1:0-3094 GCA_964384275.1 uncultured Sphingobium sp. | reverse complement strand
TTCGTGACCAATTCTAAAATAGAAATTGGGCCACTCAGAAGGGGGCAGATCAAGCAGCAGACCCACCGCCTCGGCAGGCGCGGTGTTCGCGGCGAGCCGGCCGCCGAGCAGTTCAGCGCCTACGATCAGCCGATCGTAGGACAGCGGATTGCGCTGGACATCTTCCACCACCAGCGCCTTGCCGCCATGGACGGCGCGGGCGTCGCACAGCGCCGCGAACAAGGTACGCTCGATCGGCGTCGTGTCGAAGATCATGCGGCTCATCTCGTCGTAGAGCCGCCGTCCGGCAATCGCGCGGCGTTGCTTCGCGCTCATCTCGCCCTCGATGGAAAAGCGGCGTTGCTGCAGCACGCTAATCGTGATCTTCGGGAACCAGCGCTGGCGCACCTTGCCCTTCATGCGCGAAAAGGGTGTGTACTGCGGCCCGTCCAGCCGAACCGGCACGATCGGCGCATCCGCCTTGTCGGCGACCATTCCGGGACCGTCGAACACTTTCATCAGTGCGCCCGTCACCGTGATGCGGCCCTCGGGGAAGATGACCAGCGTGCGCCCTTCGCGAACGGCCTTGACCATGGCCTTGGCCGCCATCGGGTTGGTCGGATCGACCGGGAATGCCTCGAACAGCTTCAGAAATGGCCGCACCCAGAGCGAGCGGGCGATATGCGTGTTGATCGCGAAAGTCGGCTTGCCGGGCAGGAATGCGCCCAGCAGCAGGCCATCAAGGAACGAGAGGTGATTGACCACCACCACGGCTGGCTGGCCCGGCCTGGGAAGGTTTTCCAGTCCCCGGATTTCGGCACGGTAGAACAGGCGCAACGCGAGACGGATCGAACTCTTGAACAACGTCTCCGGCAGCAGCCAGACGCTGGCCAGCGCGACGGCCAGCGTAGCGAAGCCCAGCACGCCGATCAGCCCTGGAACGCCCATCCCGGCCGCGAGCAGGCCGCTCACCGCAAGCACGGCCAGCACCGTAACCCCGGCATTGACGATGTTGTTGGCGGCAATCACGCGCGAGCGTTCCTCGGGCGGACAGCGCACCTGCAGGATGGCATAAAGCGGCACGATGAACATGCCGCCCGCCAGCGCGATCACGGCAAGGTCGACAAGGATGCGGATCGCGCCCGGTGTCGCCACGAACTGCGCCACGGATGCGCCCGCCGTATGCACCGAGAAGGCGCGGGTCGATAGCCAGAGGTCGATGAGCCCGAACGCCAGCACAAGCGCGGAAGCGGGAACGTACCGCGCCGACACCTCGCCCTTGAGCAAGGCGTTGACCGCGATAGAGCCGATGGCGATCGCAACCGAGAAGACGACGAGGAACAGCGTCGCCACTTCCTGTTTGGCCGCGAGCGTACCGCTCACCAGCGGAGCGAATTCGCTCATCAGCACGGCACCCGCGGCGAAGAACCAGCTGATCCCGAGAATGGCCAGCCAGGCGCCGGACCCATGGCGCGCGGTGCGCAGGACTTCGGCGGTTGCCTTGAACAGATTCCAGTCGATGTGATGGTTGTTACGGATCGGCGGCGCAGCGGGAACCGCAAGGCTTGCAAGCCAGCCCACCACAGCGATGCCGACAGCCACAAGCCCGGCTTCCCACGCGGGAATCATTCCGGCGAGCAGTTGTCCGCCCAGGATCGCAAGGAACGTGCCGCCCTCGACCAGCCCGGTTCCGCCCATGATCTCGTTGTCACGCAGATGCTGCGGCAGGATCGCGTATTTGACCGGTCCGAACAGGGTCGAATGCAGGCCCATCAGGAACAGGCTGGCCAGCAGCGCAGGGATCGACTGGAACCAGAATCCGCCCAGCGCGATTCCCATGATCGCCACTTCGGCCAGCTTGATCCAGCGCACAAGGCGCGCCTTGTCGACCATATCGGCCACCTGCCCCGCCAGCGCTGAGAACAGGAAATAGGGCAGGATGAACAAGCCGGTAGCGATGGCGGCGAGCAGTTCCGCCTTGTCGGGCTCCGTCGCGAAAATACCGAAATTTGCCAGGAACAGCATGGCGAACTTGAGCAGGTTGTCGTTGAACGCACCCAGGAACTGGACGGTGAAGATCGGACCGAAGCGGCGCTTGAATAGAAGTGTCAGGTCAGGCCCGCTCATTTTTCCCTCGTCGATTGACTCTTAGAATCGAATTCTGCCGCTTTCGGCGCTAATAAATGATGGTTAAGATCAGATGATCGACCTGCAATACGAAAGCTAACCGCACAAGCGGCGGTTTTTGGAACTTTCGCAATGCTAGAGGATAGCGCTAAGATCCGTGTTGGAGCGTCTTACGGCAACCTGCAGGACGATCGCAGCAGATGGCGACTTCATGGCAGCCAACGCAACTCATAGCGACGCAACAACGGACGCGCCGCGTGCGTTCACGACGCAGGCAGCAGGAGCCGAACCGACCCGGTCGGATCGGCTCCTGCGCGTGAAAATCAGTTGACGGTTGCACTCTCGGGGACTGCCGCATCAGTAGCCCGCGCGATCTTTTCCGCGCCCATCTTCGCGAGCGTTTCAGCATCGACAAGCCGGGTGATGATCGGATGAAGCCGCAGGCTGCCCTCCTTCACCACCTGTTTGAAGTTCGCGATGACATTTGTCGTAGTCCGCTGATCCGGCGCAACGACGTCGAGGAGCCAGTTGATGTCTCCGGAGTTCCAATCCTCCGCTTTCAGCCGGATGGGGAACGTGCCGGCCTGGATCTGCTCACGGATGCGGGAATCAGCTTCTTCGCTGACGCTTGCCCATATCCCGAAACCGGCCATGTCGGCGAGCGGGCCGGCCTTCTCGCCGCCGGGATAGGCGATCGCGACACGGTCGCGCATCAGCGGCTCGAGCACGAGGTGCTGGAGGTCGGCAAGGGTCTGGTTGCGATAGCGCGGCAACATCATCATCGCCATCACGACCTTGCCGAAGCTCTCCCGGATATGCGTCCGCATCGCAGAGATCTTGGCCACAATCTCCGGGTCGATGCCGGGTGCGGGAACGGCTGTCGTTCCCTCGCCCACCTCTGCCGTTTCACATTCCGAGCCGCTGGCTGATCCATTAGACTTCTTCGCCACTATAATCCCTCCTTCGTTGTCACTCCTGCCCTGTCCGT
>CAYLKZ010000180.1:0-3102 GCA_964384275.1 uncultured Sphingobium sp. | reverse complement strand
GCGCCTCGCTCAACATGGAACTGATCGCCGACACCGGCAAGGGCTATGTTCCGGCGGTGTCCAACCGTCCGGCCGATGCGCCGATCGGCCTCATCCCCATCGATGCGCTCTATTCGCCGGTGCGTCAGGTCGCCTACAAGGTCGACAATACCCGCGTCGGTCAGGAGCTGGACTATGACAAGCTTTCGCTGACGGTCGAGACCGACGGCACGGTTGCTCCGGAAGACGCGGTGGCTTATGCCGCTCGCATCCTTCAGGATCAGCTACAGCTCTTCGTCCACTTCGACGAGGCGCTTGCCGCGCCGCAGCCTGCCGCGGCAGCTGTTGCCGGGACGAGCGAAGGCGAAGGCAGTGCGAACACGATCAACCGCTATCTGCTCAAGAAGGTGGACGAACTGGAGCTTTCGGTTCGTTCGGCCAACTGCCTCAAGAACGACAACATCATCTATATCGGCGATCTGGTCCAGAAGACCGAGGCCGAGATGCTGCGTACGCCGAATTTCGGCCGCAAGTCGTTGAACGAGATCAAGGAAGTGCTGTCCAGCATGGGCCTGCGTCTCGGCATGGACATCCCCGGCTGGCCGCCCGAGAATATCGAGGAAATGGCCAAGAAGCTCGAACAGGAGCTTATGGGGTGAACAAATTTGCCCTGTCCGGGGGACAGGGCAGAAATTTGTTCACTGCTTCGGACGACCGGGCAGGTCGACTGAAGCGCGGGTAAAGGGCTGGGCGCGACTTTTCGCTGACAGCCGCTTCCCTCTGACCGGCGGTAAAGCCAGTAAGGCATCAAGCCAGTCAGGCATTAATTCCCGAACCTTCCGGCTTTCACGCCGATAAGGTTCAAAAGAGGGGTATAGGCGGTGCCCCATTTCACCGCCTGGACTGGGATACCTCACACGGTCCCTTTACGAACGAAGGAATGAACTATGCGTCATAAAGTTGGTTATCGTAAGCTTCAGCGCTCCTCCGGCCATCGCACCGCCCTGCTGCGCAACCTTGCCGCGTCGCTCATCAAGCATGAGCAGATCACGACCGGCACGGCCAAGGCCAAGGAACTGCGTCCTTATGTGGAAAAGCTGATCACCTTGGCGAAGAAAGGCGGCCTGTCGAACCGCCGTCTGGCCCTCGCCCGGCTTCAGGACGATGCGCAGCTCATCAAGCTGTTCGACGTGCTGGCCGAGCGCTACAAGGATCGCAACGGCGGTTACACCCGTATCATCAAGGCCGGCTATCGCGCTTCGGACGCGGCGCCGATCGCCGTGATCGAACTGGTCGACCGCGACGTCGATGCCAAGGGTCAGGACAGCGGCCCGGTTCAGGGCGCGGATGAGGAAGAACTGGCGGAAGCCTGATTTCTTCCCGTCTGGTTCCTGTTTGTTCCAGACTTCACAAACGGGTCGTCAGTCCATAGGCTGACGGCCCGTTTTTTATGGTGCCTGCCGGATTGTCGGGCCATCATGCGCGCCGGTGCAGCATTGGGAAGGGAAGTGTGATGAAGCATGTGGGTTGTCTGTTTGTCGGGGCGGCAATGGTGCTGACCTCGCCCGTCGCGGTCGCGCGGCAGGCGACGGCAACGGCCGCAACTGCTCCTTCTCCTTCCACTGCTTCCGCAAAGAGCCTCGCCATGTCCGCCATCGCCTATCCGCAAACCCGCCGCCAGGATCTGGTCGAGGAGAAATTCGGCGAAGCGATTGCCGATCCTTATCGCTGGCTCGAAAATGACGTGCGCACCGACAGCCGGGTCGAAGCCTGGGTCGAAGGGGAGAATGCGGCGACTCGTCGCTATCTGGCAACGCTGCCGGGCCGCGAGATATTGAAGGATCGCATGCGCGCTCTCTATGGCTATGATCGCTATTCGGTGCCGCGCAAGGCGGGCGCGCGCTATTTCTACACGCATAATAGCGGGCTTCAGAACCAGTCCCCTCTCTATGTGCGGGAGGGCGTAGGCGGCGCTGAAAGGCTGCTCATCGATCCCAATACCTTCGCGAAGGACGGCGCCACGGCGCTTGCCGAATGGGAGGCCTCGCCTGACGGACGCCATCTGGTCTACGCGGTGCAGGACGGCGGCAGCGACTGGCGCAGCGTGCAGGTGCTGGACGTGGAGACCGGCAAGAAGCTGCCCGATATCCTGCATTGGGTGAAATTCTCGCAGCTCAGCTGGAGCAAGGACGGCAAGGGCTTTTTCTATTCCCGCTTCCCCCGGCCCGAGGAAGGACAGGCGTTCCAGTCGCTCAACCGCAACAGCCGCATTTATTATCATCGCCTCGGTACGGATCAGTCTGCTGACGAGTTGATCTATGAAACGCCGCGCCGCCCGACCTGGAACCATGTCGGGAAAGTGACCGATGACGGCCAGTGGCTGGTCATCACCTCGTCCGAGGGGACCGATCCGCGCTATGAGATCAGCGTGATCGCGCTGGGGGCCGGGAAGCGCAAGGCGCATACGCTTATCCGGGGCATGGACAATGACTGGCGTCTGGTGGGCAGCGTCGGTGGCGCGATGTGGTTCCTGACCGACAAGGATGCACCGCGCTCGCGCCTTGTCCGGCTCGACGCGGAAGAGCCACAGCGCAAGCCGGTGGAGATCGTGCCGGAGCGGGCCGATACGCTGGCGGGCGCGTCGATGATCGGCAGCCGCATTCTGCTTGCCTATATGCGCAACGCGCAGTCGGAGGCCGAACTGGTCGAGCTGGACGGCAGGCCGGTGGGCGGGGTGCCGCTGCCCGGTCTCGGCACGGCGGCAGGCTTTGGCGGCAAGGCGGGAGACCCTGAGACCTTTTTCCATTTCTCCGGCTTCACCACGCCGGGCACCATCTATCGGTTCAACACCGCGACCCGGACGATGGAGATATTCGCCCAGCCCAAATTGCCCTTCAATCCTGATGATTATATCGAGGAACAGCTTTTCTACGCGTCGAAGGACGGCACCAGTGTGCCGATGTTCATCGTCCGCAAGAAGGCGCTGGCGATGGAACGCGCGCCCGCGCCGACGCTGCTTTATGGCTATGGCGGCTTCAACATCGCGCTGACCCCGGGTTTCTCCCCGACGCGGCTCGCCTGGCTGGAGCAGGGCGGGGTGCTCGCCATCGCCAATCTGCGCGG
>CAYLKZ010000179.1:0-3117 GCA_964384275.1 uncultured Sphingobium sp. | reverse complement strand
TCGACACGGTGAAGGCGGTTTCGTGACGGGTGCCGTTGTTGCGGCTCATCAGGTCGATGCCGAGCTGCTCCACCCGCTCGCGCGTCATCGCGAGGCAGATGAGGCCGCGGCCATGCGTCGCCATGAAGTTGATCGCATCGGGCGTCGCCATCTGCGCGGGTATGACGAGATCGCCCTCATTCTCGCGGTCCTCGTCATCGACGAGGATGAACATGCGCCCGTTGCGCGCCTCGTTGATGATTTCCTCCGGCGAGGCGAGCGCGGTGCCGCTTTCCCGCTTGCCGAGATAGCTTTCCAGCTTGGCGAGCGTTTCGGCGGTGGGGTTCCAGTCGCTCTCGCCCAGCTTGCGCAGGCTGTTGGCGTGGAGACCCGCCGCACGGGCAAGGCCGGAACGCGACATGGAGCCGCTGCGAACCAGATCTTCGATCTGCTGGATGAGATGCATTGTCATGATGACTGATGGTAATCACATTAAAATGTGAATGTCAACATGTTCGATCACATTGGTTCCCGGCCTATAGGGCGGGCAGGCGTTCCTTGAGGCGCGACAAATAGCGGGCGAGCACGTCTATTTCCACGTTCACCGCGACTCCGGGGGCCAGGCGGTTGAGCGTCGTCACATCCCAGGTGTGGGGAATGACGTTGATCGAGAAATGCGCTTCCTCCCCTTCGTCGCGCACGTCGTTGACAGTCAGCGACACCCCGTCGATCGTCACCGATCCCTTGGCGGCGATATAGGGCGCGATGCTTGGCGGAGCGGCGAAGAGGATGCGGTGCGATTCGCCTTCGGGGGTTACGCTCAGCACCTTCGCTATCCCGTCTACATGGCCGGTGACGATATGGCCGCCCAGTTCCTCGCCCAGCTTGAGCGCACGTTCGAGGTTGAGGCGCGCGCCCTGTCGCCACTGGTCCGGCGCGGTGCGGCTGACCGTCTCGGCCGAGGCGTCGATCGCGAACCAGCCCTTGCCGTCGGCATCCCGGCCCTTGTCCACCACCGTCAGGCAGACGCCCGAGCAGGCGATCGAGGCGCCCATCGCGACATCGTCCATGTCATAGCCGCAGGAGATGACGAGGCGCAGATCGCCGCGCTGCTCAGCCGTAGTGATGGTGCCGATGTCGGTGACGATGCCGGTGAACATGCGATGGGCCTTTGCTGAAAAAACGAGAATCGGGAAGGACGATTAGCCCTCGCGGCGGCGCAGGTAAATCTCCATGCTGTCCTCGCCCAGCATGCGCCGGTCGGCGAGGCGCCAGCGGCCATGGGCGGCGGCGAGGTCGGCAAGGCCGATATCCCCCACCGCGCCGCGCCCGCCGCCGATGATGATCGGCGCGCGATAGAGCAGCAGGCGATCCACCAGATCTGCGGCGAGGAAGGCTGCCGCCGTCTGCGCGCCGCCTTCGATCATCAGGCTGGCGATGCCGTCGAGATCGGCGATCCGGGCGGGGTCGTCGATCAGGCCCCAGCCCTCGGGCGCGTCGCTATGGCCGAGCAGGAGGCGGCGCGGCGCGCGATCCTCAAGGCCGGGCAGGCGCACGTCGAGGCGGGGCGAATCGGCCCACCATGTCCCCCGGCCGACAAGGATCGCATCATGATTGGCGCGCTCGACATGGGAATGGGCGCGGGCGGTGGGGCCGGTGATCCACTGGCTGGTACCGTCCGCCATCGCGATGCAGCCGTCAAGCGATAGGCCGAGCTTCAGCGTGACCGCTGGACGGCCCAGCGTCTGGCGGGCGAAAAAGGGCGCCATCGCGGCGCGGGCTTCCTGCGCCATCAGCCCCACATCGACGGCGACGCCACGTTCCTTCAGCCAGGCGATGCTGCGGCCCTGGGTGCGCGGATCGGGGTCGGGTGTGGCGATCACTACCCGCGCTATGTCTGCGCGCTGGAGCAATTCGACGCAGCGGGGGCCGCGCGGGGAAAGATGGAAGCAGGGTTCCAGCGTCACATAGGCGGTCGCGCCGCTGCTCTGCCCGTCGGCCTGCGCGAGTGCGCGGGCTTCGGCGTGGGGGCGACCGCCCGGCTGGGTCCAGCCGCGCCCGATGATCGTGCCGTCGCGGACGATGAGGCAGCCGACATTGGGATTGGGCGCGGTGCGGCCCAGCCCGCGCAGCGAAAGGGCGATGGCGGCGCGCATGAAGCGCGCGTCATCGGCGAGGCTCATCGGCGGTCCGTGGCGGAACCGGCCGCAGCGACGGCGACGGCAGCAGCAGGTGAAGGAGCAGCAGGGGCAGCAGCATCGGGGGCGGCAGTCGGTGCCTTAGCCACCTCGGCGACACCGCCTGCCTTTTCTTCCGCCTTCGCCGCAGCCAGCTTCTTGTCCAGCTGATCGTTCCAATATTTGAGCGCCTCGGCCCGGCGCGCATCGTTGCGCGCGGCATCTTGGCGCCAGTCGATGCCGAACATGTCGGCGACCTTCTGCATTTCCTTCTGCTTCTTGCGCAGAGCGAGTTCGCGCTCGGCCAGATCGATCTTCTGTTGCAGGATCACCTGCGCGTCGGACCGGTTCGAATCCCAGCTCTGAAAATAGATGATCTTGTTCTGGCGCGGCATGGTGTTGGTGTTGGCATCGACGATGAACGCCCAGATGATGAGGCCGGTCAACGCCATGGAAACGCCCAGCAGCGGCCATTTGTGCGGCCGCCTCGCAATCAGATAGGACCACAGATCGCCAGCGGCGCTGCGGGGGGAGGCAGGGCGGGGAAAGATAGCCATGGCTGTCGCTATAGGTCCTCTCTCGTCGCTATGCAAAATCAATGCGCCTTCCATATCAGCGGGCGGTTTGCCCGTAAGTTCAACCTTGTGCCGGCGTCAGGCCTTTCGCCGCGGAAATGCGCGATCACCGTTCCAGCGCGCCTGATTTCGAGCGGCCCCCGTCGCTGTCAGGCAGGAAGCAGGCGGCGGTCGCCCGCCAGCCGCATCATCGCCTTTTGCAGCTTTTCGAAAGCGCGCACCTCGATCTGCCTCACCCGCTCTCGCGAGACGCCGTAGACCTGGCTCAGTTCCTCCAAAGTCTTGGGCTCTTCGGCGAGGCGCCGTTCGGCCAATATATGCTTTTCCCGCTCGTTTAGCGAATCCATTGCTTCGATCAGCAGATCGTGGCGCAGGCCGCGCTCCTC
>CAYLKZ010000178.1:0-3147 GCA_964384275.1 uncultured Sphingobium sp. | reverse complement strand
GCACCCGCATCGCGACTTACGGACAGGTGATGACCTGCATCGCGCTGCTGCTCGCTCTGGTCCTGCCGAGCCTGATGGTGACGCGTTTCGCCGATGCCCCGCGCCTGCAACTGGCGGGCATGGGGGCGATGGTGTTCCTGCTGTTCCTGCCCGGCCTGCTGCTGGGGCTGACCGCGCTTCCCGAGCCGCCCGCGGCGCCGCGCCGGGGGGAGAACGAAGGCTTCCTCCGTTCGCTCCGGCTGGTCTTTACCGATCGGCTGCTGCTGCGCGTGCTCTCCTCCAACTTCGCGGTACGGCTGGGACAGGGCATTCGCACCGCCGTGTTCGTGTTCTTCGTCGCCCATTTTTTCGGCAAGCCCGAATGGGCGCCAGGGCTGTTCCTGCTGCAATATCTGTTCGGCATCTTCGCCTGTCCGATCTGGCTCGCGGTCGGACGGCGCCTCGGCAAGAGCCGGGCCGCGGTGGCCGGGGAATTGTTGCAGGTGGCGATCAACCTCGGCTTGCTGCTGCTGACGCCCGGCTCGACAAGCCTGCTGCTGTTCCTCACCATCGCGCAGGGGCTTGCGCAGGGGTCCGGCAATCTGATGCTCCGCGCGATAGTGGCGGATGTCGCCGACCATCACCGCCTCACAACAGGCCATGACCGGCTGGGGCTGTTCTTCTCCGTGTTCAGCCTCAGCGACAAGGCGGCGTTCGCCGTCGCCGTGGGCGTCGCCCTGCCCCTGCTCGGCTGGCTGGGTTTCGACCCCCGCCATGCCAATGACGCCATGGTGCTCGGCCATCTCCAGCTGGTGTTCTCCCTCGGCCCGGCGCTGGCCCATCTGCTCTCCGCCGCGATCATCAGAGGTTTCCCGCTGACCGAGACGAGCCATGGCGAAGTCCGCCGGATGCTCGCCGCGCGCGATGCGGTGGGCCTCTATTCCGACGCCCGGCGAGACGAGATGCTCGCCAATGCCAAAGACTAGCCCCCAGAACGCTTATTTCAAAAAAGGAGACTCCCTATGGAATTCTTTGCCGCCAAGGGTGCGTGCAGCTTCGGCGCTCATGTCGTGATCAGGGAACTGGGCCTGCCGATCCCCATTACGCTGGTCGATCTGGGCAAGCCCGGCACGCTCATCCACCGCATCAATCCGTTGGGCCGCGTTCCCGCACTCGCCCTCGAAGATGGCTCGATCCTTACGGAGAACAGCGCGATCCTGCCCTATCTGGCGGATCTTCGTCCGGGCACACCGTTGTTCGCCGAAGCGGGCAGCATCGAGCGGGCACGAATCCAGTCATGGATCGGCTTCGTCAATTCGGAGGTCCATGCAGCCGCCGGGCGCGCCCTGAGTCGGCCGGAACGCTATTCCGCCGATCCGGCCGCGCATGATGCCATTCGCGTGGCGGGACAAGCCCTGTTGCGACAGGCGTTCGCACCGCTGGAGCGGCATCTGTCCGATCATGAATTTCTTGTCGGCGAGCGTTTCACCATAGCCGATGCCTATTTCGGGCTTTTCGCGGGCCATGTTGGCAAGATCGGCGGGGCGCCCGACGAGTTTCCCGCGATCACGGCCTATGGCGATCGCTACGAAGCGCGCCCCTCCGTCCGCGCCGCGAGGCAGGTCGAGGAACTGGAGTTGGCGGCATGACCCTGAAGTTGCGTAAGATGGAGAATTTCGGTGCCGATCTCACGCGCCCCACCGCCGAGGATATGCCCGTCATCGCCGCGAAAGGCCCCGCGTCACGATCGAGAGAAACGTCCTGCTTCGACGTTGCCGGGTCGGGCCTTTAGAACCAGATCATGCTATCGTCATCAGGCTGGCATTGCCGCCTGATGCGGTGGTGTTGATCGATGTCGCCACCTCTTCCAGCAGCCAGAGCGGATCATAGGCCAGCCCCGCCGCGCATGCATTAGGGCTTGCCGTCCAGACGGTGACGACCGCGCCCGGACGCTCTGCGAACCGGCGCAGCAAATCGGAGGTGAACGCCGCATCCCCTTCGGCCAGCACGGCGGAAATCCCTCGTTCGCCGGTGTCGATCCGGCTACGCACCGCCCCGGGCAGGTCGGCAAGGACATCAAGCAACGCCGCAGGGCAATCGACAATCGCCGCCTCATTGCCGGTGGCGAGCGCCAGCGCGATCTGTTGCAGCAGCCCCGCCCGGCTCGCGGGATAGAGGCCGATGCGGCCACGGGGATGCAAGGCATAGATGTTGCGCTCCCCCACCGGGCCGGGCAGTTCCACCGCGCAGCCGAGCGGGCAGCTTTCTCCCAATTGGCGGGCCAGCGCGGCGGCGGCGGCTTCGCCCTTGCCCGCCAGCCAGTCGGCATAAGCGGCCAGCAATGGATTTCCTCCCGCTGGAACCATCCCTTCGGGCATGGGCGCGGTACCGCGCACCAGACGGCGCAGATAAAGCGGCCCGCCCGCCTTGGGGCCAGTGCCCGAAAGGCCGCGCCCGCCAAAAGGCTGCACCCCCACCACCGCGCCGATGACTGTGCGGTTGATATAGATATTGCCCGCCCTCACCCGCGCCGACGCTTCCTCCATCATGTCGTCTATGCGGGTATGCAGGCCGAAAGTGAGGCCATAGCCGGTCGCGTTGATCGCATAGATCAGCTTGCCCAGATCCCTGCGGCGCCAGCGCGCGACATGCAGCACCGGGCCGAACACCTCCCGCTCCAGCTCGGCGATATCGTCGATCTCGATGATCGTCGGCGCGACGAAATGGCCACGCGCCGTTTCGTCGGACAATGTGCCTGCGGTGATCCTTTTGCCCTTGCCGCGCATCGCCTCGACATGGGCGTCGATCATCGCCCTGGCCTCGGCGGTGATGACCGGGCCGACATCGACCGAGAGCCGGTCGGTCGCTCCCAGCGACAATTCCGCCATCGCGCCCTTGAGCATCGCCAACGTGCGGTCGGCGATCTCTTCCTGCAAGCAAAGCACGCGAAGGGCCGAGCAGCGTTGCCCCGCGCTGTCGAAGGCGGAGACGATCACATCGCCAACCACCTGTTCGGCCAGCGCCGAGGAATCGACGATCATCGCATTCTGCCCGCCGGTTTCAGCGATCAGCGGGATCGGCGCGCCTTCGGGCGAGAGGCGACCCGCGAGCGAGGACTGGATGAGCCGCGCCACCTCGGTCGAGCCGGTGAACATCACGCCCTGCACC
>CAYLKZ010000177.1:0-3394 GCA_964384275.1 uncultured Sphingobium sp. | reverse complement strand
CCATGGGGCATAGCGGCATGCTCTATTCGCTGCCCAGCCGCGAGTTGATCGCCGATAGCGTCGAATATATGGTCAACGCCCATTGCGCCGACGCGATCGTCTGCATCTCCAACTGCGACAAGATCACCCCCGGCATGCTGATGGCGGCGATGCGGCTCAATATCCCGGTCGTCTTCGTGTCGGGCGGGCCGATGGAGGCGGGCAAGACCGTGGTGCGCGGCAAGAAGGTCGCGCTCGATCTGGTCGATGCGATGGTCGTCGCGGCCGACGACAGCTACACCGATGAGGAAGTGCAGACCATCGAGCGGTCGGCCTGCCCGACCTGCGGCAGCTGCTCCGGCATGTTCACCGCGAACAGCATGAACTGCCTCACCGAAGCGCTGGGTCTGTCGCTGCCGGGCAATGGCTCGACCCTTGCCACCCATGCTGATCGTGAGCGGCTGTTTCGGGAGGCGGGGCATCTGATCGTCGATATCGCCAGGCGCTGGTATGAGCAGGATGACGCGAGCGTCCTGCCGCGCAACATCGCCAGCTTCGCCGCGTTCGAAAATGCGATGAGCCTCGATATCGCGATGGGCGGGTCCACCAACACGGTGCTCCACCTGCTGGCTGCGGCCTATGAAGGCGGCGTCGATTTCACCATGGCGGATATCGACCGTTTGTCACGGCGGGTGCCCTGCATCTGCAAGGTCGCGCCCGCCAAGAATGACGTGCATATGGAAGATGTGCACCGCGCGGGCGGCATCATGGCGATCCTTGGCGAACTGGAGCGGGGCGGGCTGATCGACGGTTCGCTGCCGACCGTCCATTCGCCGACGCTCTCTCATGCGCTCGACCGCTGGGATATCGGCCGCACCGGCAGCGAGGAAGTGCGCACCTTCTATCGCGCCGCGCCCGGTGGCGTGCCGACGCAGGTCGCGTTCAGCCAGTCCGCCCGCTGGGAGGAACTGGACACGGATCGCGAAAATGGCGTGATCCGCTCGGTCGAACACGCCTTCTCGAAGGATGGCGGCCTCGCCGTGCTGTTCGGCAATCTCGCGCCCGAGGGTTGCATTGTGAAGACGGCAGGCGTCGATGACTCGATCCTCGTCTTTCATGGCACCGCGCGGGTTTATGAGAGCCAGGACGCGGCGGTCGCGGGCATTCTCGGCAATGAGGTGCAGGCGGGCGATGTGGTCGTCATCCGCTACGAAGGGCCGAAGGGCGGGCCGGGGATGCAGGAAATGCTCTATCCCACGAGCTATCTGAAGTCCAAGGGACTGGGCGCGGCCTGCGCGCTCATCACCGATGGGCGCTTCTCGGGCGGCACGTCCGGGCTTTCCATCGGCCATGTCTCGCCAGAGGCGGCCGAGGGCGGCGTGATCGCGCTGGTCGAGACGGGCGATCCGATCCTTATCGACATTCCCAATCGCGGCATCAACCTTGACCTGGATGATGCGGTGATCGCGGAGCGGCGTGCGGCGATGGTCGCGAAGGGCGCCAGGGCGTGGAAGCCCTTTGGCCGCAAGCGCGAGGTGCCGGCGGCGCTGCGGGCCTATGCGGCGCTCACCACCAACGCCGCGCGCGGCGCGGTGCGCGACGTGAGCCAGGTCGAGGATTGACGGTTTGCAGGAAGCGCGCGGGGGGATTTTCCCGCGCTGCCGCCTGAAAGGAAAAGGCCCGGTTCAGACAGGAAACCGGGCCTTTCTTATTTGCCGATATCTTCTAGGTGGAACGGCGTGGTCTGATAGACCTGATTGATCCAGTCGCCGAACAGCAGATGGGCATGGCCGCGCCACCGATTGATCGGATGGCGCGTCGGGTCGTTGTCCGGAAAATAATGGCGGGGGAGGGCGGGTTCCTTGCCCGCCGCCAGATCGCGCCGATATTCCTCGCCCAGCGTGTCGGTGTCATACTCGCTGTGGTTGAACATGTGCAGCATGCGATGGCGCGGATCGTGGAGCAGGCAAAGGCCCGCCTCCTCGGACTCCAGCAATATGTCGAGGCCGCTGCCTTCCGGGATGTCGGTCGCCCGCACCTCCGTCCAGCGCGATACGGGAATGTCCACCCGGTCGGGCAGGCCGCGCAGGAAGGGGGAGGTCGGGTTCCGCACCTTGTGGCTGAAGATGCCGGACAGCTTCTCTTCCATCTGATATTTGGGCATGCCGTGGAAATGCCACACCGCCGCCTGCGCCGCCCAGCAGATGGTATAGCTGCTGTGCACATGGGTCTGCGTCCAGTCGAAGATCCGGCACAGCTCTTCCCAATAGCGGACCTCCTCGAACGG
The DNA here is from genome assembly GCA_964384275.1 of uncultured Sphingobium sp. Taxonomy (GTDB): domain Bacteria; phylum Pseudomonadota; class Alphaproteobacteria; order Sphingomonadales; family Sphingomonadaceae; genus Sphingobium. The sequence goes on along the minus strand of CAYLKZ010000177.1, from coordinate 1,128 downwards.
CATGGTCTCTACCGGGGCGCCAGTGATGATGAAGCCGTCGAAATGCTGCTCCTTCACGTCTTCCCAATCGCGGTAGAAGGAAAGCATATGGTCGGCGGGCGTGTTGCGCGACACATGCTCGGTCATCTTCACCAGCGTCAGCTCCACCTGAATCGGCGTTGCGCCGAGCAGGCGGGCGAACTGCGTTTCCGTCTTCACCTTGTTGGGCATCAGGTTGAGCAGGCCGATACGCAGCGGGCGGATATCCTGACGAATGGCATCCGCTTCGCCCATCACGACGACGCCCTCGGCATCGAGGACGGCGCGGGCGGGAAGGCTGTCGGGAATCTTGATCGGCATGGAAAAAGCAGTCTCCAGATCACCGGACACTGGCTGAAAGGTGGTTTGACCCGTTTTGTTGTCGGTTCGACCACATCCCCTCTGGCGAGGGCGCCACCTTGCTCGGGAAGCAGGTTGGCGTCAGGCAATGCCCAACTCTTGATGTATGCTCACCAGATAGGCCCTCGCGCAGCCTTTGGCAAGAGTGCAGGCAGGACATGGGGCAAAGCGGCTTGCGCGCAGCCTTTTGCGGTGGCATGAAGCAGGGCGATGACGACGACCGCTTTCTTTTTCCACGCATTTTATTGGCGCTCCCTCAAGGGCGCGGCATAGTCATCACGCATGACCATTGCCGCCGTGTTCGGCTGGCAATGGACCTCTTCTTTCCAAACTGCTCACCGGCACGGCGGCCTTATCAGGAAAGGCCCGACCATGCCGACCATCATCAAAAATGCCGACGTCAGCCCCGTTCCTCATTCGGACATCGCGGGCGATAGCCGCCCCGACGCGCAGGCTCCGTCCGCCGACCGGCCGGAGGGCGAGACGCGGGGTGAACGGAAAGATCGCCCCGCAGGCCGCGCTGCCGATGATTATCTGCGCATCGACGTATGCTGAGCCATTTCCGGCAGTTGAGGATGCGGACGGCGCAAAAGCGAGACGGCTCTTGACGGGACGGGAGTCGTGCCCGCAAAGGGATGGAATGACCGGATCGGATGAACTTCCTCTTCCCCCACGCGATGCGGGAACGCTGATTATCGCGCGGCCGCGGGCGGGTGATGGCCTGCCCGAATTGCTGATGATCCAGCGGGC
>CAYLKZ010000176.1:0-3394 GCA_964384275.1 uncultured Sphingobium sp. | reverse complement strand
ACGCCGGGCCGCCTGATGGACCTGTTCGAGCGGGGCAATATCCTGCTGACCGGCTGCAGCCTGCTGGTGATCGACGAAGCCGACCGGATGCTCGACATGGGCTTCATCCCCGATATCGAGAATATCTGCACGAAGCTGCCCGCCAACCGGCAGACGCTGCTCTTCTCCGCGACGATGCCGCCGCCGATCAAGAAGCTGGCGGACAAGTTCCTCAACAATCCGAAGTCGGTCGAAGTGGCGCGGCCCGCAACCGCCTCTGCCAATATCACCCAATGGCTGGTGAAGGTCGATGCGCGCAAGAAGCGGGAAAAGCTGCGCGGCCTGTTGCGTGCGGAAAGTGTCTCCAATGCGATCATCTTCTGCAACCGCAAGTCGACGGTGCGGGAACTCAACAAGAGCCTGAAGGGCCACGGCTTCGCCAGCGCGGAGATCCACGGCGATATCGATCAGAGCACCCGTCTGGCCGAGCTGGAACGGTTCAAGAGCGGCGATGTGAACATCCTTGTCGCCTCGGACGTCGCCGCGCGCGGCATCGACATCAAGGGCGTCAGCCATGTGTTCAATTTCGACGCGCCCTGGCATCCCGACGACTATGTCCATCGCATCGGCCGCACGGGCCGCGCCGGGGCGAAGGGCACGGCCTATACCTTCGTGACCAGGGATGACGCCGAAGCGATCGACAATATCCAGAAGCTGATCGGCACCGCGATCAACTATTTCGGGGGCGAGGCCGCCGGATCGGATGTCGATCAGGCGGAGGAAGAGGCGACCGAGACCTCCTCCGGCGAAGCGCGGAAGCCCCGCCGCAAGGGCAGGGCGGCAGAACCCCGCGAGCGTGAGCCGCGCCCCGCTGCGGGCGAGCGCGGGCAGGCCGAAGGGCGCCGTTCCGGCAGCAGTCGCGGGCAGGGCGAGGAAAGCCGCAGCCGCGGCCGTCATCCTGACATTGACGGCACGCTGGAGGACGGCGCATGGAACGGACCGGTTCCGGCCTTCCTCAATGTCGGTTTTGTCTCACAGGATGCCTGAAAATTTTCGGCCCTTTTTGTGAAAAAGGGCGTTGCCAACAGAAAATAGCTCGCTTATAGGCGAGCGCCTTGGGGCCGTAGCTCAGATGGGAGAGCGCGTCGTTCGCAATGACGAGGTCAGGGGTTCGATCCCCCTCGGCTCCACCATTTCCCAGATAACCTGTTAATCGGGTATCGCGCTGGTTTTTAGCGCCTCAGCCCCCGTCCCGGTTATAAGGGTGGTGCACAGGGGTATGAGGCCAGCGGCAAAGCGCCATCATTTCCAACCATGCTATTATGTCTGCGGAATTGGTCGATGCCGCCAAATGGCCGATTGCCAAAAAAATAGCCGAATACCGCTTCCCCTGAACGACGCGATGCCGCTCAGGGCTATTCCAGACCTCGATTCATTCAGTCATCCGGTGGCTGTTGTGCAACCGATGATGCAGAAAATAGTATCGGCGGAAAATCACCGAGAGGCATTGCCGCAACAGCATTTCCGTTTGTGAAGTCAATTTACAAATATCTTGCCTTGATCCAAAAAAATTCCACGGATATCGAATTGTACTAAATCGGATAGGCGATCAGGGGCATAAGTACTGTATGAAGAGCCTAAAATTACTCGTGAGTCTGCTGATTCTATTGGTCTTTATCCTGACGATCTGGTGGACATGGCCGCAGGAGCCGATCCCTTCTGCGCAATCATTTGAGCTGGCTAGAGAAAACACTATCACTATTGCCAGTTTGGAATGCACATCTGACGCGTTTCGGAAGCTAAGCGGCGCCCAGGCTACGGAGCGCGTCAAGAAGTGTAATGATTTGATCCAGCAAACCCGTGCCGCAGACGCAGCCGAGCAACAGGCGCAGATGGCGCAAAGCTCCGCTCGACTGGGGTTTGTTCAAACCGTCATAGGCATGTTTACGCTAGGGGCGGCCTTTATTGCCGCAGTTTATTCAGGTTGGGCGGCAACATCAGCGAGGCAGGCGCTTGGTGATCAAAGATTGGCATCCGAGAATGTGGATCGGCCATGGCTGTGTCTTCACGTCCAACCATGCGAGGGCTTTTCAAACAACGATCAGCAATCCAGATCGCGAGTTGATATCATAGTCAGCAACATCGGAAATCGGCTGGCTAAAAACATCACGGCGGCAATCATTCCTTATCAGGGCACTGCACCAGAAAAGTTCGAGGCTGCGCTTGAGGTGGTGGAAAAACGGATTGATGATTCGAGAAAATATGCTGATGTAGAACGTAGAAACCTTCTTCCGGGGCAAAAACTTTCTATTCGTGCTCCGATTAAGATATCTCTTAATCCTGCCGCTTATTTGAGAGCTATCGCATATGTGAAATACAATCTGCCAGATGGTCGGGAGGCTTTCTATTGGGAGGTGTTCCAGCTGGAGAAGAAAGGCGCTGACGGGATAACGATCCCGATCAGGAAATCTGATACAGATATCAATGCAGATGATGTCGTGGCGCGGAGCATAGGCTGGACGAATGCCATCTGAAGTCCACTAATCCACCTTTCCGACGGCGCGATATAAGTCTGCTCGCGGGTATCCGCACCAAAGCGTCGGACGGATCGGGCGGACCGTCGAAATGGTCGCGCGCGCCGCGAGATCGCTGCCCGGTTCGGGCTGTCCATCTCCACATGTCGCCTGCGATGGCCGCTGGTATCACTGATCGGCTTTGGTCGCTGAATGACGTTGTGGCGAAGATCGATGAAATGGCACCGGAGCCGAAAAAGTGCGGCCCCTACAAAAAGCGGGAAGAAAATTCAAACTGAGACACTACCCGACTTGCGCACGATGGAGGAGCGTGAGATCGTCCCCGATAACATTGATGATCGATTGGGTGCATTGTTCATCGCCAATGATTACTCAATTGCTCCGTTTCTTGCTAAAATAAAATCCGGAGATGGCGAGAACATCTACAAGGGTATCGAGGAAACGATAGCCCCGCAGTTGCGCTCCATGTTCCGCCGCGTGCTCGCTGAGGATGGAGCGGTGGTATATCACTGTTCCGCCGGGCAAGATCGGACGGGGATCGCGGACGGCACTGATATATGATGCTCTGAGTGTGGACCGGGGTACAATCCTGAAGGATTATCATCTTTCGACTGGCTATCGTCGTGTTGAATTTGAAATGCCGCCGCTCAAAGCAACCGATTTCCCGAATAATCTGATGGCCAAATTCTACCTTGGCTATGGGGAGAAAGGGCTGACGAAAGCGGAGCCCTTATATACACCGAATGGTAAATCGCATCTGGCCCAGTTCTTTATATATCTGGATGCGCAATATGGCGGGACGGCTGGGTATTTGAAGCAGAAGCTGGGTTTCACAGAGGCGAACCTGGACACATTACGGGCAACTCTGTTGCAATGATGTT
>CAYLKZ010000175.1:0-3454 GCA_964384275.1 uncultured Sphingobium sp. | reverse complement strand
GACGCAGCGGACTGCAAATCCGTATACGCCGGTTCGATTCCGGCTCGGGCCTCCAAAATCCTGTCAGCCAGTGTGTGCTGACGGGGAAAAATTATCAGTTTTCCGCTAGTTTAAGGTCGTTTGCTGATTGTCAGCAATAGCCTCTGTTGGCCTATAGCCGCACATGATGATAGAGCCTTTTCGGAGCTTCGTGAGCTCCCACGGGAGCGAGGCCCCCAATGGCGCTTACCGACACCGCCATCCGCAACGCCAAGCCCAATGCCGCTATTATCAATCAGGCAAAGTCGCCATTCGTGCGATGCTATAACGTGGCGTCCATCGACAGCATGGCCCTCGGTTTCCTAGCCATATTCCCGCTCGCGATGCTATTTCATCGCCATCCCGATCAGCCCACCTCTTCGCTTTTCTCGCCCTAGCTATCCTTACGGCAAAAATGGATGATGCCGCTTGATCCGGAGAGCAGCCTTGCTGCCGAACAGCTATCTCTCATGCGTTTGAATGATGTGGCGGCGGCGAATCGAAGGCAACCTGCGTTCCGTAAATAAGCTTCATGCGAGAGGAGAACGAGATGGGCTTTGACATACGCAAGCTCGATGCCGACTTTGGCAGGGAAATTGTCGGGTTGGACATCAAAGGCGGGATTGCGCCGGATACCGCCGCAGCTCTGCGGCGGCTCTGGCTGGAGCACGGCGTGCTGGTCTTTCGTGGCCTGGGCACTTCGCCCGAAGAGCAACTGGAACTGAGTCGCTGCTTTGGCGAACTTGAGCCGCACCCGATCGAGAAATTCCGGCTGGAAGGCTATCCCGATCTGATCCTGCTGACGAACGAAGGCGGCCCGATTGGCCCGGTCTATGACTTTGATGGCACGGCCATGACCCAGCGGATTCCCTGGCACACCGATCTGGCATTCGCCACCACGCCCAATGCCGGGGCGCTGCTGCGGATGGTGCGCAAAGTGGAAACCGGCGGGCAGACCGGCTGGCTGGACACGGCTGCGGCCTATGATGAACTTGATGACGCCACCAAGGACGAGATTGCGGATCGGGAAGCGGTCTACCTGTTCCGCGCCGGACTGGAGGAGATGCGGTTCAACCAGCAAGACTGCACGCGCCTGTCCCCGCGAAAGGACAGCTATCCCTATTTCCCGCCCGTTGCCAATCCGCTGGTGTGGACCCACCCCGAAACGGGGCGCAAAGTGCTGAACGTCAGCACGCTCAACATCGACTACATCATCGGTCAGCGCGATGAGCAGGGCGATGCACTCATCCGCCGACTAATTGATCATGCGCTTCAGCCGCGCTTCCAATATATCCATGAATGGGAAAACAACGACATGGTGCTTTGGGACAACCGGCGCACGATGCACGCGGCCTTTGGTCATCCGGTCGATCAGATCCGCACCGTCCACCGCACCACGATAAAAGGTGATGTGGCGATGGGCAGAATCCTGCCTGAAGCCGCCGAAGCGGGAGCGGCCGCATGAGCGCCTTCGACACCGTCATTCGCGGCGGCACCGTGGTCGATGGGACCGGAGCCGAACCATTTGTGGCAGATGTCGCGATTACAGGCGGGCAGATCGCGGCGATCGGCCCGGATCTGGCGCGCGGCTCGACCGAGATCGACGCGGGCGGGCGGCTCGTCACGCCGGGCTTTGTCGATGTTCACACCCATTATGACGGGCAGGTAACATGGGACAACCGGCTTGCCCCATCGTCCTATCACGGGGTGACGACGGCCGTGATCGGCAATTGCGGCGTCGGCTTCGCCCCGTGCCGCAGCGATGAGCCATCCCGCGATGCCATGGTTCGCCTGATGGAAGGGGTAGAGGATATTCCGCACCCGGTCCTCACCGAGGGCCTGCCCTGGACCTGGGAGACGTTCCCCGAATATCTCGATTTCCTTGCCTCCCGCCCGTACGACATGGATATCGCGGCCTATGTCCCGCACGCGCCGCTGCGGGTTTATGTGATGGGGCAGCGCGGTGCGGACCGTGAACCGGCGACCCCTGCCGACATCGCCGAAATGTGCCGTCTGCTGGGACAAGCGCTCGATCAGGGCGCATTGGGCATCGCCACGTCGCGCAGCCTGTTCCACCGCTCCAGCGATGGCAGGGCGATCCCTACCTATGAGGCTGCGCAGACCGAGTTGCTGGCCTTTGCGCAAGTCCTGCGCGCCAAGGGCAAGGGCGTATTTCAGATTGTCGAGGATCTTCACCTTCCCGATGCCAATCTGGATGCGATGCGCGAATTGGCCCGCGCATCCGGGCGGCCGCTGACCTTTTCCATCGGCACAGGCAACACCGGCCCTTACAGATATCCGTTCCTGCTGGAACAACTGGCGGCGGCGAATGCGGAGGGGCTGGTGATGAAGGGGCAGCTCATACCGCGTGGCATCGGGATGATTCTGGGTTTCGAACTGACCTTGAACCCCTTTTACACGACCGCCACGTTCCAGAAGCTGGCAGCGCTGCCGCTGGCCGAGCGTTTGGAACAATTGCGCCGCCCGGAAATTCGGGAAGCGATCCTGTCCGAACCGGTGGACCCCGATCCTGCTCTGGTGCTGGGCCGTGCGGTGCGCGATTTCGACCATATGTTTCTGCTGGGCGATGAGCCGGATTACGAACAGCCCCCCGAACGCAGCATCGCCGGTCGCGCGCGCGCCGCCGGGATCACGCCGGAGGAATTCGCCTATGACGTGATGGTCGAGGGCGAGAATGGCGGGTTGCTGTATCTGGCGATGGCCAATTATGCGGATGGCAGCCTCGATGCGGTGGGCGAAATCCTGTCGCACCCGGACGTCGTGCTGGGATTGGGCGATGGCGGCGCGCATGTCGGCACGATCTGCGACGCAAGCTTTTCCACATTCGCGCTCAGCCACTGGGCGCGCGACCGGCAGCATGGACGCAAGACCGTGGCCGATATGGTGCACCGGATGACGCTGGCAAACGCCCGGCTGATCGGGCTGGACGACCGGGGCCAACTGGCCGTCGGCAAGCGCGCGGACATCAATGTGATCGACCTGGACCGGCTGGCGCTGGGTGCGCCACAGATCTGCCATGACCTGCCCGCCGGCGGGCGCCGCCTGATCCAGCATGCGACCGGCTATGATCTGACGATGGTCGCAGGCGAGATCGTTTCCCGCCATGGCGAACCGACCAGCTCGCTGCCCGGCCGCTTGATCCGCGCAGCCTGACGCGGATCATGAGGGCTCAACCAGCCGTCGTGGAATCTTCACCGCTACGCTGGGCCAGCGTAGCGGTGGAGCTAAGCAGCAACCGCACCAGATCGCCCTGGCGGTTTGTGCCGGTCTTGGCGAAGGCAGCCTGAAGCTGAGAGCGCACCGTGTTACGGCTTACCCCTAATTGCAGCGCAGCCTCTTCCATGCTCATGCCATCGGCCAGCAACTGGGCCAAACGGGCTTCGGCCGGGCTCAGGTCGAACAATTGTTCCAGATC
>CAYLKZ010000174.1:0-3539 GCA_964384275.1 uncultured Sphingobium sp. | reverse complement strand
TCGGCCTAGTGAATCAAATCGGGCACTCAAAAGCTAGAGTTTTTCGAGGTGTCCAACTGTTCGTCGCAAGGACAGGCATTCGAGGTGCAAACGACCTCGTTTGGGTGGGCAGAGCTGCTAACTATGCTGCGAAACTTGCCGCTTTGGATGACGCTTATCCAACGTGGATCACAAAAGAGGTCTACGACAAATTGAGTGAGAGTTCTAAGCTCAGCAGTTCTAATAAAACCAATATGTGGAGTAAGCGAGTTTGGACAGCCATGGGCAACAAGGAGATATACTCCTCCAATTGGACATGGAGTTTTTGATCGATGGCCGCCGCAGATGATCGACATAGGCTAGAGGTCGCGGAGCGCCAGCTTGCTTTGATTCAGAGCTTTATGCCACGTCTGGATGGCAAAGTATCCGCGCTGTTCGCTATCGTTTCCGCGCAACTGGCTGTGGCCGCGCTTAACCTAACCGCTGTTGACTTACCAAAGTGGTATGTAACTGTTCCGCTGGTGGTTTTTCTCGTCATGATCGCGTGGACGTATTTCAACCTCTATCGCTGCGCTTTTCCTCATTTGGAGGGTGGGAAGGCATCGTTGGTCTATTTCGCAGAGATTGCAAAGCGCCGGGAATCTGAATTCGTTCAACAATATATGAACGTTTCTGTGACGGATTTGACCAACGATATTTGCGGGCAGATTTGGCGCAACTCAGAGATCGTAGCATGTAAATTCAAGTTTCTCAAATCAGCTACTCAGTGGGCGATGGCGTCCATAATACCATGGACAATCGTGTTGATTATGGCATCATTCTCCAATGGGCGGGTTCCAATTGTAACGGGATAACCAAAGCAAAAAGCCCCGCCGTTTCCAGCGAGGCTTTTGTTTGGAGTGGTTGGACTTACTTGGCAGCTTTGGCCTTGCGAGTAGCACCACCAGCCGTACCGCGCTTTTTCACCGTTTCGGACAGTGCGAGCAGTTGGCTGTTGAATTCGCCAGCAAGCAGGGATTCCTTGATCGCGCCATAGATCGCTTCGAAGTCCTTCGCAGGAACAACAGCTTCACGCTCTTCACCAACCAGCTTCACCGGCGAGTTGGCGTAGCGAACGCTGAACTTCACTTCATCGCCCTTTTTGACGATGGTGGGGCGCTTCAAGGCTTCGCCCTTGACGTTCTTATTGCCCGCTTTGTAAGCCGCGAGAGCAATCTCCATGCCCTTAGCAGCGCGTTCCGCTGGGGAAAGTGCTGCTCCACCAGCATTGGGCTTGAACTCTTTGCTTTCAGAAACCGGCTTGAGCGCCTTCTTCCAATCCAGTGCCATCTGTATGTCCTTTCTGTATGCGTTGTTGGTATCAATCAGATACAGGTGTCGTTCAAACGGTCAACAGATAAATATAACTGATGAGATATAAAAAGAAGAGACCCCAATTGCCATACTGCTATCGTCCATATCTGGTTGATGACGTTCATAGTGTTCCATGGGTTCTGGATACATGTCTTAACGGATATCCCAACCCATTCAAAATGCCATATAGCATCACGCTCAATTGCGACGATGACGATGAGCAGAGAGCAGCATACAAAGCATGTCGCGAATCAGGGATCGAAACTGCCTTGGTGTGCGAGATTCACTATGATTCCGATTTAACCTTTGTCAGATGCCACACCCGCTTGATGTTCAAAAACGAACTGGATCGGATGGCGGCGATGTTTGTTATCTAATTCCACTCAAAGGGGAGAAACATTCGCAAAGGCTATATCCACCACGGCCTCGCGATCTTCGAGCAACAGAGCTTCATCCATTGTGTCAGTGATGCGTTTTCCTGCCAGCGCGTAGCCAATCGCTTTGCCTTCGGGGCTATATGTTGCGTGGAAACCTTCATCCACCTCGACCGTAAAAGTTCGATCATCGTTGATGTTCACGGAACGCAACAGGCGACTCAGCAGGGCATTGACCTTCACCCGCGTTTCAAAACGAATGGTTTCATCTTCGCTGGTCAATCCATCCTTCACCGCTTGAATTTCCATCAAATCCTTGTTTTTGCTTGGACGCGCTGCCTCGATATCCCGTTCCAATTTTATGCTGCTGATTTGTTGTTCCAGCGTGTCGATTTCCTGTTCCAACGCGGCGGCTTTTTGGACCAACGCCTTTGGCATCGTTCCGTCCGCGATCGCGTCAACGATGTTGGATAGTTGGGCTTGCTTGGCATTAATCTCGCGTTGGCATTGGGCAATTTTCAGATCGAAAGAATGAAGGATTTTCGCATCATCTTTGTGCTGGACGATCAGCGGCAAGGTCTTTTCCAAGATCACTTTTTCGACCAAATCATAGCGGAGATAAGTTCGATTGGAGCATGACGGCATACGGTAGCGAGACGCATTGCATTTCAGGTAATGGTGGACTTTGCGTTCCCGTATGTGGGTTCCACTCGAAGTGGTCAGTTTGTAGGTTCGGCTCCGTTGAAGCAGGACAGCAGCACAACCACATTCCCCACATTTTGAAATGCCAACCAAGAGATTGACCGACCGCTTTTTCTGGTCGCCACCGAGAGCAGCACGGTTTTTCCGAATTTCCTGGGCTTTGAAGAATGTGGCTGGGTCAATCACGGTGGGATAATAATCGGTCGATAACGTCCTGCCATCTCGCGTGACATACTCACCCATAACAGTGCGGCTCATCAGTAGCTTGTGGATATAGCTCAGTGTCCAAATATTCCGCTCTTTGTGGGTCGAACTGATGGACCAGCTTGGTTCACCTGCTTCACGCATTTTGTTCAGAATGACGCGACTGCCTAAACCGTCACAATACCATTGATAGATTTGGCGCAAAATGGCGGATCGATGGGGATTTTCGACATACACACCATCCTTGATATCCAGCCATTGTGGGCATTGCGTTGAATATGCCTGTTTGCCACCAGCCGCGATATGGTCGTGTATGTTTTTCCAGTTAGCCTTTGAACGCTCCGATTTCTTTTGGCTCTCTTCCTTTGCCAAAGCGCCTTTGACCACAACGGACAGCAAATCCATCAGATCGCTGTCATCCCCTGATTTGTATATGTGGCCGTCATGATAGGTAGCAACGTCAACGCCAGCTTCGTTGAGGGACCAAATTAGCTGGGCAGCGGCTTTGGCACCTTGGCGCGATAGGCGATCCACGTTTTCGCAAACAAGGACAACACCAGCAGCAAACGCGCCATTTCGAGCCTTCAGCTCAAAATCGTAAAGGGCTGATCCCAATTCACGATTAGCGCCTTTGAACGCGCTCTTGGCTTCATCCTTCAGTTCATCAACAATATGCCATCCGCGCTTTTCGACAAATGCTTTGCCATAGCTAAGCTGGCGTTCGATGCTGCTACCCTCTTTTTGGGCAAGCGAACTGAAGCGCGCATATAGGTATGCTGGCTTGGGATTAGCGTTTTGGTGATCCTGTTTTGCCATAAAAAATTTCCCTAAACAGCCAATGCTGAAAACTGTGTAAAACTGTTTGGACATTGGCCGCATTGTGGATCGCCACCGGCCCCGACGCCGCGCCGAGGCAGCCCAGCCCAT
>CAYLKZ010000173.1:0-3552 GCA_964384275.1 uncultured Sphingobium sp. | reverse complement strand
AGGGTGGAGGGGCGTCCCAGCCCGTTCCTGCCATCGCCGAAGTGTTGCGCAGGGCAGGGGCGGAGGTCCGCGTCTTTGCGTTGACGCCCCGTGATCGGAGGGGTCTTCCGGCCATGGTGGAGGCCGGTTTGGACCCGCTCGTCCGCGAGGGCGGTCTTGGCGACCATGCCGCCGCGATGCGCTGGATGAAGCGGGAAATCCGCGCATGGGGCGCCACTCATTTATGGACATCTCTCAGCCGAGCTACAATTCTGGGCCTGATGCTCGGCCCGGTGCTCGGTCTGCCGGTGATCTGCTGGCAGCATGCGGCTTTCCTCAAGCCTTGGAACCGCCGCCTCCTGCGTCTGCTGCAAAAACGGGCGCTGTTATGGGTCGCGGATTCACGATCCGTCGAGGCGCTCACGGCGCAGAGGCTGGGGGTCGAACCGCAGCGTCTGGTTTGCTGGCCGATCTTCGCGGCGGACCCTGCCATGCCGGAAGCGCAAGCGCTGCAACGGGAGGAACCACTGCGGATCGGCAGCCTCGGGCGGTTGCATCCCGTGAAAGGCTATGACGTGCTGATCGAAGCGCTCGCGAAGCTGAAAAGGTCCGGTTATGAGCCGCCGGTCCCGATCGAGATCGCTATCGCGGGGGACGGGGCGGAGCGCTGCAGGCTGGAAGCGCAGGCAGAGCAATCGGGATTATATAACGTCTATTTTCAGGGTTATACAGAAAATCCCCGACATTTCCTCTCAACTCTTCATCTTTATATACAGCCCTCCCGCTCGGAAGGTTTCTGCATCGCGGCGCATGAGGCGATGACCGCGGGCCTGCCGGTGGTCGCTTCCTCCGTAGGGGAGCTTCCCTATTCGATAAGCCAAGGCGTCACCGGGCTGACAGTCGCGCCGGGGGATGTGGACGCGCTGGCGGATGCTCTCAAATTCATGCTGGATGACCCTTCCCGGCTGCGAACAATGGGGCAGGCGGCGCGAGCGGATATGCTCTCCCGCTTTTCCTGGGATCATTTTGAGGCGAGGGGGCGCTCGATCATCGAGAAAATCCGCCGAGCTGCCGCCTGATATCGAGTGCGATGCCTCGCAGAGACCGATCGATCCGCTTCATATCGAAAAAGCTGATGTCGCCGCAAGCCGAGAGAGTATGCATTCCTTCGCAATAAAGGCCCGCAGAGGCTGGAAAAGACAGCATTTCTTCTGTGCTCGCTTCGAACCCGCCTTGGTCGAGCCGATCGATCCAGAGCGGGCGAATGGCGCCTCCATAGCTATTTGTGCAATCCTGCACCGGCAGCAGGATGCGCTCGCCGATCTCCACCGCGCTGCCGCCGGGGCGCGAAGAGGCCCTGTCCACCCTGACCGGATTGCCCGGATGAGGCGTCCATGGCCCGGTCAGCCGCTCGGCCGATGCCACATGCAGACGGGATATCTTGCTGAGCTTCGTGTCGGCGGGCGAATAGAACAGCCACCAGCGGTCGTTCCGGCGCAGAATAGTCGCGTCCACCGGCACGCAGTCCAGCTCTATCCGGCATTCCGGCCGCCAGTCGGCAAGGCCGCCATGATCGCGATACAGGGTGAGGCCGCCCGATCTGTGTGCTTCGGGCAGCATCCAGACCGCGCCTTCTCCAGCGAATATCTGCGGGTAGGAGAGGTGCCATGGTTCGGCGAGGCAGGGGCGGCGTTCCAGCAGCTTCATCGCCGGATCGAAGATCAGCGTCTCTATCGTGCCGTGGCGAAAGCGGTAATCATAATGCTCGACGAAGAGGTGCAGCCGCCCTTCATCCCCCCGCCAGCCGAAAGGATCGGCGAGGAAGCAGAAATCGGGTTCTTCGTCCAACCAGTGCACGGGACCGGAAAGGCGCCCTTCGGCGACGATCCGCTCGATCGGGACTTCCACATAACCGCAGCGCCATATGTCTTTTCGTCGTCCCATGGCGATCCCTCATAAGAAGGATTTCGGGACTTGCAAGCGAAGCCGGGCGCCGCGAAAAAAGCGCGGCGCGGGTGCGCGCGCGCAGCTTAATTGCGCAAATGCAAAAAAAACATTGAGGGATCGGTCATCGGCTCTTATCTGGGCCCATCGGAATTCTCAGATGGCAGATGGGTTATGGCTTCATTCACGCTTCCGCAAAACAGCAAGATCACCGGCAAGGGCAAGGTGCACAAGGCGGAGGGAGCCGCCAACGTCAAGAAGTTCAAGGTCTATCGCTACGATCCTGATTCGGGTGAAAATCCGCATTATGACATGTTCGAGATCGACCTCGACAATTGCGGCCCGATGGTGCTCGATGCGCTGATCAAGATGAAGAACGAGCAGGATTCGACCCTGACCTTCCGCCGTTCCTGCCGCGAGGGCATTTGCGGTTCCTGCTCGATGAACATCAACGGCAAGAACGGCCTCGCCTGCACCACCGCGATCGAGGATTGCAAGGGCGAGGTGCGCATCACCCCGCTGCCGCATATGGATGTAATCAAGGATCTCGTCCCCGACTTCACCCATTTCTATGCGCAATATGCGTCGATCCAGCCCTGGCTCCAGACCGTTTCCACCACGCCTTCGGGCAAGGAGCGGCTCCAGTCGCCGGAAGACCGCGAGAAGCTCGATGGCCTCTATGAGTGCATCCTGTGCGCCTGCTGCTCGACCAGCTGTCCGAGCTATTGGTGGAACAGCGACAAGTTCCTCGGCCCGGCGATCCTGCTTCAGGCCTATCGTTGGCTGGCCGACAGCCGCGACGAGATGACGGGCGAGCGTCTCGACGCGCTGGAAGATCCGTTCCGCCTCTATCGCTGCCACACCATCATGAACTGCGCCAACGTCTGCCCCAAGGGTCTGTCCCCGGCCAAGGCGATCGCGGAAACCAAGAAGATGATGGTGGAACGCGCGCTCTGATCGCGGATAGTGATGTTGCTGATATGAAGATGGATTCCGGCTGGCGGCTGTTCGATTTTCGGGGAAGCGGCAGCTGGCCGGAATATTGGCCCCCGGTTGAATATCACCGGGAAGGAGAGCGGCTGATCCGCTTTCGCCTGATGCCGCCCCCGCGGGCCGTCAACGCCCTTGGCACCTTGCATGGCGGCTTTCTGGCCGGCGTTGCCGAAAACAGCATGGGGCTGTTCCTGCATGACGAATGCGGAGAACTGCCTTTGGCCGTCATGATTTCCCTTTCGCTCGACTATGCCGCGCCGGGCAAGGCGGGCGAGATGCTGGAAGGAGAGCTGGAATTGATCCGGGACGGCTATCGCATGCAGTTTTTGCGGATGACGCTGCTGCAAGAAGGCACGCCGATCGTGCAGGCTAATGGTATCCTTAAGCGATTGAAGTCGGCATGACCTCGGTTCTCGCCCGCTATCAGCGGCTCGTCGCGGCGGGGGAATTGCGCGAGGATGCCGATCAGGCCGCCGCCGCCGCCCGGCTTTCCCGCCTCCAGGAAGAGCTGGAAGCGACGCCCGCGCGCGGGTCCGTGCTCTGGAAACTGCTCGGCAAGTCGCCGCAGCCGCCGCGCGGGCTCTATATGTGGGGCGGTGTCGGGCGCGGCAAGTCGATGCTGATGGACCTCTTTTA
>CAYLKZ010000172.1:0-3612 GCA_964384275.1 uncultured Sphingobium sp. | reverse complement strand
TGTTCAGGGGCGTGTTCCTGCTGATGCTGGCGCTCGGCCTCAAGCGTCTGGCGGGCTGAAGAAAAAGAGCATCGGCCTGCTGCGGAGCCGACCTTTTTCTACCCTGCCTGCCTATCGGAAGGGTGTCATTGGATCGGAGAGACCTTCGGCGAGGACAGGTCGGTAAACTGCGCCGAACGTCATAAAGCGCCAAGGGGGAGGACGGCGGGTGAAGACCGTCCTCCCCCGGCACAGGCGTCAGCGGTTGGCCCAGCCGCGCCGTGCTGCCTCTGAATGGCCGCGTGAATCTCCGAACCAGCCGCCATGGCCCCGGCCGCGATCATCGTCGTCATCGCGGCTGCTCGCCCGGCTGCGGGAACCACCGCGCCCATAATCATCGTCATCGCGGGAGCGGGAGGAACGATAGCGCCGGTCGTCGTCATCGTCGCGGGAGGAGCGGCCGCGTTCGTCCCATCCCCGGCGGGAAGCCTCCGAATGGCCTTCCGGATCGCCGAACCAGCCGCCATGGCCCCGGCCGCGATCATCGTCATCGTCGCGGCTGCTCGCCCGGCTGCGGGAACCACCGCGCCCATAATCATCGTCATCGCGGGAGCGGGAGGAACGATAGCGCCGGTCGTCGTCATCGTCGCGGGAGGAGCGGCCGCGTTCGTCCCATCCCCGGCGGGAGGCTTCGGAATGACCTTCGCTGTCGCCATACCAGCCGCTGCCCTGGCGACCGCTGCTGCGGCCGCGATCATCCTCGTCGCGATTGCGGCCCGAGCTTCCCGAGCGATAGCGGCGATCGTCGCCGCGATCCTCGCTCATGAAGCGGCCCTCCTCGTCGCGGGGAGGCATGCGCCGGCCGCCGTCATTCCCGCCGCGATAATCGTCATCATCGTCATAACGGGAAGAGCTGCGGCTTCGGCTGCGTTCCTGATAGTCCTGCTGTGCCATCATAGTCTCCTTTCTGTTGTCCCCTTTTGGCTGATTGAACGAGGGCGTGCGGGGAGTGCTCTCCTCCTTCACGCGCTGCGCGATTTCCTCCCTGCATTGGGAGATTTCCTGGCCCAGAGCCTCGATATCGACCCCGGCTTTCACGGCAGCATCGAATATGCCGTCTCCGCTCTTTTCCTCTTCGGCGACATGATGCTTGATATATTCGGAGAGCACCTTCACCTTCGCGTCGAAATAGGGGGCGTCGGGGGAACTGCGGCGCAGTTGCGAGAGCAGGAGCTTGCCGCTGTCATGCTCGACCTGCGCCTCCTCCAGCATGTCCATTTCCACCTTGCCGCGACAGGCGGGATAGAAGATTTCTTCCTCTATCCTGCTGTGGGTCAAAAATTCCTGGGCGATCTGTTCGACAAAATCCGTCTTGGCATCCTCATCGTCCTTTGCCTTTTCATAGCGCTTGAACAGCGCTTCCACCTTCCGGTGATCCGACTTCAGCAGGCTGACGGCGTCCTTACCCGTTTCCTTGCCGCCTGTTTCCTTGCCGCCCGTTTCCTTGCCGATTGCGGAGGAGCCTGTTTCGGGTTGCTTTCCGGGCGCTGCTTTCTGGGAAAGGTTGGGGGAGGAAGCCTCCTGCTTGTCCGCTTTCTGCTTTTCGTCCTTGCCGTCGTCCCTGCCGCCGCCCTGTTGTTCGCCTGTCGTCCTGGCCATGCCCGTCCTCCTTTTTCGCGTTCGGCGCGTCGCCGCGTTGAGCAGGGAGAACATCTGTTGGCGAGGATGGTTCGCGGGATCGTCATTCTTCTTAACCCAAGTTGGCGTTTGCGATGAGCCGAGAATTTTTGCGTCCAATTTCAATCGACTCGTCGCAAATGGAAGGGGCCGCATGGATCTTAGGCGGCGGTGGATCTTTCTCTCGCCATGCAGAAATGAGGACAAGTGCCGTGCTTCGGAGATATGCTTCTCTGCCGGTGGAAAGATGCTTCCGCCGGCACCAATATCTTGCCCGTGAAAATGAATGTCCCGACGCGATCTTCCGCATCGAGGGAGGCTGGGCCTGCCGCTTCTGCCAGCTGGAGGACGGACGCCGCCAGATCACCGCGCTCTATCTGCCCGGCGATCTGTGCGAGCCGCAATGGGCGCTGGGCTATCCCCCCACGCAGCCGGTCAAGGCGCTGACTGCGGTAAGGGCGATCCCGATGCCCATTCGCGGTATGGACGGCAAGGAGCCGATGGACAGGGGCCTTGCGGCCTGCATTGGCGTGACGATGGAAAGGCAGGCGGAGTGGCTGGTTTCTCTCGGCCGCAAAAGCGCGACCGAGCGGGTCGCCTTTCTGTTCTGCGATATTTTCGACCGGATGACGGGGTGCGGCCAGACCCATGACCAGCAATGCTGGATGCCCCTGACGCAGATCGATATCGCCGACATGACCGGCCTGACGCCTGTTCACATAAACCGGACGTTGAAATGGCTGCGGTCGCGCGGGCTGGTCGAGTTCCGGTCGAAATGGCTGCGGATAACCGACCTCCCCATGCTGCGCGACATGGCAGTGCAGGTCCGCGATCGGAAATCCGCGCCGAAGGCCCTTCGCGCTGCTCCTGTCATGGGCCATTGAGCCTCTCCGCCGGGCTGCCTGCACAACGGCGCCTCCCTTGTTGGAAAACTTCGGCTTCTCATCCCCGGCCGGGGCACTTTTGCCGGGGCGGCGCGTTGGGCAAAACGGGTGCTGGCGGAGGGCAGGAATGGAGAAGGATCATGCCCCGAGGAGACAAGTCGAGCTATACCGACAAGCAAAAGCGCCAGGCCGAGCATATCGAGGAAAGCTATGAGGACCGTGGCGTCAGCAAGGACGAGGCAGAGCGCCGCGCCTGGGCGACGGTGAACAAGGAAAGCGGCGGCGGGAAGAAATCCGGCTCCGGTCGCGGCAAGAAGGAAAGCCATGCCTCCGCGCGCAAGGGCGGCCGCATCGGCGGCTCCGGCCAGAGCCATGAGAAGCGTTCGGCCGCCGCGAAGAAAGGCTGGGAAACCCGCCGCCGCCAAGGGAATGGATAGGCCCATGTCCATCCACAAGATGATCTCGCTTCACCCGGATGTCGGGGAGGATTTCAACGAGACACTGACGACCGCCGCCCGCCATGCGATGTTCTGCGCGGAAATGTGCACATCCTGTGCCGATGCCTGCGTAGCGGAGGGGATGAACATGCGCCAGTGCATCCGCCTGTGCCTCGATTGCTCCGATATATGCACGGCGACGGCCCGCATGGCGGTGCGCCGCACGGGCCGGAATGTCGAGGCGCTCCGGATTATATTGGAGAGCTGCGCCAGCATTTGCGATCTGTGCGCCGGGGAATGCGAGAGGCATGAGCATGGCCATTGCCAGCTCTGCGCCGAAATGTGCCGGGAGTGCGCGCGCGATTGCCGCGCCGCGCTTTCCACGGTGCGGTGAGGGGTGGCGATCATGCCCGTGACCGGATGGAAACTGGAAGAAGAGGAACGGAGACTGCTGCTGGAGCGCTTTCCGCCACGCTGGCCGGACGTGCTGGCCGATCATATCACCCTCGATGCGCAGGCGAGCGCGCATGATCCGCTGCCCGTTGCGTGGAAGGCCGAGATCGTGGGCAATATCAGCGACGGCGCCGGGCTGGAGGCGATGGTGGTCGCGATTGACGGCACCACTGCGCGCCCGG
>CAYLKZ010000171.1:0-3665 GCA_964384275.1 uncultured Sphingobium sp. | reverse complement strand
CGCCGCCAGAAACTGTCCGGATTGTCGGCGGCTTCGGCGTAAAGGGCTTCGTAGCGGGCGCCATCGATTTTGGCGTTCGCCGACCATTCCTGCGGAACAGGATAGATCGCATCGCTCATTTCAATTCTCTCCTAACATCCGGCCTCATGAATAGCAGCCGGTCAAAATGCTCACATCAATACTAAGGTCTATAGCGGTTATCGACCAAGGTCTATCTGGCGAAGCCCGCAAACAATGCTGCATATTCGCCCCTTAGTCGTGAGATACTCCCTGCAATAGACGGCGAGGCTACGACCTGAAACGGAGGATGCCCAACGTGTCTATTGCAAGGCAAAAGAAAACGCGCGCGCTTTCCAAAGGGGCCATGCTGGCGGGGGCGGCGCTGATCGCGCTCGGCCCGATGGCGGCGCAGGCGCAAGCAGGCGGGCAGCAGGGTGGCGGCAGGCAGGCGGAAATGGAAGCGCGCCTGAAAATGCTGGAACAGGCCGTCGCCGATCTCAGGACGGAGCTTGCCACCGCGCGTGCGCAGCAATCGCAGAGCCAGGCCGAAACGCAGCAGCAGGCCGCCAGCCAGGCGCAGCAGGCGCAGGCGATGGAAACCCGTGTCGCCGCCGTGGAGGCGCGGCCGGTGCCGCCCGCCGACGGGTTCAAGGTCGGCAACACCACTTTCAAGCTCGGCGGCTTCGTAAAGGTCGTCGCCAGCTACTCTCATTATAGCGATGGGGCGGTCGCCAACGGCGCGCTGGGCAAGGAATTCCACCTGCCGCAGCAGATTCCGGTGGGACAGGGCTATAGCAGCAACGATCTGATCGGCCATGCGCGCCAGACGCGGATGGTCTTTTCGTCCTCGACCCCGCTGGGCGGCAAGGATTTGAAGTCGGTGATCGAATTCGACTTCGCGCTGGCGGCGGCGCCCGCGGGCGCGCAACGTTCCACCAACCCCTATACGCCGACCTTCCGGCGCGGTTTCATAAGCTACGGCAATTGGCTGATCGGGCAGGAGTGGACGACGTTCCAGAATCCGGCCCTCTTCCCGGAAAGCACGGACTTCATCGGCGCGACCGACGGCTCGATCTTCGTGCGGCAGATGATGGTCCAGTATAAGCAGCCGCTCGGCAACGGGTTGGCGCTCCTCGTCTCTGCCGAAAATCCGCAGACCGAGACGCTGGCGAGCAATTCGGCGGATGGTTCCTATGTCGATCGCGACAATGACCGGATGCCCGATTTCGTGGCGAAGCTGGCTTATACCGGCGGTCTTGGCGAGCTGCACCTCGCCGGGATCGTCCGCAAATTGTCGATGGACAGCGGCGCCTCGAACGAGTCCGTGATGGGCTGGGGCGTCAGCGCCGGCGGCAAGATCCCGTTCGGTCCGGACAAGCGGCACGACCTGCGCTTCACCGCTACCTATGGGCATGGGATGGGCCGCTATCTGGGCGTCGGCTATGTCGCGGACGCCGCCTATACCGCAGGCGCGACGCCGGGAGAGCTAAGGACCATCGACAATTTCGCGGGCTTCGCGGCGCTGAAGCTGGGATGGACGCGGACCGTGCGCTCCTCGTTCATCGCCTCCTATCAGGATGCCGATTATCCCGACGGCATCGTCATCCCCGCGCTTGCCAACAAGCAGGCGTGGAGCCTTGCCGGCAATCTCTTCTGGTCGCCGGTCAAGAATCTCGATCTTGGCGTCGAATATCGCCATGGCGAACGCAAGATTGTCAGCGGCGCCACCGGGCAACTCGACCGCGTCGAAATGGCGGCGAAATATACATTCTGAAACAGCATCGAAACGCGAATTATAAGATCTACAAGGAGAGGGTATATGGCCACGGTCTATGATGACAGCCTGCCCCAGCATCATGAAGCGACGCAGAACGAGAAACTCGTCATTGCCGCTTCCTCGCTGGGAACCGTGTTCGAATGGTATGATTTCTATCTCTATGGCTTGCTGGCGACCTATATTTCCCAGCAATTCTTTTCCGGGGTGAACGAGACCACCGGCTTCATCTTCGCCCTCGCCGCTTTCGCCGCCGGTTTCGCGGTGCGCCCGTTCGGCGCGCTGGTGTTCGGGCGGATCGGCGACCTTGTGGGCCGCAAGAATACGTTTCTCGTGACGATGGGCATCATGGGCCTGTCGACCTTCGCGGTCGGCTTGCTGCCCTCCTATGCTTCGATCGGCATCGCGGCGCCCATCATCCTGCTCTGCATGCGCTTGCTGCAAGGTCTTGCGCTGGGCGGCGAATATGGCGGCGCAGCCACCTATGTCGCCGAGCATGCGCCCAACGACAAGCGCGGCCTTTACACCAGCTGGATTCAGACGACGGCCACGCTCGGCCTGTTCGCGGCGTTGCTGGTGGTGATCGGCATCCGGCTTGCGATGGGCGAGGAAAACTTCGCCGCCTGGGGCTGGCGCCTGCCGTTCCTGATCTCGATCATCCTGCTCGCCGTGTCGATGTGGATTCGCCTGCAACTCAACGAAAGCCCTGTCTTCAAGAAGATGAAGGAAGAGGGCAAGACCTCCAAGGCGCCGCTGACCGAAGCCTTCGGCCAGTGGGGCAACCTGCGCTGGGTGCTGGTTGCGCTGTTCGGCGCGGTCGCGGGGCAGGCGGTCGTCTGGTATTGCGGCCAGTTCTATGCGCTCTTCTTTCTCGAAAAGACGCTGAAGGTGGATGGCGCGACCGCCAATATCCTGATCGCGATAGCGCTGGCGCTGGCGACGCCGTTCTTCGTCATCTTCGGCTGGCTGTCCGACAAGATCGGGCGCAAGCCAATCATATTGGGCGGCTGTTTTCTCGCCGCGATCAGCTATTTCCCGCTTTACGGCGCGCTGACCGGCGCCGCCAACCCGGCCCTTGCCCATGCGCAGACCGCCGCGCCGATTACCGTCGCGGTCAATCAGGATGAGTGCTCGTTCCAGTTCGACCCGGTGGGCCGCAACAAATTCGACAGCACCAGCTGCGATATTGCCAAGGCCTATCTCGCCAAGGCTGGCGTCGATTATCATAACAGCGATGCGGTGGCGGGCCAGGTTGCGCAGGTGCGCATCGGCGACACGGTGCTGACCGCGCCCGATCCGAAGGCGCTGTCGGGCGATGCGCTAAAGACCGCGATCACCGGCTTTCAAGGCGAGATGAAGGCGGCGATGACCGAGGCGGGCTATCCCGCCAAGGCCGACGACGCACGGATCAACAAGGTTGCGGTGGTCGCGATCCTGTGGGCGCTCGCGATGCTGGTGACGATGGTTTACGGCCCCATCGCCGCGATGCTGGTGGAACTCTTCCCCAGCCGCATCCGCTACACCTCTATGTCGCTGCCCTATCATATCGGCAATGGCTGGTTCGGCGGCTTCCTGCCGACCACTGCCTTCGCGATGGTCGCCGCGACCGGGAACATCTATTACGGCCTGTGGTATCCGGTCGTGATCGCCGCGCTGACGGTGGTGATCGGCCTGTTGTTCCTGCCCGAAACCTTCCGTCGGAAGATTGAGGACTGATCGGGAAATAAAACAGCCCTACGGGTTGCCCGGCGCTGGCAGTGATGTCGGCGCCGGTTTTTTATGTTCTTCAGAGAGAGGGGCGGGCCGGGTGTTTTCCTGTAACTGTCCGCTGTTCAGAAGGCTCTGAAGCGCGGGCACGGCCTTTTCACGGAAGGTCGCTGCATCCTCCCCC
>CAYLKZ010000170.1:0-3687 GCA_964384275.1 uncultured Sphingobium sp. | reverse complement strand
GCGATCCGCGACCATCAGAGCGCCTATCTGATGGCGGTCGGCGGCGCGGCCTATCTCGTCGCCCGCGCGATCAAGGGCAGCAAGGTCGTCGGCTTCGAGGATCTGGGCATGGAAGCTATCTACGAGTTCGAGGTGAAGGACTTCCCCGTCACCGTCGCGGTCGACAGCGAGGGCAAGAATGTCCACCATCTCGCCCCGCTGGTGTGGCGGGACAAGATCGCCAAGGAAGGCCTGCTCGAAAAGGCCTGAACGGAATGAGAAGGGGCGGGGAGCAATTCCCGCCCCTTTCGTTTAGAGTATCGCGACCGCAATAGGTCGTTTTGCCGGAGTCCGCAGCCACAAGCGGACCCGTGGGAGAACAGAACGGGGTGTGTCTGCCCGCAAGGGCACAGGGAAAAGGACAGCACTTCAAGATGAGCACTACACGCACGGAAACCGATACATTCGGCCCCATAGAGGTCGCCGCCGACCGCTATTGGGGCGCGCAGGCGCAGCGTTCCCTCGGCAATTTCAAAATCGGTTGGGAGAAGCAGCCTCTGCCCATCGTCAGGGCGCTCGGCATCGTCAAGCGCGCCGCGGCGGAGGTCAACAAGGGCCTTGGCCGTCTCGACCCAAGGGTGGCGGACGCGATCGTCGCTGCCGCTCAGGAGGTGATCGATGGCAGGCTCGACGAGCATTTCCCGCTGGTGGTGTGGCAGACCGGCTCCGGCACGCAATCCAACATGAACGCCAATGAGGTGATCTCCAACCGCGCGATAGAGATGCTGGGCGGAACGATGGGCAGCAAGCAGCCGGTCCACCCCAACGACCATGTGAATATGAGCCAGTCATCCAACGACACCTATCCCACCGCGATGCACGTCGCCTGCGCAGAGGAGATTGTCCACCGGCTGCTGCCCGCGCTCAAGGAACTGCACGGAGCGCTCGATGCGAAGGCGAAGGCGTGGGATCACATCATCAAGATCGGCCGCACCCATACGCAGGATGCGACGCCGCTGACGCTGGGGCAGGAATTTTCCGGCTATGCCAGGCAGGTCGAGAACGGCATCGCCCGCATCGAGAGCACTCTGCCCGGCCTGATGGAACTGGCGCAGGGCGGCACGGCGGTCGGCACCGGCCTCAACGCGCCGGTGGGCTTTGCCGAGAAGGTCGCGGCAAAGATCGCGCAGATCACCGGCCTGCCGTTCACCAGCGCGCCCAACAAGTTCGAGGCGCTCGCCGCGCATGATGCGATGGTCTTTTCCCATGGCGCGATCAACACGGTCGCGGCGTCTCTGTTCAAGATTGCCAATGATATCCGCCTGCTCGGCTCCGGCCCGCGCTCCGGGCTGGGCGAGCTGGCTCTGCCGGAGAACGAGCCGGGCTCCTCGATCATGCCCGGCAAGGTCAACCCGACCCAGTGCGAGGCGATGACACAGGTGTGCGTGCAGATTTTCGGCAACAACGCCGCGCTGACCTTCGCGGGCAGCCAGGGGCATTTCGAGCTGAATGTCTATAATCCGGTGATGGCCTATAATTTCCTGCAATCGGTGCGGCTGATGGCCGATGCCGCGCGCTCCTTCACCGAGCATTGCGTCGTGGGCATAGAACCGCGTGAGGAGAATATCCGCGCCGGGGTCGAGCGCTCGCTGATGCTGGTGACGGCGCTGGCGCCGAAGATCGGCTATGACAATGCCGCTAAGATCGCCAAGACCGCGCACAGGAACGGCACCACTCTTAAGGAAGAAGCGCTGGCGACCGGCCTCGTCACCGAGGCGGAATATGACGGGATCGTCCGGCCGGAGTTGATGACACGGCCGGGCTGATAACGGCAAGGGGCAGAGCGGGGGTGCCTTCCGGTCCGCTGTTTCCATCCGCGTTCTGCAACCCTCCATCTATTTACTGCGTTGGGGACGAAACTGGATTATGGGCGCGCGGTCTCTTGCAACGATTCTCCTGATGGGAACCGGCGAGGGGCCGCGATGGGGGTGATGCGGGGCGATGAGTTTTAGGGCAGGGATCTTCAAGGCAGGTCAATGGCTGATTGGCGCGCTGCTGTGGCTGTGCATCGCGATGATGCTGGCGGTGACGTTCGTGCCTGCCTTTCTCGATCGTTTCTATTATCATGGCCCGGCAAGCGACCATTATGACGGCGCGCATTTCGAAAATCCCGATGGCGCGATCAGCTTTCCCGTGCCGCCCGGCGTGCGGGCGCGTCGCGGCAATCTCGTCACCCGCTTCCTCTTCTCCGACCCGGATCGTCCCACCTGGCCGCGCCATGTGCCGGTGAAGCTGGACAAGCCGCCCGCGCGCGTCGAGGGCAAGGCGATGCGGGTTTCGTGGGTCGGCCATGCGACGGTGCTGATCCAGACGGCGGGGCTCAATATCCTCACCGATCCGATCTGGTCGGATTATGCCAGCCCCTTCCCGCCGCTGGGGCCGAGGCGCGTTGCGGAGCCGGGGGTCGCCTTTGACGACCTGCCGAAGATAGATATCGTAGTCATCAGCCATAATCATTACGACCATATGGACCTGCCGACGCTCCGCAAGCTGTGGCAGCGGGACCGGCCGCTCATCGTCACCAGCCTCGGCAACGACACGATCCTGCGCGGCGCGGGCGTGGAGGCGACGGCACTCGACTGGGGGCAGGAGGCGCGGGCCAGGGGCGCGGCGGTGCGGGTGCTGCGCAATCATCACTGGTCGAGCCGCTGGGGCAGGGATCGGAACCGCGCGCTCTGGTCCGCCTTCCTGATCGAGACGCCGGGCGGAAACATCTTCTTCGCGGGCGACACCGGCATGGGCGACGGGCAATGGCCGAAGGAGGCGCTGCGCCATGGCCCGGTGCGGCTGGCGCTGATCCCCATCGGCGCTTTCCGTTTCTATCCGGGGCAGATGGTGACGGATTCCCATATCGGTCCCGAGCAGGCGGTCGAGCTGTTCGACATGCTGAAACCTGCGCAGGCGATCCCGATCCATTGGGGCACGATTCGCCTGTCCAACGAGGCGCGCGATACGCCGCCGCGCATGCTCGATATCTTTGCCCGCTGCGGCGGCATAGAGCCGGGCCGCTTTCGCGCGCTCGATCCGGGCGGGGCGATGATGGTGCCCGGAACGCCCGCCCCCGTCCGCGCAGTGACGGCACAGGCGCGCGCGGATTGCGAGCCGGGGTCGGCGGCGCTGACGGCGCTCAAATAGCAGGGCGGCGGCAGCAAATAATGCTCGACAGCGCCCGTTCGCGCCGCCATGGTGCCATCGAACAAACAGGGTACAAGGCGGCGGGGGAAGCCGAGTGATCGCAACGGTGGCGACGGTCGCCTATCTGGGGCTGGAAGCCCGCGGCGTAGAGGTGCAGTGCCAGCTTGTCGCAGGCTTGCCGAATTTTCTGATCGTCGGTCTGGCCGACAAGGCCGTAACCGAAAGCCGGGAGCGGGTCCGCAATGCGCTCGCCGCCATCGGCCTCGCGCTGCCGCCCAAGCGGATCACCGTCAATCTCTCCCCGGCCGATCTTCCCAAGGAGGGGTCGCACTACGACCTGCCTATCGCGTTGGCGGTGCTCGGCGCGATGGGCGTGGTGGATGCAGAGGCGCTGTCGCATTATATCGTCGTCGGTGAATTGAGCCTCGACGGCCGGCTTGCCGCCAGCCCCGGCGTGCTGCTGGCGGCCCTGCACGCGAGCGGGCGCGACATGGGGCTGATCTGCCCCGCGCC
>CAYLKZ010000169.1:0-3711 GCA_964384275.1 uncultured Sphingobium sp. | reverse complement strand
GCCGCATTGTGGATCGCCACCGGCCCCGACGCCGCGCCGAGGCAGCCCAGCCCATAATGATCGTCGAGCGGATTGATCGCTTTAAGATGCAGGATCGCCGTGCGCCCCGCGCCGTCCTCGGCAGGCAGACGGCTCATCCGCTCGCCCACGCGATAGCAATAGGCGACGGGCCAGCCGCGCGCATCGACATCCACGCCGACCCGCTCGGGCCGCAGCGCGAACAGCTCGGCGGGTTGCCCCTCGCCATCGCACAATATCTGCGCATAGCCATTGCCGTGGAGTAGCAGATGCAGCGCCAGCGTCTCGACCAGCCCCTGCCCGCCCGACACCTTGCGCACCAGTTCGCAGGCGCGCTGATTATCGGCCGCGCTGCCGCCATGGGCGCGGATCGCCGCGCCGCCCGCGCTTTCCGACACCAGCCGCACCGCCCGCTGCGCGACCGGATTGGCGAGGACGGCCGCCCTCACCTGCGGCTCATAGGCGGCGGGCCATTCGCCCAGCGGCATCCCGCCGCCCCAACCATAAGCACGCGACAAAACCGGGCGCGGCGCCCCCGCCGCTCCCTTCCATCCGAATAATTTCATGAATAATGCTCCCCGGAGCCGGTTCAGACTGAACGGAAAAATCAGGGTGGCGCCAGCAATGCGGCGCCGGAAACGAAGAAAAACCTATCGGCAGGGATCGAAATTCGTCTCAGGTGGAGGCGAGAGGGGTGATTTGCGAGCATCGGAGCGCAGCGACCTAAAGGGTCGTGAGCACCGAAGCCCGGCAAAGCGCCGCTCGCAGCCCCGCATGAGGCGGATTGCGATCCCTGCTAGGCGGGGATGAGTCCGAGGCCGACGCCCCGCACCGCCGCCGACGTCCTGTCGGTCACGTCGAGCTTGCCGAAGATGCGCCGCAAATAGGTGTCGACCGTCGCGGCGGAGAGGTCCAGTATCTCCGCGATCACGCCATTGCTTTTGCCGCGCGCGACCCATTTCAATATCTCCAGCTCCCGCGCGGACAGCAGCACCGCCGGTTGCGCCAGATCGGGCAGCAGCTGACACAGGCGCATATGCGCGGCCTGCGCGATCAGGTGCATCTCATCGACCGGCGCATTGTCGAACGCCGCCGCATCGATCGGATTGCCCACCGCCAGCGTGCCGTTTCGCCCGCGCGGGCCATAGACCGGCAGATTATAGCCATCGCCCAGACCTGCTTCCTGCATCGCCAGGCGGAAGGCGTCGAAATCCTCATTCCCCTCCAGCACGCGGGAGCTTTCGCTCCACCGCATCGGCATGCCCTGCGCCAGCACATAAGCGGGGCCGAGATTCTTCGCCCCCCATCCCTCGTCGATATAACGGCGGCTCACTTCTGGCGGGAAGCCCCTATGGATGATGGTAAAGCCACGCACCGCCTCCCGCGCCCGGGGGTTGGTGATGAAATAGGCGAGGCCCTCGAAGCCCCGCGCCCGGAAATAGCGGCGCAACGGACGCCACAAGACGCCCGGCGTCTCCGCCTGGCCGATAATGTCCAGTTCTGGAACGATATCGACATTCATGGCCCGTTCCCTGCGCCTCACCACAGGCTTCGCACCCGTTGATGATTCGCGCCTTTGCCAAGCAAAAGTTCGCTCAAAGCCCAGACAAGCGCATCCGCGCGATCTGGGGAACGCCCCGGCCCGCAATATTCTCCTCCGATCAGCATAGCACACAACTGATCCTCCATCTTCGGAAAAGCGCCGACATGAGCGACGCGTCCCGCCTCGTAGAGCGCGGCGACCGGCTCTGCCCGCGCGGTCTTGCCACGGCTGGCATGAACGAGCTTCACCGGCAGCTCCGCCTGCGCCGCGCGCAATACGCTCGCCACCATGTCGCCCCCATTATTGGCTTCGGCGACGACCCTGTCCGCGCCATGGCGCAGCGCCAGCGACACCACGCGCGCGGCCCATCCTTCCGGACTCGCGCCTTCCACGGTGCCGTCCTCTATCACATAGCCACGCCCGTCCGCGCCCAGCCCGGCGACGACGATGCCGCAGGCATCGCCCCGGCTGCTCGCGGGCGGATCGACCGCGACGACGAGCCGGACCAGCGCAGTCCCGCCAGCCTTGCCTCCACCCATGTCAGCCAACAGCTCGCGCCGCACCCGGCACCGCTCCAGCAGCGCGCGAGTCCAGAGCGCACCGTCCGGCTCCTCGATCAGCATGCCCTCCAGCTCCTGCCGGCCGAGCGCGGTGCCGCCATAATCGCGTTCCATCGCCGCGAGGAAATGGGGCGAGAGATTGGCGCTATTCTCCTGCGTCGCGCCGCGCGTCACCACCACGCCCGGCTGCTCGACCAGACGGCGGAGCAACGGCACCGGGCGCGGCGTGGTCGTCGCCAGCAGGCGCGGGCGGGCGCCCAGCCGCAACCCCATCATCAGATTGTCCCACGCCGCATCGCCATAAGGCCATTTCGCGATCTCGTCCGCCCAGCCATGGGTGAATTGCGGCCCGCGCAGCGATTCCGGCTCGGCCGCGCCGAACAGGATCGCCTGCGCGCCCGATTTCCACACCAGCCGCCGCAGCGCCGGGTTCCAGATCGGCCGATCCCACCAGGGCGCAATGGCGAGGAGGCCGCTTGCGCCCTCCACCATCACGCTGCGCACCTCATGCAGCGTCGCGCCGACCAGCGCGATGCGCGCGCGCCCGTCATTCTCCGCGATGGACCGCACCCATTCCGCCCCGGCGCGCGTCTTGCCGAATCCGCGCCCGGCGAGCATCAGCCACAGCCGCCAGTCGCCCGGCGGCGGCAATTGCTCGGGCCGCGCATGGACCGTCCAGTCATGGAGCAGCGTCTCGCGCCCTACCTCCCCGATCGCGTCGAGAAAGGCGGCGAGCCGGTCCGGCGGCCAGTCCGCCAGCTCCTGCCAGCGCGACCGGCTCATGCCAGGGCGCCCTCCTCGCCATCATCCCCGCCGTCACCATCGCCGCCGTCTTCCGGCTCCTCATCGCCACCGGCACCGGGCCGCAGCGCCGCCATCCGCTGCTCTATCTCGGCGCGCACCTCGTCACTGCCGGGGCGGCTGATGCCATGTTCCTCGCGAAAGGCGCTGACGGCGCCCTTATGCGCCAGGAATAAGCGCAAGGCGACCGCATGAGGATAGCTATGCACCTTCTTGACCCGCTGCGGGCCTTCGCCCTTGCCGTCATCGACGGTTTCGGTCGTTTCGGTGCCGTGGATCGCCTGCCGCAGCAGCGTCATCTCCAGCTCGGCATAGCCCTGTTCCAGCGCCTCCGCCCATTGGGCGGCAAAGGCCGGATCGCGCGCGCGCAGACCATAGGCGCGGCCCGGGGCGATGCCCACCACCCGCGATGCCTCATGCACATTGCAGCTTTCCTGAAGCACATTGAGGAACAGCGCGCGGCGCTTCAGCGTCCATCCGTCACGGCGCTGGCGACGGCGCTGCACGCGGATGCCTTTGCCCGCGCATGTGCCCCGCTGCACCACCATCTCGACCTTTTCCTTTTGCGCGCCGCCGCCCTTTCCTCCACTCTTCTTTTTTGCGCCCGTCGTCATCATGCCTCCGGTTCCGCGCACCCCGCCGCAACGCAAAAGGGCCGGAACCGCCTTACCGGTTCCAGCCCTTTTCCCGCCGCCGCATCGTCGCGACTCAGATTTTTCCACTGTCCGGATATGTGCCAGAACAGCGTGACGATGTCAATATAAAATTACCAAATAGGTTATTTTATGC
>CAYLKZ010000168.1:0-3719 GCA_964384275.1 uncultured Sphingobium sp. | reverse complement strand
TCGCGCATCACCAAATTGTCGCAGCATCAGGGGTTCAGCGCCTCGCTCGGCGGATCGGCGGTGGTGTTCGGGGCCTCGCTGATGGGCATCCCGGTATCGACCACCCACACCATTACCGGCTGCATCATCGGCGCGGGCACGGCGCGGCGCGCCTCCGCCGTGCGGTGGGGCGTGGCGCAGAGCGTGGTGACGGCATGGGTCATCACCATACCGGCTTCGGCGACGGTGGGCGCTCTCTTCTATCTGCTGACGCGCCTTTTCTGAGGTAATTCCGGCTTTTGCGGCGCAAGATCATTGTGCGGCCGGGCCGGGCCGCATAGACTTGCGGCATGACCGATGTGACTGCTCCGTTCGCCGCCGCTCCCGCCATCATCCGGCGGGAGGATTATGCGCAACCCGACTGGCTGGTGCCGGACGTGGCGCTTGACTTCCGCCTCGACGCGCAGCGGACCGAGGTGAATGCGCGGCTGACGGTCACGCGCAATGGCGAGCATGACCGGCCGTTGCTGCTCGATGGCGAGGAGTTGGACCTGCTGGCGCTGAGCGTCGATGGCGTCCCGGTGCCGCAGGAACAATGGCAGCGCACCGATACGGGCGTTCGCCTGCCGCTGCCCGGCGCTTCCCATGTGGTGGAAACGAAGGTCGCGATCGCGCCCGCGCGCAACAGCCAGCTGATGGGCCTTTATGCCAGCGGCGGTCTGCTCTGCACCCAATGCGAGGCGGAAGGGTTCCGCCGCATCACCTATTTCCCTGACCGGCCCGACATATTGAGCCGCTATTCTGTGCGGATGGAGGCGGACAAGGCGCTCTATCCGGTGCTGCTCTCCAACGGCGATCCGGTCGAGAGCGGCGAAGGAGAAGGGGGCCGCCATTGGGCGCGGTGGAACGATCCCTTCCCCAAGCCCTGTTATCTCTTTGCTTTGGTCGCGGGCGATCTTGCCTGCAATGCCGACAGCTTCACGACGATGAGCGGGCGGCAGGTGAAGCTCGGCATCTGGGTGCGGGAGGCGGACCTGCCCGCCACCGATTATGCGATGACAGCGCTCAAGAACAGCATGGCGTGGGATGAACGCACCTATGGCCGCGAATATGACCTCGACGTGTTCAACATCGTCGCCGTGTCCGATTTCAATTTCGGCGCGATGGAGAATAAGGGCCTCAATATATTTAATAGCCGCTACATATTGGTCGATCCCGACACCGCGACGGATCTGGATTATGATGGCGTCGAGGGCGTGGTCGCCCATGAATATTTCCACAACTGGTCGGGCAATCGGATCACCTGCCGCGACTGGTTCCAGCTGTCGCTGAAGGAAGGGCTGACCGTCTATCGCGACCAGTGCTTCTCCGCCGATATGGGCAGCGAGCCGGTAAAGCGGATCGAGGATGTGCGGGTGCTGCGCGCCGGGCAGTTTCCGGAGGATGGCGGACCGCTTGCCCATCCGGTGCGGCCGGAATCCTATATGGAAATCAGCAATTTCTATACCGCGACCGTCTATAACAAGGGCGCGGAGGTCATCCGCATGATGGCGCAGATTTTGGGGCCGGAGGGCTATCGCAAGGGCACCGACCTCTATTTCGATCGCCATGACGGGCAGGCCGTCACCTGTGAGGATTTCGTCCGCGCGATGGAGGAAGGGGGCGGGGCGGACCTTTCCCAGTTCCGCCTCTGGTATTCGCAGGCGGGCACGCCGCGGGTCGTGGCGACGATGACCCACGATCCCGAGGCGCGCCGCGTCACCCTGACCCTGAGCCAGACCGTGCCCGACACGCCGGGGCAGAGCGGCAAGGAGCCGATGGTGCTGCCGCTGCGCACCGCGCTCTTCGATCGCCAGTCGGGCGAGCGGCGCGAGGAACGGCTGTTGATGCTGACCGAGGGGGAGCAGAGCTTCACCTTCGAAGGGGTCAGCAGCCCGCCGGTGCTGTCGATCAATCGCGGTTTTTCCGCGCCGGTCATTCTCGACGCGCCGCGTACGCAGGATGAGCTGGCCTTCCTCTCCGCCCATGATGACGATCCGTTCGCCCGCTATGAGGCGATGCAGCAGTTGATGGTCAATGCGCTGGTCGAGGCGGTGGTTTCGGGCGAACTCGACGCCGGGGCGGTGATCGAGTCGGTGCGGACGAGCGCTACCGATCCGGCGCTGGACGATGCCTTCATCGCCGAAGCGGTCCGCCTGCCGAGCGAGGCCTATATCGGCGATCAGATGCTGGTCGTCGATCCGCAGGCGATCCATGAGGCGCGCGAAGCGATGCAGGCGGCGGTCGGCACTGCGCTGGAGCCACTCTGGCGTGACATCCACAAGCGCACCGCGCGCGCCGGCTTCTCGCTGGAGCCGGGCGATAAGGGCGCGCGCAAGCTGCGCAATGTCGCGCTTTCCTACATCGCGGCGAGCGGGGCGGAGGATGCGGCGGCGCTCGCCCTCGCGCAGTTCGAGGGCGCGCATAACATGACCGAGCGGCAGGGCGCGCTCGCGGTGCTCGCAAACGGGGAAAGCGCGGAGCGGGACAAGGCGCTGGCGGCCTTTTACGATCGCTATTCCGGCAATGCGCTGGTGCTCGACAAATGGTTCCAGACGCAGGCGCTGGCCTTTCACCCGGACACGGTGGCGATTGTCGAGGCGCTGGGGCAGCATGCCGATTTCACCCTCTCCAATCCCAATCGCGTGCGCGCCCTCTATGGCGCCTTCGCGGCGAATCAGTGGGCGTTCCACGATGGGGAGGGCGAGGGCTATCGCCTGCTTGCCGATCTCATCCTCGTGCTCGATCCGATCAACCCGCAGACGGCGGCGCGCATGGTGCCGCCGCTGGGACGCTGGCGGCGTTTCGATAGTGTGCGCGCCGCGAAGATGCGGGCGGAGTTGCAACGCATCGTCGCGCAGCCCCGGCTGTCCAGGGATGTGATGGAGCAGGTGAGCAAGAGTCTGGCGGAATAGCGACGGGCGGGAAGTATTGCCTGGGGCTGGTCTTGGGGTTCAGGGCGCGTCGATCAGCGCGGCGACCTCGTGCCAGTGCCGGGCGATATGATCCGCGCCCGCCGCGCGCAGGCGTTCCGCATGTCCGTCGCGGATATGCGATCCCGCGCACAGGCCCACCACGGTCATGCCCGCCGCCCTCGCAGCGCACACGCCCGAGGGGCTGTCCTCGATCACGAGGCAGCGTTCCGGCGCGGCCTGCATGACCATGGCGGCGTGCAGGAAGATATCCGGATGCGGCTTGCCGTGCTCGACCAGATCGGCGCTGAACACGGCGCCCCTAAATTCCTCTTCCCAGCCGAGCAGCGCGATGCACAGTTCAAGCCGCTCGACCGAGCTGGAGGAGGCGATGCAGCGGGACAGATGGCGAAAACGCTGGATGAAGGCGCTCGTCCCCTCGACCTCGCGCAGCTCCGCGCGGAAGCGGCGCAGCATCGCGGCGCGGCTCTCATCGGCGAAGCGGGCGGGCAGAGGGTAGCCCAGCGCCGCTTGCGCCTGCGCCATGATGTCGGGCCAGCGCTTGCCGATATAATCGGCGATCACCGCCTCGCAATCGGTCGGCAGCCCGGCATTGACGAGTTGCTCGGCCAGCACGGTGCAGGCCAGCACCTCGCTATCGGCGAGCACGCCGTCGAAATCGAAGATCAGGGTCTCGAAGCGCCGGGTCAGAAGCTGTCCTTCGCCGCCCGCAACCGCGCCAGTTCGTCCGCGTCGTGGGCGCGCATGAAGGGGTTGGTCGCCCGCTCG
>CAYLKZ010000167.1:0-3795 GCA_964384275.1 uncultured Sphingobium sp. | reverse complement strand
AAATCGGATAGATGTTGCGCCGCCATGAAAATCGCGGCTGTCGGGTCTTTGGTTGTGGACGCGAGCGTGCGTCGCGCGGTTTCGCTCATCGTACCGATATTGCCATACCCCAATATCTGCGCTGCCCGGCGTTCCTGAATGTTGAGCGGTCCGAATGAAGTATGATCGGCAGGACGATTGAGCAGCTTTTCGAGCTTTCCGGTGACAGGCAGGTTTCTGCCGCTTTCCGAACGTAACGCATGCGCGATATCATCCGATATTCCGTCGCCTCCCGCTTCGCGATAGGCAATCGAGGCCAGCAATGCAGGGGGGATGTCCTTGTCCTTGGCCGCCACCTTGATTGCGGTGCGATGTCCATGCACCCATTGGGCCTTGAACCTTTCTTTATCGCCGCTTCCGGACCAGCGTTCGACCGTGCCGCGCTCAGCCGGATACCGCGCGGCATTATTGAGGATTTCATTATGCCGGGCAGACAGATAAGGTCGCGCAGGAACTGTCGCTGCCCGCCGACGGCCATTGCTCGCAACCACATTATTATTTGCCTGCACCTTTCGACGGTCTGAGATAATTACCTCGCCAGACGATCGCGGCCCTCCCGGCGCGAAGGTGAACTGACCATTGCGCGGATCATGATAGGGGTTGAACTTCAGCTCGACGTTCTGCTCTTCGGCAAAGCTTTCATCAGGCAGGCGCTGGCCAGTTCTCAGATAGTGAGAGAATGCACTTTGTCTTGGCGATTTATAAGAAGCATGACCCATAATCGACACCTCATGTTTGAAACCGGAGCGTATGGGAAAGGCCCTGCTGTAGGACAGCGAAATCTATCCTCCTAGAGGTATCAACCGGGCATCGGCAGCCGAGTTTTGATCGCGACAGAACGAAACGGCCTATACCATCCCGCCAACACCGAGGCCGCACGAATACGTCCTCCAAGCCAAAATATACTTGAAATTACAACGATATACCAAGACTTTAAGGCCAGTTTGCAATCAGGGGCCGCAGGGTCGATCCCCCTTTTTTTCCGCGGCACCATTTCCCCTTTGCCGTTTCCGGCCAGAACCGGCGTCAGTCCTTTCCTTCCGCTTCGCGCCGGAGCAGCGCGCGCTTGCGATCCAGTCCATAGGCATAGCCGCCCAGCCCGCCGTCGCTTCGCAGGATGCGGTGGCAGGGGATGAGCACGGCCAGCCGGTTGTCGCCGCAGGCGGTGCCCGTCGCGCGCACCGCATTGGGACGGCCGACCGCCGCCGCCAGCTCGCTATAGCTGCGCGTCTCGCCCGCTGGAATCGCCCGCAGCGCCTGCCATACCGCCTGCTGGAACGCCGTCCCGCGCACATCCATCGGCAGATCGGCGGACGCGGCGCGGGCGGGATCATCGACCAGTTCCACCACCGCCCGCACCAGCGCATCGAAATCGGCATCGCCCGGCTCGATCCGCGCCTGCGGGAAATGGCGGCGCAGATCCTCCTCGCCCTCATCGAAGCTGATGCGCGCCAGCCCCCTTTCGGTCGCCGCGACCAGCATGGGGCCAAGCGAGCTATCGACGATGGCGAAGCGCAGCCTCTCGCCCTCCCCGCCCCGGCGGCGCGCGCCCGGCGTCATGCCGAGACGCTCGCTCGCTTGCGCATAGGCCGCCGCCGCGCCGCCAAAGCCCGCCTCATAGATCGCATCCGTCACGCTATCCTCCTCCTTCAAGGCCTGCTCCAGCCGCCGCGCACGCACCTGCCGCCCATAGGCGGCCGGACTGACGCCGACCTCTCGCCGGAACAAGCGCTGGAAATGATGCGGGGCATAGCCGACGCGGGCGGCCAGCTCCGCCAGACCCGGCCCCCTCTCGCTTCCTTCGATATGCGCGAGGGCCTGCTCCACCGCCAGCTTGTCGCGCGCGGCCTCATCCGGCTTGCAGCGAAGGCAAGGCCGAAAGCCCGCCTTCCATGCGGCGGCGCCATCGCGATAGAAAAGAATATTGGCGCGCAAGGGACGGCGCGCGGGGCAGCTCGGCTTGCAATAAATGCCGGTCGTGCGCACCGCGACGACATAGCGGCCATCGCAGGCGCGATCCCGGCGCGAAAAGGCATCCCATGCCGCTTCCGCCTCCTGCCCATCAAGGATTGCCGCATCATCGTTCATGCCCCCGTTTTAGCTCCGTAGCGCGCTTATGGCTTCCGGATTCTTGCGATCAAACGAATACTATTGTCGAGCCTTGCATGTTTCAGCTTTTCCTCTCGCCGCACAGACAATAGATATCGCGATCATGACCATCTATTCCGGCCGCGCCTGGCGCCTTCTTTCGGCTCTTCTGATCCTGCTGACCGCTTCCTTTGCGGGCGGCCACCAGTCCGCGCGCGCCGAGCAGCTCGACGTCGCGGCCACGGTGCGCGGCGTGGTGCGCGTCGTCATCATCGCCACCAACGGGCAGGATTCCTATTTCGTCGGACATGGCAGCGGCTTTGCCGTCGCGCCCGACAAGGTGCTGACCAACGCCCATGTGGTCGAGTTGCTGCGCACGGAACCGCATCTGGTCGTCGGCATCATCCCGTCGCAGGGGAAGAAGAGCTATGGCGGAAAGGTCATCGCCTATTCCCCCGGCAATGATCTGGCGCTCATCAAGCTGAACGAGGGACGCCTGCCGGTCTCGACCTTTTTCGCGGGCGCGGTGGCGGATGGGCAGCATGTGACGGCGATCGGCTATCCCGGCTCGGTCGATCGCGCGCAGGGACTCGATCTTAACGAGATGATCCAGCCGCTCTCTCCGGTGAAGACCAGCGGCACCGTCTCCATGGGGCGCGCCTCGCACGGGTTCGATACGCTGCTGCACACAGCACCGATGGCACAGGGCAATAGCGGCGGCCCGCTTGTCGACGATTGCGGGCGGGTGCTGGGCGTCAACAGCTTCGGGTCGCAGGCCGAAAGCGATGCGGACGCCGAATTCGGCTTCGCCATTTCCAACCGGGAGGTGGCGTCCTTCCTGCGGCAGGCGAATGTCAGCTTCCAGCGCACCTCCGTGCCCTGCCGCAGCATCGCCGAACTCGATGCCGAGGAAGCCAAGCGTATGGCGGCTGAGGAAGCCAAGCGGCTTGAGACAGAACGGGCGCAGGCTGAAACCCGCGAAAAAGCCTTGCAAAAGGCCCGTGACGCAGCCGAGCAGGATATTTATTCGGCGCGCGAGAATGCGGTCGCTATCGCCGGACTTATGCTCGTATTCGGCGGCCTTGCGCTCGGCGCCACGATGATGTTCCATACACAGGGCAAGGAGAAGGAACGCCTTTATGCCGGAATCGCGGGAGGCGTGCTGCTCATCGGCGCGGCGCTCGTTTTCTTCCTGCGGCCGTCCTTTTCCGGCATCGAGGATCGGCTCGATCAGTCGGACATGGGCAATCTGAGCGCGCCTATCAGCACCCCCGCCGCGCAATCGGTCGGCGACAATCTCTGCCGGATCGACGAGGCGCGCAGCCGCATCACCGTTTCCGATGTGAAAGATGTGCCGCTGCGCTGGAGCGAAACCGGCTGCGTCAACGGCGACACCCAATATGGGCAGGACGGCGCGGGCTGGAGCCGCATCTTCGTGCCCGGAAATGACGATGTGGTTTCGATTAACAGCTTCGATCCCGCCACCGGCACCTATAAGGTGGAGCGCTATCTCGCCGATGAGGATGTGCTGACAAGGGCGCGGGAAATGCGCGGACATTTCTCCTTCAAAGGCTGCACCGTCGATGCCGGAACATTGGAAAAGCTCCAGCAGATGCAGGCGGAGATTCGTTCCGTGCTGCCCGCCCAGCCCAATGAAAGGCTGGTCTA
>CAYLKZ010000166.1:0-3916 GCA_964384275.1 uncultured Sphingobium sp. | reverse complement strand
CCGTAAGCCTCGCTGCCGCCGTGGCCTTCTGGCTGTGATTGAGTCTCGACCCTAGTCAGTCTCGGACCAGTTCAATGCAGCTGGAAATGCAGAATCCCTAAACCGTTTTCGATAATCAGTGGGGCTCATCCCTGTGTTTCGCTTGAACAGATTGCGGAAGAAAATCAGATCGGCATATCCGGTCTGTTCAGCAATATTTTGTATGGCCAGCTGGGTGTCTTCCAGGAGCCGCTTCGCTCTTTCTATGCGTATATTTTGCAGATAGCTGAGTGGCGTTTCTCCGGTAGCATCCTTAAATCGGCGTGAGAAATTCCTGCTGCTCATCCCTATCTTGCGCACAAGTGCATCGAAGTGGATTTCGCCTGCATAATGGGTGTTGATCCAATCTTGTGCTTCCAGAATCTGGGCATCCCCATGATCAACCCGCACTGGCAATTGCATGAAGCGATTTTGCCAGATTCTCGGCATCTCGATAACAAGCGCGCGTGCCGTTTGCATCGCGATTTCACGACCGCAGTATTTTTCAACAAGATAAAGAGAAAGGTCAGCTGCTGCGTTGCCACCACCACCACAAAAAATATCGCCTGCATCAGTAACGAGATACTCCTGGCGCCAGTCGACCTGAGGGAAGCGGCGCTTGTAAAGGTCAGCAAGCCCCCAATGCGCGGTTGCCATTTTGCCATCAAGCAGCCCGGCCTCAGCCGGCAACAGAACTCCTGAACAGACGGCGGCAATTTTTGCCCCTTGTGTGGTCCACTTTTTAAGCCAGTGTATCACCTCCTGGTTTCGCTCTATCGCTTTATCAATATCATAGCCGTCACGAACCATCATATTTAACTCGCATCCGCCTGCCGGGACAAAAACCAGATCGGGCCGATCGAGGTCTGCGAAACTACTTTCTGGCGTGAGCGACAAATGCCTATCGGTGCACACAGGATTGCCATCCAGACTCGCTGTCGTGACGTCAAACGCCGGTTTGACAGCCTCCTTGCTAAGCAGGTTCCACAGCTGGCCCGTATGAGTGAATATATCGAGCGGCTGTATCGCGGTTGATGCGATGCCTCCCTTGATCAACAATACGGCAACAGAAGCTGTCATTGGCATTCCCCAAAGAAGATGTGGCCCAAATGCCCATCACAATTGTCTTGTATGCCATCTCGCCAGCAAGGCAAGTCCGTGCGATTATGATGGATCAGAAAAGTGAGGAAACATAAACCCATGCTTAAGCGCTTTGTAATTGAGAGAGAACTTAAAGGTATCGGTGCGGCTTCAGAGGCTAATCTGGGTGACGCTGCCCAAAACTCAAATGGTGCGTTGGCAAAAATTGACGGAGTCCAATGGGAACATTCTTATGTAACTGCGGACAAAACCTTTTGCATTTACCTTGCCGAGAGCAGTGAACTTATCCGCGAGCATGCAAAAGTCGCCGGGCTGCCAGCAAACTGCATCACAGAAATAGTCAGAATAATCGATCCGACGACGGAACAATATTGCACCATAAGATAATAGAAAATTGAGCTGCGAGGAGAGCAAGATTGACCAGTCTGCAAATAGAGCCACTTGCCGGGTCATTCGGGGCCTTTGCTAGCGGGTGGATATCGGAGAAGCCGCTGACAGCGCAGGACCGCGATGTCATCACTGAGGCTTTGCGCGATCATCAGGTGCTGATCTTTCGCGGCCAGAAGCAGCCTACAGATGAAGAATTGATCAGTTTTGCCGGCACCTTCGGAGACCTCCTGCAAGGATCAGCGTTTCTGGAACGCGCGCGGGATCATCCCGAGATTTTGAGCGTCGGCAATCTTGTTGGCGATGATGGTAAGCCCCAAGGGACAGGTGGCTCTTCAGAGATGGATTGGCATTCCGACTATTCTTATGTCGACCGTGTCGGCAAGGAGACGTTCCTCAATGCGGTTAAGTTACCCAAATATCCTCCGCATACCTATTTCAGCAATCAGTATAGAGCGCTGGAAACGCTGCCCACAGCGATGCGCGACAGGCTG
The DNA here is from genome assembly GCA_964384275.1 of uncultured Sphingobium sp. Lineage (GTDB taxonomy): Bacteria > Pseudomonadota > Alphaproteobacteria > Sphingomonadales > Sphingomonadaceae > Sphingobium. Next base: position 1,916 of record CAYLKZ010000166.1, on the reverse strand, counting down.
AGGGGAATGCGCGCCTGGCACAGTGTTTCGCATTATTACGAGGACGGCGGTTCCAAAGATGTTGAACGCTACCGCGCTGATCGGGAGCGTGAGAAGAATGAAGGCATCGAGACCGTACCCATACCGGAGGCTGAGCACGATCTGATTGTCCGCCACCCCGAAACGGGCCGGGAGATCCTGTATATCAGCCCGGCGATCGTGCAGTCGATCATCGGTCTCGGCCCTGAAGAAAGCGCCGCTCTGCTCGCGGAATTGCGGACGCATTCGACGCAGCCGGGCAATGTGCTCGCCCATGACTGGGAAGTAGGAGACGTGGTCATGTTCGATACCTTGGGGACATTACACAAGCGCGATAGCTGGGATCCAGCCGAGCGGCGCAATATGCGACAATTAAGTACCGTGTGCCGGATCGACTAGCCTTATGCTGATGCAATACCATGTTTAATTCATTTCTTAGCCGGGCATACGTTCTATTAGGTGAGACTGGCGTTGGCGGATCAAGATCAACAAATTGGCTGAACACAGCACTTCCTTTTTCAACCTGCCTCACTTTTGCGACATGTAAGAACAGGCATCAACCCAGCAGGAATACAAGATGATTGACCCTTATTCCGAAGCATCCCTCGCCGATCCCGTCTCGCTTTGGGAAAAGCTGCGTAGTGAACCATCGATCTTTCAGGTCCCAGGATCGGACCGCCTGTTTATGGTTAGCCGCCACCGAGACATCAACGAGATTTGTGCGCAACCGGATATCTTCACTAATGAACAGGTGACGACCGTTCAGCGCGGGCCTGACCGCAAGCCGAGGCTCATTCCAAACCCCTCACGCGCAAATCCGCAAAGCAATGTGCTGGGAGCGGCAAATGGCGAAGTTCATAAGCGCCACCGGAAGCTTTTGACGGGGTCATTTTCGGCGCGCCGGATTCGTGTGATTGACGAATGGCTCAAGACCCGCGCCGCGGATTTGATCAAGGCAGCGGGAAGCGAGTTTGATGTGGTCGAAGCCATTGCCAAACCGCTCCCGATACAAGCCATTGTGAAGCTGGTCGGCTTCCCTGAGGATGACTGGCGACCGCTAGCCGAAGGCGCCATTGCGATGATGACTTTGAGCGGCGGATTGGCAGAATCGACGCAAGTTCCAGGGCTTATGGCGAACATCGCCTGGCTCGATAATTATGCTGAGGAACAATTGGCGCGGCGCCACTCCCATCCGGACGAAGGGGATGCAGAGGACGTTCTGGGGCTTGTTTCCGTAGCGCTGGACAAGGGTGAGATTGAACTGTGGGAAGCCAAAGGTTTGATCATGCAACTCATCGCAGGTGGCGGCGACACCACCGTATCGCTCATTTGTTCAGTTGCGCGCCGCTTGGCGGAGAATCCATCATGGCAAGAAATTTTGCGAAAAGATCCCGCGCAAATTCCGCTTTTCGTGGAAGAGACGCTGAGGCTCGATGGTCCCGCCATCGGCAATCCGCGCCATGTTGCCGCCGATTGCAAGGTGGGCGATACGGCTATTCCCAAAGGTTCGACCATGATTCTTCTATGGGGCTCTGCGAACAGAGACGAAGAAGTTTTTGAAAATGCCGACACGTTCGACCCCAAGCGCAGCGATCTCAAAAAGCACATTGCCTTTGGTAAAGGTGTGCATGTGTGCCTGGGGTCAATCTTGGCCCGGATGGAGACTCATGCTGTCGCTGAGGCCCTTTTGGACAATTCAACTGTAATCGAACTTGGCTGCGAGCCTGAGGACTTGCACCAGATTCCAGGCCTGGTCATCCGCAAACTGGAAACGTTGCCACTAAGAATTCGCTGACCAAACGAGCAACCCGGCAGTTATACTGGGGGTTCAAACTGCCTTCGTCTAGTGGATTGATTCCAACGTTTGGTGCCCGCGACGGACAGCGGCGATGATTTCG
>CAYLKZ010000165.1:0-3959 GCA_964384275.1 uncultured Sphingobium sp. | reverse complement strand
TGTCGATGCCGGACTTCGACATCGACTTCTGCGAAACCCGGCGCGGCGAGGTGATTCGCTATGTGCAGGAGAAATATGGCGCCGACCATGTGGCGCAGATCATCACCTTCGGGCTGCTGAAGGCGCGCGCGGTGTTGAAGGACACCGGGCGCGTGTTGCAGATGAGCTATGGACAGGTGGATCGGCTTGCCAAGCTGGTGCCCAACCTGCCGACCGATCCGTGGACTCTCGAACGCACGATGAACGGCAGCGCGGAATTCGTCGCCGAATATAAGGCGGATGGGCAGGTCAAGCGGCTGGTCGATCTGGCGATGCAGCTGGAAGGGATGCCGCGCCACAGCTCCACCCATGCGGCTGGCGTGGTGATCGGCGACAGGCCGCTCTCGCAATTGGTGCCGCTCTATCGCGATCCGCGTTCCGACATGCCGGTGACGCAGTTCAACATGAAATATGTCGAGAGCGCGGGGCTGGTGAAGTTCGACTTCCTCGGTTTGAAGACGCTTTCCGTGCTGCAACGCGCGATCACTCTGCTCGCCGGGCGGGGGATAGAGGTCGATCTCGCCTCACTGGCGTGGGACGATGAGGAGGTCTACGCCCTGCTCCAGCGCGGCGACACGGTCGGCGTGTTCCAGCTCGAATCGGAGGGGATGCGCAAGACGCTCGCCGCCGTCAAACCGACCAATTTCGGCGACATCATTGCGCTCGTCTCGCTCTACCGCCCCGGCCCGATGGACAATATTCCGATGTTCGGCCGCCGCAAGAACGGGCAGGAGAAGATCGAATATCCGCATGACCTGCTGGAGCCGATCCTCAAGGAAACCTACGGCATCTTCGTCTATCAGGAACAGGTGATGCAGGCCGCGCAGATCCTCGCGGGCTACAGCCTCGGCGACGCTGACCTGCTGCGCCGCGCGATGGGCAAGAAGATTCAGGCGGAAATGGACGCGCAGCGCGAGCGCTTCGTCAAGGGTTGCGCGGAGCAATCGGACATTTCCAAGGGCAAGGCGAACGAGCTGTTCGACCTGATCGACAAATTCGCGGGCTATGGCTTCAACAAGAGCCACGCGGCGGCCTATGCGCTGCTGGCCTATCATACGGCATGGCTGAAGGCGCATCATCCGGCGGAATTCTACGCCGCCTCGATGGCCTATGATATCCACCTGACCGACAAGCTCACCGTGTTCGTGGACGATATGCGGCGCACCGGCATCCAGTGCCTGCCGCCCGATATCAACAAGGCTCAGGCGGATTTCTCGGTCGAGGAGATAGCGGTCGAACCGGGCGCCGATGCGCGCCTCGCCGTCGCGGTGCGCTATGCGCTGGGCGGTCTCAAGGGCGTCGGCGAAAAGGCGATGGAGCAGCTTGTCGAGGAGCGGACGGCGCATGGCCCCTTTACCAGCCTCGACGATTTCGCCAACCGGATCGAGCCGCGCCTGCTCAATCGGCGTCAGCTGGAAAGCCTCGCGGCGGCGGGCGCGTTCGATGGCATCCATGCCGATCGCGCGGGTGTCCATGCGGCGGCGGAGACGATCCTGTCGGTCGCGTCGAGCGCCGCCGATGCGCGCACCAGCGGGCAGGGCGGCCTGTTCGGCGGAGAGGATGTGCAACAGGCCGATGTGCGCATCCCCTCGCACAAGAACTGGTCGAACAGCGACCGCATGGCGCAGGAGAAGGAGGCCTTCGGTTTCTATTTCTCCGCCCATCCGGTGGATCGCTATCGCCATATCGCGCAGGCCAAGGGCGCGAAGAGCTTTGGCGACCTGTGCTCCCAGCCTTCCGCTGAAACGGAAATGGGCAGCCGCACCGGCGCGGTGATGGCGGCGCAGGTCGAATCGGTGCGCTGGCGGGAGACGCGGCGCGGCGGGCGCTATGTCGCGGCGGTGTTTTCCGACAGCAGCGGCCAGTTTCAGGCGAGCTGCTTCGAGGAGGATGGCTGCAAGGCGATCGCCGACATGGCCGAGGCGGGCGAATGCGCGCTGATGACCGTGGAGCTGGAACGCCAGCCCGGCGAGGATGTGCCGCGCGTCACCATCCGCACCGTGCAGTCCTTTGCCTCGCTGTCGAGCGGCATGCGGATGGAAGTGCTGATCGATGTCGAGGATGCCGCCGCCGTTTCGCGGATCGCCGCGCTGCTGAAGGCGAGCCGGGGCGGGCGCGGCGAGGCGCGGCTGCGCGCGCTGCTCGATGACGGTCGGATGGCGGTGCTGCGGCTGGGCCGGGATTATCAGATCAATGCCGAGGTGATGGAGGAGCTCTCCATCATTCCCGGCGTGGTGGACGTGAAGGTGCCTGCCCCGCCGCCGTTGCGGCTGGTCAGCTGACGGGCGGGGCGCGACACTCGTTCCCCGCTGCTCACTTTTATTCCCTCAGCCCCGTCCTGTTCAGCCTGTCATTTCTTCAGGCCGAAAAGCAGCGCCTTCTCCTCTACGGTCATCGGCGCCTGCGGATAGAAGGCTTCGCGCGTTTCATAGGCGCGGATCACCGCCGGACGCGCGGCCATGCGCTCGAACCAGCGCTTTGCATGCGGATAATCCTCCAGCCGGATCTGCTGGTCTTGATGCGGCACCGTCCAAGGGTAGATCGCCATGTCGGCGATGCTGTATTCGCCCGCTACATAATCCCGGTCGGCAAGGCGCTTGTCGAGCACGCCATAAAGGCGTCCGGTTTCCTTCACATAGCGCTCCATCGCGTAAGGGATTTTCTCCGGCGCGTAGAGGTTGAAATGATGGTTCTGCCCGGCCATCGGACCGAGGCCGCCCACTTGCCAGAACAGCCACTGCATCACCTCGTTGCGGGCGCGTGTTTCCGTGGGCAGGAATCGCCCCGTCTTGTCGCCGAGATAGGTGAGGATCGCGCCGCTTTCGAATACCGAAACCGGTTCGCCGCCTGCGGCCGGGTCGTGATCGACGATTGCCGGGATGCGGTTATTGGGCGCGATCGCCAGAAATTCCGGCGCGAACTGCTCGCCCTTGCCGATGTTGATCGGGTGAACGCGATGCTCCAGCCCCGCCTCCTCCAGAAAGATGGAGATTTTGAGGCCATTGGGCGTGGGCCAGCTATAGAGGTCGATCATGCTCTGTCCTTGGCTGTTGGAACATGGGAGATAGGAAGAAACCTGCCCTGTTCCACCCCGCGATGCGATCAGAAAAGCGAATATTGCGTCCCCTCTGGGGGGCGGAACAGATCGCTGCGGATGGGTGGCACCGGCCGGGGCAGGCCATAGCGGGCGAGCGCCTTGCGGAAGCGCATCCGCAGCAGGTCGCCCCACACGCCTTGCCCCCTCATCCGGCTGTGGAAACGCGGGTCGTTGTCGCGCCCGCCGCGCAACTCCCGGATGATCGCCATCACCTTGCCCGCCCGGTCGGGATAATGGACGGCGAGCCATTCGCGGAAGAGCGGCGCGACCTCATGGGGCAGGCGTACCGGGATGAAGCTGGCATCGACCGCGCCTGCCCGCGCCGCGCGCTCGATGATCGCGTCCAGTTCATGATCGGTGATCGCCGGAATGACGGGCGCGACATTCACCTGCACCGGGATGCCCGCCTCGCTCAATGCGCGGACGGCGGCGAGGCGCTTTTCCGGGTGCGGCGCGCGCGGTTCCAACGTGCGGGCGACCTTCGGATCGAGGCTGGTAATCGAGATCATCACGAAGACCAGCTGCTCCGCCGCCATGCGCGTCAGGATATCTGTATCGCGTACTATACGATCCGACTTGGTGGTCAGGTAAAGCGGATGGCGGCACTCGGCCAGCACTTCCAGACATTCGCGGGTGATGCGCCAGTCCTTCTCGATCGGCTGATAGGGATCGGTATTGGTGCCCATGGCGATCGGCGCCACCCGATAGCCGGGCCTGCCCAGCTCCTTGCGCAACAATGCGGCGGCATCGGGCTTGGCAAAGAGCTTAGTCTCGAAATCGAGGCCGGGGGAAAGATCATGCCAGGCGTGGCTGGGCCGGGCGA
>CAYLKZ010000164.1:0-3959 GCA_964384275.1 uncultured Sphingobium sp. | reverse complement strand
GTGTTCTCGAACTTGCCGCCCGCGTGAAGCTGGGTCATGATGACCTCGGCGGCGGAAACACCCTCTTCCTTGTGGATATCGGTGGGGATGCCGCGGCCATTATCCTCTACCGAGACGGAGCCGTCAGCGTTGAGCTGGATCAGGATGCGGTCGCAATGACCGGCCAGCGCCTCGTCGATCGCATTGTCCGAAACCTCGAACACCATATGGTGCAGGCCCGAACCGTCGTCGGTATCGCCGATATACATGCCAGGGCGCTTGCGGACGGCATCCAGCCCCTTCAGCACCTTGATGCTGTCAGCGCCATATTCATTGCCGTTGGGGGTGGAATTCTGTGCTTCTTCACTCATGCCGAGTGTATAGGAAGAGTGGCGCGCAAGGGCAAAGAGAAAGATCATCCCTGCCCATGATTTGCCCCCAAAAAACGGCCTTATCCCGCTTCTCTCCATCTGCCGCGCGTCATGGCAGGCCCCATGCCGGAAAAGCCGGGTTGCGCCGCCCTCCTCCGAATGGTCTAGAAGCGGCATGATGCCGCATATGCTGATCTTCGGAATGGGCTACAGCGCCTCTCGCCTCGCCGAGCGGCTGCTCGCGCTTGGCTGGCGGATCACCGGCGTCCGGCGCGAGGCCCATGGCGAGGATATACTCGCCTTCGGGGATCGTGAGGCGGTGCTGCGGGCGATAGGCGCTGCAACCCATATCCTGTCCTCGGTTCCGCCCGCGCGAGACTGCCGCGATCCCGTGCTCGACCAATATGGGGCCGCCATCGGCGCAGCCCACGCGGACTGGACCGGTTATCTTTCCTCGACCGGCGTTTATGGCGACAGCGGCGGCGCATGGGTGGACGAAGGAACCACGGTCGGCACCGGCAGGCGCAGCGCCCGCACACAAGCCGATCTCGACTGGCAGGCGTTGCGCACCGACATGCGCGTCTTTCGCCTGCCCGGCATTTACGGCCCCGGCCGCAGCGCCATCGACCGGGTGCGCAAGGGCACCGCCCATCGCATCGACATAGCGGGGCAGGTGTTCAGCCGGATTCATGTCGATGATATTGGCGGCGCCATCCTCGCCAGCCTCGATGGACCGCCGGGCGTCTATAATATCGCGGATGAGTTTCCGTGCAGCCAGAACCGGGTGATCGAACAGGCCTGCGCGCTGCTCGGCCTGCCCTGTCCGCCGCTGCTGACGCTGGAACAGGCCAATTTGTCGGAGGCGGCGCTGGGCTTCTATCGCGAGAACCGCCGCGTCAGCGCGATGCGCGCCCGGCGTCTGCTGGGCTGGCGGCCGCGCTATCGCGATTATCGCGCAGGGCTGGCGGCCTGCCTTTTGGCGGCGCATCGCACCGGCGCTTGTAAACCGGGGGGAAGCGCAAGCGGCTTTCCCCCAGCGCATATTCATTCCGCCGTCGAACAGGCGGTAACGGTTTCGACCTCCGCCACATCGCCCAGCACCACGCCGACGCGCTGATGCAGGGCGGTGGGGTTTATGTCCAATATCCGCTGGAAACCGTTGGTAGCCTTGCCGCCCGCCTGCTCGATCAGGAAGGCCATCGGGTTCGCCTCATACATCAGGCGCAGCTTGGCCTTCGTGTTGCCGGTCCGGTGGTCGGAGGGATAGAGGAAGATGCCGCCGCGCTTCATGATGCGGTGCACGTCCGCCACCATCGAGGCGGTCCAGCGCATATTATAATCCTTGGCGCACGGCCCCTCGGTGCCGAGCAGCCGCTCTTCGATATAGCGGGTGATGGCGGGCGACCATTGCCGACGGCGCGCCATGTTGATCGCGAATTCGCAATTGCCCTGCGGCATCTTCAGCGGCCCGTCGGTCATCTGCCAGGAGCCGACCTCGCGATCGAGCGTGAATTCGTAGACGCCGGTGCCGACGCTAAGCACCAGCAGCGTCTGCGGTCCGTAGATCGCATAGCCCGCAGCGACCTGATTATTGCCCGCTTGCAGGAAATCCTCTTCGCGCACGTCGCGCCCTTCGACATCCTCCGGCGCGCGCAGCACCGAGAAGATGGTGCCGACCGAAAGATCGACGTCGATATTGCTGGACCCGTCGATCGGATCGAACAGCAGCAGATATTCGCCCTTGGGGTAGCGATTGGGGATAAGATGGATCGTCTCCATCTCCTCGGAGCCCATGGCCGCCAGATGCCCGCCCCATTCATTCGCCTCCAGCAGCAGCTCATTGGCGATGACGTCGAGCTTCTTCTGCACCTCGCCCTGCACATTCTCGCTGTCGAGGCTGCCCAGCACCTCGCCCAGCGCGCCCTTCGACACCGAATGGCTGATCGTCTTGCACGCGCGCGCCACCGTCTCGATCAGCAGGCGCAATTCGGCGGGCAGGGCATTGGCATGTCGTTGTTGTTCGATGAGAAACCGGGTCAGCGTGGTGCGGGCCATGAAAAGTCCATCCCCCTAAAGTTTGAGTCGTAAGCGGCAAGGCCATGCGCCCTGTGCCAAAAAGCGGGGACCAAAAGCAACCGCCAAACCGGGAAATCGGACGGAGCTTTCCCTATTTGGGAATGATGAGACGGCAAAAAGCTGCTTCGTCGGGCAGGAAATTCCGCGCCGCCGTCGCCTACCCCCGGAAATGAGGCGGCCTTGCGCCCGTGCTGAAGAGGGGAAGGAAGGCCACCCTCTCCCCGTATCGCGCCCGGCCGCCCATTTCGCCTCAGGTCATTCCCTGACCGCTCCGGCTACGATACAATCCCACTTCAGCTCCCCCGAAAGAGACGATCCGCGAGGCCCCATGGAAATGGAAATCGAAATCGAACTGAAGCTCCAGTTGTCGCCGGAGGGCGCCTCGCTGCTGGAAAGCTCGCCCTTGTTCGAGGGGGAGGATATCCAGCCCTTTTGCCAGAACGCCCTTTATTTCGACACGCCCGATCATGCGCTTGAAAAGGCAGGTTTCTCGCTGCGCATCCGGTCGAGCGGCGAGCGGAAGGTGCAGACGATCAAGCGCAGCGCCAGCAGCGCCACCGGCCTTTTCGCGCGGCAGGAATGGGAACGGGAAGTCGCCGACGATGTCCCCATAATCGACGCCACTTCACCCCTTGCCGCCCTGCCCGGCATGACCCCCGGCCGGATCGCCCCGGTCTTCACCGTGCGCAATCTCCGCGCGGTGCGGCTATGGACGGCGGGCGAGGACGTGATCGAGATCGCGCTCGATCGCGGCCGCGTCTGCGCCGGGGAGCGGGAGGCTCCCTTTTTCGAGCTGGAGCTGGAACAGAAGGCGGGCGATCCGCAACGGCTCTTCGCGCTGGCGCGGGAGATCGACGCGATCGCGCCGCTGCGGCTGGCGACGCACAGCAAATCCGCGCGCGGCTATCGCCTGCTGGATGCCGCGCCCGTTGCGGCGCGGGCGGAGGCGCCCAGCCTCATACCGACGATGACCGTCGCGGAGGCCTTTCGCGATATCGCGCTGTCCTGCGTGCGCCAGTTCCGTCTTAATGAGGATATTTTCCTCGCCCAGCGGAATGAGGAGGCGCTGCATCAGGCGCGCGTCGCGCTGCGGCGTCTGCGCACGGCCTGTTCGCTGTTCCGCCGCGAGCTGGAGGGGAAGGATCGGCTGGAGGAACTGCGCCTTGGCCTGCGCTGGCTGTCCTCGGAACTGGGCGAGGCGCGCGATCTCGACGTGCTGATCGGCAGGCTGGAACCCGGCGCTCCCCTCGCCGTCCCGCTGCTCGAAGCGCGCGATCGGGCGCGCGGGCGGGCCGTCGCGGCGCTGGACTCGCCACAGGCGCGGCTGCTGCTGCTCGATATCGTGGAATGGGCGAGGCTCGCCGCGCGGGATGAGGGAGAGGAAACGCTCCGCGATTTCGCCGCCGCCACGCTCTCGCGCCTGCGCCGGAAAATCGGCCCGAAGGGGCTTAACCTCGCGGAAAGCGACGATGAAACCCGGCATGAGCTGCGCAAGGCGGCGAAGAAATTGCGCTATGCGATCGAATTTTTCTC
>CAYLKZ010000163.1:0-4063 GCA_964384275.1 uncultured Sphingobium sp. | reverse complement strand
CACATCCTGCTCGCTCGTCAGGTCGGCGTGCCGGCGCTCGTCGTGTTCATGAACAAGGTCGATCAGGTTGACGATGCGGAAATTCTCGAGCTGGTCGAGTTGGAAATCCGTGAGCTGCTCTCCAGCTATGATTTCCCGGGCGACGATATTCCGATCGTTGCGGGTTCGGCTCTTGCCGCTCTCGAAGGTCGTGACGACAATATCGGCAAGGAGAAAGTCCTTGAGCTGATGAAGGCCGTTGACGACTACATCCCGCAGCCGGAGCGTCCGATCGATCGTCCGTTCCTGATGCCGATCGAAGACGTGTTCTCGATCTCGGGCCGCGGTACCGTTGTGACCGGCCGCGTCGAAACCGGCATCGTCAAGGTTGGTGAGGAAGTCGAGATCGTCGGCCTCAAGGATACCCGCAAGACCACCGTCACCGGCGTTGAAATGTTCCGCAAGCTGCTCGACGAAGGTCGCGCGGGCGACAACATCGGTGCGCTGATCCGTGGCGTCGGCCGTGAAGAAGTCGAGCGTGGTCAGGTTCTGGCCAAGCCCGGCAGCATCACCCCGCACACCGACTTCGATGCCGAAGTCTATGTGCTGTCGAAGGATGAAGGTGGCCGTCACACCCCGTTCTTCGCCAACTATCGTCCGCAGTTCTACTTCCGCACCACCGACGTCACCGGTGAAGTGGTTCTGCCGGAAGGCACCGAGATGGTCATGCCTGGCGACAACGTGAAGCTCGGCGTGAAGCTCATCGCTCCGATCGCGATGGACACCGGCCTGCGCTTCGCTATTCGCGAAGGTGGCCGCACCGTCGGTGCAGGGGTTGTCAGCTCCATCACGAAGTAATATAGGCACTTAGCCGCGCGGGTCGGACGATTCGCGCGGCCAAGTTTTCTAGCCGCCTCGACCCCGTGTTCGCCGCCTGTCGATTGATGGGGAATGGTTTGAAGCATCGGGGTTCCCGAAAGGGAAGCGAGGCGGTTTGTTTTTTGGCTCTTTGGCATCGGTAAAGTGGACATGGAAACGCAGAATATTCGCATTCGCCTCAAGGCCTTTGATCACCGTGTGCTTGATCAGGCGACGGGCGACATCGCTGACACGGCTCGCCGCACCGGCGCCCTCATTCGCGGTCCGATTCCGCTGCCCACGCGCATCGAGAAGTTCACGGTCAATCGTGGGCCGCACATCGACAAGAAGAGCCGCGAGCAGTTTGAGGTTCGCACCTATAAGCGCATGCTTGACATTGTGCAGCCGACCCCGCAGACGGTCGATGCGCTGATGAAGCTCGACCTCGCCGCTGGCGTGAATGTCGAGATCAAGCTCGCCTGATAGCGTGAGCGCATAAGGGATACCGCACGGAGCCTTGTCGGCGAAACGTGGTTCTGGTCCCCCGTCGTTTTCCTGAGGGAAGGCATCCAGCCCGGACGGGGTGATCTTTAGCTTTGGGTTGGGCCGCAGCGGATTTTCCGGTGCGGTTTTCGTTGGATACGCCCGTCACTTGCTGGCGGGCCTCTATTGGGAGGTATGATCATGCGTACAGGCGTGATCGCGAAGAAAGTCGGAATGACTCGCCTCTTCCAGGAGGACGGACGGCATGTGCCCGTTACCGTTCTTGCGCTGGAAGGCAATCAGGTCATTTCGCGCCGCGAAATTGAAAAGGACGGCTATGTCGCCGTTCAGTTGGGTGCCGGTGTTGCCAAGGCGAAGAATGTCGCCAAGCCGCAGCGCGGTCACTTCGCCAAGGCTGAGGTCGAGCCCAAGGCTCTTGTCGCCGAGTTCCGTGTCGCTGAAGATGCGCTGCTCGATGTCGGCGCTGAGATCTCCGCCGATCATTTTGTCGCCGGCCAGTATGTTGACGTCACCGGTCATACCCAGGGTAAGGGTTTCGCCGGTGCCATGAAGCGCTGGGGCTTCGGTGGTATGCGTGCATCGCACGGCGTGTCCATCAGCCACCGTGCGCATGGTTCGACCGGTAATCGTCAGGATCCGGGCCGCGTCTTCAAGAACAAGAAGATGGCCGGTCACATGGGTGACCGTCAGCGCACCCAGCAGAATCTTGAAATCGTCCGCACCGATGTGGAGCGCGACCTTCTCTTCGTGAAGGGTAGCGTTCCCGGTTCCAAGGGTACCTGGCTGCTGATCAGCGACGCCGTCAAAGTGGCGCGTCCGGCCGATCTGCCGTATCCCGCGAGCCTGAAGTCGGCCGTATCCAGCAACGACAGCGCTCCGGTCGAAGCACCGGAAGCCACCGAAAACCAGGAGGGCTAAGCCATGAAGCTTGAAGTCAAAACCCTGGAAGCAGGCAAGGCTGGCGATGTTGAGCTGAACGATGCGATCTTCGGCATAGAGCCGCGCACCGACATTCTGCACCGCGTCGTGACATGGCAGCTGGAAAAGCGTCGCGCTCCTGCTCGCGCTACCCGCGAGCGCAGCGATGTTGCACGTACTGGCAAGAAGTTCGGCCGTCAGAAGGGTGGTGGTACCGCTCGTCACGGCGACCGTCGCGCTCCCATCTTCATCGGTGGTGGTAAGGCTCATGGTGCGCGTGCTCGCACCTTCGGTCACGACCTCAACAAGAAGGTCCGTGCGCTAGGTCTGAAAATGGCTCTCTCCGCCAAGGCAAAGGCCGGGTCGCTGACCATACTCGACAATCTCGATGTCAAGGAAGGCAAGACCAAGGTTCTTGCCGGTCAGCTCGAAAAGCTGGGCCTGAACAGCGCGCTCTTCATCGATGGCGACGCGATCAACGTCAGCTTCGCCAAGGCTTCGTCCAATCTGGTGGGCGTCAACGTCCTGCCTGCGGTCGGCGCCAATGTGTACGACATTCTGCGTGCCGACGCGCTGGTCCTGACCCGCGCCGCCGTGGAAAAGCTGGAGGCTCGCTTCAATGGCTAAGAAACAGGCTGCGGTTGCGGATATCCGTCACTACGACGTTATCCTCGCACCCCACATCACCGAGAAGGCGACCCTCCTCTCCGAGAACAATGCCGTGGTTTTCAAGGTGGCGGGCGACGCTACCAAACCGGAAATCAAGGCTGCGGTCGAGGCGCTGTTCGGCGTGTCCGTAAAGGGCGTCAACACCATTGTTCAGAAGGGCAAGGTGAAGCGTTGGAAGGGCAAGCCCTATACGCGCAGCGACTTCAAGAAGGCGATCGTCACGCTGGCCGAAGGTCAGTCGATTGACGTGACCAGCACGATCTGAGGCGAGGCAGGATAATGGCACTCAAGCACTATAATCCGACCAGCCCGGCCCAGCGCGGCCTGATCCTGGTCGATCGCTCGCACCTGCACAAGGGCAAGCCTGTCAAGGCTCTGACCGAAGGCAAGCGCAAGACCGGCGGCCGCAACAACAAGGGCCATGTCACCAGCCGCGGCATCGCGGGTGGCCACAAGCAGCGTTATCGCATTGTCGATTTCAAGCGCCGCAAGTGGGACATGGAAGCCACCGTCGAGCGTCTGGAATATGACCCCAACCGCACGGCCTTCATCGCCCTCATCAAATATGAGGACGGCGAGCTGGCTTACATTCTGGCGCCGCAGCGTCTTTCGGCTGGCGACAAAGTCGTCGCGGGCAAGAAGACCGACGTGAAACCGGGCAATGCGATGGAGCTCGGCCAGATGCCGGTCGGCACCATCTGTCACAATATCGAGATGAAGCCCGGCAAGGGCGGCCAGATTGCCCGCTCGGCTGGCACTTATGTGCAGCTCGTCGGTCGCGATCGCGGCATGGTGATCGTTCGTCTGAATTCGGGCGAACAGCGCTATATCCGTTCGGACTGCATGGGCACCGTCGGCGCCGTGTCGAACCCCGACAATGCCAACACCAACCTCGCCAAGGCCGGTCGTAACCGCTGGCTGGGCCGTCGTCCTCTGACGCGCGGCGTTGCGAAGAACCCGGTCGACCACCCGCACGGCGGTGGTGAAGGCCGGACCTCCGGTGGTCGTCATCCGGTGACGCCGTGGGGTAAGCCGACCAAGGGTGCTCGTACCCGTAACAACAAGGCGACGGACAAGTTCATCATCCGTAGCCGTCACGCGAAGAAGAAGAGGTAAGCGATGGCTCGTTCCGTCT
>CAYLKZ010000162.1:0-4082 GCA_964384275.1 uncultured Sphingobium sp. | reverse complement strand
CCATACCCTTCCACCCCTGCCTTGGTGGCGAGATCGGCCATCGCCTGAAAGGCGTCGATGAATTCCGGGCGGCAATCGGGATAGCCCGAATAATCGAGCGCATTGACGCCGATGAACACATCCTGCGCCCCCACCACCTCGGCAAAGCCGAGCGTCAGGGACAGGAAGATGGTGTTGCGCGCGGGCACATAGGTAATCGGAATGCCGCCCTCGCCGCTGGCGCCGACGCCATCCTTGGGCACGTCGATATCGCTCGCGGTCAGCGCCGATCCGCCGAAAGCGGTCAGGTCGAGCGGCAGCACGACATGACGCTCCACCCCCAGATGCTCCGCAATGCGGCGCGCGGCGTCGAGTTCGATGCGGTGGCGCTGATTATAATCGATGGTCAGCGCATAAAGGCGAAGCCCCCGCTCCCGCGCGAGGCCCGCCGCGACGAAACTGTCGAGCCCGCCCGACAGCAACACCACGGCGCCGGACTCATCCTTATCACGATATGCGGTCATATCCGTGCGCTAGACCCATAGCTTACGCCGCGCAAGGGCGCTTGTCGCCGATTCCGGTCAGCGGCACGGCCCGACGCGCCGGGCTTCGAGCGTTTCGGAAAAGGGCGCGCCGTCGATCACGCCCTGCGCGGAGATCTGCACGAGGCGGGGCGTCTCGACCCGCAGATCGGCGCGTCCCGATCCGCTGACCTGGCATTGATAAGCGATGGCCCCGCGCTCCGGCGCATCGGCGATGACGAAGCTGTCGCACTGGTCGTCGCCCTGCCTGATCCGCGCCAGTTGCATCGGATCGCCAAGGCAGAGCCTGCGCACCGGCGCCTCCGCCGGGCGCCCGCCGCGAACGCGCACTTCCCATTCGCCTTTTTCAAGGCCGGTCAGCGTCTTCATGCTCATCTTGCTGGCAACAGGGGGAGGCGCGCCGCCGCCCGCATATCCGGCCCCCGCCAATCCCATGAAACAGGCCGCACCGGCAAGCGCCGGGCGCAACAACCTTCCCACCATCCGCCACTTCCTGCCTCGCCCCCGCCGCGTCGAACAGCGCGGCATCGGGTAATTGCAACAGTCCCCGCCCCTCTCTCTAGCGACGAATTGCGGCAAAATAACGATAGGATGAGGAAAGGCGCATTAATCACCCGCTCCCTCCCTGGCCAGCCTCAATTGGCGAGGCTGGCAAGCGTGATCGGGAAGATGCGCGAGCAAAAAGCGCAATCGACGTTGATATGCCCCTGCTCGTCCGCCATGTCCTGCCGTTCGCTCGCCGGGAAGCGGGCGAGCACGTCGCGAATATGCGTCTCGTTGCAGCGGCAGCCACGCGCCAGCGGCCGGGCGTCGCTCACGCGGACTTCCTCCTCCTCGTGGAACAGGCGCCAGACGATCTCGTCCAGCCCCAGCCCGCCGTCGGTCAGCTCCTCGGCGCGGATGGTCGTCGCCAGCGCCTGCACATGCTCCCACTGCGGATGATCGTGACGCACATGCAGCCGCTCGCGCCCGACCTCGCCTTCGGGCAGGTGCTGCACCAGCAGGCCGCCCGCGACAAAGCCGCCATCCTCCCCCTGCCGCACGTCGATGCGCACGAAGCTGGGGATCTGCTCGGACTGGAAGAAATAATGCTCGACCGCCTTGCCCAGCGACGCGCCCTCCAGCGGCACGATGCCCTGATAGCGATGCGCCTCCGCGCCCGCCACCGCCGCCTGATCGAAGGTAATCGCGAGATAGCCCTTGCCGAACAGGCCGAAAAGCGTCGGGTCGCTGCCCTGTTCGGCCAGCTTGTCGGCGTCGAACTGCACATAACCGCGCAGCGCACCCTCGTCCGCCTCGGCCTTATAGTCGGCGACGAGCAGGCTCACCGCGCCCGCCTCGGTCTGGACCTGAAGCGTCAGCTGCCCCGCATCGCTCTTGAGCGTGCTGCCGAGCAACGCGGCGAGCACCAGCGCCTCGGCCAGCAGCCGGGCGATCACCGGGGGATAGGCATGGGCGGAAAGAATCTCATCAAGCACCGGCCCCAGCCGCGCGATACGGCCGCGCGCATCCTGCGACGGGATGGTGAAGCCCAACACCCCGTCGAGTTGCCTGTCGATCTGCTGTTCCGTCACCATCGTTCCTCAATCCTGCCCGCGCGCGCCGGCCCTGTTCCAAAAAGGCTGGGCGCGGCGTCCGTGCCATTGGCCGGGCCGCCGCGCCCCTTCATCCGTTCGCGAGATGGGAAGCCATCAGGCAAAAAGCAACCGCCCGGCAATGCGGGTCAGAGCTTGCCCAGCGCCCAGAGCAGCACCGATTTCTGGGCGTGGATGCGGTTTTCCGCCTCATCCCAGACCATCGAGCGCGGGCCGTCGATCACCGCGTCCACCACTTCCTCGCCACGATGGGCGGGCAGGCAATGGAGGAATTTCGCGTCCGGTTTCGCCAGCGCCATCAGCTCCGGCGTCACCTGATAAGGCATCATCGCGGCGAGCTTTGCCTCGGCATGCACCTGTCCCATTGAAATCCAGGTGTCGGTGACGATGATATCGGCGCCGCGCGCGGCCTCCTGCGGATCGCGGACGAAGCGGATGTCAGCGCCCAGCGCCTGCGCGGCCTGCGCGAAGGCGGGGTCGGGATCATAGCCTTCCGGGCATCCCATGCGCACGTCGAACTTCATCAGGCCCGCCGCCTCGACGATCGAGTGAAGCACGTTATTGCCGTCGCCCAGCCACGCCCACTGGCTGCCGGGCAGCGCCGTGCCATGCTCGATCACAGTCAGCAGATCGGCCATGATCTGGCAGGGATGGGACAGATCGGTGAGGCCATTGATGACCGGAACGGTCGCATGGCGCGCCATTTCCTCGACCTTCGCATGTTCGTCGGTGCGGATCATGATCGCATCGCACATGCGGGAGAGGACGCGCGCGGTGTCGGCCACCGTCTCCCCGCGCCCAAGCTGCGAGGTGCCGCCGTCGAGGATCAGCGCGCTGCCGCCCAACTGGCGCATCGCCATGTCGAACGAGACGCGGGTGCGCGTCGAGTTCTTCTCGAAGATCATCGCCAGCACATGACCGGCGAGCGGCGCGTCAGCATCCGCCGCGCCCTTCGGCTTGCCTGCCCGCGCCGCCTTGCGGTCGATCGCGTCATTGAGCATCGCGGCGACGGCATCGCCGCCCGCATCGGAAAGATTGAGAAAATGCCGGGTCATGGCGTCCCCTTTCAGGCGGTCGCGGGCGGGGTATAATCCCGCGCGCCCGCCGACAATTTCGCGAGACATTCGCTGATGTGGCTTTCCTCGATCACCAGCGGGGGCAGCAGCCGCACGACATTGTCGCCCGCCGCGACCACCAGCAGGCCATGATTGTCGCGCAGATGGGCGACAAAAGCGCGGCTGTCGCTCTTCAGGCGCAGGCCCATCATCAGCCCCATGCCGCGCACGCTGTCGAACAGCTCGTCATGATTGGGGATGAGCTGTTCGAGGCCAGCGCGCAGCCGCTCGCTCATCGCGCGCACATGGGCGAGGAATTCCGGCGTGTTGATGATGCCCCACACCGTCGCGCCAACGGTCACGGCAAGCGGATTGCCGCCATAGGTCGAGCCATGGGTGCCCGCCGTCATGCCCTTGGCGGCCTTCTCGGTCGCGACGCAGGCGCCGAGCGGGAAGCCCGCGCCGATGCCCTTGGCCACCGACATGATATCCGGCGTCACGCCATATTGCTCATAGGCGAAGAGCGTGCCGGTACGGCCGACGCCACACTGCACCTCGTCGAGGATAAGCAGCAGGCCATGTTCGTCGCAAAGCTCGCGCAGGCCGGTCAGGAATTCGGGCGTCGCGGGCAGCAGCCCGCCCTCGCCCTGCACCGTCTCCAGCATGAAGCCCGCCGTGTCTTCATCGATCGCGGCCGCCGCTGCGGCGAGATCGTTGAACGGCACCACGTCGAAACCGGGCAGCAGCGGCTCGAAGCCATCCCGCATCTTGGGCTGGTCGGTGGCGGAGATCGTCCCCAGCGTCCGCCCGTGAAAGGCGTTGGAGAAGGTGATGATCTTGTGCCGGTGCGCCTCGCCGTTCGCATAATGATAGCGGCGCGCGGTCTTGATCGCGCATTCCACCGCCTCGGC
>CAYLKZ010000161.1:0-4173 GCA_964384275.1 uncultured Sphingobium sp. | reverse complement strand
GCAGGGATGATCCTGGTGCTTTCGCGCGATGGCACGCCGGTTCTCCAGCCGGTGTTCTACGGCGAGCGCCAGGCTGAACCCGCCGAAGCCGACGATGGGATCGAAGTCGTTGCTGGCGGGGAAGGTTCGGACAAGCGGCGGACCACCTTGTCCAAGCGCCTGGTTGACGAGCTCGCGATGCAGCGCCGGGATGTCCTGGCACTGCACGTTGCATCTGACCCCGGTCTGGCGCTCGACATCATGGTCTTCACGCTTGCCGATGTCGATACCCACGACTGGCGGGCGCGGGCTGCGAGCACGCTGCGCGCGCCTGTTCCGGCAGGCCCGATCATCGGCTTCGAAGCAAAGGATGCTCCGGCGAGCAGCGGGCTTGCCGAGTTCCGCTCCAGTCTCGACGAAAGCTGGCGCGCTGGTGACGATGCGATCTCCCGCTTCGATCTGTTTCGGGCGCTGCCCGATGACAGCCGCGCGGCCTGGCTTGGCTATGTCGTTGCCCGGTCGCTCGAGGCGAGCCTCAACATGGCCGGTGAGCGTCAGCTGCCATTCCAAGATCATCTCGGAAGCCTGATCGGCATCGACATGGCGCAGTGGTGGCGCCCGACAGCGGCCAACTACTTTGACCGGGTGTCGAAGCAGGTGATCCTTGACGCGCTGACTGATGTCGGCGGTCTCGAGCTCTCCTCACGCTTTTCCTCGGTCAAGAAGGGGGACCTCGCGATGAGCGCGGAGCGCGTCTTCTCTGGCACCTACATCACCGAAGTCGAGGTCCGTGAAAAGGCTCTGGCCTGGGTGCCTGAGGTCATGCGCTTCGCCTCCGCTGCACCGGAGGTTGGTGAAGCCGAGATCGAAGCAGCTGACGCTGAGCCTGGTGTCGACGGCGAAATTCATACCCCCCGCGAGCTGGCCGCCTGACCTCCTCCTGACAGGCTCGGCCACTCGCACCTCGAGAAGCGGTCCTTCGGCTCACGCCGGAGGGCCGCTTCCTTTTTGGGAGAAGAGCAGAGGGGGCTCGGGAACCTGTGGCACTGACCGGCGAACCCGTCGCCGACTGTCCAGATGCCTCAATCAGGAGAACCATCATGGCCTATCGCAAGCGGCAGGGCAGCGGCGTGTCGCCCGCCACCCGCATCACTCAGGAAATCATCGCCCGTCTGGAAGCAGGCACGAAGCCGTGGATCAAGCCGTGGCGCGGTGTCCCGGTCTCCCGGCCCTTGCGGGCCTGCGGGATTCCGTACCGGGGCATGAACGTGTTCTGGTTGTGGATGGTCGCCGACATGTGCGGCTACGCCTCGCCGTTCTGGATGACCTACAACCAGGCAAAATCGCTCGGAGCCCAGGTTCGCAAGGGCGAGAAGTCGACCATCGCGATCTTCTACAAGAGCTACACCAAGGAAGTGGAAGCCCCCGATACTGACGAAAAGACCGACGAAGCGCGCCGGGTGCTGAAGGCCTATCCGGTCTTCAATGCCGATCAGGTCGAAGGTCTGCCCGAGCGCTTCCATCCGGCTGCAACGCTCGAACTGGTCGAGCCTGCAGGGCGCGAAGCCGAGATCGACGCCTTCTTCGCTGCCATCCCCGTCAACCTGCGCCACCAAGGCTGCGAGGCCTACTACGAACCGACTGCGGATCGCGTGACGATGCCGCCAGTCAGCCTGTTCAATGGGTTTGATCACTACTATGCCACGTTCGCACACGAGTTGTCGCACTGGACCGGCCATGCCAGCCGTCTAGGACGTGATCTCAAGAACCGCTTCGGCACAGCGGCCTATGCCGCCGAAGAACTCGTCGCCGAACTCTCCAGCGCCATGCTGGGCGCCGAGCTGGGGCTGCCGGTCACGCATCTCGACAGCCACGCGAGCTATATCGAGCACTGGCTCAAGCTTCTAAAGCACGACGACCGCGCCATCCTTACCGCTGCGGCCAAGGCCGAAGAAGCTGCGAGCCTGCTGCTGAATCTCGGCGGGAGAGTCGCTCCTGAGCAGTTTGACGACGTGTCAGACGACGCTGCGCTTGCGGCCTGAGGGAGGATGTCATGGGCCGATCGGTCAGCTATCCCAGCGGCGCTGTCGTCGCCTTCACGGTACTCGAGGTCGAAAGCGACGAAGACTGGGAATTCGAGTACGAATGGCTGCGCGAGGATCTGCGCGAGCGGGCCGCCAATGCTTTTCCGTCCCTGATCCCGCATGATGGTTGGCGTGGCCGGGAAGACCGGATCCTCATGCGCAATGCCTATGCGGATTTCGGCGTATCGGTCTATGGCGAGCTGGTGGCAGTCTGGATCGTCGAGCGCGATGACGGGGCCTATTGGGACGCTGATTGGCGCACGGCCCGGTCACCGCGGGCACGGCGCTGGCTGTCCCAGATCGCATCCCGGTTCGATGCCACGTTCGGCGACTATGATTGCCTCGGGCACATGTCGAATGGCGAGGGGGTCTACACCAAGCGCGCAGCTTGAGCTCCGCGAGTTGGTAAGGCGCAGCGCTTTGGGTTGCCATCCCTGACTGAGCTTTGCCGGCCGCTCATGGTCTGTCGCCATGCGAGAGAGGCCCTGGGCCAGCCGCCAGTCTTGCGCAACCCGGCTTGGGCGGGCCCGTGTTGGCCTTCGCCCTGCAGGCTCAAGGCCTGCCCGCGCCAGCCCGCCAAGCCGGGTTTCCCCTGACGGGTGCGCAATCCTGCCTGAATGCTGGCCCTGACGGGCTCTCGCTGGCGCAGCCATGAACGGATGCGCCGGTGTCACGTCAGTCAGGAGGATATCCCATGCACACGTCATTTGCCGACCAACTCGCCGGGCTCGATCTTGCCGGTTTCTCGATCGGACCCGCTCCCGTATCGACAAGCGATTTCCCCGTCCGGGAGGCGGTCGTCCAAACTCTCGAAGCGGTCTGGTCCGATCTTTTCGCCATGGTGTCCGGGACCGCTCTCGAAGCCGACGCCGAGGATCTTGGCTGGGCCTTCGTCAACATCTTTCACCGCTCGGCGGAACGCAAATCGACGGCCGTTGACCGGGCGACCGACGAGGTCCGCGCGCTGATTGCTACGGCCGATGGATCCGAGGTCCACACCCATGAACTCGAGACGCAGGTCGAGCGGGCGCAGTGCGCCGAAAGTGCAATGCTGGCGCTCGAGGAGATGCGCGAGGTTGCAGCAGCCCTTTACCTCAACGAGTTCGGTTCCTCCTGGAAGCCAGTCTCCAGTTCGCGTTTCAATCACAGCGTCATGCTCACCTCGGCGCTCGTCGAAGGGCGCGACTTCCTGCGTGCCCGTGCCGAGGCCAAGCGCCGTGCGGCGGTGCCCGAAGGAACCCCGGTCGTCTTCGCTGGCGGGCGCACCCGTCATGCGACCGAAGACGATGCGCTGACCTTCGGCAACAATGTCTGGGCAACGCTCGACAAGGTTCGTGACCGTGTGCCCGACATGGTGCTCATCCATGGCGGCGACACCAAGGGAGTCGACCGCCTGGCATCGAGCTGGGCTGAACGTCGCGGCATCCCGCAGGTCACGTTCTCGCTCGACATGCGGCTGGGCGCCCGTGCCGGCTTCAAGCGTAACGAGCGGATGCTCTCCCTCGATCCGCGCTACGTCATCGCCTTTCCGGGCAATGGCGTACTCGAACGTTTGGTGATCGAGGCCAAGACTCGGCGGATCACCGTTGTCGATCGCCGTGGGCACCTTGGCACCAATCCGAAGAGCACTTCGGCAGGGACCGACTGAGGTCATGCCGGTCCTCGCGCCAGCGCCCAATCGGCGCTGGCGTCATCCATCAGAGGAAAGGCGAGCGCCTGTCGTTTGGAGCCAGCGAATGGTCGTTGGCTCCTTTCTACAGGAGGTATTCCATGATCGATATCGAGGCTGTGATGGCCGACTTTGCCGTTCGCCAGGCCGAGCGGCAAGTGCAAGTGGCCGAAGAAATCCAGCAGCTCAAGGCAGCCATTCTTCCGCGCTTGCAGGACGCTGGGATTGCCCGCGTCGAGATCCGTTTCGACGGATGCGGCGACAGCGGTGCCGTTGAAGAATGTGCATGCCTCGATGCAGCCGGCGCGGCGATCCCGTGCCCGGAAGTCTCCCTCATAGAAGGCGAAGCAGACAGCGTTGCTCGTGCCGGTTCCGAAGAGCTGCCTTCACTCGGCCAGGCACTCGAGCAGCTGACCTACCTGGCACTCGAACGTCACCATC
>CAYLKZ010000160.1:0-4174 GCA_964384275.1 uncultured Sphingobium sp. | reverse complement strand
CATAAGGCGAGGAGAGCTTCGGCGCGATTTTCTGCGGGCGCAGGCTCATGGCGCTTGGCTCCCCTTCGCTCAGGTCTTAGCTGTGCAGGAAGTGCATGACGTCGCCGTCGTGCACCACATAGCCCTTGCCTTCGGCGCGCAGCTTGCCTGCCTCGCGCGCCTTGGCTTCGCCGCCGAGCGTCACATAATCGTCATAGGCGATGGTTTCGGCGCGGATGAAGCCCTTTTCGAAATCGCTGTGGATTTCACCCGCCGCATTGGGGGCGCTGGCGCCCTTGTGGACGGTCCAGGCGCGCGCCTCCTTCGGCCCGACGGTGAAGAAGGTGATGAGGTGCAGCAACTCATACCCGGCGCGGATCACGCGGGCGAGGCCGGTTTCCTCAAGACCCATTTCGGAAAGGAACTCCATGCGCTCGGCGGCATCCATGCCGACCAGATCGGCTTCGATCGCAGCGGAGACGACGACGGCCTGCGCGCCCTCGGCTGCTGCCTTCTCGAACACCTTGGCGGTGAAGGCATTGCCGTGCGCCGCGCTCTCTTCCTCGACATTGCAGACATAGAGGACGGGCTTGGAGGTGAGGAGCTGAGCCTGCCGGAACACGCGCGCTTCTTCTTCGTCGGCGGGGACGACGAGGCGGGCGGGCTTGCCTTCGCGCAGCAGGTCGAGCGCCTGACCCAGCACCGAAGCGATGAGCTTGCTCTCCTTATCGCCCTGCGCGGCCTTTTTCTGGGCGGCGGGCACGCGCTTTTCGAGGGATTCGAGGTCGGCGAGCATCAGCTCGGTCTCGACCGTCTCGGCGTCGGCGATGGGGTCGATGCGATTGTCGACATGCTGGATGTCGTCATTCTCGAAGCAGCGCAGCACATGGACGACCGCGTCCACCTCGCGGATGTTGCCGAGGAACTGGTTGCCGAGCCCTTCGCCCTTCGACGCCCCGCGCACAAGGCCCGCAATATCGACGAAGGCGAGCTGGGTCGGGATGATTTTCTGACTGCCCGCGATCTCCGCCAGCTTGTCGAGGCGGTTGTCCGGCACCGACACATTGCCGACATTCGGCTCGATCGTGCAGAAGGGATAATTGGCCGCCTGCGCCGCCTGCGTTTCGGTGAGCGCGTTGAACAGCGTGGACTTGCCGACATTGGGCAGGCCGACGATACCGCATTTGAAACCCATATCCCTTTGATCCTTATGCGTCTTGTTGACGAAGAGCGATGTCGTTCATGAACCGGGCGTCTTCGCCCCGGGCGAGCCATTCCGCTTCCGCGCCGATGGCGCCGAGCATGTCGGTGAGCGCGTCCTGCTCGCTCTTGTGATAATTGGAAAGGACATGGCCGTGGACCCTGTCCTTGTGGCCGGGATGGCCGATGCCGATCCGCACCCGGCGGAATTCCTTGCCGATATGCGCGTCGGTGGAGCGCAGGCCGTTATGCCCCGCCGTGCCGCCGCCGCGCTTCACCTTCACCTTCATCGGCGCGAGGTCGAGTTCGTCGTGAAAGACGGTCACGTCCTCGGGCGCCAGCTTGTAGAAATCGACCGCCGCGCGGATGGCGCGGCCGCTTTCGTTCATGAAGGTCTGGGGCTTCAGCAGCAGAATCTTTTCAGGGCCGAGACGCCCTTCGGCGACCCAGCCCTGAAACTGTTTCTTCCACGGGGAAAAGCGATGCATGTCGGCGATCAGGTCGAGCGCCATGAAGCCGACATTGTGCCGGTGGAGCGCATATTGCGTGCCGGGATTGCCTAGGCCCACCCAGAGTTGCATGCGCGCTCCCCCCACCTTTCGCCAAAACCGTTGAGGCTGATCAGCCTTCGGTCTTGGTGGTGTCGCCTTCTTCGCTCTTCAGCGAGGACGGAGCAACGATGGTCGCGAGCGTGAAGTCGCGGTCGTCGATCGCGGTCTTCGCGCCCCTGGGCAGCTTGACGGCGCTGATGTGGATCGAAGCGCCGACTTCGAAGCCGGTCAGGTCGACAACCAGATCGTCGGGGATTGCCGACGCATCGCAGATCAACTCGACTTCGTGACGGACGATGTTGAGCACGCCGCCGCGCTTCAGGCCCGGCGCCGCTTCTTCATTGATGAAGCTGACGGGGACGTTCACGTGGATCGTCGTATGCTCGCCGACGCGCAGGAAGTCCGCATGCAGCGGGCGATCGGTGACGGGGTGGAATTCGACATCCTTGGGCAGGGTGCGGACGGCCTTGCCGTTCACTTCGACCATGACCACGGAGTTGAAGAAATGGCCGGTGCCCAGCAGCTTGTTGAGGAGCTTTTCCTCGACATGAACCAGGGCCGGTTCTTCGTTATTGCCATAAATGACGGCGGGTACGCGGCCTTCGCGGCGCAGAGCGCGGGAGGCTCCCTTGCCAGCCCGTTCGCGTACCTCGGCCGACAGCGTAAGCTGATCGCTCATTGCATGTCTCCAAGTTCGTTTCGATGTTAACGCCGCCACGCCTCCAGGGATGACCATGACGGATGGCCGGCCATTATCAGAAACGCCCGGAAAAGCAAGGCCGCAAAAGAACCGCCGGGAAAAGGGGCGCTGGCCTGCCGACATGTCCGCCGATTATCGGCGCCCGCTTATTTCTGGGCAACGACCGGCGCCGTGGGCAGGCGCGTCACGGTGAAGCGGTGCTGGGCGAGCATGTCGATGACGCTGTCCTTCCCGGCAAGGTGCCCGGCGCCCACCGCGAGGAACAGCGTGCCCGGCCGCTTCATCCGCGCCGCGATCCAATCCGCCCAGCGCGCGTTGCGATCGAAGAGCAGCGCCTTGGCGAGTTCTGGCGTGGCCTCCAGCGAGGCGTTCATCTGCTCGGCCAGCGCGTCGGGTTTGCCCCGCGCCCAGTTGTCCAACAGCTTGTTGAATTCGTCCTCTATCTGGGGAAGCTCCGCCACCGTGGTGTTGAGATAGACCATCTGCGCCTTTTCCGGCAGCGCGTCGAAATAACCGAGCTGCTGCTCCGCTGTTTCGAGGCCGGTCACGGTCTTGCCCTGATCGCGGGCGGTCTTTTCCAGCGTCTTTTCGACGCCGATGCCGGAGTCATAGCCCAGCCGCTCCAGCGGTGCGACCGAGAGAGTGACCGCGACCATCCACGGGTCGAGCTGATCCATCGTCGCGGCGGGCAGGCCATAGTCCGACAGCGCCTTCAGATAGGCGGTCTTTTCGTCGGGCGTCAGGCGGTTGAGGATGCCGGGGCCGTTCACATTGAGCGCGAGCCGGGTGACGATCGAGTTCATCTTCGCCGGGTCGGGTTCCACCACCTCCAGCACCAGTTCGTCCGAGGCGTCGAAGGCGGCCTTCACTGGCCCGTCGAACCAGTTGATGCCGGGCTTCAGCATGTGGACGGTGCCGAAGAGATAGATGGTCGTGTCCTTGTCCTTCACTTGCCACAGCGCAGGCCGGGTGAGGCCCGCTGCCTCCATGCCCGCTGTCTCTGGGGATGCCTCGGCGGCGACCGGCGCCTTATGTTCCCTGGAAGAGCCGCAGCCTGCCAGCGAAAGTGCGAGGCCGGCACCGGCGCAGGCCAGCGCCCGCATCCAGTTTTTCAGATATTTATGGCGGCGGGGGGAGGAGGGACTGTTTTCCATGACCCGCTTCATGGCGTTTATCCATGCGCCGCGCAAGCGCGCTTAACCTTGATTTGCGCCGCTAATCACTTGACCCTGATGCTCCCATGCGCCAAGGCGTCTCGCGAAATTTCAGCATCATTGCGCGATGAAGGATGAGATGGCCGAGAGGGCGACGAGTTTGAGCTTTCAGGACCTGATCCTGACCCTGCACGACTATTGGGGCAAGCAGGGCTGCGTGATCCTGCAACCTTATGACATGGAGGTCGGCGCGGGCACCTTCCACCCGGCGACGACTCTGCGCAGCCTCGGGCCGGAGCCATGGAATGCCGCCTATGTCCAGCCCAGCCGCCGCCCCACCGACGGCCGCTATGGCGAGAACCCCAACCGCCTTCAGCATTATTACCAATATCAGGTCATCATGAAGCCGTCCCCGGCGAACCTTCAGGAACTGTATCTGGGCAGCCTGAAGGCGATCGGCATCGATCCGCTGGTGCATGATATCCGCTTCGTCGAGGATGACTGGGAAAGCCCGACGCTGGGCGCCTGGGGCCTTGGCTGGGAAGTCTGGTGCGACGGCATGGAGGTGACGCAGTTCACCTATTTCCAGC
>CAYLKZ010000159.1:0-4200 GCA_964384275.1 uncultured Sphingobium sp. | reverse complement strand
CCCCGAACAGACGGTTCACCCTTATGTGCGGCGTGTTGCCGATGGTGTCGAGAATCGTCGCAGCCTTCATCATCTTGTCTCCTGTCCGGTCGTGCTCTCACGATTCACCACCGCGTCGAAGCGGCGGGCCATGCCGATTTCGGGGAAGAGCCTGGCCCAGATCGCGACCGTCATTATAGCACCGAGACCGCCCGCAACAACCGCCGCGACCGGCCCGATCAGCGCGGCGAGAAAGCCGGATTCGGCCTCGCCCAGTTCGTTGGAGGCGGAAATGGCGATGAGGGAGAAGCTCGCCACCCGGCCGCGCATCTCATCGGGCGTGTAGATCTGGATCAGCGTCTGCCGTACGAAGACGGAGAACATGTCGGTGACGCCGCAGGCGAAGAGCGCGGCCATCGCCACCCAGCGGGCGATGCCGGACGGCATGAAGGCGGTGAGGCCGAACACCATCGTCGCCACGCCGAACAGCGCGACGCTGACCAGCATCTTGTTGCCGACATTGGTTTCCGGTGGCCGCAGCCCGAAATAAAGCGCGGTGAGCGCGGCGCCGATGCCGGGCGCGGCGGCAAGTTCGCCCAGCCCCGCCGCGCCGACATGGAAGATATCGCGCGCATAGACGGGCAGCAGCGCGGTCGACCCGGCGAGCAGCACCGCCATCAGATCCAGCGTGATCGCGCCGAGCACCAGCCGGTTGCCGCGCACATAGCGCACGCCTTCCCATATCTGCCGCAAGGGGCGGCGATCGGCGACCTGCGTGCCGGAGGGGGGCTGAGGCGCGATCATCGCCATCGCGACCATGGCTATCACGAAGAGAATAGTCGCCAGCATATATGGCGCGGGCGCATGGGCGCCGTAGATATAGCCGCCCAGCGCCGGGCCGATGATCATGCCGCATTGCCAGATCATCGCGCTGAAGGCGAGCGCGCGCGGCATCGCCTCCAGCGGCACGAGGCGGGGGGCGATCGATCCCATGGCCGGTCCGCTGAAGCAGCGCGCGATGCCGAGCAGGCCCGCCACGCCGAACAGCAGCGGCAGCGAAATATGATCGGCCCATGTGGCATAGGCGAGGATCGCCGCGCTCAGCGCTTGCAGCATCCCTGCGGAAATGACGACGCGGCGCCGGTCGAAATGGTCGGCGATCCAGCCCGCGATCGGCGACAGCAGGAAGACGGGGATGAACTGGGCGAGGCCGATGAACCCCAATTGCGCGGCGGCGGCATGGGTGTCCATGGTGAGGCGCGCGGTGGAATAGGTCTGCCAGCCGATCACGATCATCATCGAATATTGGCCGAGCGTGGTGAACAGTCGCGCCACGATATAATGGCGGAAATCGCGATAGCGGAGCGGATGAAGCGGCGGAGAGTCCGGTGAGGCGGTGGAACTGGTCATGCAATCCCTTTGCACCCGTGATTGCGCGGCATCAACAGCCTTGTTTTCGCCCGCAGCTTCTCTGTTGCCTGCGATCAGGCGGGCGTGACGAAACTGTCGATCACCCGCTTGCGTCCGGCCTGCTCGAAATCGATTTCGAGCTTGTTGCCGTCGATGCCCGCCACCGTGCCATAGCCGAATTTCTGGTGGAAGATGCGCTGGCCAAGGGTGATATCGGTGCGCGGTTTGGCCGCCATGGAGATTGCCGGGCTATAGCTTTCCTTCGGAGAGGCGACCGCCGAACCCGGCGCGCCGTTCCCCAGCCCTCCGGTCCGCTGCGCGCGTTGCCAGCCCGGACCGCGGCCGGACCCGCGCCCGACATCGCGGAAGGGATCGGGCTGATCCGCCCAGTTGGCGCGCCACAGGCTCGCGCCGCCGCCGACATTATTCTCCTGCTCGACATGATCCTCGGGCAGTTCGGCGATGAAGCGGGAGGGGATGGAGCTGGTCCATTGCCCATAGATGCGGCGATTGGCGGCGTGGAGGATCGTGCAATGATGCCGCGCCCGCGTGATCGCGACATAGGCGAGGCGGCGCTCTTCCTCCAATGCGGTGAGGCCGCCTTCATCGAGCGATCGTTGAGAGGGGAACACTCCTTCCTCCCAGCCGGGCAGGAACACGCGGTTGAACTCCAGCCCCTTGGCGGCGTGGATGGTCATGATCGTGACCTTGCGCTCATCCTCATTGGCGTCATTGTCCATGACGAGGCTGACATGCTCCAGAAACGCGCCCAGCGTTTCGTAATCCTCCATTGCGCGGGTAAGCTCGTTCAGGTTCTCCAGCCGCCCATTGGCTTCGGCGGTGCGCTCGGCCTGCAACATCGCGGTATAGCCGCTTTCGTCGAGCAGGATGCGGGCCAGCTCGGCATGGGGCAACTGGCTCGCCATGTCGCGCCAGCGGCCGATATTGGCGATGAAATTGGTGAGGGCGCGCCGGGCCTGCGGCGTCAGCTCGTCGGTGCCGAGGATATGCTCCGCCGCGACCAGCAGGGGCGTGCCCTCGGCGCGGGCGAGACGGTGGATCTTCTCGACCGCCTTGTCGCCGAGACCGCGCTTGGGCACGTTAATGATGCGCTCGAACGCCAGATCGTCCGCCGGTTGCGCGACCAGCCGCAGATAAGCCAGCGCATCGCGGATTTCTGCGCGCTCATAGAAGCGAAAGCCGCCGACGATTCGATAGGGCAGGCCGATCTGAATGAAGCGGTCCTCGAACTCGCGCGTCTGGAACTGGGCGCGCACGAGGATGGCGAAATCGTCGAACGCCTCGCCCGCGCGATGCAGCCCCTCCATCGTGTCGCTGACGGTGCGGGCTTCCTCCGGCCCGTCCCACACGCCGATGACCTGCACCTTCTCGCCCACATCGGTTTCGGTCCACAGCGTCTTGCCGAGCCGCTGCGAATTGCCCTCGATCACGCCCGAGGCCGCGCCCAATATATGCGGCGTGGAGCGGTAATTCTGTTCGAGGCGAACGGTCTTCGCGCCGGGGAAATCCCGCTCGAACCGCAGGATATTGGCGACCTCCGCGCCGCGCCAGCTATAGATGGACTGGTCGTCGTCGCCCACGCAGCAGATATTCTTGCGCTGCTGGGCGAGGAGGCGCAGCCAGAGATACTGGCTGCTATTAGTGTCCTGATATTCGTCCACCATGATGTAGCGGAAGCGCTTCTGATAGGTTTCCAGCACCTCCCGGTCCTTGCGCAACAGCGTCAGCGGGTGGAGCAGCAGGTCGCCGAAATCGCAGGCGTTGAGGGCGAGCAGCCGCGCCTGATAGGCGGCGTACATCTTCTGCCCCGCGCCATTGGCGTAATGCTCCGCCTCGCCCGCGTCGATATCGGCGGGGGTCAGCCCCTTGTTCTTCCACTGGTCGATAAGGCTGGCCAGTTGCCGGGCGGGCCAGCGTTTCTCGTCTATCCCTTCGGCCTGAATGAGCTGCTTCAGCAGGCGCAACTGGTCGTCGGTGTCGAGGATGGTGAAATTGCTCTGCAAGCCCACCAGCTCGGCATGGCGGCGTAGCATCTTCGCGCCGATAGAGTGGAAGGTGCCGAGCCACGGCATCCCCTCCACCGCCTCGCCGATCAGGCGGCCGACGCGCTCCTTCATCTCCCGCGCGGCCTTGTTGGTGAAGGTGACGGCGAGAATTTCCGAAGGATAGGCGCGCCGCGTCGCGATGAG
Organism: uncultured Sphingobium sp.; assembly: GCA_964384275.1. Lineage (GTDB taxonomy): Bacteria > Pseudomonadota > Alphaproteobacteria > Sphingomonadales > Sphingomonadaceae > Sphingobium. Next base: position 601 of record CAYLKZ010000159.1, on the reverse strand, counting down.
ATGGGCGAGGCGCGCGGTCAGCGCCGCCGTCTTGCCCGTGCCCGCGCCCGCGAGCACCAGCAACGGCCCCTCGGTCGTCAATACCGCCTCGCGCTGCGGCTCGTTGAGGCTGGCGAGATAGGGCGGTTCGGGCGACAGAGGCGCTGCGGGGACGGTCATGCCGAACATTTAGGGAACAAGGGCGGGCGGAGCAAGGGAGGATTCGAGCCGAGGGGAACCTAATCGTCGGTCATGCGCTGAACCGCTGCCATAATGAGCATCATCACAAGGAGAGAGCCAGTGAAGACCAGAGTGTTGATCGGCGTCTTTGCGTTTTGCCTTGGTTCCACGGCGATTGCGCAGTCCCCCCAACAGGTTCCGCCAATGCCCACGCAGTCGCCGCCCGATCCCAATGCGCAGGCCATGCCCGGGCCGCTCAATGTGCCGCCGAATTCGCGCCCCGCCTCGCCGGTGCCGCATGACCCGGCGGCCCTTCCCGGCGCGCCCGGCAACCCGGTGACGGTCGGCGGCAATACGGCCTCTCCGCCGTCGGCGCAGGAGAGCTATCCCATTTGCAAGGGTGACGTGCAGGATCGCTGCATCAGCCCGCGTGAGGCGCCCC
>CAYLKZ010000158.1:0-4358 GCA_964384275.1 uncultured Sphingobium sp. | reverse complement strand
TCAACGACGGTGCCTATCCGCCCCCGCCTTCGGGGAATCCGTTCTTCCTCGACAGCGAGGTTGAGGCGATCTCAAACACGATCGGATTGCAGCTCCCGTCCCAGGCCAAGCAGCTCGATGCATCGCTCGACCTTTTCGCGCGGCAGATTGGAGCCGCAAGTGACCAGGTCATATTCCTCCTGTCAGAACGCGATCGCAGCGGCAGCTTTCTCTCCGCCTCGTCAAGTTTGCCACTCATCTCCCGGCTCATCACCGGCATGGATGATCCTGAATCTTTGGTCGTACCGCTCACGCATAGTGAAGGTACGATCTGGGACAGGCTGGTGGCCTGGAAGCCGCGGCCAGTGGTCGACCCCCTCGAGCCCATCGAAGTGCCAACGCACTATGAGTTTGATCTCGATCTCCTGAGCCTGCGCAAGAAGGATGATGGCACCCCGAGAGCGCAGAGCCCGAGCCGGCTTGAAAAGCTCCTCATCAGCCCGCTGGCCTGGGTCCTGGCTGAACTCGGCGCCGAGCACGTCTCTTGGCAGCCAGAAGCGCTTGACGTCATGCTGCGCGGATCTCTCGCCCACGAGGTATTCGAACGCCTCTTCCCGCCGGGCAAGGACCACCCGTCCGACGAAGTGATCGAAGAAAAGGTGCCCGAGCTTCTTCTGGAACGCATTCGTGCAATTGCGCCGTTCCTGCAGACGTCGGCCTGGGCTGTCGAACGCAACACGCTGGAGGCGGAAATCACCAAGTCCGCCAAGCACTGGTCGATGGTACTGAAATCCCTAGACGCCGAGATCGTGGGCAACGAATTCTGGCTCTCGGGGACCCTGTTTGAGCATCCCGTACATGGCAAAGCGGATTGCCTGCTTCGCCTTCCCGATGGGCAGCCGATCGTCGTCGATTACAAAAAGAGCAGCTCCGGAACCCGCAGACAGCGCTTGCAGAAGGGCTGGGACCTGCAGGTCGATCTCTATCGGCGCATGACCGTTCGGATCGATGAGCGCAGCCACGAAGCTGTCGTTCGCATTGGCGAGACCTTGAACGGCTGGTCCAAACAGCCGGCGGTTGCCTATCACACGCTCAACGACGGCAACGTCCTTCTCAATGGCATCGAGGTGTTTGACAGCACTGATGTCGAACTCGTCGCAGGTGACATCGCCGTGAATGCACTTGCTCTGATTTCGGCGAGATTCGACGCCCTCAAGGCTGGCCGGCTCGAAACGAACACCACGGCAGACGCCAAATTCTTCCAGAAAGCCGCCGCACTTGGCACTTACGCTCTCGAAGACAGTCCGTTGATCACCGCATTCATGCGTGACGACACCGCCCCTTCTGTAACCATCCCGGACGAACTCGATGACTGAACTTTCGATTGTGCCCGCAGGCGCCGGGGCTGGCAAAACGCACCATATCCAGGAAACCCTCACCCAATGGGTCAGGGACGGCATAGTTCGCCCAGAGAAGATCCTCGCGGTCACCTTCACAGAAGCCGCCGCCGGGGAATTGCGGCAGCGGATCCGGGGAGCTCTGATTGCGGACAGCAATCTGTCGGCAGCGCTGGCTGTCGAGAGAGCCTATGTCTCTACCATTCACGGGCTGGGGCGCCGATTGCTGATCGAGCACGCCTTCGCATCGGGTTCATCTCCGCAGCAGCGCCTGATCGCCGAAGACGAGCAGGATTTGCTGATCCGTCGCTCGATCGAAGAAAATCCTGCATTGAGCGAGCTTTCCCGAAACCTCGCCGCCCTTGGCTATCAAGGAAGCTTCTCATCGGACGAAACCGCAGAGGACAGCTTCCGCAAGAAGTTGCTAGGCGTCATCGCCTTGCTGCGAACGCTTGGTCCGCGAGGCAGCGATCCGGCGATGGCCGACTTTGTCGAGTCATCCATCCGGACCGGATACGGTGCACCTATCGGCAAATCTGAGACTTTGGCTGCAGCGCTCCAGAAGACTGTCGATGCCTTGCTTCAGGCCTTTCCTCGCTCGCTCGCTGACGATGCTGGTAGTGCCACCGCCAAGACAGCATTCCGCGAGAACTTCCGCGCTCTGAAGCAGGCTCAGCAGCTGCTCGCATCCGGCGGTACAGACTGGCGGCTTTGGCAGAAGCTGCGGGGCCTGCGTCTGTCGATGCGCGGCAGTCCGACCCCTGACGGCTACGACGATCTTGCATCTGCGGTCATGCTGGCGGCTGACAACCTGGTTTTTCACCCCGGACCGCTCGAGGATGCGGTTTCGCATGCGCGCGCTCTCGTCGAAGGCGCACAGTCGGCGATGACGGACTACGAGACCCGAAAACGCGAGCTCGGCGTCATCGACTTTAGCGACATGGTGACCAACGCTGCGCGGATACTCGATGAAAAGCCCGCCGTGCTTGGCGCCATCATGGACGAGGTCGACTGCGTCATTGTCGACGAGTTCCAGGACACCAACCCGATCCAGTTCACCTTTCTGTGGGCGCTGGCCCGCAAGGCCAAACGCGCATTGATTGTCGGCGACACCAAGCAGGCGATCATGGGCTTTCAGGGCGCGGATCCGCGACTGACTGTCGCACTTACACAGCAATTTGAAACCAGCCCGCTCGACCGCAACTGGCGCTCTGATCCGCGCATCATGGATTTTGTGAACGCACTGGGGCCGTGCCTCTTCGGTGAGGACTATACGGCGCTTGCCGCGCAGAATGCCTCGGGACACAACACCGCTCTGGAGGTCATCGAGCTGGCCAACAAGCGCGGTGCCCGCTCCGGCGGAAAGCCCCAGCATTTCATCGCTGATCGTCTCCTGTCTCTGCTGACGGATGAACGGGTGACCATCGTTGACAGGCATTCCAAGGCCTTGCGCGATCTGGAGCCCCGGGACGTTGCCATCCTGTGCCCGACGCACAGCCACTGCGCGAGCTATGCGGCCGCGCTGCGGGCCCTGGGCTTGCCGGTCCGCGTTGCGGAAGGAGGCTGGTGGCAAAGCAAGATCGTTCAGGCAGCATGCTTCGCGCTTCGCTTCGCCGTCGATCCGGCAGACAACCATGCAGCGATCTGCACGGCAACGCTCGGCCCGGGCGCAACGCCGCTCGGCGATGCTCTTGGCGCTCTGGCCCGCGACGGCCGGATCGAGACACAAGAACTCATGGCGTTGCAGGGACTTTGGCCTGACTCGCTTGCGACGCCGGTGGACAGACTGGTCCATCGGGTAATCCAGGTTGCCGGGCTGCGAGACTGGTGCGACCGGCTTGACGATCCCGCCCAAATGAGAGCGGACCTTCTTCGCTTCGAGGCTGAAGCGGCGGCATTCATGGGGGCACACCGCGATATGCGTGAAGCCTCCGGTTTCTATGGCCAGAGTGCCAACGTTTTCCTTGGCTGGCTCGAGAACAAGGTCGGCTTGAAGGGAGAGGACCTCCGTCCCAATCCCGCCGGCGCCGAGGCCGATGGCATCGAGATTGTAACCTGGCACGCATCGAAGGGGCGGGAGTGGCCCGTCGTCGTCGTGTGCGGCCTCGATCACAAACTCGATCCACGTGCCGGAACTTTCAGCACAAAGTTTCCTGGTTTCGACGATCTCGATCATGTGATCGAACAGGCGACACTTGCCTATGCGCCTGACTTTGCTGCTCCCGAAGCGACAGCTCGTTTTCTAAATGGACTGTATCCTGAGTGCGAGGAGACAGCGCGCCGATTGCTTTACGTTGCTCTGACCCGTGCGCGGGACCGCCTGATCATCGAGTGGCCGCAGGATGACGAGAAGGTCGAGCCGCCCTTGCCGATTACGGCACGTCGTCTTTTGAACGACGTCTGTGGCATGAAATTGCAGGGAAATCAGATCACTGTCGGTCCAGCGAACTTTGCGTCGCGCATGACGATTTGTGGCAAGGAAATCCCGGCATCGTTCGAAGGGGAAGGCAGAGTTCGCATTGAGAGCAATGATCGCGAACCCAGGTTTGCGATTGAAAGACGAGCTGTCGGCCAGCTTGCCCCGGTCATCAGTCCTTCCCAGACAATCGCCACCACTCGGCCGCTGCCTTTGCAAATTGAGACCCGGCCGATTTCAGCGGGTGTCCGGCTCACCGGACCGGATCTCGCACAGGCAACGGATAAGGGAACTGCAGTCCACGAGGCATTGCGGATCCTGCTATGCCGACCCGATCTGCGGGGCAGGGTAAGCCAGCATTGCCGAGTATCCGACGCTGAGGTCGAGCTTCTCGGACAACAGGCGCAAGCACTTTGTCAGATCCTCACGGAGCTTGGCTATCCGCGCCTGCATATCGAACAGCCAATCGACATCGCACTGCCAGATGGAGGACGTCAGAGCATCATTGTCGATCTCATCGCCGAGGGAACGGATGGATTCATGATCGTGGACCACAAGAGTGGCCC
>CAYLKZ010000157.1:0-4380 GCA_964384275.1 uncultured Sphingobium sp. | reverse complement strand
CCGATGACGCGGGGCTGTTCGTGGTTCCCGCCGATGCCGCCGGACTGCGCCGGGAGGCCCAGACTGGCACGGATGCCACGCCGCTCGCCCTGCTCACGCTGGAGGATGTACGCCTGCCCGCCGGTGCCTTGCTCGATGCGGGGAACGGTCCGGCAGACCTGTTGGGCCGTCATGTCGGCCAGATGCGGATCGCGCTCGCCGCCAGCCAGCTTGGCATCGCGGCGGAGGCCTTGCGCCGGACCGCGGCCTATGTTGGCGAGCGGGTGCAGTTCGGTCGTCCGGTAGGCTCGATGCAGGCGGTTCAGCAGCGCGCGGCCGATGCCTATATCGATGTGGAGGCGATGCGATCCACTGTCTGGCGTGCCGCGTGGCTGATCGATCAGGGTGTCCACGACGATGCTGAAATCGCCGTCGCCAAATACTGGGCGGCGATTGGCGGACACCGCATTACCCACACCGCTCAGCACCAGCATGCTGGCATGGGAGCCGATGTGACCTATCCCATCCACCGCTATTTTCTGGCCGCGAAGGCGGTCGAGACCGCGCTTGGCGGCACGCAGCCGATGCTTGCCGAACTGGGCGCCGTCATCGCCACGGGCACCGCCCGCAGGCTTTCGGCCATTGGAGGAGGTTTTGATGCGCTTTGAAGACATCGCAGAGGGCGCCGAACTGCCCGAACTCATTTTTCCCGTCACTGCGTCGGCTATCGCCGTCGGCGCGATCGCGACCAATGATTATGAAACGGTCCATCACGACAAGGCTGCCGCCGAAGCGTCGGGTGTGCCCAATATCTTCATGAACATTCTGACGACCAACGGTCTGGTGCAGCGTTTCGTCGGTGAATGGGCAGGGCCGGGGGCCATGGTCCGCAAGATTCGCATCAAGCTGGGCGCGCCCAATTTCGCGGGAGATACGATGCGAATCAACGGCACCGTCAGCCGGGTCGATCCCGGCACGGGCGAGGTCGATGTCACCGTATCGGGCCGCAACGGCATCGGCGAACATGTCGGGGCCACGGTCACTCTTCACTTTCTCGCAAGGAACGCGGCATGAACGGACTTTCCGGCAAGGCGGCCATCGCCGGCATCGGCGCAACCGAATTTTCAAAGAACAGCGGCCGCTCGGAACTGCGGCTGGCGGTGGAAGCCGCGCTTGCGGCGCTGGCCGATGCGGGCATCGATCCGGCTGAGGTCGATGGCATGTCGACCTACACCATGGACAACAACCCCGAAATCGAGCTGTTCCGCAACATCGGGGGGCGTGATCTGAAGTTCTTCAGCCGCATCCATTATGGCGGCGGCGCGGCCTGCGCGCCGATCATGCATGCGGCCATGGCGGTTGCCACCGGCGTGGCCGAGGTGGTGCTCTGCTATCGGGCGATGAACGAGCGCTCGCAATATCGGTTCGGCACGGCCTTCACGCCCGACGTGCTGCCGACCGCCGAAATCGCCCATTATGGCAATTATGTGCCGTTCGGACTGGCTTCTCCGGCCAGTTGGGTGGCTATGTCGGCCCGGCGCTATATGCATGAGCATGGCGCCACGTCGGAAGATTTCGGCCGGATCGCCGTGGGTTTCCGCGATTTCGCCGCGACCAATCCCAATGCTTGGTTCTATCAGCAGCCGATCACGCTGGAGGATCACCAGTCCTCGCGCTGGATCGTGGAGCCGCTCCACCTGCTCGATTGCTGTCAGGAATCGGATGGCGCCGTAGCCATCGTCGTCACGACGGCCGAACGCGCCCGCAAGCTCCGGCAGCCGCCAGCGATCATTCGTGCCGCCGCGCAGGGATCGTGTGATGACCAGCAGATGATGACCAGCTATTATCGTCCCGACATGACCCAGCTTTCGGAAATGGACCTTGTCGCGCGCCAGCTTTATGCCATGGCGGGGATCGGGCCGGGCGATGTGCAGGCGGCGATCCTCTACGACCATTTCTCGCCCTTCGTCCTGCCGCAGATCGAGGCATTCGGATTTGCCAAAAAAGGGCAGGCCAAGGACTTCGTGCGCGAAGGCAATATTGCGCGCGGCGGCCGGTTGCCGGTAAACACCAATGGCGGTCAGTTGGGTGAAGCCTATATCCATGGGCTTAACGGCGTCGCCGAGGGGGTCAGGCTGATACGCGGGCAGAGTGTGAACCAACCCGGCGATTGCGCCAATGTGATCGTTACCGCAGGCACAGGCGTGCCGACTTCCGGCTTGATTCTTTCAAGCGGCTAAGGGGCAACGGAGAGGGTATCGCGATGGATGGTTCGGCGACCGAAAGGGGCTTCGACTCCAGAATAATCACCAGCGTTTCCGTCCCGTGCATGATCGCCCAGACACTCGATCTGGACGCTCGGCCCGACCGTGAGCTGTTTCTGAACGAGAAGATGTCCACCATCGCGCTGCAACGCCAGGTGCGCCAGAATTTCGCGGAGGGCCGTATCGAAGGCGATGCCGATGCCTATCGTTATGACGACATCGGGCGGTTGCTGTTCGTGCCTTCGCGGACGCCTATGAGGATTAAATCTGAAGGGCGAAAGGTCAGCCTTGTGCGTTGCATGTTTTCGCCCGCGACGTTCGGCGGCCTGTTTTCCCCGCATGACGAACAGGCGCGCCTCAAGCTGAAAAATTGCCTGAATATAAAAAGCTCAACAATCAGAAGTCTGTTGATAAAGATCGCTCGCGAGGTTGAAAATCAGGGCGAAGATTCCCATGAAATTGTCCAATGCTATGGGCAAATACTGATTATAGAATTGAAGAGATATTTCGAGGGATGTGCTGCGGATGGCGGCATTGCTCGTGGCGGGATGAGTCGGGCATCATTGCGCAAAGTCATTGAGCGCATAGAGGCCGATACCTATCCTCCAACACTTGATGAATTGTCTGCGATAGCCGGATTAAGCAAGCGTCACCTTACCCGATCCTTTCGGCAGGCCACGGGGCAGACCGTACTTGAGAAGATAAATGAATCCCGCTTCAGTCGCGCTATGTCCGCTATAATTCGTGACGGTTCCAGTATATCGGAAGTAGCGATGATGTCTGGATTCAAATCGACCTCTTCTTTTTCAGAAGCCTATAAAAAATGGTTTGGGAAGAGTCCCCGGAAATATATGTATAGATGAAGATGATGCCAGATTCATATTCAAGCATGATTCTTCCCTTGTGCGGCATCGTTCACCGATTTCCAGAATATCGCGCGTAGCTTCGTCGATACTGCGGCCAAAAGGAGCTTGGGAAGGCCCGATATTGTAAGCGGCGCAAATGGTCATGCAAATCTGCTTGGGCAACATTGCCGCGCATGAAAGTCGTTTGCGCGGCGCATCGTGCATCGGCTCGTCGTGCGATGTGCTCCAATTGGCTGCACAATTGCCCGGATGACCCCCTCTGTTCATATGCCAGAAAGGTTAATTTTAACAGGCAGAACATCCATGGCGCTCATCCGCGGCGCCATACCGCGCACCTGGCGAAGCTAATGTGCGAAGGTAAATGGAGGGGTTCTGACGGCTGGATGCGCCATCACGCGGGCGGCGGTCGGACGATAAGCTGCGGTCATGCAGGCCCGACTGAACGAATTTTGAAGGAGTAGCGTGATGAGTGTCATTTCAAAAAGTCCCAGACTTCTCTTATTGGCGGCCCTGCTTTCCGGGGTGGCCTCGGGCAATCTGTCCGCGCAGGCGCAGGATGTTCAAGAAGCGCCTCCTGCCGATGTTTCCGCGACTTTCTCCAGCCCGGCTCCGGCAGAGATGACCGAAGGCCCCGAAATCAAGGGCATCATTTCGGCGCGTAGCGGCGACAAGATGCAGGTCACCGCCGCCGACGGCGCCAAGTCCGTGATCGTCATCAACGATGACACACGTATCAGCGCCAGCAAGGGCTTCTTCGGCCTCAACCGCAGCAGGCTGGCCGCCACCTCGCTGCTGAACGGCCTGCCGGTTACGGTCAGGACATTGCAATCGGGCGATGGTCTGGTGGCGAGCCGGATCACTCTTCAGAACCGTGATCTTAAGACCGCCTCGATGATTCACAACGGCACGGCTCAGCGTTTTGATGAGCAGACCGCGGCAACCGAGGCGCTGCGCGGGCGCATGGGCGAGATCGACCAGTATAATATCAAGAGCACGACGAACGTGAACTTCGACACCGGCAAGGCGATCCTGTCCGCTCAGGCGAAGAATGATCTTTGCGCGGCGGCGACTGCCGCCGAGGGGATGAGCAACGCGCTGCTGCTTGTCGTGGGATACACCGACTCCACTGGAGGCGACGAATTCAACCAGGAGCTTAGCGAAAAGCGGGCCGGTCGCGTCGTCAATTATCTTCAGCAGGCCTGCGGCTGGAAGCCCTATCGCATGCTGACACCCACGGGGATGGCGGAAGCAGACCCTCTGGCGAGCAACGA
>CAYLKZ010000156.1:0-4398 GCA_964384275.1 uncultured Sphingobium sp. | reverse complement strand
GCCCGATGGAGAATGACGATGAGCGATCTTGTCTTTTACACCAACCCCATGTCGCGCGGCCAGACCGTCCGATGGATGCTGGAGGAAGTGGGCGCGCTCTATGAGCAGCGCCTGCTCGACTATGGCACGACGATGAAGGCCGCCGAGTATCTCGCCATCAACCCCATGGGCAAGGTGCCCGCGCTCGTCCACAAGGGCCAGGTGGTGACGGAGGTCGCGGCGATCTGCGCCTATCTCGCCGACGCCTTTCCGGAGAAGGGGCTGGCGCCGCCGCCTGCGGCGCGGGGAGACTATTATCGCTGGCTCTTCTTCGCGGCAGGCCCGGTCGAGCAGGCCATCACCAACAGGATGCTCCAGTGCACGCCGACTGAAAAGCAGCGCATGAGCGTGGGCTATGGCAGCTATGATGAGGTAATCGACGCACTGGAACAAGCGATCGCGGGTAAGCAGCACATCGCGGGCGAGGCTTTCTCGGCGGCCGATGTCTATGTGGGATCGCATATCGACTGGGGCTTGCAGTTCGGCACCATTCCGGAACGCGCGGCCTTTACCGATTATGTCGCCCCCTTTCGGGAGCGTCCGGCCTACAGGAAGGCGAAGGAAATCGACGGCGCGCTGATCGCCGCGATGGAACAGAAAGGATAGGATGGGGCCACGCCCACGCGGGACATACGGCTCGCGGTCAGCCCCTGCCCCGCACAGGCGCGAGGCTCTATTCCCGTTGAGGGATAAGGGCGGGATCGCTTCATTATATCGGCCCTTCGGATCATGTCCCCGCCGCGCGCGCATCCGATAGGAAGCAGAGAATCGCCCGCTACTCCACCAGCCCGCGCAAGCTGCGGTCGGCGCGCGACGACGGTTCGAAACCGCTCAAACGCGACGTGGCGAGCGACCAGCGCACCGGCATCGCCAGAGGGATGAAGCCATGATGCTGCTGGATCAGAGGCTCGGCCTGCCCCAGCAGCACCAGCCGCTCGGTCATGTCGCGCGCGGCCACCGACTGCTTGAGCAGATCCTCCGCATTCCGGTCGCAATGGACCTTCCGCGCGCAACTGACCCGGCCGAGATACCAGGCGACACTGTCATAAGGCGCAACCTCATCGATGAGGTTCAAATCCCCGCCCTTCGCGACCCGCCGCAGCTTTACGCCGACAGCCTGCAACTGCGCCTTCAACGCGACGAAGAGCAGGCCCATGCCCGGCCCTTCCGGCAGCGCGACGGTCAGCTCGGCCTGCTCGCCGCGCTGCGCCTGCCAGCGCGCGATGACGCCCGCGGCAAAGGAACGCCTGTCCTCCATGGCCGTCGAAGCCCAGCCGGGGGCGGTCGGCGGATGCGGCAGGTTGAGCTGCTGCGGAAGGAGTTGCTCGGCGATCTTCCAGCGGCTCATGTCGAAATAGGCGATGATCGCCTGCCGGTCGATCGCCATCGACAGCGCCTCGCGAACGGCGGCATCCTCGAACATCGGCGTGCGCGGCGACAGGGCGAGGCCGAACAATCCCTGAACCGGGTCGAAGCGCACCGATCTGGGTTGCACCTCGGAAAGCGCGATGAACGGAAATTCGGCTATGGTTCCGCCGATCACAAGGTCGCTTGCGCGCTCTCCGAAGCGCACCATGGCGCGGCTCGCCCGCTCGGCGCGCACCACCAGCCGCTCGTTGGCTCGGGGCTGGCTTCCCCCTTCGTCATTATCCTCCGCCGGCAGGAGCAGATATACCCCTTCCTCCCGGTCGGCGGCATCCCTGGCGCGGCGATAAGGGCCAGTGCCCCCTGCGGGCAGCGCGATGCCCAGTTGGGGCTGCGCCAACGCCAGCAGAAAATCGGGCTGCGGCGAACGAAGGCGAATTTCGATCACCTCGGCGGTCATAGCCTTTACATCCGTGATGGCCGCCAGCACCCCATAAGGATCGCGCGAGACCGCCCCATCGATGCGCGCGAGCAACAGACGGCGCACATCGCGCGCATCGACGCGCCTGTCATCGCTCCATCTGGCCCGCCGCAAGCGGAAAATATAACTCAGGCCATCATCGACGACGATCCAGCGCTGGGCGAGGCCGGGAATGACATTTCCCGCCGCATCATGGCTGACCAGACCCTGCGCGGTGGCGGCGGCCATCAACTGCCCGGCGCGGGTGGTAATGTGGCCGAACGGCGCCTTGATCTGATCCGCGCTGCCGATCACGCTCACCCGGACCGGACCGGATGAGCGCCCGTCGCCGCATCCCGCAAGCATCGCCAGCAATGCAGGCAAGGGCAGCAGCGAAAGAGTGCGGGAAAGACGAGGCGGCAAGCGAGCAAGTTCCGGTCAGCAAAGGGAGCAGCGTCATCCTATCGCGCCGCAGCTACAAGGCCAAGCCGATATGCGCGCAATGGCCCGACAAGAAGAGGGAAAGAAGCACGAGGCCCTGTTGGCCTCTCTGGTGCGGACGGCGGGACTCGAACCCGCACTCCCTAGGGGAAGCGGATTTTAAGTCCGCTGCGTCTACCGATTTCGCCACGTCCGCTTTGAGGCTGAACCAACCGCAAATATGCACCCGGTCCACCTTCCCCCTGCATTGGCGCGCCGGGAAGGTCAAGCATCGGTTGGCGAAGGTGCGTCGCTGAAGCAAAGATCGGGTTTGGAACGCCAGAACCCGCGATCATCTTGCCCGCCTCCATCGCCAAAGCAGAGGGGCAAGCGGCTTGCCGCCACAGCCCCTGCCTTCAGGCAAGGGTGTGACGCCCATTCATTCGCCGTCTGCGTTCAGACGCTCGCGAATTTCCTTGCCCGGTTTGAAAAAGGGCACTTTCTTGGCATGTATCGCGACGGTCTCCCCGGTCCGCGGATTGCGGCCGGTTCGGGCATCGCGCGCGCGCGTCGTAAAGGCACCGAAACCCCGCAACTCCACACGCCCACCATTGGCGAGTTGCTGAGTAATCTCGGAAAAGAAAAGTTCTACAATCCGCTCGACCTCCCCAAGGGTAAGGTCTTTATTCTCTTCCGCCAGACGCTGAATCAGTTCGGAACGGATCATTTGTCCTCCTTAGTCCGGCAGTCCCACTCATTGCCGGATTGCCCTTATTACGCAAAGGGCGAGGAATTGACAATGTGCCTGTGCAGCAGAACCCCCCATATATGGTCCTCGCTGTCGGTAAAATTTTGTAAACCTTCAAAATAAAAAAACAATAAAGCCCCGCCACAACAAGTTGTGACGGGGCTTTATTAACTAAAAGCGAGAGATCGGGCTATTAGCCTTCGTTCTTCGCCTTCAGCGCTTCGCCAAGGATATCGCCCAGCGACGCGCCGCTGTCGGACGAACCGTACTGCGCGACAGCCTGCTTTTCTTCTGCGATCTGGAGGGCCTTGATCGAGAAATTCGGCTTCTTGCTGCGGTCGAAACCGATGACCATCGCATCGAACTTCTGACCGGGCTGGAAGCGCTCGGCGCGCTGTTCGTCGCGGTCGCGGCCAAGGTCGCTGCGCTTGATGAAGCCGGTGGCGCCATCTTCGCCCGCCTGCACTTCGAGACCGCCATCGCGGACTTCGAGCACGGTGACGGTAACGCTCTGGTTCTTCGACAGGCCCGAGCCGGTCGACTGGCCAACGCCCGGCGCACCCTTTTCAAGCTGCTTCATGCCGAGGCTGATGCGCTCCTTCTCGATGTCGATATCGAGAACGATCGCCTTCACGACCTCGCCCTTGCGGTGCAGGTTGAGCGCGTCCTCGCCGGAGATGCCCCAGGCGATATCCGACATGTGGACCATGCCGTCCACATCGCCTTCCAGGCCGATGAACAGACCGAATTCGGTCGCGTTCTTGACTTCGCCTTCGACGGTCGAACCGATCGGGTGACGCTCGGCAAAGCTGTCCCACGGATTGTTCTGAGCCTGCTTGAGGCCAAGCGAAATGCGGCGCTTTTCGCTGTCGACTTCGAGAACGACAACTTCGACTTCCTGGCTGGTCGAAACGATCTTGCCGGGGTGGACGTTCTTCTTGGTCCAGCTCATTTCCGAAACGTGGACCAGACCTTCGATGCCCGGCTCCAGTTCGACGAACGCACCATATTCGGTGATGTTCGTGACGCGGCCCGTCAGCTTCGCGCCGACCGGATACTTGGCTTCGGCGCCTTCCCACGGATCGCTTTCCAGCTGCTTCATGCCGAGGCTGATGCGCTGGGTGTCGCGGTTGATGCGGATGATCTGCACGCGGACGGTATCGCCGATGTTGATCATCTCATTGGGGTGGTTGACGCGCTTGTAGCTGAGGTCGGTGACGTGCAGCAGACCGTCGATGCCGCCGAGATCAACGAACGCACCATAATCGGTGATGTTCTTGACCACGCCTTCGATGATCTGACCTTCGGCCAGCGTCTGGATGAGGCCGCTGCGCTGTTCGGCGCGGGTCTCTTCGAGGATGGCGCG
>CAYLKZ010000155.1:0-4473 GCA_964384275.1 uncultured Sphingobium sp. | reverse complement strand
CATGGCGGCGTAATGTTTAACCGCCCGCCCACACACGGAAATCCTGACAGTCCCAGACGGGCCGGCCCTCGATCGATCCTGAACTGATGATCCGGATGCTCTTGATCGGCTACTGTCTGGGAATCCGTTCTGAGCGGCGGCTGTGCGAGGAAGTGCATCTCAATCTGGCCTATCGCTGGTTCTGCCGCCTGGGTCTCGACGGAGCCGTGCCCGATCACTCGACATTCTCGAAGAACCGGCACGGCCGCTTCCGGGACAGTGATCTGTTGCGTGAGCTGTTCGAGATGACCGTCTCGCGCTGCATCCAGGAAGGACTGGTCGGCGGCGAAGGCTTCGCCGTCGACGCCAGTCTGATCAAGGCCGACGCCAATCGCCAGCGCGGCGTTCCCGGCGATGAGGGGCTCCCGCCGGATATCATCAATCATGCTGTTCGGGAGTATCTGGAGGTGCTCGACGAGGCCGCCTTTGGCGCAGCATCGCCCGTCAGGCCCAAATATCTGTCGCCGGCTGATCCAGCGGCACGCTGGACAGCCGCCCATGGCGGGCAGGCCTTCTTCGCCTACAGCACCAACTACCTCATTGATCTGGCCAATGCCGTGATCGTCGACGTGGAGGCCAGCACCGCCATCCGTCAGGCTGAGGTAACGGCGCAGCGAACGATGATCGACAGGACACAGGAGCGCTTCGGCATCTGGCCCCAGCGCCTGGCTGCCGATACCGGCTATGGCGATGCGGCCAATCTTGCCTGGCTCGTCCATGAGCGCGGCATCGAGCCGCACATCCCCGTCTTCGACCATGTGGGCCGCAGGACCGACAGCTTCCAGCGCACCGCGTTCCGCTATGACCACCGGAACGATCTCTATGTCTGTCCCGGCGGCAAGCACCTCGTCCAGCATCGCAGAGACTATGCGAGCCCACGGCCCGGCGTCGATAAGGATGGCTTCATGCGCTACCGCGCCAGCCAGCACGACTGCCAAGCTTGCCCCCTCAAGCCCCAATGCTGTCCCGGCCAGCCCGCGCGCAAAGTGATCCGATCAATCCATGAAGGCGCGCGCGATCTGGCCAGGGATCTATCTCAGACCGACGCCTATGTCACATCCCGGCGCGAGCGAAAGAAGGTCGAAATGCTGTTCGCCCATCTCAAGCGTATCCTCAAACTAGATCGCCTCCGCCTGCGAGGACCAAATGGCGCAAAAGACGAGTTCCACCTCGCAGCCACAGCCCAGAACCTGCGCAAGCTCGCGAAACTCATCCCGATCCAGCCGCCTATCGCTCCAGCGTGACACCTGGAGCCGACTTCGCCCCAATGGCAGAGACTGACAATCACCGACTTCTTCAACACTATCGACCAATTCAAGTCGTTCCGGGTCGAGCATTTCAGCGTCGGCTTTTTGCCAGAACCTGCCACCTGATCGCTGCGAAACCGCTCGTCAGCAATGTGCCCCAACCCGGTCGTTCGCCGGGACCGCAGAAAATCTAGAGGTCTGCCTTCTCACTTAACCTATCTCTGCGCAGTATTTTTCAATCAACCTGACTTATTACTTGAAAGATGATTTGGCTTTCGGAAAGTTTTATGTAGGCTCCGAATAACGGGGGAACGCCACATGCTTTTGCGAATTGCGCCAATATTTTTGCTGGTAGTGGCGACGCCGCTGGCAGCAGCTGAACCCGATAATGGCGGCGGCGCCCCAATCGAAGATGACAGCGGCTCTACGGTTCCCAGCAATGCCGGTTCGGGCAATGCGACAACCACGACGTCGTTGGACGAGCTTGCGAAGCTGAAAGCACTCGAAGAAGCCCGCAAGGCTACGTTCGACGCTGCAAAGGCAGCGGCCGATTCCCGGAAGGCAGCTGTGGAAGCACAAACAGCAGCAAGCGTTGCCAAGATCGGGACCGTGACTGGACAATCTTCGATCCAAGGCACGGTCACGATGGGCACTTATGGTGCTAAAGCCGAGGGTGTATTACTCGTCACTCGTTCGACACGCTTGGCGGCCCAAGAAATCGCGCCGACGCTCAAGCCTGCGCTCGACACCTACAAAGCTCGGTCGGTCTTGATACTGAACGGGACAAGCGATCTGGCCACACCCGATGCTATCCAGTTTGACCTGCAAGTCCACTCGATCAATTCGGCAATCACACTCGCCCGGGCCTATTTTGCGCAGGCAAAGGCGGTCGATACGCCACAAATCGTATCAAAAGCGAATTCACAGGGAACCACCAGGGCAGCGCCGCTAGCAATTGCAGGCGCGCTGCTCGATGGGGTGACCAAGCTCGGCAGCTACTTCATGACGGACTACAGCTTCGGCAGTGTCGAAGTATCGACCACGTCGCAGCTGGTCGCCAATGCGCTTGTCTCCGCGCTCCGACAAAACGACATTACCAACGAAATAGTCATTCCGGCCAATGTCGTGGCAAGCGACGCCCAAGCGGTTTTCACCGATCTGGACGCCATCCAGGTCCAGTATCTCCCTATCCCCGCAGAGCAAGCCGAAGCCAAGGCGCGTTTCGCCGAACTCAGCAAAGGCACGGGCCCAAAAGCTGTCCAAGCCGCAGCCCTATATTCTCAGGCCGATGCAGCGGCAACACGAGCAACCACGGCGTATGAAAAGCTGATGACCGGATTGCTAGCGGATCCCGCTGAGGGAAAAGAGGCTCTGGTCGTTAGAATCGTCAGACAGAAGACTGTTCAGGCCAAGCTCAAGACAGCACCGCTGCTGCTTCTCCTGAACAGTGAGGAAGCCGCAGCGTACTATACCAAGAAGAATCTGTGGACTTTCCTCGGTGGTCCGCCCTTGTACACCATGGGCGGCGTCTCCCTGACCTACACTCTTTACGAAAACAACGGCGGAGCGATCCTCGCCGCAGGCACCGTCGCCAAGCACGGCGGCTACCGATCAGTCAAGGCCGTAGAAAAGCTCTTCCCGTGAACTGGGCTCGCGGGCCAATGATCTGGTTCGGAGTGCTTGCCATGCTGACCTTCACGGCATGCGGACAAAGCGAGCCGGAACTTGCATACGATTCGGAAAAGCCAACCAATCCCGAGACGTCCCAACCACCGACACCGCCCCCGGGCTCACTCTCGACCAAAATGATCTTCGGTGGCACCCCTGTTCGAGAGGGCGAGATGCTCGCCATCGTGGGTCTTACACGCCCTCGAGCTTGGACGCCATCGTGTACCGGCATTCTGATCCAGCCCGATATGGTGCTCAGCGCCGCGCATTGTTTTTGTGAGAATCCCACCAATGGGGATGCCTACGTCGGCCATGATGCGAGCGTCGAAGGCGGGCGATATTACAAGATCGCCAAAGTCAAATTGCTGACGAGTTGTCCTTTCGAAGGAGGAACTGATCTCGATCTCGCAGTCGTAAAGCTCATCGGCCCGGTCAAGCGGGCCTCGCCCATGCCGTTTGCAGCGCTCACTTCGGTGGATAAGGCGAGACGCTTCCGCGTGGCGGGCTTTGGCGCGATCGACCTGCAAGCACTGAAATTTCCCGCACAGAAGCGAGAAGCGGTGATCCCAAAAGTTAGCTCCGCATGCCAAGGCAGCCAGGGCGATCGATCAGACGCCAAGGCGTTTGGGTGTCGACCAGGTGCCGAGATCGTTGCCGGTCTAATCGGACTACCGGACTCTTGCGCTGGGGACAGCGGTGGGCCGCTCCTTGTCACTGCGGCGGGCGAGCCTGGCGCGCCGTCCGCGCCCGATCTGTTGCTGGCGGGCGTAACGTCGCGATCGGTCGTCGAAGCCGAACACCCGTGCGGCTCCGGAGGTGTCTACGTGCGATTGACACCCGATGCACGGCAACGCGTAACCCAGGCGATAGCGGCTTTGCGGAATTAATCAGGCGCATCATTGCAAGCATGACTTTTGTCGCCACGTAGCTCTACGAACTCGGACCGCGCGCTGGCGGCCTACCTCGCGGCCAGGTCGGGCTTGAGGCCAGCCGTGCCCGCCGTGCCCGCCCGACGACTCGCCGCCACACGCCTTCCGCCACGCTTGAGCGTGGAGGCAGCGCATGCCTGGATCACCAGTGTAGGGCGAACCAACCTTTCTCACGAAACGGACATACGGTCTTACTCACGACGAGATGGATCGCACTCTTTCACTGGGTGCGCGGTGGTTTGCCAAGCGCTCGAAAGCTAGCCGCCAGTAAGTGCCCTAGTTTGGACCGTTCGTTACCACATGCCCGCGATGTCAATTCCCCTACTTAGCGCTTGAAAGCCAACAGTTCGTTACCGGCCCAGCTTCTGTGGTGAAGCAATACGAGAAGGGGATCGCTGAACGTCACCCGCCATTACTGTGCCATTGAGCCGTCCGGCAGCAGCGCGCCCTAACATCGGTCATCCAGCCAGACTAAAGATGACCCTAAAAGCGGCCAACTTCGCGGCCTGAAATGGTGAAGGCCGTATTCCGCAGGTGTCAAACGGCGTTCAAAAGGGACCCCCGATCGGCGTCGAAGAGGGACCCCCTTT
>CAYLKZ010000154.1:0-4477 GCA_964384275.1 uncultured Sphingobium sp. | reverse complement strand
GCGTCTGGATGAGGCCGCTGCGCTGTTCGGCGCGGGTCTCTTCGAGGATGGCGCGGCGCGACACGACGATGTTGCCGCGGCGGCGATCCATCTTCAGGATCTGGAAGGGCTGCGGAATGTCCATCAGCGGGGTGACATCGCGCACCGGGCGGATATCGACCTGCGAGCCGGGCAGGAACGCCACGGCGCCGTCGAGATCGACGGTGAAGCCGCCCTTGACGCGGCCGAAGATCACGCCTTCGACGCGCGCGCTTTCGGCGAATTCGGATTCGAGCTTGTCCCAGGCGGCTTCGCGGCGCGCGCGGTCGCGCGACAGCATCGCTTCGCCATAGGCGTTTTCGACGCGATCGACATAGACTTCGACTTCGTCGCCAACCTTCAGGTCAGCCTTCTGGCCCGGCGCGGCGAATTCGCGCAGCGGCACGCGGCCTTCGCTCTTCAGGCCAACGTCGATGACAGCCAGATCGTTTTCGATTGCGGTAACGGTGCCCTTGACGACGCGGCCTTCGAAGCCGCCATCTTCGCCACCGAGCGAGTCATTGAGAAGTGCCGCGAAATCATCACGCGACGGAAATGCCGTAGAGGCCATATGGTTTCCTTCACTTTTTTTGCTGGCCATCCGGTTGGTTCCGGAGGTCTTTCCAAACTGGGCCGAGTCGCACCATGCAACCCATCACCCTGGCCAAACCGCCGCAGCTGCCCCATGCAGCAACGGCATCCGCCTGACAAAACCCGACAAATGCATGTAGAACAAGCAAAAAAGGGCGCGCGGAAACTCCGTGCGCCTTGCCCGTCATCGCTCTTAATGGCGATGTTCTACCCGTGCATCCACCAGCGAAATCGCCTGTTGGATGGCTGTTTCTATACCCAAATCGCTGGTATCTAGCAAGTCCGCATCCGCCGCCTGCATCAGCGGTGCGGCATCCCGGCCCATATCTCGCGCATCCCGCGCGACGATCTCGGCGATCATCGCCTGCCGGTCGGCGGCAAGGCCGTGGCTCTCCATTTCCCGCGCGCGCCGCTCGGCCCGCACCTCGGGCGAGGCGGTGACATAGAGTTTTGCGTCGGCTTCCGGCACGATCACGGTGCCGATATCCCGCCCGTCGAGCACCGCCCCGCCCGCCTGCGCGGCAAACGCCTGCTGCCGGGCCTTGAGCGCGGCGCGCACGCCCACATGGGCAGACAGACGCGAAGCCAGCGAACCGATCGCCTCAGTGCGCAATTCCGGCTCGGCGAGCAGCGTATCGGCAAAACCCGTCGCCGCGACCGCATCGCTCTCGCTCGCCGGATCGCCGCCCGCCCGCTTCAGGGTGAGCGCCACCGCGCGATAGAGCAGGCCGGTATCGAGATGCGGCAACCCGTAATGGGCGGCCAGCGCACGGGCGATGGTGCCCTTGCCCGAAGCCGCCGGGCCATCGACGGCGATAATCATGCCTCCACCCCCGTGCCCAGCCGATTGAGCAGCGGCACGAAGCCGGGGAAGCTGGTTTCCACCGGACGCATATCGTCGATAGTCACGCCTTCCCGGCTGACCAGCCCCGCCACCGCGAAGCTCATCGCGATGCGATGGTCGAGATGCGTTATGATCGGCCCGCCGCCGGAAAGCGGCTCGCCTCCGGTGCCGTCGATGATAAGGCCGTCCCCGGTTTCTTCGACCCGCGCACCGATCAGGCGGAGGCCCTCGGCCATCACCGCGATGCGATCACTTTCCTTGACGCGCAGCTCTTCAAGGCCACGGAAGACGCTGCGCCCCCGCGCCAGCGCCGCCGCAATGAAAGCGACCGGAAATTCGTCGACCATGCTCGGCACGTCGGCGGGATCGTTTTCCACGCCATGCAGCGAGGAGGCCCGCACATGCAGGTCCGCCACCGGCTCGCCGCCCTCGTCGCGAATGGCGAGCAATTCGATGTCGCCGCCCATCGCCTGAAGCAGCTTGATGATGCCGGTGCGCGTTTCATTGATGCCGATGCCGGTGATCGTCACGTCCGACCCCGGCACGATCAGCGCCGCGACCAGCGGGAACGCCGCCGAAGAAGGGTCGCCCGGCACAAGAATATGCTGGGGCCGCAACTCCGCCTCGCCGCGAATCGATATGATGCGCGCGCCTTCGGCATCCTGCTCGACGGCCAGGTCCGCGCCGAAGCCGCGCAGCATCCGCTCGCTATGGTCGCGGGTCGCTTCCGGCTCGATCACGCGGGTGATGCCCGGGGTGTTGAGCCCGGCGAGCAGCACCGCCGATTTCACCTGCGCCGAGGCCACCGGCAGGCGATATTCGATCGGCACGGCGGGCACGAGCCCGCGCATGGTCAACGGCAAGCGCCCCCCCGGACTGGGCGTGAATTCCGCGCCCATGCGGGAGAGCGGCTCCATAACCCGCCCCATCGGCCGCTTCGACAGCGAGGCGTCGCCCGTAAAGGTCGCCGTCAGATCATGGCTTGCCAGCAGACCCATCAGCAGACGCGTCGAGGTGCCGCTATTGCCCATTTCGAGCGCGACGCCCGGCTGGAGCAGACCACCCACGCCCACGCCCTCGATATGCCAGGCGCCCTCGCCATCCCGCTCGATCCGCGCGCCCATAGCGCGCAGCGCCGCGGCGGTCGCGAGCACATCCTCGCCCTCCAGCAGCCCCTCGACCCGGCTTTCGCCCACCGCCAGCGCGGAGAACATCAGCGCGCGGTGCGAGATGCTCTTGTCCCCCGGAACCGCGACGGTGCCCGAAAGCCCGCCGGGGGGCGCCCGGAAGGTCATCGGTCGGCTCTGGTTGTCGGCGGCGGGTGATTGCATTGGATTACAGGCTTTCTTGCATAAAAATCGCCCCGGCTTTTGACAGCGCCGCATTGCTATGGCAAGGCGCCCGTCGATTTGCGTGACGGATCGCTCCGTTCCACGCACAATTCTTGTTCACTAGAAGGACGGACGGCAGCACATGGTAAAGCCTGAATGGGGCACGAAGAGAACCTGCCCGAAATGCTCGACCCGTTTTTACGACCTCGGCAAAGACCAGCCTGTCAGCTGCATTTCCTGCGGCGTTTCGTGGGATCCGGAGCCGGTGCTGAAGTCGAAGCAGCCCCTTCCCTTCGAGGAAGTGCAGCAGGTCAAGCAGGGCGAGGCCGTCGATGGCGATCTGGCCGAGGTCGGCACCGATCTCGACATCGATATCGATGTCGATGACGATGGTGATTCGCCGGATAACGACGTCGATCTGGGTGGCGATGACGATCTGGGCGTGGCCGCTGGCGACGACGAGAACGAAGACGATAATTAATGCTTGCAACCGGGGCGCTACTCCCCTAAAGGCAGCGCCTCGACGCAAGGCAGGGCCTTGCGCCGACCCCGGATCAGGGGCTTTGAAGCAAGTCTGAAACAAGCGCTTGCATCAGGGAAATGATCCCGCTAACGGGCACCAGACCGTTGGTCAGACGAAATGGACATGGGGCCGTAGCTCAGCTGGGAGAGCGCTACAATGGCATTGTAGAGGTCAGGGGTTCGATCCCCCTCGGCTCCACCATTTCGAATTTTTCCTGAAAAGCTCTGAATTGCTGGCAGCCATAGGCGCATCTGGCTGGGCTTATCCTCTCGCTGCTACCGGTTCATCTTTCTGCATGGTCGGTCTCGATTCGGTTCTGCACCCGGCCAACATCCGGTGCGCCTCGCCTCCCCTCGCTTCCACCCGTCGCGATCTCCTGCATCCATGAGAAGCCATAGGCGCAGGCATATCCCTCCTTAGCGGCGTCAGGCATCTTCACAAAATAGCGCGAGTGGATGACGAACCCCGCAACGCGAGGCGCCTGCCTCTCGAAATATCTGCCGAAGCGATCGATTCGCTACTGCCGCGCCGCATCGACCATGACGCGCCAGATGTTCCGCACCTCGGATGCGATGGCTTCCTCCGATTCTTCCGGCCCTATATATCGCGCAATATTGGCACCGGCCTCCGCCATGAATTCGTCAGGTTCGCGAATCGCTTCCAGCACGGTTCGCGCCTGCGGCAAATAGAGTTGCCAATCGGCAGCCTCCATGGTGTCACTCTCCCCAGCGCACAGCGCCCGCGCCAGCCGTTCAAGGATAGATATGCTCATAGTCCGCCATCATGTCAGGAAAGGAGAGACGCGCAAGGGGCCTCTCCTCCCGTGCCCCGTCACGCGGGCCGGATCAGGGCAGGCGAATCCGGATAGGCGCGGAAAGCGCAGCGCCGCTCCTGCTCGCGGGGCAACGGGCCGGGCGCAAAGCGGTATCGAGGCAAATCCACACCTCGCTCAGGCTGCCGAGGCGGTCGGTTCGGATGCGCATCATCTCCGGCCGGAGCGCGGGATTGCGATCGGCGAAGGCACGCGCCAGCGAGGCTGCCGTCAACTGTTTCCGCACCGCCAGCCGTTCCATGTCCGGGAAGTTCACCTGCTGATAAAGCGCCCGGCCACGCGCGAAATACTCATCCGGGCGGCGCGCCATGCAGGTGCCATGCTTCGCCCATTCATGC
>CAYLKZ010000153.1:0-4481 GCA_964384275.1 uncultured Sphingobium sp. | reverse complement strand
GCACTTCGGCGTCGGAGAGATCCTGAACGCGGCGGCTCTGGTCGATGCCCAGCTGATTGGCGATGTCGACAGCGGTCTTGCGACCAATGCCATGAATGTAGGTCAGCGCGATGATAACGCGCTTGTTGGTCGGGATATTTACGCCCGCAATACGTGCCATGAAATTCTACTCCTGCTCCACGGGGGCCTTGGCCAGGCTCCCCATCTCAAAGCGTCAGGCCGCCACTGCCCGAATGGAAAAGAGGCGGCATCACAATTTCCGGGACGCAAAAAGCACGGCCAGCGCCACAAAGGCACCGCCGTACAACAAGCGTATCGGAAGCGGGAGCCTCTATCGATTCGAAAGCCTTGTGTCAAGCGATGCCGGACTCAGCCACCGCAATCAGGCCGCCTCGACCGCCCCACCGCCGGCGAGCGGCGGCGCTTTCCTGCACGCCTTCCATTTCGCCATGATCCAGCGATTGGCGGGCATCTCTATATAATGGTGGATCAACCCGCCCAGCATCACCACCGTCGCAATCGCCACCACAAACCCGATCCACGGATTAAAACCGAGGCCGGTAAGCGTGATCATGATCACGAAGCCGATATTTTCATGCACGAGATAAAGCGGATAGCTTATCCGCCCTATCCACATCAGCGGCCGCATGGTGAGAAATCCCAGCCAGCCGGCCAGCATCGCTCCGAAGATCAGCGTCAACGCGCAGCCGGTGAGAAACATGTCCAGCCTGTCGGTGAAGCCCAGCGTCATCAGCGCGAGCAGGAAATAGGGCACTTGCGCCTGCCAGCGCCGCTCCCCCGACCAGATGCGATAATAGAGCATCCCGATGATGAAAAAGGGCAAAAATTCCAGCACCAGCATCATCGAGAGGCGCCAGGGCATGTCCGCCCAGAAGAAGAACAACCATTTAAGCGCCAGCCAAGGGAGGAATGCCCATTCCAGTCGGTCCATCGATCCCCGGCACAGCCGCCACAGACCGATCATGCACAGATAAAAACCCAGTTCATAGGCCAGGGTCCAATAGGCGCCATCGACATCGGGATGGTAGAAATAGCTCTGCAGCATGGTGAAATTAATGGCCACGCTGGCAAACGGCACTTTCAGCCTGTCGACGTGGCCCATATATTCGAACAGCAGGATGAGCGGTATCACCGTCCAGTAACTGGGAAACAAACGGGCAAAGCGATTGACCACGAAGTCCGCGACCGAGCGGATCCGACGCAGCGAAAAGAAGATCGCGAAACCGGAAATGGCGAAGAACAGCAGCACCCGATATTCGCCGGGCCAGAAGATGAAAGGCACATGGGCGATTTCCGGAAACTCCTCGGGAAAACGCGCACTCAAATGATAGAGGACAACCGCGATCGCGCCGATGCCTCTTAGTGCATCGAGCTCGACGAGGCGGTTGCCCGAAGCCTTCCGCCCAGAATCGGCACTCACCTCTTGCTGGTTCATTGCTGCTCTATAAACATAATTTACTGAAGCAGGCGTAAACTTACCGCAACTCTAACCGTGGCTTGTTTTCTAAAACACCGTCACGACATCGCCATCTTGCCCATATGCGGGGCAGAATCCAGCTGGCTTTGGCGCCTCCCCCACTGCGTGAGCCACCGGCATTCCACAGAGGCTCGTGCAATCATTCCGCATTCAGCCTGCGCATCTCGCCCAAAGCCCAACAAAAAAGCGCCAGCCCTTCCGGGCCAGCGCCTTCCACCACGCAATGGACGAGGGCTATTTTCCGTCGAGGATCGTCGCGATCGCCTTGGTCACGTCCTCCATGTCGGCCATGCCATCGACCCGCGAAACGATGCCGCGCGCCTCATAGATCGGGAGGATCGGCGCGGTCTTGGCGCGATACTCGGCCATGCGGGTGCGCACGGTTTCCTCATTGTCGTCGGCGCGACGCTTGAACTCATGGCCGTGGCACTTGTCGCATTCGCCTTCGACCGCAGGCTTCTTGAACAGGTCGTGATAGCCTTCGCCGCATGCGCCGCAGGTGAAACGCCCGGTGATGCGCTCAACCAGCGCATCCTCGTCGACTTCCAGCTCGATCACATGGTCGAGCGTCCTGTTGCGAGCCGCCAGCAGCCCGTCGAGCGAAAGCGCCTGCGCCTCTGTGCGCGGATAGCCGTCGAAGATAACCCCGACGCTGCCATCGAGCGCATCCAGCGCCTCGCCAATGATGCCCGAAACGATTTCGTCTGAAACGAGGCCGCCGGATTCCATCACAGCCTTGGCTTGAAGACCGACCGGCGTTTCAGCCTTGACCGCGGCGCGCAACATGTCGCCGGTAGAGAGCTGCTTCATGCCGCGATCTTCGACCAGACGGCTGGCCTGTGTGCCCTTCCCGGCCCCGGGAGGTCCAAGCAAAATGATGTTCATATGGCAGTCCCCTGTCTTTTCGGAATCTTGCTGGGTTTAGCGCAGCCGGCCCTTCAGGCGCGCCTTCTTGATCAGATCGCCATATTGATGGGCGAGCAGATGGCTCTGGATCTGCGTCACTGTATCCACCGTCACGTTGACGACGATGAGCAGGCTGGTGCCACCCAGATAGAAAGGAATACCCGCCTGCGAAATCACATATTCGGGAATGAGGCAGATGAAGGCCAGATAGGCCGCGCCGATCACGGTGATGCGCGTCAGCACGTAATCGAGATAATTTTCGGTGTTCTTACCGGGACGAATACCCGGAATGAAGCCACCGTTCTTCTTGAGATTCTCGGCCGTCTCTTCCGGATTGAACACCAGCGCGGTGTAGAAGAAGCAGAAGAACACGATGCCAAGGCCATAGAGCGTCATATAGACGGGGCTGCCATGGCTGAGCCACTGGTTCAGCTCCAGCACGAAATCGCCCCATGTGCTCTCGCCCGCGACCTGGCTTCCCGCGAATTTCGATACGGTCAGCGGCATCAGCAGCAGCGAGGAAGCAAAGATCGGCGGGATGACCCCGGCGGTATTGACCTTGAGCGGCAGATGGCTGCGATCGGCCTGCATCAGTCCCTGCTTGGTCTGGCGCTTGGGATACTGGATCAATACGCGGCGCTGCGCCCGTTCCATGAAGCAGATGAACGCGATGAGGCCAAGGCCGATGACCATGATGCCCAGAATGAGGAAGCCCGAGATCGACCCTTCACGGCCCGACTGGAACAGGTTGCTCAGCGTGACCGGCAGCTGGGCGACGATGCCCGCCATGATGATGAGCGACACGCCGTTGCCGATGCCACGCGACGTGATCTGCTCGCCCAGCCACATCAGGAACATCGTGCCGCCGATCAGCGAAACCACTGCCGTGACACGGAACAGCAGGCCTGGCTCGACCACCGCCTGCATCCCCTGGCTCGCGCCGAACGTCTCAAGGCCCACCGCGATGAAATAACCCTGCACCGCCGTCAGCCCGACCGTCCCGTAGCGGGTATATTGATTGAGCTTCTTGCGCCCGCTCTCGCCTTCCTTCTTGATCGCGGCGAGCTGCGGCGAGAGGGCCGCAGCCAGCTGCACGACGATCGAGGCGGTGATGTAGGGCATGACCCCGAGCGCGATCAGACTCATGCGCTCCAGCGAACCGCCCGAAAAGGTGTTGAAAATATCGAGCACGCCACCCTGGGTCTGCGCATAAAGTTGCGACAGCACAGTGGGGTCGATGCCCGGCAGCGGCACGAACGACAAAAAGCGGAACACGATGAGGGCGCCCAGCGTAAACCACAGGCGCTTTTTCAGTTCCGTGGCCTGCGCGAATTTGGCGAGGCTCAGATTGGATGCCAGCTGATCGGCTCTCGATGCCATTGCTCTACCATACCTTCAAAAAATTCTGGCGCCCCGACGAGCGCAGGAAAAAGACCCTGTAGCGGCTTCCGAACCGGCTGTGAACCATTGCCGTGATGCCCCGACCAAATTGTCCGAATCCCTGCATGTGCTGGTGGACCTTTGGCCCCGGTGACGCAAGCGCGCAATACGCCCTAAGTATCAGACTTTACGACGAAGGCGCCCTAACACGGAGGATTTCAAACCGGACGAACCCGGACGCTTCCCTTCAAGAAGCAATGCCCCTCCAAAAGCAAGGCCCCGCTTCCCAAACGGGTAGCGAGGCCTTGTCATTCGAATAGGTCATTCGAACAGCATGTGGGGATTAGCCCTTCGCTGCGGCCTTCTTAGCGCTGCCCTTCTTGGCGGCGGCCTTTTCGGCAGCGCTGACGACAGCAATCACCTCGACCTTGCCGCCTGCCTTCTCGACGGCCTCGATCGCACCCCTGGACGCACCAGCAACCGAGAAGCTGACCTTGGCGGTCAGTTCGCCCTTGCCGAGCAGACGCACGCCATCCTTGCCGCCACGAGCCAGACCGGCAACCTTGAGAGCGGCGTGATCGATGGTCGCGCCCTTGTCGAGCTTGCCTTCGTCAACGGCCTTCTGCACAGCGCCGAGATTGACGATCGCATAGTCCTTGCCGAACGGATTGTTGAAGCCGCGCTTCGGCAGACGCAT
>CAYLKZ010000152.1:0-4571 GCA_964384275.1 uncultured Sphingobium sp. | reverse complement strand
TGCGCTGGCCCTTTTGCACCATGTCACCGGCGCGGACCGAAAGCGACGTCAGCGTGCCGGGGATACGCGCCAGCGCTTCGGCCTGATCGCGCGTGGCGATCTCCGCGCCGATTGCCTTCATGTCGGCGATCTGCTTGGGGGCCAGAGCGAATGTCTCGCCTGCGGGCAAGGCCGCTGTCGAAGCGTCGCGCTCCGGCTCGCCTCCGCAAGCCGTCAGCACCAGCATGGCACCGGCCAGCCAAAGCGATTTCCCGTTGGCGATCATGCTTCCCCCTCCGCCCTTCTCGTCTTGTCGATCAGCCGCGCGCGACCGGCAGGCCCGCCGCGTTCCACGCACCGATGCCACCGGCAAGATGCGTGTCGATCGCGCTCTGGGCCTTGACGCATGCATCGAGCGCCATGCCCGACCGCTTGCCCCCGGCGCATTGCAGCACGACCGTGCGCCCCTGCGCATCGGGGATCTTATCCGGCGAGAACGTCGATAGCGGCACATTGACCGCGCCAGCGATATGCCCGGCGGCGAATTCATCCGCCTCCCGCACGTCGATGAGCAGCGCCGTGCCGCCATCCAGCATATCCTTCAGCTCTCCGGGGCCGATTTCACGATGCGCCTTGCCTCTTCCAAATCCGAACATAAGAACCCCTATCAGTTATGAATTGCATATATCATGAAATGATTATATAGTCAATGTGTATGGGAACAGTGGAGGGAAAAGCCGGTCATCGTCATGGGCATTCGCAATGCCGCACCTCTGATTCCCCCCCTCCTCAAGCAAAGGATTGAAACAATGACTCTTGATCGCGCCGTGATGACTTTCGCCGGATGCGTCGTGCTGCTGGGTGTCGCGCTGTCGTTTCTCGTGCATCCCTGGTGGATCGCGCTGACCGTCTTTGCCGGGTTCAACATGATCCAGGCGAGCTTCACCGGCTTTTGCCCCGCCGCCATATTGTTCAAGCGGTTGGGCGTCCGTCCGGGGACCGCCTTCAAATGAGGCTCAAGCGGTCGATCCTTGCCTGCCTGCTCGCGGGCGTCACCGCCCCTGCGCAGGCGACGACGCTGGAAGAGGCAATCACCGCCGCGATGAGCCACGCCCCCGAGATCGAAGCCGCGCGCGCCGATGCCGATGCCGCTGGCGCCCGGATCAGGGAAGCGAAGGGCATGGCCCTTCCGAGCGCAGCCATTATCGGAACGATCGGCTATGGGCGCCTCGATCCGCAGGGTTATTTCGGGCTCGCCGCCGCGAACGTCACGCCCCGCGCCGCGCAACTCTCCATCGAGCAGCCGCTCTTCATGGGCGGCCGTGTCGGCGCCGCCATCTCGCAGGCCGAGGCAGGCAAGGAAGCGGCCCGCGCGGGCGAGGCAATCACGCGCAGCCAGATCGCCGTCGCCACGGTGCAGGCCTATGGCGATGTGCTGACGACGCGCCGCATGGTCGGCCTCTATGAACAAATGACCGCGCAAATGGAGGAAATCCGGCGTCAGGCGCGGCTCCGCTTCAAGACCGGGGAAAGCCCCAGCACCGACATCGCGCAGGCCGAAGCGCGGCTGGCCGAGGCGCAGGCGGCGCTGGAGCAGGCGCGTGGCTTCGTCGCTTCGGCGGACGCGCGCTTCGCCAATGTGACGGGCCTTGCGCCGCAGGGCCTTCAGCCGCTTCCGGCCAGCCCGGCGCTGCCCGGCTCGCTCGATGAAGCGCTGGAGGGCGCGCGGGCGAACAATCCCGCCATCGCCCAGGCCGAGGCCGCGCTGGGCGCCGCGCGAGCAGCCTCCAGAGGCGCCCGCGCCGAGCGCCTGCCGACGGTCGGCGCCTTTGCAGAAGGCGCGACGGTGCGCGATCAGTTCTTCCCCGACTATCGCGCCGACAGCGCGGCGGTGGGCGTACGGGCTCGCTGGCAGCTGTTCGCGGGCGGGCGCGTCGCCGCGAAGATCACGGAAAGCGACAGTGCCGTCCGAGCCGCCGACGCCCGCGTTCGCGCGGCTCGATCCGCCGTCGATGAGCAGACCATCGGCGCCTTTGAGGGCGCCCGCGCCGCCGCGCTGGTCGAGACAGCCGCCGCCCGGCAGGCGCTGGCGGCCACGCAGGCGCGCGACAGCGTTCGCCATGAGGTCCGCGTCGGCCTGAAGCCGCAGCTAGACCTGCTCGACGCCGAGCGGGAGGCGACTGCAGCCGCAGTGAACGAGGCCCGGGCGCAAAGCGACCGCATCCTTGCGGCCTATCGGCTGCTGGCGCTGCTCGGGCGCTGAAAACACTATTTATGAAGGGAGACGACCATGCATAAGGATTGGCCGAAAATGGCCACCGAATTGAGCGGCGCCATCAAGGAAGTGCGCCTTGGCACGCCTGAAGTGATGAAGGCCTTTTCCGCCATGGCGGAGGCAGCGACCCGCGCGGGCGCGCTCGACACCAAGACCAAGGAACTGATCGCGCTCGCCATTTCCGTGGCGATCCGCTGCGACGGCTGCGTGGCCTTTCATTCCAAGGCGGCGGTAAAGCACGGCGCGACCCGCGAGGAAGTGATGGAGACGATGGGCATGGCCCTCTATATGGGCGCCGGTCCCAGCCTCATGTACGCCGCGCAGGCGGTGGAGGCCTTCGACCAGTTTTCCAAATAGCGTGTTAGGTGGATGGGCGCGCTGCTCGGCACTTTGTTCCATCCACCAACAGCCCGGAAAAAGGCGAAAGCCGCTCCTCCTCCCGCCTGCCCGGCGACGGCGAAGTGATGACGATCATGAGCCCCCTCATTTAGAGAGGCGCGATCCGATTCTAAGCCAGAGGTCGGGCAGGAGAAGCAGCATGAGCAATGCTGGCGGCGGTCTCGCCTTGCTACGGCAGACACGCTCATTGTTGAGATCCGGCTAACGCCGAATATGTGCGCGGGAGAATCAAGTTCTGTGAGTGGCGTCCGGCCTGCCCCTTTATTCTGAAACAAACCCCCTGATGCCTTTCCATAGAGAATAAGCCGCCGCTTGTTCCGGAACCGCCTGAAGGCGGGAACTCTCTTTTATAGGAAAAACCATCCCCATGGGCGGTGGTGGACAGGGCTGGATTCGAACCAGCGTACGGGAAACCCGGGCAGATTTACAGTCTGCTGCCTTTAACCACTCGGCCACCTGTCCAGCGCCCTAACCGAGGTGATTCTGCATCACCGTCCGGCTGGTGGAGGGCCTATTGGAGAATGCGGGCTTGCCTGTCAATGCTTCTTCTGAAAAGAGGCGCACATGAAAAGAGGACATCGCACCGGCAAACCCAAAAACGGCTACCCCAGACTCTATGGGAGGCATGCCGTAACAGCAGCTCTCGCCAACCCGGAGCGGGTTATCCGCAAGATTTGGGGCACGCGTGAAACGCTGAACATGCTCGAATTGCCGCAAGGCTTGCCGATCGTCTATGCCGAGGCTCCCGATCTCGGCCGCATAGTGCCGTCCGACGCGCCCCATCAGGGAATCGTAGCGGAAGTGGAACCGCTGGCCGATGTGTGGCTCGGCGAAGTGCTGGAGGACGGCGCCAAGGACACCCCCGGCAAGGCGCGACCGATTCTGGTGCTCGATCAGGTGACGGACCCCCATAATGTCGGCGCGATCTTCCGCTCCGCCGCCGCCTTCGATGCGCTCGCCATCGTCACGCAGGACAGGCATGCGCCGCCCGAATCGGGCGTCCTCGCCCGCGCGGCGAGCGGTGCGCTGGAAATCATGCCCTGGGTGCGCGTGGTGAACCTCGCCCGCGCGCTCGATGAGATCGCCGAGGCGGGCTACTGGCGCATCGGCCTCGACGGCAGCGCGCGCGAAACGCTGGGTCACGCGCTGGAAGGCGCGGGCAAGGTCGCGCTTGTGCTCGGCGCGGAGGGCGACGGGCTGCGCCATAACAGCATCGCCCATTGCGATATCATCGCCCGCCTGCCGATCAGCGCGCGCATGGAAAGCCTCAATGTTTCCAATGCGGCCGCCATCGCTCTCTATGCGGCGACCAACCGATAACGGCTTTTGCCCGCTCCGGCATCCGGCAGGGTGAAGGCGCAGCGCGGGACGAAAACAAGGGGGACATTATCATGCCTGTCGTATCTGGCCGGATCACAAGAACCGCCCTCGCAACGCTCCTCCTGCTGGCGCTGGGCGCCTGTTTCATGAGTCCGGGGAAATTCACTTCCAGCCTCGACATCCGCGCCGACCGCAGCTTCACCTTCCTTTATAAAGGGGAGGTGATCGTCGAGGACATGAGCAACCTTACCAAAGGGCTTGATGACCTCGGTAGCGGAGACGATGAGGATGCCTCGGACACGGCGGAGCAAAGCCCCGTCTATCAACCGATCGCCCTCGCCGATCAGGACAAGGGCCGAACCACCCCCCGCAACAATCCAGGCAAGGGTGCAAAAACCGATAGCGATAGCGAGGAAAAACTCGCGAAGATGCGGGACATCACCGAAGCGCTGATGAAGGAGGAAGGCTATCGCTCCGTCCGCTATGTCGGCAACAACAAGTTCGAGATCGACTATCAGATCAGCGGACGGCTCGACCACAGCTTCGTCTTTCCCTTCAACGTCGACGCACAGGCAGCCTTTCCCTTTCTGGTGATCGA
>CAYLKZ010000151.1:0-4635 GCA_964384275.1 uncultured Sphingobium sp. | reverse complement strand
GCCGTTCCCGTGATGTAGCTGGCGGCATCCGACAGCATGAAGACGATCGCCTCGGCCAGCTCCTCCGGCTGTCCGCCGCGGCCCATCGGAATGGCCTGCGCCGTCCGTGCGGCGACCTCGGGCGCGCGGGCGGTGAACTCTTCCGTCCCCACCGTCTGCACCTGACCCGGCACGATCGCGTTGACCCGGATGCCGAGCGGCGCGCCTTCCATCGCCGCGGCGGCGGTGAAATGCACCAGCGCCGCCTTGGATGCGGAATAGCTCGCCATGTTGACGGTCGCGCGGATGCCGCAAGTCGATGCGATGTTGACGATCGAGCCCTTGCCCGCTTCCGCCATCACCTTCATCGCTGCCTTGGTGCTGACGAAAACGGCGTCGGCGTTGACGGCGAAATCCTTGCGCCAATGCTCAAGCTTCAGACGGCTGATCGGCGCGTAATGAGTGGACATGGCGTTGTTGACCAGCATGTCGAGCCGGCCATATTTGCGGGCGACGCCTTCGACCATTTCATTGAGCGCGACATCATCGGCCACATCGAGCTGGACCGTTTCAACCTTGCCGCCTTCGGATTCGATTTTCGTCCGGGCCGCGTCGAGCTTTTCCTGACTGCGTCCGCAAATCACCACCTGCGCGCCACGGCGTGCCAGAAGATTCGCAGTAGCAAGGCCGATACCGTCGCTGCCGCCGGTAATGATGGCGACTCGCCCTTCAAACTCCTCACTCATCGGACCTCCAGCCCTCCCAATTTCGATAAATTTGGCCATATTTCGCGCGTTGGACGGCGCATCGATCCTGCCGACGGCGCTATGTCGGGATGCACGATCCTTCAAAACGCGTAATTTGTAAATTAAAAAATTCCGAATTTCGACGAACGGAAAAACGGCGCAATGTCCCTCCACTTTCTCGAATATGCTAAACGCTATCGGAATAATATCCTCTCAATATATTGATATATAATAATATATTTTTGGATTCGCTTCGGCCGGACCGGCTTTTCAAACGCCGTTTGCGCACCCTGGCCTTCCCTTCAAAAATGCGGAAAAAAATTATTGTTGAAATACGCGAATGACGGAATAAGCTCTATGCAGCGCAAAACAACGACACGAATCAAGAGAAGCGGGATGTCTGGATCGAAGGCGGTGTCATCAGCCGCCTGTCATTGGCGGACGCGGCGACTGGCAGCGCAAAGCAGCCGAAGCGGCCTTTCCATCCACCCTTCCCGCATCTGTTGAGCTGATACTGGGATGGCATGAGCAAGATCGATCCAATTTTCGCGGCCGTGACCGCGCCGGGCACCCCCTTCGAAATCGGCGAGGAAAAGGACCTGCGATTCTTCGTCAACGCGCCGTCCGACCTCAACCAGCTGATCGAAAGCGCCCGCCGTTTCGGCGACAGCACCTTCATCGTGGATTTCGACGGGCCGCAGGGGGAAAGGCGGCTGAGCTTCAACGATGTTTTCGCCTGGCGCGACCGGCTTGCCGCGCGGCTCAACATCGCGCGGGGCGACCGCGTGGCGATCTGCATGCGCAACCGGACGGAATGGATGGTGGCCTTCCTCGCCGTGGTGCGCGTGGGCGGGATCGCCGCCGTGCTCAACAGCCGGGGAGCGCCCGACGAGCTCGTCGCGATGATCGATGAAGTCACCCCCTCTCTCGTCATCGCCGACAGCGAGCGCGCTACGCTGATCCGCGAAGGCGGCTATGCCGGACCGCTGCTCGATCTGACGCAGCCGCAGGAAAATGACGACGCCCCCGCAGGCAATCTGGCCGAGGCTCCGATAGCGCATGCGGCAGATCCTTGCGCCATTCTCTTCACCTCCGGCACCACCGGGCGGGTGAAGGGCGCCGTGCTCTCGCACCGCAGCCTCATCACCGGCCTGCTCGGCACGCAGCTGACCGGCATGATGGTGCTGCATAACATGGCGCGCGAATATGGCCTGACGGTCGAAGCCATTCTGGAGAAGGCGCCGCAACAGGCAAGCCTGCTCGTCAATCCGCTTTTCCATGTTTCCGGTCTCGGCTCGGGCTTCCTCGCGCCGATGCTTTCGGGCGCGAAGATCATCATCATGCGCCGCTGGAATGCCGAGGAGGCCGTCCGCCTCGTCGCGGAGGAGAAGGTGACGACGCTATCCACCGTGCCGACCATGCTCTGGGACATGGTGCACCGGGCAAAGCTCAATGCCGCCGACCTTTCCGCGCTGCGCAATATCGGCTCCGGCGGGCAGGCGCTGCCGCTCAATCTGCTGGAGGAAGTGCGTCAGCTCTGCCCTCAGGCGCATATCGGCGTCGGCTATGGGATGACCGAAACGTCCGGGGCGATCGCGCAGGCTGTCGGCGCGGATTTCCTGCGCGCGCCCGCCTCCGCCGG
Source organism: uncultured Sphingobium sp. (assembly GCA_964384275.1). GTDB lineage: Bacteria > Pseudomonadota > Alphaproteobacteria > Sphingomonadales > Sphingomonadaceae > Sphingobium. The sequence goes on along the minus strand of CAYLKZ010000151.1, from coordinate 2,268 downwards.
CCGGGTGCTGCCGCTGGTGGACATGCGTATCGAGAGCCTGGACGGCCACCCCTGCGGCCCCGGCGAGAGCGGCGAGATCATCGTGCGCAGCGCGATGCTGATGAACGGCTACTGGAACCGTCCGGAAGACAGCGCGAAGTCGTTTACGGAGGACGGCTGGCTGCGCACCGGCGATATCGGCTATGTCGATGAGGAAGGCTTCCTCTACATCGTCGACCGGGCGAAGGACATGGTCATTTCCGGCGGCGAGAATATCTATTGCGCGGAGGTCGAACGCGTCCTCAGCCAGATGCCGCAGATCAAGGAATGCGCGACCTTCGGCATTCCCGACGATCGGCTGGGCGAATTGCTCGTGGCCGTGGTGCAGGCCGAGGGGCTGGATGAACGCAGCATCATCGACTGGGTAAGCGAGCGGCTCGCCCGCTACAAGGCGCCCGCTCATGTTGCCTTTTCTGGCGAGCCCCTGCCCCGCAACGCCGTGGAGAAAATCGACAAGATCGCGCTGCGCGCGCTGTGGCCTACCCTGGCCGCAACTAATAATTGACAGGAGAATCAGACCATGGGCTTTCCCAAGGATATCGGAATTATTGACTGCATGCTCGGAATTCCGGAGGCTGAGGACCGTTCCGACTGGTTCGCGCCCTTCCGCCCGCTGATCAAGGACCAGCAGACGCTGGAGCAGTTCGCGATGCCGGCGCAATATATGTTCAAGGACATTCCGCAAACCGGCAAGGTCGACGATTTCGTCACCTGGACCGTCGAGCAGATGGACAAGCATGGCGTCGACAAGGCGCTGGTCGGCTGGAACGACAACGCCACCTCCTACCGCGCCAAGGAAAAATATGGCGACCGCTTCTTCTTCGACCTGCCCTGCGATCCCAATCGCGGCATGGAAGAAGTGCGCCGCATCAAGCGCATCCATTCCGAGGTCGGCCTGTCGGCGATCAGCGTCTTCCCGGCGGGCACGCTGCCGCAGGTGGCGATCAACCATAAATATATGTTCCCGCTCTACACCTGCGCGGCGGAGCTGGGCCTTCCCGTGCTGCTCAATGCCGGCATTCCCGGTCCCCGCATCCCGATGGAGACCCAGAAGGTCGAGCATCTGGACGAGGTTTGCTGGTTCTTCCCCGATCTCAAGATCGTGATGCGCCATGGCGCCGAACCGTGGGAAGCGCTGGCCGTCAAGCTGATGCTGAAATGGCCGAACCTCTATTATTCGACCAGCGCCTTCGCGCCCAAGCATTACCCCAAGGCGATCATCGACTACGCCAATACGCGCGGCGCGGACAAGATCATCTACGCCGGTTATTTCCCGATGGGTCTTAGCCTCGACCGCATCTTCAGCGATATGGAGAAGGTGCCGTTCAAGGATGAAGTGTGGCCCAAATTCCTGCGTGAAAACGCAATGAAGGTCTTCGACCTCAAATAACAAGACCAGAACGGAGCATCCCTCATGTCTCAGAACGATATTGCTGTCGCCCACGATGCCGCCACGGACGCCCGCACACCGCCGGTCGCGGTGTGGCAGGTTCTCGAAAAGCTCAAGGGGCAGGATCTTAAGGACTGGCGCCTTGCGGAAGTGCGCGGTCGCGCCTCGATAGAGGAGCGCAATCTCGACATTGGCATTCCCTTCGGCTGGTATCCGATCCTTCTCTCTTCGGAGCTGGAAGTGGGCGAAGTAAAGCCGCTGCGCTATTTCTCGAAGGATCTCGCCGTTTGGCGGGGCGAGGACGGTCAGGTCCGCATGCTCGACGCTTATTGCAAGCATCTGGGCGCGCACATGGGCCATGGCGGCAAGGTGCATGGCAATCTGCTCGAATGCCCTTTCCACGCCTGGCGCTATGATGGCGAGGCGGTCGTGAAGGAAATTCCCTACGCCCGCACCATCCCGCCGCAGGTGAAGCGCAAATGCACGCGCAGCTGGCATATCCGCGAAGCGAACCGCTGGATCTGGGCCTGGTATCATCCGGAAGATGTCGATCCGCTGTTCGAGGTGGTGGCGCTACCCGAAGCGACCGATCCTGAATGGACCGATTATGATATCTATGAGTGGAATGTCTGGGGTTCGATCCAGAACATGGCGGAGAACGGCGTCGACGTAGCCCATTTCCGCTACATCCATGGCACCGCCAATGTGCCGCTGGGCGAGCTTCGCTGGGGCGATTGGGGCCGGGGCGCGGACGTCAAGGCCAAGATGGGCACGCCCTGGGGCGAAGTCGATGGCGTCATCAGCTACGACACCATGGGTCCGGGCCAGAGCTGGACGCG
>CAYLKZ010000150.1:0-4782 GCA_964384275.1 uncultured Sphingobium sp. | reverse complement strand
CAAATATGTGTCGGTCGACGCAATGGCCGAAGCCGCCGAATAACAAAGGACGATCCTGCATCGGGACGTCCGCCGGACGCCCCTTGAAGATGTGAGATCCAGTCCACCGATTCGCAAAAACGGGGCGCCCGATTCGGGTTTGCCCCGTTTTTGCATCCTGTTGCCGCCGCCACGGAACTTCTGCCCGGCCCGCGCGTCACTCGATCCATAGCGGGAATGATCTTTCCCCAATCCAATGTCGCGAAACTGTAACTCTTGCAGTCAATAGCGCGGCCCAGAGAGGATCGAATATGTTTGCACGGACAGAAAGACTGCTCCTGCGGCCAGGCTGGGCCGAAGATGCCCCGGCACTGCATCGGGCATGGAATGAAGAAGCGATCGCCCGCAATCTGCCGGACCTGCCCGCAGGCCACTCCCTGACGGAGGCGGAACGCTTCCTGCGCGACAAGCGCGAGACGCTGTCACCCTATTTCCTGCTTTTCGCCCGCACCGGCGGCGCACCGCGCCTTGTCGGCGGCTGCGGCATTGCCCGTAGCCCGCAGAACCGCAGGGAACTGGACTTCTGGATCAGCCGCCCCTTCTGGGGATTGGGTTTTGCGACCGAGGCTGTCCGGGCCGTCACCCATATGGCCCGCGCCTCGGGTCTCGGCGCGCTGCTTGCCCGTCCCATGACGGATAACAGCGCCGCCGCCCATGTGCTGGACAAGATCGGTTTCCGCTCCACCGGACGGATCGAGAAACGCCACATCGCGGCGCGCGGCGGCGCGGTCGCCTGCGCGCTGTATGAAGACAGCGGCATCGCGCCCGCGCCCACCGATTCGTGGCGGCAGCTCTATATGGACCGCGCGTCGATCGCGGCCTGACTCCTCATCCCCTATCCCTGACTGCGGATGGGCCAAGGCTCCCGGCCCGTCCGCATCTTTTTGGGGAAGCGCTTGTTTTGGGAAGCGTCTGGTGGCTTCTTTGCTGGCTAAAGCGCGCGAGTCGCGATAAACGCGCGTCATGCATTTTCTAGATCAGGCCAAGATTTACATCCGCTCCGGCTCCGGCGGTCCCGGCGCCGTAAGCTTTCGGCGCGAAAAATATGTCGAATATGGCGGCCCGGACGGCGGCAACGGCGGCAAGGGCGGCGACATCATCTTCGAGGCGGTCGCGGGCCTCAACACGCTCATCGACTTTCGCTATGCCCAGCATTTCAAGGCGCAGCGCGGCATGCCCGGCGCGGGCAAGAACCGCTATGGCGCGGGCGGCGAGGATCTGGTCGTCAAGGTGCCGGTGGGTACCCAGATCATCTCCGACGAGGATGGCGAGGTGCTGGCGGACTTCGTGAAGGTCGGCCAGCGGCAGGTCTTCCTGCGCGGCGGCGACGGCGGGCGCGGCAATATGAGCTACAAGACCAGCACCAACCGCGCGCCGCGCCAGCACGGCACCGGCTGGCCGGGTCAGGAAATGTGGGTCTGGCTGCGGCTGAAGCTGCTTGCCGATGTGGGCCTTGTCGGCCTGCCCAATGCGGGCAAATCGACCTTCATCAATCAGGTGACGAACACCAAGGCGAAGGTCGGCGCTTACCCCTTCACCACCATCCGTCCGCAGCTCGGCGTCGTTTCGCACCGCCATCGCGAGTTCGTGCTCGCCGATATTCCCGGCCTGATCGAAGGCGCGGCGGAGGGCGCCGGGATCGGCGACCGCTTCCTCGGCCATATCGAGCGCTGCCGCGTGCTCCTTCACCTGATCGATGCCAGCGTGGACGATCCGATCGCGGCATGGCATGTCATTCAGGGCGAACTGGAGGCCTATGGCGCCGGGCTGGAGGACAAGCCGCAACTGCTCGTGCTGAACAAGGGCGACCTGCTCGGCCCCGAGCTGATGGAGGATATCGCCGCCCAGCTACGCGAGGAAACCGGGATCGAGGATATCTTCATCATTTCCGGCGCGACCGGCGAGGGCGTTCCCGCGCTGCTCGACGCGATCCTGCCGCTGCTCGACGAAGGCAGCCATGCGGTAGACGCGCTGGGCGAAGGAGATGATGAGGCGGACGGCGAGGCGCCAGCGCCCTGGTCGCCGATCTGATCGCTTAGCCTACCCTTTCCCTGACCGAGCCAGCCCATGCCCCACCCCCTTCCCCAGACCGGATTTCCCGCCGGAACCGTCAAGCGCCTCGTCATCAAGATCGGCTCCGCGCTGCTGGTCGATCCCGACGGCGCGATCCGGCTCGACTGGCTGAAGGGCGTGGTCGAGGATATTGCCGAGCGGCATAAGGCCGGGCAGCAGATCATCGTCGTTTCCTCCGGCGCGATCGCGCTCGGCGCGCGGCGGCTCGGCCTGCCCAAAGGGGGACGCGGCGCGCTGGACGATGCGCAGGCGGCGGCAGCCGTGGGCCAGATCGCCCTTTCCCATCATTGGGCGGGGCTGCTGCACGAAAAAGGGCTGACGGCTGCGCAGATGCTGGTGACGCTCGACGATCTGGAGCATCGCCGTCGCTATCTCAACGCCGCCGCGACGCTGGAACGGCTGCTGTCGCTCGGCGTGGTGCCAGTCATCAACGAGAATGACAGCGTCGCCACCACCGAAATCCGCTTCGGCGACAATGACCGACTCGCCGCCCGGATCGGGCAGGCGGCGCGCGCGGGCGCGGTGGCGCTGCTCTCCGATGTCGACGGCCTCTACACCGCCAATCCGCACAGCAATCCCGATGCGAAGCTCGTGCCGCTGGTGAAGCGCATCGACGCCGATATCGCGGCGATGGCCGACAGCGGATCGGGCTCCGGCATGGGGTCGGGCGGCATGGCCTCGAAGATCGCGGCGGCGCGCATCGCCACCGGCGCGGGCGCGCATCTCGCCATCCTTTCGGGTACGCCGCAACGCCCGCTTTCGGCTTGGGAAAAGGGCGCGAACGGCACCATCTTCGTCGCCCAGCACGGCAAGCGCGCGCGGCAGAACTGGCTCGCCGGGCGCCTCTCGATCAAAGGGCATGTCATCATCGACGCGGGCGCGGAAAAGGCGCTGCTCGGCGGCAATAGCCTGCTCCCGGCGGGCGTGACCTCGATCAGCGGCAGCTTCATGCGCGGCGACGTGGTGGATATCGCCGGACCCGAGGGCCGGGTGATCGCGCGCGGCCTCATCGAATATGACGCCGCCGACGCGATCCGCATCGCGGGCAAGCGCAAGACCGATATCGCGGAGTTGCTCGGCCAGCCGGTCCGGCCCGCCCTCATCCATCGCGATCATATGGTCATGCTGTGAGCCGGACCATCGCCCTTACCGGCGCGACCGGTTTCGTCGGGGCCGAGACGCTGGATCAATTGCTGGCGGCAGGCTTGTCCGTCCGCGCCCTTGCCCGCCGCTCGCAGGCCGAACGCGCAGGCGTCACATGGGTCGCGGGGGCGCTCGACAAGCCCGCCACGCTGGATGAACTGGTTCGCGACGCAGACGCGGTGCTGCATATCGCGGGCGTGGTGAACGCGCCCGACCGCGCCGGGTTCGAGGCGGGCAACGGGCAGGGCACCGCCAATGTGATCGCGGCGATGGAGCGCGCAGGCGTGCGCCGCCTGATCCACGTCTCCTCGCTCGCTGCGCGGGAGCGCGATTTGTCGCTCTATTGCTGGTCCAAGGCACTGGCGGAGGATCATGTGCGCGCCTCCAGCCTCGACTGGACGATGGTGCGCCCACCCGCCATTTATGGCCCGCGCGACACCGAATTCCGCGAGCTGCTGCGCATCGCGCGATACGGCGTGCTGCCTGTGCCGCCCGCCGGGCGCGCATCGCTCATCGATGTGCGCGACCTCGCGCGGCTGCTGGTGCTGCTCTGCGGCGAGGCAGGCGACGATCATAAGGGCATGATCTGGGAAGTGGACGACGCCACCCCCGGCGGCCTGTCCCACCCCGATCTCGCCGCCGCGATCGGCCGGGCGCTGGGCCGCCGGGTGCGCGCCCTCCCGCTGCCCGGCGCCCTCCTCATGGGCATTGCGCGGTTCGATCGCGCCGCGCGGGGCAGCCGCGCCAAGCTCACCCCCGATCGCGTCACCTATATGTGCCATCCCGATTGGGTGGCTGACCCCGCGCTGCTGCCCCCGGCTTCGCTGTGGACGCCCGCCATCCCCCATGATAGGGGCCTTGCCGAAATTGCCGCGCAGTTCCGCCGCTGATCGGTCCTCCTCCAGCCAGTCTGTCGCGAATTCAGGCAAGATCATGCCCGATTGCCGCCTTATTCCCTTGCAAAAGGGTTCGCAGCACGGGCATGAACCGCCCTTATCTTTAGAAAGACCCAAGATGACCGACCGCCAGCAGATTTTCGATCAGGTTACAGCCCAGATCGCTCCGTTCAACAAAAAGGGCGTACCGCTGAGCGAGGCGACCACCTTCGCCGGGGATCTGGAGTGGGACAGCCTGACCGTGATGGATTTCGTCGCCGCGATCGAGGACGAATTCGACATCATCATCACGATGAACATGCAGGCGGAAATCGAGACCATCGGCCAGCTGGTCGATGCCGTCGCGAAGCTCAGCGCCGCCTGAAGGCCGCGCCCGCCCTTTCCTCTACCCAATCGCCATCCGGGACCAAGCAATGGCCGATCTCCTCAGCAAATTCGACCCCCTTATCGCGGAGCGTGAAGCGCTGCTCGCCACCGGCGTGCGCGATCCCTTCGCCATCGTCATGGATGAGGTGAAGTCGCCCACGCTCGCCATCATCAAGGGCAAGGAAACCATCCTGCTCGGCACCTACAACTATATGGGCATGACCTTCGACCCGGATGTGATCGCGGCGGGCAAGAAGGCGCTTGA
>CAYLKZ010000149.1:0-4811 GCA_964384275.1 uncultured Sphingobium sp. | reverse complement strand
TTATAGAGGGCGATCATTGCATCACGGGCATCCTTCCCGGTGAATTCGCTCGTCATCAGCTGGCCGAGGTCGGCGCCGCTCATCTCATAGTCGCGGGTCCAGTAGGCAAGGCCGGGGGTATTTTGCAGCCAGACCGCCTGCTCCTGCCCGCGCTCGCTGGTGGTGCGGAAATCGTACACATGCCGCACGCCAAGCCCGGCGAGATAGTGCTGGTCGGCAGGCGTCAGGCCAGCCATCGCGCCGGAGCGGAACACCTTGCCCCAGCGCACCGTGCGCCCATCCGCCGTGGCGTAGCCGCCCATGTCGCGGAAATTGCGTCCCCCTTCAAGCGGCAGCAGCCGCTCGGCCACGACCACTGCCTTTCCACCTGCCGGCTTAAGAAAGAAATAGGGCCGGCCTTCTATGCGGGCTTCCACTTCAGCGCCGGTCCCCTTCACCCCGCGCGCCAACAGCGTGCGCCGACTGGCCGGGGCATCGGCGGCGGTTGCGACATAGATGTCAACCGGAGCAGCCACGGTCCCCCAGCCGATCCGATAATGACCGGCCGAAACCGGCTCCACGCTGGCCGCCGCCAGCACATCGGCGCTGGCGCTCGTCTGTGCCGGGACGCGGGCAACGGCCTGCGTCCCGGTGGTGGCGAGCGCCAGTGCGCCAGCCAGAAAAATTGTGCGAAAGCCCAAGGTCGTCACCATCTTCCTCCTTTATATGTCAGAACCGCACACGGACATCGAGGCCATAGCTGCGCGGCTCGTTGAAATAGCCGACGCGGATGGCAGCCAGAGGAGCGGGCATCTCGAAATCATATTCGACATACTGGACGTTGGTCAGATTCTTGCCCCAGAGCGAATATTCCACATTCCCGAGGGGCGATTCGATTTCGCCCAGCGTGACTCGGCCATTCACCAGAAAAGTCTGGCCGGTCTTTGTCTTGTCGGTTGAGTAGGAATAATAGCCGCTGGAATAAATGCCATCGACATGGAAGGTCAGCTTGCCGAAATCGCCGAGACGATGGCCATAGTCCAGCGCCACCGATCCTGCGTGGGTCGGCGTGATCGTGGCATTCCACTTCGCCGTCGCGCCGGAGAACGGGTTGATAATGCTGGGCATCTTGACATGGGTGTAGGCATAGCTTCCCGTCAGGCTCAGCCCCTCGGCAGGCACGACCATCAGGTCAGCCTCGACCCCCCGGAAGATGGCAGCCTCCAGCCCGTTGACCGTTTCCTGTGCGGAAGGGTTGGTCGGCGGAGTGGCCTCCTGCTGCATATTCTTCAGCCGGCTGGTCCAGAGCGCAAGATTCACCCGGGCGCGCCGGTCGAACAAATCGGATTTCAGGCCCAGTTCCCACGATGACAGCGTTTCCGCCTTGAAGGTGCGGAATGTCTCCGAGCGCGAGTTGGCGCCGCCCGAACGATAGGCCGTGCCCCAGCGGACATAGGTGTTGATGTCGTCGGTCACGTCGAAGGCGATGGTTGCCGCCGGGTCGACCCGCTCCGACTGGAAGTTGAACTGCATGCGGGCCGGTGCATCCACCCCCCTGATCGCCAGCAGGCGCCCGCGCTTCCTGTCGTTGGTGTAACGCAGCCCGCCCGTCACATGCAGCCGGTCGTCCAGCAGGGCCGGGGTATAGGTGGCCTGGGCGAACACCGCCGTCGATTTGGCCCGGGCTTCGCTCGCCCGGTCGGGGAAGGGCGTCGCCGAATAGGATGGCTCGAGCTGGATGATGGCGGTGCCGGTGGCATTATAGCGCGCGCTTAGCGGGGCAAAGGCATTGTCGGTCGCGTTTTCCTTGAAATAGAAAGCGCCCAACACATAGTTCAGCCGATCGAGCGTGCCGACAAGCTGCAATTCCTGGCTGAACTGTTTTTGATCGACATTGCCAAGGCTCGTCCGCCCCAGATACCCGTTGGGTCGATAGGCATTATAGGTACCGGCCCAGTTATCGGCCTGATTCTGATTGAGTTTGCGCCATGCCGTGATCGAGCGAACGGTCAACGATTGCGCGACATCCCATTCGGCGGTGATGGTGTGCCCCGTGGACTTGCCGTAGCTCGGATCGAGCTGGAAGCCTGCCCGCGCGGAACCCGTCACTCGATGCTCGCCATCGACCTTGAACATCGGGGCAAGTCCGGTGTTGCCGGGAAGCGTGTTGAGAATGACGGGATAACTGGCGGTGCTCTTATCCCACGACTGATCGAGCGTATAATGGACGCTGAAATCGTCGATCAAATCCCAAAGCACCGAGGCGCGATAGCCATAGCGCTTGATCGCGCTCCAGTCCGAGCCGCCGGGCAGCGGGTTTGTCACCCAGCCGTCGCGCTTGTTGTAAAGCCCGCTCAGCTTGATCTTGAAACCGGCAAATTCGGGCAAGTTCAGATGCCCGGACACGCGCTGGCCATCCCAATTGCGCACACCGGCCGCGATATCGAGGCCGAATTCCCCCGTCGGCTTGCGGGTGACGATGCTGATCGCGCCGCCCATCGTGTTGCGGCCGAACAGCGTGCCCTGCGGCCCGCGCAGCACTTCCATGCGCTCAATGTCGGAGATTTCCATGCCCAGCCCCTGGACACGGCCCAGATAAACGCCGTCGATATAAACACCGACCGTCGGGTCGCGGCTGATCTGCGTGGAATCATTGGGCACCAGCCCGCGCATGCCGATATTGGCGGCAGACGAGCGCCCGGCGATCGGAGTGGTCCGCAACGACGGCACCGCGCCACTCGTCAGGTCCATGATATTGGTGATGCCACGCGTTTCCAGCGCTTCGGCGCCCATAACGGCAATGGAGATCGGCGTATCCTGCACCGATTCGGCCCGCTTCTGAGCGGTAACGATGATGTCGGCAATGCCGGTGCTTGATGACATTTGTTCGGTTTGCGCCTGAGCCGCACCGGCGAAAATGCTACCCCCGAGCAGCAGCGTCGCAACTGCGCTTCTCCCGAAAACCCTGGAATATTCTGCCGGATTTCTGGTTTTTTTCATCATGGAATTAGTCATTTTCTGCTCCCTCCCATATGGCCTGCCTCTAAGGCATCAGCCATGCTTTTGTTTTGGCTACCGTTCAACAATACACTTGTATTGTTTTTTGGGCCGCCTAGCAAGTGGGACTGCGCAGCTTTTTCGGCTTTCAAAACGGATGTACCGATTCAACCGGAAAAGACTGGCATCCGGGGTGGCCCCCGGCGCAAGGCGCAGCGCGGCGCGGCGCGGCAAGCCGGGCGCAAAGCTCGCCCTAAAGCAACAGCAAGACAGCTGTGCCGCTCGGGGATCAAAATGTCTCGGAGCGTCGAAATGCCAGCTGCCTCAGAGAGGCGAGGGATAGCTCCGCCGGATACAGCGACAAGCGCTCAACAGCCGGTGGGGCAGACGCGTAAGCCTACATGCCGAAAAGGTCAGTGAGCCGGTGGCAAGCCTTGATGCTTTACATGTTGACTTGGATTTTGATCGCAAGCGCGCGCTGCGCAAGAGGGAGTTGAGCTTCATGCGCGACCGCGAAATGGCGTGAACTGGTTCGCGTCCGCCGGGATCAGACAGTCAGCCATCGGGAGCCGACAATCCGCGTCTGAATGTCTTATAAGGATCGTTCATGCAGACAGGCCTTCAAAGCCAAGCGCATATGTCCCGCGGAATGACTGAGTACAGCCCCATCGGGATGCGCGCTTCTTCGGCACCGTCCAGCAATGGGCCCAGCAATGGGCAAGCGAACTTCATTCCCTCTGGAAGCGAAGTTGCCAACGCGCATCGGGACGGCGCTGTCTGCCCGCCGTCCGGTCAGCGTCACCGAGAAACGAAAATCCAAATGTTGGAAACAAAATAGTCGTCGAAACGCGCGTCGAACTCCCTCAAATAGACACGACGTCCTTAAAGTCCGTCCTCGATCAGATATCGAGATTGGCGACGTTGAGCGCATTGTCCTGAATGAACTCGCGGCGCGGTTCGACCACGTCACCCATCAGACGAGTGAAGATTTCGTCGGCGATATCCGCCTGCTCGATCTCGACCCGCAGCATCGAACGCGCATTGGGATCGAGCGTCGTTTCCCAGAGCTGCTCCGCGTTCATTTCCCCCAGCCCCTTATAACGCTGGATCGAAAGGCCCTTGCGCCCGGAAGCCAGAATCGCGTCGAGCAATTCGCTCGGTCGCGTTACCGGGACCGTCCCGCGCGCGCTTACGACAGGCAGATCCTCGCCTTCCTCGGCTGCAGCCTCGGCAATCTTCAGGGAGACGAGACGGCTGCCCGTGCGATAGGCATCGGCCTGCTCGGCGACGATCGCATGCAGTTTCCGTGCTTCGGCGCTATCGACGAAGGCGCCTTCGATCACCATATGATCGGTGACGCCGCGCCAATGGCGCTGGAAGTGGAAGCCCCCCTCCTCGCTCATCTGCGCCGACCAGTTGCCTTCCGCGTCATGGCCGTCGATCCAGCGGACGGTATCGGCGAGCTTCGCCGCCCGCGCCTCATTGTCCAGCTCGATATCGAGCGCGCCGTTCAGCGCCAGCGCCTCGATCATGCGCGGATCATAGCGGCGGGGCACATAGTGCATCACCGTCTGGATGCGCCGCGCATGGTCGATCAGGACGCGCAGATCGTCGCCGCTGCGCATGCCCTCGCCGGTTTCCAGCGCCATCGTCTCGACGCCATTGTCGACCAGATATTGCTCCATCGCGGCATCGTCCTTAAGATACACTTCGGACCGGCCGCGCGCCGCCTTGTAGAGCGGCGGCTGGGCGATGTAGAGATGCCCCGCCTCGATGATCTTCGGCAGATGGCGGTAGAAGAAGGTCAGCAACAGCGTGCGGATATGCGCGCCGTC
>CAYLKZ010000148.1:0-4848 GCA_964384275.1 uncultured Sphingobium sp. | reverse complement strand
AGCTCCCTCATGTCGCGGATATTCTGCATGTCCTCCTGTGCGGCATTGCAGGCACGGAATTCGATCAGTTTTTCCAGAGGCATGGGCGTGCCGATCTGATAGCCCTGAAGCAGATCGCAGCCCAGCAGTTGCAGCAGACGCACCTGCCATTCAGCCTCCACGCCCTCCATCACCACTTTCAAGCCCAGGCCATGGCCGAAATCGATCACCGACCGGATGATCTGCATCGCCCGGCGCTTGTCGCCCATGTCCCGCAGGAAGGAACGATCGAGCTTCAGCCCGTCCAGCTCGAAATATTGCAGATAGCTGAGCGAGGAATAGCCCGTCCCGAAATCGTCGAGCACGACATTCACGCCAATCTCACGCAGTCGGGAAATGGCCTTGCGCGCGACGTCCATTTCGGAAATCAGCACGCCTTCGGTCACTTCGACCGTCAGCAGGTCAGGCCGGACCTTCGCACCCAGCAATTTGTCGAAAATGCGATGGATGAATTCCGGGTCGCGGAAATAGACCGGCGAAATATTGACCGCGACGGGAATATTCTCAAGCTTGTGGATGGTGGCCATCGCCGTATCGAGCGTCCATTCGGTCAGCGGTATGATCTGCCCGCTATCCTCGGCGATCTGGACGATAGTGCCCGGCGCCACGTCGCAAAGCGGCTTGGAGGTAGCGCGCAGCAACGCCTCGACGCTGCTCAGTTTGCCGGTGCGGGCACAAACGAGCGGCTGATAATGCAGCGACAGCCCCTCTTCGACCAGCGACTTGCCCAATTCCACGCGGATGAGGCTGTCACGCATCTGTCTCCCGTTGAGCAGATCGTCGAACACCCGGCATCCGCCGCGCGACGCCCCCTTTATCTCGTACATCGCCACATCGGCGCGGCGGAGCAGTTCATGCCCGTCATCGATGGCCGGATCGCCGATCGCGATGCCAACCGATGTGCCGACGGAAACCATCTTGCCTTCGATGGGGAACGGCTTTTCCAGCGCGGAGACGATGCGGTGGCCATAGTCTTCCGGCATGATCCCTTCTTCCAGTTGCAGGATCACCGCAAATTCATCTCCGCCCAGACGCGCGAAAGCGGCATGGGCAGGCAGCAGGGCATGAACCCTGTTCGCTACCTCGATCAGCAGCAGGTCGCCCACCTTGTGGCCCAGCGTGTCGTTGACATCCTTGAACCGATCGAGGTCGAAGAACAGGATGACAACCGTATCCCCCGCTTCCCCGAAGCTAGGCAGATTCTCCAGCGCCTGATTGAAAGCCGAGCGGTTAAGCAGGCCAGTGAGATTATCGAGTTTCATCCTGTGTAAAAGGGCTTCCTTCTCATAGGCCAGACTGCCTGCCTCGCCGCGCATCTCGCGATAATGGGTGAACCCCAGCCACAAGCCGCCCGCCGCGACCAGCAGCGCCAGGCATGTCCCGGCCACAGGCGGCGGAACCGCGCCGGTCGTGCTCACCACCCCGTAGAAGATAGGCAGGAGCACCAGCGCCATGGCGAGCTCAAACCTCACCGAGAGGCGGCTGACCTTCCGTTCCGGCGTGTCCTTCCCCATCATGCTTCTCCCGCTTCGCTGGACGAGGGAGGCAATCTGCCGAACATGGCCTTGGTCTGCTCGCGCAATTTCGTTTCCGCCGAGGTCTTTTCCTTGTCGAGCGCATCCATCTCGGCGCGCTGTTTCAGATGCACGGCCATGCGCGCCCGCAATATGGGCAGGCTGATCGGCTTGGTCACATAATCATTGGCGCCCGCGCTGATCGCCGTAACCACCGAGGATTCCTCATCGAGGGCCGTGCACATGATGACAGGCAATTGCGAGCTGGAATAGATTTCACGAATGGCGCGCAGCGTTTCCACGCCCGACAATTCCGGCATCATCCAGTCGAGCAGCACGATATCGGGCATCTGCTCGCCGATGATGGCCAGCGCCTCTCGTCCGCTTTCCGCTAATATGGTCACATAGCCGCTGGATTTCAGCGCTCTGGCGAGGAGGATGCGATTATCCTCCAGGTCATCGACGATCAGCGCGACTTTCTGGCCCTGAATGCTCATGGAGATGCTGTTCATGCGACCATCTCCTTCAGGCACTGGGCGATCTGCCGGGGGGTCGATGCAGCCTTCGTGAAGAAGCGTTGCCCGGCCGCCGCCAGTTCACGATGTTGGTCGAGCGTGATTTCCTTGCTCGACAGGACGATCAACGGCACGTCGTGCAGCGTCTCATGCCGCTTCAAATGGTCCAGCACGCCGAAACCGTCCAGCCCCGGCATGGCGAGGTCGAGCACGATGGCCGACGGGCGCTGGTCGTCCGCCATCGCGAGTCCCTGCCGCCCGTTCGCGGCGCGACGGGTACGGAACCCGGCCTCCTCCACGCTGCGCTTGATGAGGTCAGCTGCCGCGTCGTCATCGTCGATGACGAGGATTTCGCCATCGACCGTGCCGCAATAGAGTTCCACCACGCTGCGCAACTGGTCCTTCGACAACGGCTTGCGGATATAATCCGACGCGCCCACCGAAATGGCCCGGCGGCGATCGTCATCGACCGTGATGAGGACCGTGGGGATATCCTTGATCTGTTCGTCGGCGCGCAATTCGGTCAGCAGATCATAGCCGGACCGGTTTGGCAGCAAGGCGTCGAGCAGGATCATGTCGGGCTTGTGCTGGCGCGCCAGCGCCAGTCCCGCATCCGGGCTGTCCGTGACCACGGAGGTCATGCCCATCTGGGTCAGCCAGCGGCGGATCAGCTCCAGCGCGTCCTTATCGTCGTCGATCACCAGCACCTGGAGATGCTGGGGCGTATAAGGGGAGGTATCTGGATGAGGCAGTTTCGCCAGTGCGGCTTTCTCGTCGGACGAGGGTTGGCCCGCCACTTCGGCCTGCGACCCGGCGGGCAGGATGAGGCGGAAGGTGGAACCCTGCCCCTTCACGCTTTCCACCTGACAATCGCCGCCCATCAGCCGCGCCAGATTGCGCGTGATGGCAAGGCCGAGGCCGGTGCCGCCATATTTGCGGGTGAAGCCGGAATCGCCCTGCTCGAACGCGATGAACAGCGCCTCTATGTCCTGTTCATCGATGCCGATGCCAGTGTCGCGAACAGTGAAGGAAACCATGGGCAGCGCCTTCTGCTCGGACCGCTCGATCGACAGGGAAACCTGCCCATTCTCGGTGAACTTGAAAGCATTGTTGAGAAGGTTGATGAGGCACTGCTGGATATTTTCCCGATCGCCGACCATGATGCCGATATCGTCCTCGATGTTGATCGAGAAATCATTGCCGTTCGTCTTGTCGCCGTCGCAATGCAGCGCGACGATGGATGCCGCGAAGGCCGGAATATCGATGACTTCGCGCTCTATCTTGATCTTGCCTGCCCTGATCTTCGATATTTCAAGAATATCGTTGATGCGCGCCAGCAAATTCTGCCCGGCCTGTTGAATGCGCAGCAGGTCGGACACCATCGCATCATTGCCGTCGTCGCTGGCATCTTCCTGCAACAGCATCGCATAGCCGAGAATGGCGTTGAGCGGCGTGCGCAGTTCATGGCTCATATTGGCGAGGAATTTCGATTTGGCGATATTCTGCTCGTTCGCCAGCTCCTTCGCCTTTTCGAGATCGGCGATCGTCAGCCGCATCTTGCGCGACATGCTCTTCATGCGCTGGTCGAGCCGTTTCAGGTCTTCTTCCAATACGACCGTTTCCATCGCCTGCCCCGCCTGCCAGTGGAATTCCTGGGGCAGACCCTCGCTCGTCGCGGCCAAATGCTCCACCAATGTTTCCACCGGGCGGGTCGCGATCGGCGTGATGAGGCAAGCGCTGCGCCACGAGAGAAGGAACCCGACCAGCACCGCGATGCTTCCGGTCAGCGCGGCGATCGTCAGCAAAGGCAGGATGCCGGCAACGCCCGCCAGATGCGCGGCCAGAGCCGAGCATGGCGCGACGACACCCGCCACAATGAGCGAGGCTACCCTCAAATGGCGCAGCAAGGTGCGATAGACGGACAGGCGCAACCCTTCGCTCCTTATGCAATCCTTTATGAAAGTTTCGTGCTTCATTTGTTTCTGCCTTCGCTGAAATCTGCTTCTACGCGCATCATGCCGCGGCTTTCAGAGTGGTCGTGCCCTCCGGCCGGAGAATGGCCGATGGCTGTTTCATGGGAATTTCGATGATGAAGCTGGCGCCTTTGCCGCGTTCGGACTCGACGCTGATGGAGCCGCCCATCATCTGACTGAAGCGCTTGGTAAGGGCGAGCCCCAGACCGGTGCCGCCGAATTTGCTGGCGGTGTCGTTTTCCGCCTGACCGAAATCATCGAATATGCGTTCCAGCGCCTCCGGCCCCATGCCGATGCCGTTGTCGCTGACCTGAAGGTGCAGCAAGTCCCCTTCGGGCGCTTGCTTGCGAAGGACGGAAAGGGTGATGGTGCCGGCCGTGGTGAACTTGGCGGCGTTGCTGAGCAGGTTGAGGATGGACTGGCGCACCTTCAACGGGTCCAGCTCCACCACGCCCAGATCTTCCGGCATGTCGATGACGAGGCGATTGCCGCGCTTGTCCACGAGGGGAGTGGCCGTGGCGACGACTTCCTCTATCAGGCCGCTGACCTGAATCGGCTCGGTGGACAATTCCAGCCGGTTGGCCTCGATCGAGGACAGGTCGATCACGTCATTGACCAGCGCGAGCAGATGGCGGCCCGCCGCATGGATGCGGTCGAGATCGTCCACCTTGTGCGCCATGCTGTCGTCGTCCTCGCAGGTCTCGCGCAGCATTTCGGTATAGCCGATCACGACATTGAGCGGGGTGCGCAGTTCATGGCTCATCTTGGCGAGGAAGATCGACTTGCGCCGGCTCGCCGCATTGGCGG
>CAYLKZ010000147.1:0-5027 GCA_964384275.1 uncultured Sphingobium sp. | reverse complement strand
GTAATCGCTGCTCCCTCTCCGGCACCAGGCCTATTGGACAAATTTCTTTCAGGGGGAATCGAGTGGTCTCAAACTGGTCATGCGACCAGGAATTGTCCAACTGGGCTCTGATCCAGACCTCGTTAGAGGATACGCACAGCTCCGTCTTCGCTTTCGAGTAAACCCGGGGAGGATTACTCGAAGACCGACTGGATTCTCAAGGAGCCGCCCAGTTTCTACGCCAGGCGCAACTGCTGGTACGGCGCCAGTTTCCCCAGCCTGGCAGAGCTGAATGGTCGCCATGAAATCGGGGTCGACAAAATCTGCTGGGGCAATGACTACCCCCACTATGAGGGCACCTTTCCCTACAACCTCGAATCCCTGCAGCTGACCTTCAAGGACGTCCCGGAGAACGAGCGCCGCATGATGTTCGGCGAGAACGCCGCCAAGCTGTATGGCTTCGACATGGAAAAGCTGCGTGAACGGGCCAGAGCCGTGGGCCCCACCCCCGCGCAGGTCGACGCGCCACTGGAGAAAATTCCCGACGACTCCCAGTGCTATCTGTTTGTGAATGCGCGCATGGCGCAGGCGGGCTGACGTCGAAGGAGCACGGGGCGCTTCGCCCCGTGGTTGCACGCTTATGCTGGCAGCAGCTGCAACAAGGTCTCAGCGCGCTGGATAAACGTATCCTGATGGGCGCTGAGAGCCTGGTACTCATCGACCACAAAACCCGTGTAGGGCCCCTCAAACGGGTTGTCTTCAGCACGGACCGCGGAGCTCAGACCGGACAGCTCTTCAAAAATCGCCAATGCCAGAAACGGCGTAACAGTCGGGTCGTAACCCCCCTCATGGCTCAACACCAATCGGCCCTCGCACAGGCGGGCGGCCATGTCCATGGTGTAGCGGGTCATCAGGCGAAAGCTCTCCGAGTGCAGCAGCATGCGCGCGGTCGGGTCACTGAAACCGGCATCCAGTCCACTCGCGACCACGATCAACTCGGGGCGGAACTGGTTGACAGCCGGGACAATGACGCGCTCGAACGCCGCCAGATAGGCACCGGTTCCGGATCCCGGCGGCAGGGGGATATTGATGTTGTAGCCCCGTCCCTTCCCCTCGCCGCAATGGTCTACCAGACCGCGCCCGTAGATCATCTGATCCTGGTGGATGGAAATGGTAAGGACAGAGGGATCGGAATAAAAAGCAGACTCGGTACCGTTGCCGTGGTGAGCGTCCCAGTCAATGATGGCGACTCTCTGCAGGCCATGCTGTTGCATCGCGGATTTAACCGCGACGGCGATATTGGAAAAGACGCACAGGGCCATACCGGTCTCTTTCTCGGCATGATGTCCCGGCGGTCTCACCAGCGCATAGGCATTGCGCACCGTCCGGTTCAGAACCGCGTCAATCGCGGCCCTGGTTCCACCTGCCGCCAACGCGGCTATATCGAAGCCACCGCAGGGCATCGGCAAGCCCGACCCGGCATAGCCACCCTGCGCCGCGCTGATCGCCGCGACCCGATCGATGTAATCAGTATCGTGAACCAGCGCCAGTTCTTCTTTAGAAGCAGCCTGGGGCGCGATCATCTCGAGTTTGTCGAGCAGGCCTGCGGCGCTCAGAAGATTGAGAATCCTGCGCTTGCTTTCAGGTGTCTCGGCGGACGTTCCGGGCTGAATAAAACGGGACTCATTGAATATGCTGGCGTATGACCCGAAGTCATACCACATATAGCACTCGTCCCACACGATACCTGTTTTCACAACGTTATCCTTGTGTAGTGATCATAACCACGCTGGCGGCGTCTGGCCTTACTCAGTTACCTGCCAGCACTTCGCCGGCGCGATTGTCGACCATCACAATCGTGTCATGGAATTCAACCGTGGGCACCGCTCCCATGCTTTCCTGGAAGGTCTTCAGGAACTCATCGTTGAAGAAAGCCTCGGCACTTGCTCTGGAGTCCCAGAGGTAGACAGACAGGCCTTCGCTTTTCTCGACATCAAAGCAGAATTGCTTGCTGTACAGATGGGGCATGCCCTTGAACATATTTTCCGCGCCATAGCGCAGCATCCCGGAGATTTCCTCGTGCGTATAACGCTTGGAGGTTTTGTATTTCACGATAACCGTCATCATAGTCCTGCTCCTTGCAGTGGATTAAACATTTATGGAGACGCGTCGACTGCGTCAGGTAGTGCTATCTGCGATGCGCATCCATGATCAGATCCGCCGCGCGCATGGCGACACCCATAATGGATGCGTTGGTAACCCCGGAGAGCATTTCCGGATAAATCGAGCAGTCGACAACCCTGACCCCATCCACCCCGTGCACGCGAGTGTTTCCATCCACCACGCCGGATTCAGCATCACTGCCCATGGCGCAGGTGCCGACCGCGTGGAACCCCGGCATGCCGCCCTTGCGGTAAAGATCGATAATTTCATCGTCGCTTTGCGCGGCGGCTGAGGATGGCATCTCTCGCACCAGCCGGGATACGAGCGGCTCGCGCGACGCGATATCGCGAATATGCCGGACCGCCGCAACACTCGCTCTGCGGTCATATTCATCGTCGAGGTAATTCGGTTTTATCAATGGGCCCGTGCCGGGATCAGACGCCCGCACAACGATCTCCCCGGTACTTTTCGGGTACATCAGATAGCCGACAATACTGACGCCTGGAGATTGACTGAAACCGCTTCCTTCACGGGAATAGGGATTGAACATCAGCTGGATGTCCGGCGCGTCAAGCCGTTCATCGGAACGGATGAACGCAGCGGCGTGACAGGGCGACTGTGCCATTGGGCCTTTTCGGGTCATAAGGTAACGGAGTACGTTGCCAATCAGCGGCATACCACCGTACTGGCGGTTCTCGGTATCGCCCCACGATTTCACCTCAAAGCTGATCCCCAGCAGCAGATGCTCTCTAAGATTTGCGCCAACACGGGGATTGGCATGAACAATGGGAATACCCAGCTCGTTTAAAAGCCCGGCGGGGCCGATACCCGAGCGCTGCAGAATCTGGGGCGATTCCAGCGCACCTGCGCAAAGAATGACTTCCCGCCTAGCGTTAAAGGTGATGTTCTCGTTGTTGCGACGACATACAACACCGGTAACCTTTTTTCCCTCCAACACAAGCTTGCTGGCCATCACGCCGGTTTCAATGTGAAGATTTTTTCGCTTTCTGGCGGGCTTCAAGAATGCACTGGCAGCGCTCCGGCGTCTGCCTCGCTGGTCGATATTGAAATGCAGATGGCCGACCCCTGTGCGCCCCAGTTCAGACAGGCGATCATGGCGCGGCAGCCCCGTGGTGCAGGCAGCATCGATAAACGCCTCGGTGATGTCGTAGTGCTCGGCATGAGGCGCGACCGGGATGATGCCGTCCACCACGCCTGTACCGTCCAGGCTGTGATAATAGCGCTCCATGCGCGACCAGCTCCACGCGTCCCCTCCGGCGCGGGTCAGCGCCGAGAAACCCTCGGGCTGAGGCCTGAGCCAGATCATGCCATTCACCGAACTCGATCCACCCAGGGTCTTGCCCCGCAGCCAGACCTCGGTTGACGGCTCGTCGACGCCCCGTGTAACCGGGTACCTGCTCACATACTCATTGCCTGCCAGAACCGCGCCGAAGCCCTTGGGCATGCGCAACAGCATGCTGGAATCTTTCCTGCCCTGCTCGATCAGCAGTACCGAATAGCGGTCTCCTTCACTGAGCCGGTTTGCCATTACGCTGCCCGCAGAGCCCGCGCCGACAACAATAAAATCGAATATGCTCGAGGCAGAACGCTCCATGAAAAATACCTTTTAGAATTGCCGAGATAAAATCCTGAAATCAGTCGGGCTTTTTCTGTCGCTGGGCAATAAGTTTCGGCATTTCCTCAACAACTACCGCATCAATCGCCTGACTGACCGGGGATTCCCGCATGCGCTGCTCCCAGGTCGCCAGGCCGGGAACGATATCATTGATATCGATATTGACGAAGGCTGCCGTATTCATATTGGGTAGCGCCGCGCTGCCCTTGATCACCACCAGCGAATAGCGCAATACGATATCGGCCAGGGTCATCTGCTCACCCATAAGATAGGGCTTGAAATGGCCCAGCCGGGCAATCGCGCCGAGCCCTTTGCGCAGCGTCGAGGCGGCGTCATCCAGTACGGCCTGGTCCAGGGTCGCGCCACTGAGTGCCGCCGGTATCAGGCGCCGCCCCGGCGACTCGACATAAAGCTCGCTGATTTTCATCAGCTCTTTCATTTTGGCCTGGCTGAAGAGGTCACCGGGCGACAAACGTACGTCCGTATAGCGCGCCTCAATATAGTCGAGGATCACGCCACTTTCCGACAAATACCCCTGTTCCGTCTCAATGGCAGGTATCTTTCCCAGCGGGCTTATCGCCAGATAAGCCGGATCCGCGCCTGGCATAACCGGCACTTCCTCAAAGGCCACGCCCTTGGCCATCAGCGTGTGCTTGACCATGCTGTAATAGTGACTGACCACGAATCCATAGAGTTTGAGCATCGCCACGTTCCCCATCGTTGAAGTAGCTCCGGCGTCGCCACCTGCAGGCGCAACGCCGGAGGGGAAAAGCTGTCCGGGCAACGAGCGCCCTGCAAACATTGCGCTCTCGACACGCCTGCAATGACGTTGTGGAAAGCGCGCGCCCGGACTGCCTGTTTCTGATTGTTTGCTTCTGCTTCTGCTTCGTCGGAGTATAGGAAGAATAAACGCCGTTTTTCTCCAAGTCCAGCCACTGTAGACCGCGAATGACGGCCTGCTTTGCCAGTGGGTGATTCTGAATCCAGCCCGTGTAGCCATCGATCCCGCCGAAAATTCACCCGTTTTTCCCGACAGCCGGGGCCAACCCAAGCCGCCGGCATAACGCATCCCTGCCGCGGCTGAATTACCGCAGCATCGTGATCGGAATCGTTTGGGACGGGTCAGGTAAACAGACCCGGCGACAGGCCAGCCGGTGGTGCCCGGCTCTCGGGCAACGGGCTGGACGGCACTGTCAAAGCAAATGCACCTGCTGGTAGCGAGGGCGTTTGAAGGCTAAGCGGCGTCATG
>CAYLKZ010000146.1:0-5031 GCA_964384275.1 uncultured Sphingobium sp. | reverse complement strand
TCTTCACGCCCGCGACAAGGTCCATCGCCCCGCCCATGCCCTTGATCATCTTGCCGGGGATCATCCAGTTGGCGATGTCGCCCCCTTCGGAAACCTCCATCGCGCCCAGCACGGTGAGGTCGATATGCCCGCCCCTGATCATCGCGAAGCTATCCGCCGAGCTGAAATAGGCGCTCTGCGGCAATTCGCTGATCGTCTGCTTGCCCGCATTGATAAGGTCGGCGTCCTCATCCCCCTCATAGGGGAAGGGACCGATGCCCAGCATGCCGTTTTCCGATTGCAGCGTCACCTCGACGCCCTGCGGAATATGGTTCGCCACCAGCGTCGGAATGCCGATGCCGAGGTTCACATAAAAACCGTCCTGAAGCTCCCGCGCGGCGCGCGCGGCCATTTCGTCGCGGGTCCAGCCCTTCACGCTCGTCTCGCTGCTCATTATGCGCTCTCCCTCTGGCGGACGGTGCGGAACTCGATCTTCTTGTCATAGGGCGCGCCCACGATCATCCGCTTCACATAAATGCCGGGCAGGTGAATGCTGTCGGGATCGAGGCTGCCCACCGGCACCACTTCCTCCACCTCGGCGACGCAGATTTTCGCGGCGGTCGCCATCGGCTGGTTGAAGTTGCGCGCAGTCTTGCGGAAGATGAGATTGCCCGCCTCGTCCGCCTTCCAGCCCTTGACGATCGCAAGATCGGCGAAGATGCCGCGTTCCAGGATATAATCCTGGCCGTCGAAAACCTTGACTTCCTTGCCCTCGGCCACCTGCGTGCCGACGCCGGTTTTCGTGTAGAAGCCGGGAATGCCCGCCCCGCCAGCGCGGCAGCGCTCCGCCAGTGTGCCCTGCGGGCAGAATTCCACCTCCAGCTCGCCGGAAAGGAACTGACGCTCGAATTCCTTGTTCTCGCCGACATAGGAGGAGATCATCTTCCTGACCTGCTTGGTGCGCAGCAGCTTGCCCAGCCCCTCGCCGTCGATCCCGGCATTGTTGGACGCGATCACCAGATCCTTCACGCCATTGTCGCGGATCGCGTCGATCAGGCGCTCGGGTATTCCGCACAGGCCGAAGCCGCCCGCGCAAATCTGCATGCCGTCGAACAGCAGCCCCTCAAGCGCCGATGCGGCGTGCGGATATAATTTTCGTGCCATGGTCAGCGTCCTCCTTATGGGCAGGGTAGAGGAGATTATTCATCACTTCTAATGATTTTGATTTTGTCATAATCATAAGCGATGTCTATCAATCGCATCGGCCTCTATCATCTCGAAACCCTGCTCTGGATCGAGCGGCTGGGCACTTTCGCGGCGGCGGCGGAGCGGCTGAACACCACCCAGCCCGCCGTTTCCGCCCGCGTGCGGGAGATGGAAGGACATCTGGGCGCGGCGCTGTTCCGTCGCGAGGGGCGGGCCAACTCCCTCACCCCCGCCGGGCGCCAGCTGGTGCGCGAATTGACGCCCCTCTGGGCGGAGATGCAGAAAAGCCTGCTAGGCTGCGGCGATTTCGCCGGGGCGACGGGCGTGGTGCGGCTGGGCGCGGGCGAGATCGCGGCGGCGAGCTGCCTGCCGCATTTCGTTTCGCAACTGAAAGCGGAAATGCCCGGCGTCAGTCTGGAAATAGAGATCGATCTGACCGCCAACCTTATCCAGCAACTGCTTGCCGGGCGCACCGATATCGTCTTTGCGGCGGGGCCGGTGGCCCATCCCGCGCTGAAAGCCTATCCCATCGGCGAGGTCGCTCTGCTCTGGCTCGCCCGCGCAGATGTCGCCGCCACCTTTCGGCAGGACGGGATGGACGCGATCCCGATCTGGTCGCTCGCCAGCCATTCCCCGATCCATGGCCGCATGCGCGAGGCGATAGCCGCGTCCAGCGCGGGGCATCGCTCGCTCAACCTGTGCAACAATGCGCGGCTGATGATCGACATCGCCGTCGCGGGGGGCGGGGTCGGCATATTTCCCGAGCCGATGGCGCGGCGGGAACGGGAAAGCGGCAGGCTGGTCGAGCTGGACGGCCTGCCCGCGCTGGAGCCGATCCAGTTCCACGTCGCCAAGCGGGCCTCGGACAACGAGCCGCTGATCAGCCGGATCGTCGGGCAGGCCAGCGCCCTGCGTCTGGACCAGTGGGAATGAGCGGGCGGGGGCGCGCCCCGCCCCTCCTCCTTTTTCACCCCAGGCAGCAGGCGCAGAATTTATTGCCTTCCAGATCGCGGAAATAGGCCATGTAATAGCCGGGACCGCGTTCTCCCGGCGCGCCTTCATCACCGCCGCCCAGTTCCATGGCCTTGGCGTGGAAGGCGTCGACCGCCTCTCGCGTCGGCAGTTTGAGAGCGATCATGATCCCGTTGCCCACGCTGGCGGGTTCCCCGTCGAAAGGCGTCAGAACCCCCAGAACAATGTCTCCATCCTTGCCGAACAACGCGCCGCGCGGATGATCGAACATTTTTCCAACCCCCTGGGTCGTCAACAGCTCGGTATAAAAGGGTATGGATTTATCCAGATCGTTGGACCCGACGGTTGCATATGCCAGCACATCTTTCTCCTGCGGTGCATGTTTTCCATTTCCCCCTCCGTTCACCCAAGCCCTGGGGCGTGGCCGAAGCGCGGGACCGGCGAGGGATAACCCGTCCTTTCCCCTTTGGGAAGGGACGCATGGAAAGAGCCGCTACGCAGATATCACAAGCGGTCGAACACCGATCCCATATGGGGGGAGAACAGCCGGTCATAGCTTTTGAGCAGAAAACTGTCCGTCATCCCGGCGATATGATCGCAGATCACGCGGTGCGGCATGTCGCTTTTCCGCCAGCGACGCCAGGTGTCGCGTGGCAGGAACGACGCGGGCTCCGAACACAGCGCCTCGAACAGCGCGACCACCATCGTCTGACCCTTGAATTCAAGCTGCTGCACCGCCGGGTTCAGGATCACCGTCTCGCGCACCGCATCCTTGAGCGCGGCGAGGAATTCCGCCGCCCCATCCTCCAGCACCACGCGATAGCGGATCAGCGGCTCCTCGAATTCCTCCAGCGTCTCGATGCGGCAATGGGTGATGAGGAAATGCACCATGCGGCTGATGAAGCGCTTTCGCCGCCCGCCTTCGCCGAACAACGCGGCGACGAAGCCTTCATAGACATCGTTGCCGAATTCGCTGGAATATTTCTCCTTGAGCCGGCTGAGGAACGCGCCGCAGCGCTCCTCCGGCACGAGGCGGCGGAAATCCTCCTCCTCGATGATCGCCAGCGCCAGCGCGTCCTCCAGATCATGGACACCGAAGGCGATGTCGTCGGCCACGTCCATGATGCTGCAATCAAAGGATTTCCAGAGCGCCTTGCCATGCTTCCCCTCCCCCGCGCGCATCTGGACGAAGCGGTCGCGATCGGCGGGGGAGAGCGGCGCGAGAATCCACTCCACAACCTCTTCCTCGCTGTCGAGATAGCATTTGGGCGGCTTGCAGGCGGCGCGGTCGATAATGCGCAGCACGCTCGGCGCCGGGTCGAGCCGGGGGGCGAGCGCCGGATTGGCGGCGCGGCTGAACGGCACAGGATATTTGAGCACGCCCAGCATCGTCCGCCGCGTCAGATTGGCGCCCGCCTGCGCAGAGAATTTCTCCAGCCGGGAAACGATGCGCAGCGTCTGGCCATTGCCCTCGAACCCGCCATGATCGCGCATGCAATAGTTGAGCGCCACCTCGCCGCCATGGCCGAAGGGCGGATGGCCCAGATCATGAGTGGCGCCAATCGCCTGGATCATGCCGAGGTCAGGCAGGATGGCGATTGCCGGATGATCGGGCGTGTCCTGCGCCAGTTGCCGCGCGATGCCGCCCGCGATCTGCGCGACCTCAAGGCTGTGGGTCAGCCGCGTACGATAGAAATCGCCGTCGCCCAGATTCAGGATCTGGGTCTTGCCCTGCAAGCGGCGGAAGGACGCCGAATGGATGATGCGCGCATAATCGACCTCGGCCTGACCACGCGCATCCTCCTGCTGCGTGCTCCATTGCTCGCGCCGTTCCAGCCATTGCATCGTTCCCGCTTCCTTCCTCATTTCGGCGGCCTTTATTCGGTTCCCCCGGCAAAGACGAGGCTGCCATCGGCGCGCCTCATCTGCCATTCGCACCCCAGCGCCGCGAGCACGGCCAGAACCTTGCCGAGTTGCGCTGTCGCCTTGCCATGTTCCAGTTCGATCAGGAAGCGCAACCCCACTCCGCTCGCGGCGGCGAGCTGCTGCTGGCGCAGGCCCTGCCTCTTGCGTTCCTGACGGATGAGGCGGCCCAGAGTGATGCTGTCGAGCATGACTGATTCTCTCCCGCGCCGGAAACTAGCCGACTCCACGCCCGCGCGGTAAAGGAATATTCCCGATCGGTAATATTATTGCACATACCGCCGCCCTTCTCGGCCTGTCATTACAGCAAAATGGCCGTTTTCGGGTACAAATGAAGCCCAAATCGCGGCAAAGGCGCTGGACTGAACCTCTTTTTGAATATATCCGCTGTTTGAAGTTCAACTTTCCGGATTATCCCTGAAATGCATTCAGAAGTCGAACGTATCGCGGAAATGGCCCAGACCGGGGAGCGGATGATCGAACGTCTGCGGCGTCAGGCCTTTCTGCCCGAAGCGCGCAAGGGGCTCAATATCCGTTTCGGCATTGCCGAGGCCGCGTTGCTGCTCGGCTGCTCGACCAACCGCATCCGGATGGCCGAGGAGGATGGCCGACTACCCCCTCCTCCGGCCACGGAAAATGGCCGCCGCCCCGGCTACAGCATCGAGAATCTGCTCAACATGCGCGCGGTGCTGGGGGCCTCCCCCGCCCGTTCGCCGCTCGATAATCCGGCGATCATCGCGGTACAGAATTTCAAGGGCGGCGTCGGCAAGTCCACCGTCACCACTCATCTCGCCCATTATTTCGGGGTGCAGGGCTATCGCGTGCTGGTGGTCGATTGCGACAGCCAGGCGACGACGACAACATTGTTCGGTTTCAACCCGCATTTCAACATTACCCGCGGGCAGACGCTCTATCCCTATCTCTCGATCGACCCGACGCAGACCGATCTGC
>CAYLKZ010000145.1:1560-5124 GCA_964384275.1 uncultured Sphingobium sp. | reverse complement strand
AATCCTCATCCGTTGCGCCCCTTCATTTCCTTCAGATAATGGAGGAAGCGGTCGAGGTCGCCGCGCTTGATCTCCACCAGATCGCCAGGCTTTGACTCCGCCAGATCGAACGGGCCGTAGCGCACACGGATGAGACGATTCACCGTCAGCCCCAAATGTTCGAGCACGCGCCGCACCTCGCGATTCTTGCCTTCGGTCAGCGTCATCGCGATCCACTGGTTGCGGCCGGTGCGGCGTTCGAGATTGGCGTCGATCCGGCCATAGCGGATGCCCTCCACCTCAATGCCCTCGATCAGCCCTTCGAGCTGGCTCTGACTCACCTCCCCGAAGGCGCGGGCGCGATAGGTGCGCTCCACCCCGCTGGAGGGCAGTTCCAGCCTGCGCTTCAGCTCGCCGTCATTGGTGAGGAGCAGCAATCCCTCGGTCGTCATGTCGAGCCGCCCGACCGGCATCAGGCGCGGCAGGCCGGAGGGCAGCCGGTCATAGATGGTCGGGCGCCCGGCCGGATCGCGCTCGGCGGTGAGGCAGCCCGACGGTTTGTGGAACAGGAAGAGGCGGGTGGACTCGGCCGCCGCCACCGGCTGGCCGTCCACGGTGACGCCGCGCAGGCTGGTGAGCAGGGTCGCGGGCGTATCCAGCACCGCGCCATCGAGCGCGACACGGCCTTCCGCGATCATCCGCTCGATCTCGCGGCGCGAGGCGATGCCTGCCCGAGCGAGCAGTTTGGCGATGCGCTGCGGCTCATCGGAGGACTTGACCCGATGCACTGGCGCTGGCGCCGGGGAGCGGGGCTTGCCGCCGCCGTTGCGGGCCGGGGCGGGGGCGTACTGTCCGCGCTCGGCTCGGCTGCGGGGATAGAGCGGCTTGCGTTGACCCTCGCTGCCCGTGCCGGTTTCCCGCTCCGGGGTTCTGCCTTGTCGGGCAGGGGCTTGCCGGGGGGAGGACGCGGGTTTGCTCGCTCCGGTCGCCCGCGCCTTCGCTGCGCCCTTGCCGCCGCTTGCCGCCTGCCTGCCCTTTTTCGCGGGCTTTTCCTCCGGGGCGAGGCCCCAGCTTTCCGCTGCGCGGCGCGCCTGTTCCGTCGGGGAAGGGCGAGAAGCGGGCGCGCGGCCCTCGCCCGGCCGGGTACGGCGCGGCCCGGCGGCGGAGGACGAACGGGTGGGTTTGCGGGGAGGTTTCATGCCTTGCCCATGCCCGACTCCGGCTCTGATCGCAACCGGGGCTGGCGGGCCGCCCGATTTTCGCTACAAGCGCTGGGCAATCCAAATCGAGGAAAACAGCATTGGCGGATCAGGGCAGCGAAAGGCGCAATAAGAGGCAGAGCGGCCTGCGCGCGGGACTTGCACGGTTCGGACGTTCGATCCGCCAGCCCAAGACCGCCTATATGATGCTGTTCGGCTTTTCCTCCGGCCTGCCCTATGCGCTGCTGCTCGGCACCCTTTATGCCTGGCTTTCCGACGCGAAGGTGGATCTGGAGACGATGGGCGTCTTTTCGCTGATCGGTCTGACCTATGCATTCAAATTCCTCTGGTCGCCGCTGATCGACCGCATTTCCCTGCCGTTGCTGAGCCGCCTCGGGCGGCGCAAGCAATGGATCGTGCTGGCGCAGGGGCTGCTGGGCGCGATCATGATTGTGCTTTCGACTCTCGATCCCGGCGGCGCGATCGGCATGTTCTCGCTGCTTGCCGGGGTCGGCGCCTTCGCATCGGCGACGCAGGACGTGGTGATCGATGCCTGGCGCGTCGATGTCGCCGATGAGGATGCGACGGTCGAGATTCTCTCCACCGTCTATCAGCTCGGCTATCGGGCGGCGGTGCTGGTGGGCGGCGCGCTCGCCCTGTTCCTCGCCGATGGTTTCGGCTGGCCGCCGGTCTATGCGCTAATGGGCGCGATCCTCGTCGCGCTCGGCGTCGTCAGCCTGTTCGCGCCGGAAAACGCCCGCGCCGAAGCGATGACCGAAAGCGTCGAGCAATTGCGGCAGCCCGGCGAGCTGCGCCCGAAAATCCGCGCGCTGGCGCTGGGGGCAGTGGGCGTGCTCTGGCTCTGGGCGCTCGCCGATGTGGTGCGCTTCATGGTCCTGTCGCTGGGGTCGGACCCGGCTGCGCGGCCCGATTCGGTTGAGTTCGTCAGCGTGCAGGGGCCGATCATCGTCGTCGCGACGGTCGTTATTCCCTCGATCATCGCCGCGCTGCTCGCCTGGATGCAGCGCCATGGCCGGGGTACGCTGGAAGCTGCCGCGCCCAAGGCGCATTGGTCCGACGCGGTGCTCGATCATGGCTATCGCGCGCTGATCCTGCCACTGACGGATATCATGGGCAGGCTGGGCTGGGCCGCGATTTTGGTGCTGACGCTGGTGCTGTCCTACCGCATCACCGACACCATCTGGGGCACCTTCGCCTATCCCTTTTATCTCGGCGAGCTGGGCTATACCAAGAGCGAGGTGGCGGTCGCTTCCAAATTCTTCGGCGTCGGCGCGCTGATGCTCGGCGTGACTCTGGGCGGCGTCCTGTTCGCGACGATAGGGCGGATGGCGACGATGACGGTGGGCGCGCTGACGGCGGCGCTGACCAATCTGCTTTACGCCGATCTGTCGCTCGGCGGCGCGGTGATGACGGCGGTGTCGCGCTATACCGGCTTTACCTGGCTGGTCGAGCATCTGGGCGGAGATGAGCGCCTCGCCCGGCTGATGGTCGCTATCGGCGGAGAGAATATTGCCGGCGGCATCGCGGGCGCGGCGCTGGTCGCCTATCTCTCGTCCATCACCTCAAAGGGCTATAGCGCGGTGCAATATGCGCTGCTGTCCTCGCTCACTTTCCTCGTCGGCACGCTGGGACGTGGGGCGCTGGGCAAGATGATCGAGACGGACGGCTATTATCCGGTGTTTCTGTTCACCACGGCATTGGGGTTGGTCGCCGTGGTGTTGTGCCTGTTCGAATGGGCGCGCACGGCTCGCAATGCGCGGTCGGCCGCCGCCGTTTAACGCAGCGGCGCGCCCAGATCCTCGAAGCAGTTGGCGACCGCCTGAAAGCAGGTCGCCGTGCCGAGCGCGTCGTCTATCGCGAGCAGCGCGCAAGCATCCTCATGGCAACGGTCGATCTGCCATTCCTCGCGCGCGAGGGCGCGCAGCATCGTCGCCTCGTCGCGGGTGAGGCGGCTGCTGCACGGTGGGGCGAGCTGGATGCGGCGTTGCGACACGCGCGCCATTTCCAGCATCAGCGCGCGCATCAGCACCAGCGGGCGGCGATAATTGCGCCCGAACCAGCCCATCACCACCGAAGCGGCGCGGGCATCGTTGGCGCCGCCGATCGCCATCAGCCGCGCTGCCTTCAGGAACAGCAGGCGGGGCGCGTCGGCGCGGGCGAGGCCGACGGGACGGGTATCGGCAGTGCGGGGATCTGCAAGGGGGGAGGGGATCTGCGCGGACATGCAAGGCTCCATTCGCGGTGGAGTGCTGATGCTACACAAGTGATAATGATTTGCAATAACTTCAATCGGGAAATTGCTCATTTGCCCGCAAAACTTGCCCGGCGAGATAGAGCGATCCGCCGATAAGCACGCTTTCCCGCC
>CAYLKZ010000145.1:0-1460 GCA_964384275.1 uncultured Sphingobium sp. | reverse complement strand
TTTCGAAGTGACGGGCGATCACCTCACCCGCCGCCGGATTATGTCCGCCGTCGAGCCAGATCGTCCGCCCCGTTCCATCGGCATCGAGGCGATCGACCAACGGGCCTCGTTCCAACCGTTGCAATCGCGCAGGCCATGTCGCCCAGAGCGGTGCGGCCTTCAGCGCGGCCTCGCCCACCTCCAGCCGAGACTGGTGGCGCAGCATCGCGATGGCGAGCGCGGCGTTCATCGGCTGATGCGGGCCGGGCAGACGGGGCAGCGGGGTTTCGACCCGGCCCTTGCCGTCGCGATAATGCAGCCTGTCGCGATAGACGGCGGCGTCCCAGGCGGTCTTCATCGGATGCCAGCGCGCGCCCGCATCCGCTGCTTTCGTCGCGATGATGGCGGCGACATGCGGCTCATAATCCATGGTGACGAGCGGCACGCCCGGCTTGGCGATGCCCGCCTTCTCGGCGGCGATCTGGGTGATTGCGTCGCCGAGGAACGCCTGATGGTCGATGCCGAGCTGGGCGATGCCGCAGACCAGCGGCGTGGGGATGATGTTGGTCGCGTCCAGCCTGCCGCCAAGGCCGACTTCGATGATGCAGGCATCGGTCGGATGTTCGGCAAAGGCAAGGAAGGCCACCGCCGTCGTCACCTCGAAGAAGCTCGGCCCGATGTCGCCCGCAATATCGAGCACGCGGGAGAGATAGGCGGCCAGCGCATCATCCGCGATCAGCGCTCCGTTCAGCCTGATCCGCTCATTGAAGCGCACCAGATGGGGGGAGGTGAACATATGGACGCTGCGCCCTTCCGCCTCCAGCGCGGCGCGCAGGAAGGCGCAGGTCGAGCCTTTGCCGTTGGTGCCCGCGACATGGAACACCGGCGGCAGCGCGCGATGCGGGTCGCCCAGCCGCTCCAGCAGGCGGGCGATGCGGTCCAGCCCCAATATGTCCGCCCCCGGCGACAATGTGGCGAGCCGGTCGAGCTGGGTCTGGACCTCTGGATCGTCGGAAACCGCGTGATCGGCCATCGGCTGTCATCCAGTCGGGGGGAGGGGCGTCAGGCAGCCTTGCTGCGCTGGCCGAGATAGGCGACAATCTGCGCGAGCCGTTCCTTCATTTCCTTGCGCTCGACCACCATGTCGATCATCCCGTGATCGAGCAGATATTCGGCGCGCTGGAACCCTTCGGGCAGCTTCTCGCGGATGGTGTTCTCAATCACGCGCTGGCCCGCGAAGCCGATGAGGGCGTTTGGCTCGGCGATCTGGATATCACCCAGCATCGCATAGCTCGCGGTGACGCCGCCGGTGGTCGGATCGGTCAGCACGACGATATAGGGCAGGCCCGCATCGTGCAGCTGCTGGATCGCGACGGTCGCGCGCGGCATCTGCATCAGCGAAAGGATGCCTTCCTGCATGCGCGCTCCGCCTGCCGCGGTGAAGATGATATAGGGGCAATTGCGGGCGATCGCCGCCTCGA
>CAYLKZ010000144.1:0-5188 GCA_964384275.1 uncultured Sphingobium sp. | reverse complement strand
GGATCGAGCTGATGGTCAATGCGGGGCTGCGCGACGATGTCGCCGCGCTGGATGCAACCGGGGCAGACGGTATCGGCCTGTTCCGTACCGAGTTTCAGTTCCTCGTTTCGGCGACGTTGCCGCAGCGGGAAAAGCAGCAGCGCCTCTATCGCGACGTTCTCGAAGCGGCGGGCGAGCGGCCCGTGATCTTTCGCACGGTCGATATCGGCGGGGACAAGGCGCTGCCTTATCTGCGCAATGACGAGCAGGGAGCAGAGGAAAACCCGGCGATGGGCTGGCGCGCCATGCGTTTGGCGCTGGAGCGCGATGGCCTGTTGAAGGCGCAGGCGCGAGCCTTGCTGGAGGCGACGGCGGGCCGCACCCTCCATGTGATGTTTCCGATGATTTCGGAGCCGTGGGAGTTCGAGGCCGCCCAGGCCATTTTCGAACAGCAGCGCCGCCTGCTGGTTGAGCGGCGCAAAATGCCGCCCAATGCGATCCGTTATGGCGCGATGCTGGAGGTGCCCGCGCTCGCCGAGGTGCTCGACATATTGCTGCCTCAGCTCGATTTCCTGTCGATCGGCACCAACGACCTGACCCAGTTCCTGTTCGCCGCCGATCGCGCCCATCCCAAGCTGGCCGAGCGTTATGATTGGCTGAGCCTTGCCATTCTGCGCTTCATTCAGCGGATAGTGCGGGAATGCGACGCACATGGCGTGCCGGTGGGCGTGTGCGGCGAGATGGGCGGGCGAACGCTGGAGGCGATGGCGCTGATCGGTCTGGGGGTTGGCCGTCTGTCGATCACCCCCGCGTCGATTGGCCCGGTGAAGGCGATGATCCGCTCCGTCGACCTGCCTTCGCTGAAAGCGCATGTCGCGGCGATGGTGAAGGATGCGTCGGTCAATCCGCGCGCATCGCTGACCGCCTATGCAGAAGCCCATGGCGTCGAGTTGAACTGATCGCGGCATCGGCCGAGCGCTCCCTGAAAGGGGGGAAAGACCCTCCTGTTCCGGAAAAATCGCCGGAAAAGGGAATGAGTGAGGTGAAATGACGCTTGTCATAGGCAAGCTGTCGTTGACACTGCCGCCAAGGACATGGAAGAACCGCACTCCACTATGGTAAATTTCACTGGGGCCGAGAGGCTCCTATAAGCATGATCAGGTCGCATGGGCGGCTCCTGAGCAGGAGCGACAGAATGAACGAAAAGATTCCGGACGGCGTAAATGTGCAGGAAGGGGAAGAGGATCGCCCCGGCACCATCCTGCGTCGCGCGCGGGAAGCGCGCGGCATGTCGCTGGCCGATGTGGCCGAAGTGACGCGCATCGCCCAGCGCCAGCTCGATGCGGTCGAGCGCAATGATTTCGGCGCGCTGCCCGGAATACCCTATGCGGTCGGATTTGCGCGCGCCTATGCGCGGGCCGTGGGCGCGGACGAGGTGGCGGTCGCGCAGGCCGTGCGGCAGGAAGTGGGAGCGCTGGGCGAGGTCGATCGCTATGAAGCGTTCGAACCGATCGATCCGGCCCGCATCCCGCCGCGCAGGCTCGCCTGGGTCGCCGCCGCGATCGCAGTTCTGCTGGCGGTGGCCTATGGCGTCTGGCGGACGCAGTTTTTCACCGCTTCCACCGATGAAGAGATTTCGGACCTCAACAATCGCGCCACGGCGGTGCAGGCGCCCGCCGTTAGTTCGACTGTCGCGGAGCCCGCGGCGACTTCCGGCCCGGTGGTGCTGACCGCGATCAGCGATGTCTGGCTGCGCATCTACGATCAATCCGGCGAGCGGCTGTTCGAAAAGCAGATGGTGAAGGGTGAAACGTTCACCGTGCCGCCCGAAGCCAATAATCCGATGATCCTGACCGGCCGACCCGACGCGATCGGGGTGACGGTCGGCGGTAAGCCTGTGGCTCCGCTCGGTCCGCCGGAAAAGACCATTTCGGACGTGCCCGTAAGCGCCGCCGCGCTGCTCTCGCGCTCGGAGGCTGCTCCTGCGGCGGGAACCGGGGCAGCGCCTGTTGCTTCTTCTCCGGCGCCGGGTGCGGGCGGGGGTTCGAACTGACATACTCCATTGCGTCCGGCATCGCCGGTTCGACCGGTTGCCGGTCTATCGTCGCCCTTTATTTTTGCGGGGCGGCCTTTATGGTTGACGCACAATCATTTCGGGGACTGGAATGCGTTACACGCTCAAAAGCTTTACTGCTCTCGCTTCGTTCGCGCTGGCGGCGCTTCCCGCGCTGACCCCCGCATGGGCGGCGGACGCCCTGCCGGTGGAAACGCGGGTCGACCGGCTTGAAAAAGAAATGAAGGCTGTCCAGCGCAAAGTCTTTCCGGCGGGTGCGCCGGTGCAGCCCGACATCGTAACGCAGGCCCCGGTGACGGAGGCACTCCCTTCCTCCACCCCGGTGAGCGACCTCATGGCGCGCGTCAACTCGCTGGAATCGCAATTGGCGAGCATCACCGGCCAGATCGAGCAGAACAGCTACAAGATCCGCCAGATTGAAGAACGGTTCGACAAGATGAAGGCGGAGACAGCCGCAGTCTCGTCGCTGGCGCCGTCTGCCCTGGCGGCCAAACCGGCCACGGCTCCCGCGACTGCTGTTGCCGCCACCGCTGTCGCCAAGCCTGCCGCCACAGCTTCCGCCGCCGCGCCCAAGGCCGCCACGACGGCGGCCGGTGATGCGCGCAAGGCCGCTGTCGCGGCGATAGAGCGTCCCACCGGCGGCGATGCGGCGAACGACGCCTATAGCTATGGCTTCCGCTTGTGGGAGGCCAAATTCTATCCGGAGGCGCAGGAGCAGCTGAAGGCGACGGTCGAGAAATATGGCAACGGCTCCGTGGGCAGCCGCGCCCAGAATCTGCTTGGCCGCGCCTATCTCGACGATGGCAAGCCTGCGCTCGCCTCGGTCGCTTTTTATGAAAATTACCAGAAGCGCCCCACCGGCGATCGCGCGGCGCAAAGCCTCGCTTATCTGGGCGAAGCGCTGATCCAGCTGAAAAAACCCGCCGACGCCTGCAAGGTCTATAAGGAGCTTGGCGATTCCTATGGGTCTTCGCTCGGCTCCGATCTGCGCTCGATGATGGAGAAGGGGCGCGTGCGTGCCAAATGCGGGGCCTGATCCGCAGGTCGAGCGGTTTCGGGATGATCTTCTCAAATTAATGCCGGGTCGCCCTTCCGATGGGGAGGGGCTGGCGCTGGCCGTATCGGGCGGGCCGGACAGCATGGCGATGCTATGGCTCGCCGCCGGCGCCTTTCCGGGGCAGGTGAGCGCGGCGACGGTCGATCATGGCCTGCGCGCCGAAGCGCGGGACGAGGCGCGGATGGTTGCGCGCTGGTGCCGCGATCATGCCATTTCCCATGCGATATTGACGCCGGACCAGCCGATCGGCGGCAGCATTCAGGCATCCGCGCGCGCCGCGCGTTACGATCTGCTGCACCGCTGGCGGAGCGAGCAAGGGCTAGGCTGGCTACTCACCGCCCATCATGCCGACGATCAGCGAGAGACGGTGCTGATGCGGCTCAATCGCTCGTCGGGTGTTGGTGGGCTGGCGGCGGTCCGGGCGCGCAATGGAGCGGTGCTTCGCCCATTGCTGGGCTGGCGGCGCGAGGAGCTGGCGGCGATCGTCGCCGCGCAGCACCTTCCCCACGCGCAAGACCCGAGCAATAGCGACGAGCGTTTCGACCGGGCGACGATGCGCAACCGTCTGGCGGCGGTGGACTGGATCGATCCGCTCGCCGTGGCGCGCAGCGCGGCGGCTTGCGCCGATGCGGAGGAAGCGCTGGGCTGGATGACGGAACAACTGGCGCAGGAGCATATCCGGCCCGACGGAGAGGGGGGCTTTACGCTCAGCCGTTGGGATTTCCCGATGGAAATCCAGCGCCGCCTTGCCGCCTATATGCTCGCCATGGCACAACCGGATGCACCGGCGCCTCGCGGGGAGACTCTGGATCAGGCGCTCGCCCAGTTGCGCGCCGGCAGGAAAGTTTCCATCGGTAACTGGTTGTTGTCAGGTGGGCCGCTATGGTCGCTGCGCTCCGCGCCCCCGCGCAGGCAGTGAAGCGGTAAAATTTCCCAAGGCGGCGAAAGCCCCGAGACAGGAAAGCATTGTCATTTGCATCCCATATCCTATCTAGGGATGTGATGAAGAGGTTGAGATGAACGACGACAAGGAACCTCAGGGCAATCCCTGGATGAAGAGCACCATGATCTGGGTCGGCGTGATCGCCGCCCTGCTGTTGATCGTGTCGATGGTGGACAGCCGCAACGCGACGACGGCGGGGACTGGCATTGCCTATTCCGACTTCCGCACCAAGGTGCAGGAAGGACAGGTGAAGGAAGTTTCCGTCGGGCCGGACCGCATTATCGGCGTGCTCAACAACAACCAGAAATTCTCCACCATTCCGGTCAACGATCCCGGTCTGACCACGCTGCTTGACGATTATAACGTCAAATATAGCGGCAAGGCGGAAGAGCAGCCCAGCTTCTGGATGATCCTGCTCTATCAGTCTCTGCCGTTCCTGTTGATCCTGGGTGTCGCCTTCTTCGTGCTGCGCCAGATGCAGAAGGGCGGCGGCGCGGGCGGCGCGATGGGATTCGGCAAATCCAAGGCGAAGCTGCTCACCGAAAAGCAGGGCCGCGTGACCTTCGACGATGTCGCGGGCATCGATGAGGCGCGCGAGGAATTGCAGGAAATCGTCGAATTCCTGAAAGACCCGGGCAAGTTCGCGCGTCTGGGCGGCAAGATCCCCAAGGGCGCGCTGCTGGTCGGCTCGCCCGGCACCGGCAAGACGCTGCTTGCCCGCGCGATCGCGGGCGAGGCGGGCGTGCCGTTCTTCACCATTTCCGGCTCGGATTTCGTTGAGATGTTCGTCGGCGTCGGTGCCAGCCGTGTGCGTGACATGTTCGAGCAGGCGAAGAAAAACGCGCCCTGCATCGTTTTCATCGACGAGATTGACGCGGTCGGCCGTCATCGCGGCGCGGGCCTCGGCAATGGCAATGACGAGCGCGAACAGACGCTCAACCAGCTTCTGGTCGAAATGGACGGCTTCGAATCAAACGAGGGCATCATCATCGTCGCGGCGACGAACCGCCCTGACGTGCTTGACCCAGCTCTGCTGCGCCCCGGCCGCTTTGACCGTCAGGTCGTGGTGCCGCGCCCCGCCCAGAGGCGGTGGCTTATGGATGTTATGATTCTGCGGGTAAGTTCAGGGGATTCT
>CAYLKZ010000143.1:0-5251 GCA_964384275.1 uncultured Sphingobium sp. | reverse complement strand
TGAGCCTGCGCAAGAAGGATGATGGCACCCCGAGAGCGCAGAGCCCGAGCCGGCTCGAAAAGCTCCTCATCAGCCCGCTGGCCTGGGTCTTGGCTGAACTCGGCGCCGAGCATGTTTCCTGGCAGCCGGAAGCGCTTGACGTCTTGCTGCGCGGCTCTCTCGCCCACGAGGTGTTCGAACGCCTGTTCCCGCCGGGCAAGGACCACCCGTCCGACGAGGTGATCGAAGAGAAAGTGCCTGAGCTTCTTCTGGAACGCATTCGTGCGATTGCGCCGTTCCTGCAGACGTCGGCCTGGGCTGTCGAGCGCAATACGCTGGAGGCGGAAATCACTAAGTCCGCCAAGCACTGGTCGATGGTCCTGAAATCCCTCGACGCCGAGATCGTGGGCAACGAATTCTGGCTCTCCGGGACTTTGTTTGACCACCCCGTGCACGGCAAAGCAGATTGCCTGCTTCGCCTTCCCGATGGTCAGCCGATCGTGGTCGATTACAAAAAGAGCAGCTCCGGAACCCGCCGACAGCGCCTTCAGAAGGGCTGGGACCTGCAGGTCGATCTCTATCGGCGCATGACCGTTCGGATCGATGAGCGCAGCCACGAAGCTGTCGTTCGCATTGGCGAGACCTTGAACGGCTGGTCCAAACAGCCGGCGGTTGCCTATCACACGCTCAACGACGGCAACGTCCTTCTCAATGGCATCGAGGTGTTTGACAGCACTGATGTCGAACTCGTCGCAGGTGACATCGCCGTGAATGCACTTGCTCTGATTTCGGCGAGATTCGACGCCCTCAAGGCTGGCCGGCTCGAAACGAACACCACGGCAGACGCCAAATTCTTCCAGAAAGCCGCCGCACTTGGCACTTACGCTCTCGAAGACAGTCCGTTGATCACCGCATTCATGCGTGACGACACCGCCCCTTCTGTAACCATCCCGGACGAACTCGATGACTGAACTTTCGATTGTGCCCGCAGGCGCCGGGGCTGGCAAAACGCACCATATCCAGGAAACCCTCACCCAATGGGTCAGGGACGGCATAGTTCGCCCAGAGAAGATCCTCGCGGTCACCTTCACAGAAGCCGCCGCCGGGGAATTGCGGCAGCGGATCCGGGGAGCTCTGATTGCGGACAGCAATCTGTCGGCAGCGCTGGCTGTCGAGAGAGCCTATGTCTCTACCATTCACGGGCTGGGGCGCCGATTGCTGATCGAGCACGCCTTCGCATCGGGTTCATCTCCGCAGCAGCGCCTGATCGCCGAAGACGAGCAGGATTTGCTGATCCGTCGCTCGATCGAAGAAAATCCTGCATTGAGCGAGCTTTCCCGAAACCTCGCCGCCCTTGGCTATCAAGGGAGCTTCTCCTCGGACGAAACCGCAGAGGACAGCTTCCGCAAGAAGTTGCTCGGCGTCATCGCCTTGCTGCGAACGCTCGGTCCGCGAGGCAGCGATCCGGCGATGGCCGACTTTGTCGAGGCATCCATCCGGGCCGGATACGGTGCACCGATCGGCAAACCCGAGACTTTGGCTGCAGCGCTCAAGAAGGCTGTCGATGCCTTGCTTCAGGCCTTTCCTCGCTCGCTCGCTGACGAGGCTGGTAGTGCGGCCGCCAAGACAGCATTCCGCGAGAACTTCCGCGCTCTGAAGCAGGCTCAGCAGCTGCTCGCATCCGGCG
The DNA here is from genome assembly GCA_964384275.1 of uncultured Sphingobium sp. GTDB lineage: Bacteria > Pseudomonadota > Alphaproteobacteria > Sphingomonadales > Sphingomonadaceae > Sphingobium. Next base: position 3,585 of record CAYLKZ010000143.1, on the reverse strand, counting down.
GTACAGACTGGCGGCTTTGGCAGAAGCTGCGGGGCCTGCGTCTGTCGATGCGCGGCAGTCCGACCCCTGACGGCTACGACGATCTTGCATCTGCGGTCATGCTGGCGGCTGACAACCTGGTTTTTCACCCCGGACCGCTCGAGGATGCGGTTTCGCATGCGCGCGCTCTCGTCGAAGGCGCACAGTCGGCGATGACGGACTACGAGACCCGAAAACGCGAGCTCGGCGTCATCGACTTTAGCGACATGGTGACCAACGCTGCGCGGATACTCGATGAAAAGCCCGCCGTGCTTGGCGCCATCATGGACGAGGTCGACTGCGTCATTGTCGACGAGTTCCAGGACACCAACCCGATCCAGTTCACCTTTCTGTGGGCGCTGGCCCGCAAGGCCAAGCGCGCATTGATCGTTGGCGACACCAAGCAGGCGATCATGGGCTTCCAGGGCGCGGATCCGAGACTGACTGTCGCCCTTACGCAGCAATTTGAAACCAGCCCGCTCGACCGGAACTGGCGCTCCGATCCGCGCATCATGGATTTTGTGAACGCTTTGGGGCCATGCCTTTTCGGCGAGGACTATACTGCGCTTGCTGCGCAGAATGCCTCGGGACACGACACCGCTCTGGAAGTCATCGAGCTTGCCAACAAGCGCGGTGCCCGCTCCGACGGGAAGCCCCAGCATTTCATCGCTGATCGTCTCTTGTCTCTGCTGACGGATGATCGGGTGACCATCGTCGACAGGCATTCCAAGGCCTTGCGCGATCTGGAGCCGCGGGACGTTGCCATCCTGTGCCCGACGCACAGCCACTGCGCGAGCTATGCCGCCGCGCTGCGGGCCCTGGGCTTGCCGGTCCGCGTTGCGGAAGGAGGCTGGTGGCAAAGCAAGATCGTCCAGGCAGCATGCTTCGCGCTTCGCTTCGCCCTCGATCCGGCAGACAATCATGCAGCGATCTGCACGGCAACTCTCGGCCCGGGCGCAACGCCGCTCGGCGATGCTCTTGGCGCTCTTGCCCGTCACGGCCGGATCGAGACACCAGAACTCATGGCGTTGCAGGGACTTTGGCCTGACTCGCTTGCAACGCCCGTGGACAGACTGGTACATCAGGTGATCCAGGTTGCCGGGCTGCGCGGCTGGTGCGACCGGCTTGACGATCCCGCCCAAATGAGAGCGGACCTTCTTCGCTTCGAGGCTGAAGCGGCGGCATTCATGGATGCACACCGGGATATGCGTGAAGCCTCAGGTTTCTATGGCCAGAGTGCCAACGTCTTCCTTGGCTGGCTTGAGAACAAGGTGGGATTGAAGGGCGAGGATTTGCGCCCCAATCCTGCCGGCGCCGAGGCCGACGGCATCGAGATCGTGACCTGGCACGCATCGAAGGGTCGGGAGTGGCCGGTCGTGGTTGTCTGCGGTCTGGACCACAAGCTTGATCCTCGTGCTGGGACATTCAGCACAAAGTTTCCTGGATTCGACGACCTCGATCATGTGATCGAACAGGCGACACTTGCCTATGCTCCTGATTTTGCTGCGCCAGAGGCGACGGCGCGCTTTCTCCATGAGCTCTATCCCGAGAGTGAAGAAACAGCGCGCCGATTGCTTTACGTCGCTCTGACCCGTGCGCGTGATCGCCTGATCATCGAATGGCCGCAGGACGACGAGAAGGTCGAGCCGCCCTTGCCGATTACGGCACGCCGTCTTTTGAACGACGCCTGTGGCATCAAATTGCAGGGCAATCAGATCACTGTCGGTTCGGCGAACTTCCCGTCGCGCATGACTGTCTGTGACAAGGAGATCCCGGCATCGTTCGATATGGAAGGCACAGTCTGGTTGGCGAGCAGTGACCGCGAACCAAGATTTGCAATTGAAAAGCGAGCGGTCACCACCCTGGTCGCGGTGGTCAGTCCCTCGCAGGCCGTCGCAACCGCTCGGCCGCTGCCTCGTCAAATCGAGACCAGGGCGATTGCCGCAGGTGTCCGGCTTTCTGGATCGGATCTCGTCCAGGCAACGGATAAGGGGACTGCAGTCCACGAAGCCTTGCGGATCCTGCTGTGCCGCCCAGATATGCGGGGCAGGGTAAGCCAGCATTGCCGGGTTTCCGACGCTGAGGTCGAGCTTCTCGCGCAACAGGCGCAAGCACTTCGTCAGACCCTTACCGAGCTTGGCTATCCGCGCCTGCATATCGAACAGCCAATCGAAATCGCTTTGTCTGATGGCGGACGCCAAATCATCATCCTCGATCTTATCGCTGAAGGTCCTAACGGCTTCATCATCGTCGATCACAAAAGTGGGGCGGTTGCAGACCATGCGCAGCGCTTCGAAAGCTACTGGCCGCAGTTGGCAGCCTACATCGATGCGGTCGGCACCAAGGGTGAAAAGGCCGTTGATGGTGCTGCCGTTTTTTGGACGGAAACCGGCGAGCTGACGATCGGACGAGATTGCTCGCCGAATGCTTGAAGCTTGAACTGCGGGCAGGTTGTTTGGGAAGCCGTGACCATGATCAGCGCCTCTGATTTTCAGTTACACTTTGACCGGTTCCAGCGGCTGATCACTGCGGAGAGCAAGGGGCACCCTTTCATCGATTTCGCGGAAGGGAAAATCGCTGCCTGGGAAGGCTATAAACCAACTCTGCGTAACGCTGCCCTTGCAAAGCTATCCCTCGATGCCTGGTCCCGCGAGACCATCGGGTCTGGTACGATCGTTGAGCATGCCATCGACAGTATCGAGATACAGGACAACAAGGCAAATTCCGTCAACAACCTTGTCTTCTGGCAAAACCGATTTGGGCATGCCAATCGAGATCATCGCGTCCTTCTCGAAGCCCGGACTAACCGCGGTTTGAAGGAAGCGCTCGATACACTGTTTTACGAACTCTATCTGGGAGATCGTGAAGAAGGCGCGGTCTTCGAGGAGCTGGCCGAACTCACCGGGCGCAAATACCCGCTGATAGCCTATCTCTACTTCCTGAAGGACATGAACCGCTTCATGCCCATTCAGCCAACGGGTTTTGATCGCGCTTTTGCGGCCATGAAGCTCGAGTTTTCAACGCGTCAGCAGTGCTCTTGGGAAAACTACAGGAGGTTTAATGAGATCCTGCTGCAACTCGTTCCCCTCATTGAGGCAGCTGCTGGCATCCGCCATGTCAGGCTAATAGATGCCCATTCTTTCTGCTGGATATATGCCCATCTTCTGAAATTGGAGGCAGAGGGCGCGATTGGCCAAACGGCATTAGGCAAAGACTCGGGCCGCGTGATCGGCGGTAAAGAAAAGTCAATTATCGCAATGCGTTTCTCGATCGAAGAGACGGTCAGAAGATCGAACGGCCAGATCGTCGAACGCCGGTTGAAAAACAAGGAGTCTGGACTTTCGGGCCAAGAGCTTGAAGATCTTCTTGCAGAACTGCTTGATTTGCAGGGAAACCGCTGCGCGCTGACCGGCATTCCCTTTCATTTTCATGGCCCTGATGCCGACAGCAATCTCTTGCCGTCTCCAGACAGGATCGACAGCAACGGGCACTACTGTCCGCCGTCAGCACCCATGGCACAGATTTGAGGTTGTGATTTAAGGAGGATCTGGGCTTCGTCGCAGTGAC
>CAYLKZ010000142.1:0-5251 GCA_964384275.1 uncultured Sphingobium sp. | reverse complement strand
AATATCATGAACAAAAGCCCCAACGCCAAAGCCTCTGCGGCTCGTTGGGGCTTTCGGTGTCTGAAATTTCCCAAAAAAACGCTGTTCGCCAGCGAGCAGGATCGCCCGTAGATCGCCCAGCGGCGGCGCAAGGGAAAAAAATATCAGGGTCGGCTTGATCCCAGGCGCTTGGTCTTCTGAGGTTGCGCGCTATTCGTTTCCTTCTTTCCACAGAAGCCAGCTATATCACCGCCAGCGAGTTCGTCGCCGGTGGTGGCGATAGCCCGTCACAACGAGGATAAGGAAGAAAATATGCACCATCACGCCCCGATGCCGGGCAAGCGCCTGTTACGGCCGATCGCGTCGCGACCGATCGCGGCGGCGCTCGCGCTTTCTTTCGCGCTGCCGCTATTGGGGGGATGCGCGACGACTACGGCGCAGGCACCGGCGGCGTCTGCTGCCGCCCCGTCGCCCGTTGCGCGGCAATCGGCGGTTATCCCTTTCACGGCGGCCTCGGCCAGTTTCATTCCGGGCAGCGGAGACTATCAGCTGCAATGGGACGCGGGATATGCGAGGGCGGTGCGCATCTTTGCCAGCCAGAGCGCCGAGCCGCAGGTCACGGGAGAGCCGGTGGCGCAGGGCGGTGCCCTCGGTGCTGTTACGATAAAGAATCTCGCAGCGGGGCGCCGCTGGTATTTCACATTGGTGCCCGACAAGGGCGCGCCGCTCGTCATCGCCGATCGCGGGCTGCATCTGGCCACCGTTCCCAATCTGCGAGACATTGGCGGCTATCGCACCAGCGACGGACGCTGGGTGAAGATGGGTCTGCTCTACCGCTCCGACCAGCTCGACCGGTTGAACGACGATGGTCTGGCGGCGATGGGGTCGCTCGGCCTCGCGACGGTGGCCGACTTGCGCACTGCGTCGGAACGCGCGCGCGAAGTGGATCGCCTGCCCGAGGGAACGCAGCATCTGGTGCTGGATGTCGCGGCGGACGATAAGGGCGCGATCGGCGGCGACATGCGCGCGGCGCAGGCGGTGATAGCCTCAGGTAAAGGCGCCGAGCTGCTGATCGCCGCCAACCGCGATTTCGTTTCGATGTCCAGCGCACGCACGGCTTATGCCGCCTTGTTGCGCCGCCTGGAAACCGCGCCGCCTTCGGCGGTGCTCTATCATTGCACGGCAGGCAAGGATCGCACCGGCTGGGCCACCGCCGTGATCCTGACCTTGCTGGGCGTGCCTCGCGAAACCGTGATGGCGGATTATTTGCTCAGCAACCGCTATCTCCAGCCCAAGAACGAGGCGATTCTTGCCTCCTTTGCGAAGTCGGGCAGTGGCATCCGCCCGGAGTATCTGGAAGCGGCGCTGACGGTGCGCGCCGACTATCTGCAAGCGGCCTTTGACGAGGTGGAGCAGCGCCATGGCTCCTTCGACGCGTATCTGCGCGACGGCCTCGGCCTGACCGACGCTGAAATCGCCGGCCTGCGCCGCCTCTATCTGACCGGAGACGCCGCGAGCTGAAGCCGACCCGCTCCACAGGGGACATGCAACGACATGCCCCCTTGAGATGTCGATACGTCCCCAATCCCAAGGCCGTTCAGCTTGCATTGGGAGAGCACCGCTATAGGGCGTGGCGGTGGAGTGGGCCGATGCGCATATTGGTGGTTGAGGACGACAAGAAGCTTTCCGACGAGATAGCCCGGACCCTGCGCGCGGAAAATTTCGCCGTGGATGTCGCCGCCAATGGCGAGGACGGCAGGCATCTGGGCGCGACCGAGCATTATGACGCGGCGGTGCTCGATCTGGGGCTGCCTAAAGTGGACGGGCTCACCGTGCTGCAATCCTGGCGCGCGGAAGGGCACGGCCTGCCGGTGCTGATCCTCACCGCCCGCGACGACTGGGCGGAAAAGGTTTCCGGGTTCAAGGCGGGCGCCGACGATTATCTCATCAAGCCTTTTCGCGTGCAGGAACTGGTGATGCGCCTGCGCGCGCTCATCCGCCGGTCGGGCGCGCAGGCTTCGACGCGGATAGGCTGCGGCGCTTTGCTGTTCGATGCGCAACTCGGCCATTTCGAGCTGGATGGCCAGCCGCTGCGCCTCACCGCTTTCGAATGGCGCGTGCTCTCCGCGCTGATCCTTCGCAAAGAGATGGTGGTGGAACGGCGGGAGCTGGTCGATCGCGTCTATGAATATAACGCCGATGTCGATTCCAATTCGCTGGAGGTGATCGTCGGACGCCTGCGCCGCAAGATCGGGCAGGACATGATCCGCACCGTGCGCGGGCGCGGCTATATGCTCACCGCGCCAGGCGCTTGAAGCGACGGCCCTTCAGCGCGGCAGGATGAGCGTCACGCGCAGGCCGCCCAGCGGGGACGGGCCGAGTTCCAGCGCCCCGCCATGCAGTTCCGCCAGTTCCCGCGCTATCGGCAGGCCGAAACCATGGCCGTCCTCCCGCTCGTCGAGGCGGCGGCCGGGCATCAGCGCCTGATCGATGGCGGCTTCGTCAAGGCCGGGGCCATCATCGTCAATCTCGATGCGGATCGCCTTGCCGTCCTCCCGCGCGCCGATGGCGATCTGCGTGGCTGTCCATTTGCAGGCATTGTCGAGCAGATTGCCGAGCATTTCCGTCAGATCGCGCGGGTCGCACCGCACCTGAAGGTCAGCGGGGATCGCGGTCGTTAAGCGGATTGGCTTGTCGGCATGGATGCGTCCCAGCGCCAGCGTCAATTCCTCGATCGTGGTGGCGACGGGTATCCGCAATTGCCCGGGCGCGCCAGGAGAGGCTGCCCGCGCGCGACCGAGATGATGGCGGATCGCTCCGTCGATCTGCGCGACCAGCTCGCCCAGCTGGCCGTCGGGGTCGCGATCCAGCTCCGCCAGCCGGATCGAGAGCGTCGCGAGCGGGGTCTTGAGGCTGTGGGCGAGGTTGGCGACATGCGCCCGCGCCCGCGTCAGCGCCGCCTCATTCTGATCGAGCAGGGCGTTGAGTTCGGAAACGACAGGCTCCAGCTCTGCCGGCTGATCGGCGGGCACCCGGCTAAGACGCCCCGCGCCGACCTCAGCCAGCGAGGTCTTGAGCCGCCGCAGCGGTTTCAGGCCGATATGCAATTGCAGGAAAGTGGTGAGAAGCAGCACGAAGCTCAACCCCGCCAGCGTCGCCAGCACCGGCAGGACGGCGGCATTGCGCATATGGAGGAAGATGCCCCGAGGCGCGGCGGACAGGATCCTGACCGTGCCCCTGGCGGTCCGCTTTTCGAGGATGCGGACATAGAAGCCTTCGGTCTGGCCGGATTGCAGAATTTGCGGGGGCGCCCTGAAACGCCCCTCGCGCCCCGGCCGCTTTTCCCTGTGAAGCGTGTCGAGCGGCACGACCTCGCCGGAGGTATAGCTGCGCTGCGGCGTGTCGATGCGCCAGGCCCAGCCGCGCCGATATTGGGTGAAGGGGCCGATTTCCGCGAGTATCCGGGCATCGATGCTGCCGTCGGGGCGGACGCTGCGCAGCAGCAGGCCGATCTGGGCGTCAAGACGATCGTCCAGCCCCCGGCGGACGAAACGATCCAGCACCCCGCCGATCGACAGCGAGGCGACGATCAGCGCGAGGCCGGAAAAGAACAGGCCAGCCACCAGCAGGCGGCCCCGGATCGAGCGCGGAAAAATTCTCATCGATGCCGCCTCTGCCTCTTCATTCGATTCGCCTTATCCGCTTCCTTCCCATCGGAACAGCCATGCCCGTCGCCGCGCGCTGGCCATGGGCGGCGGTGCGTTGCCACCCGCCCTTGCTTTTCCTCCGCGTGCTTTCTGATAGCGGCCGAAGCCAAATGGAAACTGAATGCCGCAGTTCGCCAAAAACCTCTTGCATATTCAGAGAATCATTCGCATTAGCGAGTCAACTTGAAACGCATTCTCAAAAAGGGGGGTCTTGTGTCTTTTTCACGGTTTCGAAATTCCACGGCTGCTGTTCCGGCCTATCTGGCGCTGAGCTGCATCGGCATAGCGGCGTCACCCGCGCTGGCGCAGGATCAGGCTGGTGAGGGCGGGGCTTCGCGCCTGGGCGGCGTGACCGTCACCGATACCGCGATCGAAGACAGCTATAAGGTCGATAAGGCCGACTCCCCCAAATATACCGCGCCGCTGCTGGATACGCCCAAGACCGTGATCGTGCTGCCGTCGCAGGTCATTCGCGAAAGCGGTTCCACCACCTTTGTCGATGCGCTCCGCACCGTTCCGGGCATCACTTTCGGTGCAGGTGAGGGCGGCAACCCGCAGGGCGACCGTCCGTTCATTCGCGGTCAGGATTCGCAGGGCAGCACCTATGTCGATGGCGTTCGCAGCGTCGGCGGCCAGTCGCGCGAAATCTTCGCGATCGAGCAGATCGAAGTCGTGAAGGGCGGCGATTCCACCATGGGCGGTCGCGGCAGCGCCGGTGGCAGCCTCAACCTCGTCAGCAAGATGCCGCATCTGGGCGTCGATGCCCTCGCGGACCTTTCCTACGGCACCGACGATTACAAGCGCATCACGCTCGACGCCAATTATCAGGTCGCCCCGACCGCCGCGGTCCGGCTCAACGCGATGTGGCATGACGCCGATGTCGCCAAGCGCGATGTTGTCACCTATAATCGCTGGGGCATTTCGCCTTCTTTCGCCCTCGGCCTCGACACGCCGACGCGGGCCTATCTGAACTATTATCACCTTCAGAGCGACGATATGCCCGATACGGGCATCCCGTTCGAGCGCGCGCAGACCCAGATATCGTCTGTTAGCCAACTCCACATCGGTCCGGCGGAGGTCGTCAACGGCCGGAATGTTCCCCGCAGCGCCTTTTATGGCCTTGCAAACCGCGATTTCCGCACCACCAATGTCGATGAAATCCTGTTCCGCTTCGAGCATGAACTGTCGGACCGCATTCAGGCCCGCGTCACCGCCAAATATGGTAACAACAAGCAGGCCTATATCGTCACCCAGCCCGACGACAGCTCCGGCAACGTCGTCAACGGCCTGGTCTGGCGCCGGATCAACAGCCGCTGGAGCGATGTCGACTCGATGGTGGGTCAGGTCGATCTGTCCGGCACCTTCAACACCGGCTCCATCGAGCACAGCTTCTCGGCCGGTTTTGAAAATAGCTGGGAACAGTCGCGTCGCGGCGCTTATGCCGTGAACACCAATGTCGTCACCGGTTCTCCCGCCGCCCAGCGGTGCGGAACGGCCAATATCGCTGCGTTCAACTGCACCAGCCTGTTCAACCCCAATCCCTATGACAATTGGCAGAACATCCC
>CAYLKZ010000141.1:0-5332 GCA_964384275.1 uncultured Sphingobium sp. | reverse complement strand
AGACCAAGAAAAAGGCGGACCCGAAGGCCCGCCTTTCCGTGTTTCATATTGCCGAAAAGATCAGCGCCGAAAGATCAGCGCTTGGCCACCGGAATATAGTCGCGCTGCGTCGGGCCGGTGTAAAGCTGACGCGGACGGCCGATCTTCTGCGCGGGGTCGGAGATCATTTCGTTCCACTGCGCGACCCAGCCCACGGTGCGGGCGAGCGCGAAGAGCACCGTGAACATCTCGGTCGGGAAGCCGATGGCCGACAGGATGATGCCCGAATAGAAATCGACATTCGGGTAGAGCTTCTTCTCGACGAAATAGGGATCGTTGAGGGCGATCTGCTCCAGTTCCTTGGCGACGTCGAAGATCGGGTCGGTGACGCCCAGCTTTTCGAGCACGTCCTTCGCGGTCTTCTGCATCACCTTGGCGCGCGGGTCGTAATTTTTGTAGACGCGGTGACCGAAGCCCATCAGGCGGAACGGATCGTCCTTGTTCTTCGCGCGGGCGATATATTCCGGAATCTTGTCCACGGTGCCGATTTCGCGCAGCATGTTGAGCGCGGCCTCGTTCGCGCCGCCATGCGCCGGACCCCAGAGGCAGGCGATGCCGGCCGCGATGCACGCGAACGGATTGGCGCCTGACGAACCGGCGAGGCGGACGGTCGAGGTCGATGCATTCTGCTCATGATCGGCATGGAGGATGAAGATCTTGTCCATCGCATCCTCGATCACCGGATCGACATGATAATCCTCGGCCGGAACCGAGAAGGTCATGTTGAGGAAATTGCCGGTGTAGCTGAGATCGTTGCGCGGATAGACGAAGGGCTGACCCACCGAATATTTATAGGCCATCGCAGCGATCGTCGGCATCTTCGCGATCAGGCGATGGCTCGCGATGCGGCGCTGTTCCGGATCGTTGATGTCGGTCGAGTCGTGATAGAAAGCGGAAAGCGCGCCCACCACGCCGCACATGATGGCCATCGGGTGCGCGTCGCGGCGGAACCCGCGATAGAAGGTGGTCAGCTGCTCATTCACCATCGTGTGGCGGGTGATGGTGTTGCTGAAGGTCGCCAGCTCTTCCTTGCTCGGCAGTTCGCCGTTCAGCAGCAGGTAGGAAACTTCCATGAAGCTCGACTGCTCGGCCAGCTGGTCGATCGGATAACCGCGATGCAGCAAAATGCCCTGGTCGCCATCGATATAGGTGAGGCCGGAATCGCAGCTCGCCGTCGAGGTGAAGCCGGGATCATAGGTGAACATCCCCGTATCGGCATAAAGCTTGCGGATGTCGATGACCTGCGGTCCGACAGAGCCGTCCTTGACCGCATAATCGTGGCTCTTGCCACCGATTTCGAGCTTGGCCGAATTGTCTGCCATAAAATTCTCCCTCAGTTGACCTACGGGCGCAGCGCCAAAAAATCAGGCGGCGTCCGATAATCTTGCCAATGTCTCTTCCTTGCCCAACAGGAAGAGAACGTCGAATATACCCGGCGATGTGGTGCGGCCGGTCAGGGCAGCGCGCAAGGGCTGCGCCACTTTCCCCAGTCCTAGACCAGCCTGTTCCGCCACAGCGCGGATGGGTTCCTCAATCGCTTCGGGCGTCCAGTGCTCCACGGCACCCAAGGCGGCGATGCAGGAGGCGAGCAGCGCCCGCCCGTCCTCATTCAGCAGCGCGGCGGCCTTTTCATCCGGCGCCAGCGGCCGCTGAGCGAACAGGAAGAGCGCGCCGTCGGCGATCTCGTCGAGCGTCCTGGCGCGCGGCTTGAGCGCGGCCATCGCCTGACGCAGCAGGGCGGTGTCGGCGTCGGCAAGATCGCGTCCGATCAGCCTGGCGACGCGAGGGGCCACGAGATCGGCCAGGCGCGCGTCATCGGCCTCGCGAATATAGTGGCCGTTCAGATTTTCCAGCTTCTTGAGGTCGAAGCGGGCGGGCGAGCGGCCGACCCCGGCGAGATCGAACAGCTCGATTGCGCGCTCGCGGCTGATGATTTCCTCATCGCCATGACCCCAGCCCAGACGCAGCAGATAATTGACCACCGCTTCGGGCAGCAGCCCCATTTCGTCGCGATAGGCATCGACGCCGAGCGCGCCATGGCGCTTGGAGAGCTTCGCGCCGTCCGCGCCGTGGATCAGCGGGATATGCGCATAGACCGGCTCTTCCCAGCCGCCTTCGATTTCGGCCATCGCACGATAGATGCCGAGCTGGCGAAAGGCGTTGTTGAGATGATCGTCGCCCCGGATCACATGGGTGACGCCCATGTCATGATCGTCAACCACCACCGCGAGCATATAGGTGGGCGTGCCGTCCGAACGCAGCAGGATCATGTCGTCGAGTTCCGCGTTGCGGACGACGACGCGGCCCTGCACCGCATCCTCGATCACCGTCTCGCCCTCTCGCGGGGCCTTCAGGCGAATCACGAAGGGCGCGCCCTCGGGCGCCTCCGCGGGTGAACGGTCGCGCCAGCGGCCGTCATAGCGCATCGGCTGCCTGGCGGCGCGCTGCGCCTCGCGCAATTCCGTAAGCTCTTCGGGCGTGGCGAAGCATTTATAGGCGTGGCCGCTAGCGAGCATCTGATGCGCGACCTCGGCATGGCGCTGGGCGCGCGCGAACTGATAGACCGGCTCCTCGTCGCTCATCAGGCCAAGCCAGTCGAGCCCGTCGAGAATCGCGTCGATTGCCTGCTCGGTCGAGCGCACGCGGTCGGTGTCCTCGATTCGCAGCAGATAGCGCCCGCCATGATGCTTTGCGAAAAGCCAGTTGAAGAGGGCCGTCCGGGCGCCGCCAATATGCAAAAAACCGGTGGGAGAAGGAGCAAAGCGTGTTACGACCGCTCTTTTTTCACCGCTTGCGTTCACCCAGAAATTCTCCGATTATTTTCCATCGGTTCGCACCGGGCGAACCGGAACCTGTATAGTTGCCGCACGCCCCTAGCATGGCTTTTCCCGTATCACAAATGTATGTTGCGCCGCAGGGTGTGCCACTTTTTGCCGCTATCCTCGACCGGCTGGAAAGCTGGCTTGAAGCCGAGCGGGAGCGCGTCGCCCTGTGGGTGCCGGTGGCGCTGGGCGTCGGCATCCTCGCCTGGCACGCGCTGCCCGATGCGCAGCGTTGGGCAATGTGGATCGGCACCTGCGCGATTCTGGCGCTGGTGACGCTCGGCCTGCCAGCGGGCGGGCGGTTGCGGATGATGCTGGCGGCAGGGGCGTTGCTGGCCGCTGCCGGATGCGTGTTGATCTGGGGCAAGGCGCTGGTCTGGGGCGAACAGCCGATCGCGCGTCCGCTTTTTCTGGAGGTGAGGGGGCAGGTGGTGGCGGTGGAGCCGCAACCGGCGTTGCAGCGGGTGCGCCTGCTCCTCGCGCCCGATGCGGCGCTGGGTCTTCCCGTCCGGATCCGGGTCAACATGGCGGAGAAGAACTGGACCGCCGCCATGGGCAAGGGCGCTGAAATCTCCTTTCGCGCCCGGCTGATGCCGCCCGCTCCGCCTGCCGTTCCAGGCGCTTATGATTTTGCCGAGCGGGCGTTTTTCCTGGGGATAGGCGCGACCGGGCGGGCGCTGGCGCCAGTTCGGGTGCATTTGCCCTCGCCGCCGCGCGAGGGGACGCTCCGCCTTCGATTGTCCGGGCATATTCGTTCGCAGCTGCACGGCGGGGAAGGCGCGATCGCCGCCGCGCTCGCCACCGGCGACCGGGGTGCGATCAGCGAGGAGGATGCCGACGCGATGCGCCGCAGCGGCCTCGCACATCTGCTCTCGATCAGCGGGCTGCATGTATCGGCGTTGATCGGCGCGGTGGTGATGCTGGTCTATCGCCTGCTGGCGTTGAGTCCGCGACTCGCGCTGGGGCTGCCACTGATGATGATCGCGGCGGCGGCGGGCGCGGTTGCGGGTCTTTCCTATACGATATTGACCGGGGCGGAGGTTCCGACCATCCGCTCCTGCATTGCCGCGCTGTTGGTGCTGGGCGGGCTGGCGCTCGGGCGCGATCCGATCAGCTTGCGGCTGGTGGCGGCGGGCGCTCTGGTGGTGCTGATCTTCTGGCCGGACGCGCTGACAGGCCCCAGCTTCCAGATGAGCTTCGCGGCGGTGACGGTGCTGATCGCGCTTGCCGAGGCGCGCTGGTTTCGCCGCCTTACGTTGGCGCGGGAGGAAATCTGGCCGTTCAGAGCGGGGAGGGCGCTGCTGGCGCTGTTCCTCACCGGCATCGCCGTCGAATGCGCATTGACGCCCATTGCGCTGCACCATTTCCATCAGGCCGGGATATTGGGGGCGCTCGCCAATCTGATCGCCATTCCGCTCACCACCTTCGTGGTGATGCCCGCCGAAGCGGCGGCGCTGATCGCCGACAGCGTCGGGCTGGGCGCGCCCTTCTGGTGGATCACGGGCAAGGCGCTGTCGCTGCTGCTGCTGATCGCGCATCGGGTGGCCGACCATCCGCTGGCGACATGGGCGCTGCCGGTGGTCTCGGCGATGCCCTTTGCGGTGGTGATGCTAGGCGGATTGTGGCTGCTCATCTGGCAGACCAGAGCGCGCTATATCGGACTGGCGCCGCTGCTGGGCGGTGCGGTTGCCCTGCTGCTGATGCCCGCGCCCGATCTGCTGGTGACGGGCGACGGCAGGCATATGGCGATACGTTTTGCCGATGGCCGGATCGCCCTGCTGCGGGAGGGCGCGGGCGACTATGTGCGCGATATGCTCGGCGCTGCGGCTGGCGAGGGCATCGGCACAAAGAGGGGCGCGGCGTTGGCCGCCCTTGCCGCAGCGCCCGAAGCGCGATGCAGCCGGGACATGTGCGCGGTGCGCGTTGCGGGCGGGCGGCGTGACTGGACGATCCTCTCCACCCTGAGCGATATGAATGTGCCATGGCGGGCGCTGGTCGAGGCATGCGCGCGGGCTGATATCGTGATCAGCGACCGCCGGCTACCTGCCGCCTGCGCGCCGCGTTGGTTGAAGCTCGACCGTGCGCGCTTGCGTCAGTCCGGCGGGGTGGCCGTCTATCTCGATCAGGAGCACTGGCGGGGGGTGAAGCAACCGGGCGATCGTCACCCATGGATCGCGCGGGATTGAGCCGGGCTTGGAAGCAAGGGAAGGCAAAGCATTCACCTCGGGAAGCGTGTCAACAGGAAGAGGATCGCTGTTCCTATCAATTATAGCGCCGCAAAAGCCCTGCCAGCTTGCCTTGTACGCGCACCTGCCGCGGATCATAGATTTGCGGTTCATAGGCGGCATTGGCCGGATCGAGCCGGATGCGTCCTGATTCGCGGTGAAAATATTTGAGCGTGGCTTCATTCTCGTCGATCAGCGCGACGACGATCTGGCCTTCCCGCGCGACCTCGGTGCGCTGGATGAGCG
>CAYLKZ010000140.1:0-5474 GCA_964384275.1 uncultured Sphingobium sp. | reverse complement strand
GGAAGCGGTCACCGAGATTGGCGACATGGGCGAAGAAGGCATCGGGATTGCCGCCCGACAACAGCAGGAAGAACAACAGCGGCAGGCCCAGCGCGATCAGGTAGGATGAGCCGAGAAACAGGCAGCCGCGAAGCAGAATGTAGCAGCCATCGGCCATGCGCGAGCGCAAGGTCTGGACTGGCTGGCTGACGGGCTGTTCGTCTTCGGACGGGTCGGTCCGGTCGAAGGGGGTGACGAGGTGGAGAGGCATGGAATTAGGGATCCTTTGGTGATGGGGTGTCAGCGGTTGGGATGAGCGATGCGCTCGATCGCATCGGCGAGCTGGTGCCCGCGCGCGATCTCGGCATCGATGGCGGCGAAGGTTTGGGGCGAACTCGAGAAGAGCGTTGCCGAATATTCATCGAGCACGAGCCGCCCGATCGCCTCGGTCTCCGGCCCCTTGATGAACACCTCGGAATAGTCGCTCCCGGAGCGCTTGAGACTGCGGATCAGCGTCTCGGTGCGATCGTCCATATCGAGGCGCTTGCTCGCCTTGAAATCGGCGATCGTCTCCGGCTTCTGCTGGAGGATCAGCATCCAGTCGCTGTTCTCAAGCGCCGCCGTTGCCCCGTCGGACTTGTAGTAGTCGTTGAGCGACTGGGTAGCGGTCGCCAGCGCGCCGCCATACTTGCGGCAGGTGCGGGCGTAGGTTTCGACGAATTCACCCATCGAACCGCCCTTGAGCATCGACCAGGCTTCATCGATCAGCAGAAGCTTGCGCAGTGACCTTGGGCTTCGCGTCATGGCTTGGCTGGTCATGAACATGATGGCTGAGAGGACGACGCTGCGCAGATCCTCCCGGCTCGCAAGGTCGGACATCTCGAAAACCGTGAAGTCCGCATCGAGGTCGAGGCTTGCCTGGCCTTCGAAGAAGGCGCCGTAAGTTCCGCCCGCCATGTAGGGGGCAAGCGCGGTTGCGATATCAGCGGCAGTGTCATGGCCGAGACTGGCCAGCATCTCGCCGACGGTCGTAACTGTGGCAGCCGCGCCGTGCTGCGCCCAGACGAGGTTGACCGCCCGGTCGATCAATCCGCGTTCGGTATCCGTCAGCTTCGCGCTGTGGCGAGCCATTTGCCCGACGATGGCCTTGATCATCCCGAAGCAGTCGAGGCGGTAGTCCTCGTCTTCCGCGGCGCGGGTGGCATCGATCATCGAGAACGGGTTGAGGCAGAAGCCCGCTGCAATCGTGAACTCGACAAAGCGGCCGCCCTGCAGCTTGACCGAGTGCTCGAAGCTGCGGCCATCGTCGATCACGACCACCTGCGCGCCAGCGCCGCGCAGCGCGGCGCACATCTCCTGGAGCAGCACCGACTTGCCCGATCCCGACTTGCCGCAGATCGCAACATTGTGGTTGCCGGCCTCGTTCTCAAACGGCGACCAGAAGAAGGGCTGGCCGCGCCGCCCGACGAACAGCAGGTGGGGGTGGGCGCTGCCGAGATACTCGCCCTGCATGGGCGCGATATTGGCGGCGGTCGTCGACAACACGGTCTTGAACCGCTTCAGCCGCTCCATATCGGCGCCGAGCCCGTCAGCCAGGGTGAGCGGCATCGCGGCGAGCAATCCCTGGATCTGGAGGTAGCGCTCGTCGGTAAGGTCCCAGCCCGCCGCCTTGTAGATCGATTTGATCGCCCGTTCGTGGCGGTCGCCCTGGCCTAGCGGCGAATAGGTCGTCACGCCGTAGAAGACCCGCACGAGACGGCGACCTTCCTGAAGCTCGGCCTGCACATGTTGCCATTCGGCTGCCTGTTCCCCGATCCGCGGCAGGAACCGGGCGCTGCGGGTCCCGGCGAGGCTGGTCGTCCGCATGAACTTGAAGCCAGCCTTCGCCGAAGCCGCCTCCTGGTCCGGATAGACGAGACAGAGCATGGTGGCGGCGGGGCAGGGGAAGCGCAGCTTGTCGGTGAAAAGGTCGCCGATCAGCCGCGCGCATTCCCACGGGGCCCAGCGCGATGGCATGTTGCGTACGGCAAAATGCCGGACATCGAAGGCATCGGGAAAGACGGTCCCGATCTCGGGTACGCCGTCATTGACCTTGCCAGTGGGGCGGAAACGCTCGGTCACGAGCCGCATGCGGTCTTCAGCCACCACCAGTTCGATGTCGTGGCGGATCGCCTGGGAAGCGATTGGATCATTCGGGTTGTAGGGCACCGCATCGTCCTGCGGGGCGGTGGTGGGCGAAGTCAGATCATCAATGACAGCGATGAGGGCTTCCGGCCCGACTTCGACCACGCCGAGATTGAGCGACTTGAGCATCGCCACCAGGCCATCGCGGGTCTGCTTGAGATCCTCATTGCTAACCGACTTGGAGGTCGGCACCCCGACCGAGACGATCACCTGGTGATGCCGCGTATGGAAGGGCGCGTCCGGCGAGCCGGACTCCCAGACGAGCGAATAGAGTCGCCGCGCCCGGTGCCGGGCAATTGCCTCGTACACGCCGCCCTGTATGTACCGCGGGGCGAACCACGGGGCGATGATCCTGCTGATGCGCGGACTTGCAAGGTGGAGCACCTGCAGGCAGGCGCCCGCTGGCAGGCCTTCCGAGAAGAATTGTCCCAGGATTTCGCCGGTGCGCTCGTCGGCTCCGATCAGCGGCGTAACCGAGAGGACAAAGCCCTTCGAGCGTGCGTTGAAGTAAAGGCGGGTTGCCGGATCATAGACCCGGTAGGGGAGCCAGTCGGAGAGCATATCGACCATGAGCTGCGGACGGGCTTTGTCGGCGTGTTCGGCATCACCCAGCAATCCGCTGAGCAGCCGATCGACGACGGTCTTGAGTTGTTCGGCCATCACTTGGGTTCCTTGGGCTGCGAGGTGCTGACGATCGGCTGTTCGCCGGTTCTGACTGACGGGCGGATTGCGGCCTTTGCGGCTTCAATCGCCGCTGCGCTCGGGAACACCGGAGCGCTCTGCCCCGCCTCAGGCCGAGGGGCTCGATCACGCGGGGGAGGCGACGTGTCGAACCCCTCGACCGCCGGTGCCTTGGCACCGGCAACGGCCTCGCGCGCCGTGGAGGGGAGGACCAGCGGCGAGGCATCTGAAGTTTCGTTGAAGGGACTGGGGGCATCGGCGCCCCAGATGCCGCCAGCCTGACCCGCGTCGTCGCGTGCAGACGAGAAGGGCGACGCCTCGTCAGCTACGTTCGGGTCTCCTTCCGCACCGTCCGGTGCTGGGGCTTTCTGGGCAGCTTTCAGCTGCCGACGGACCTGGCGCATCAGGGATCCGCCCTGGCCCTCGCCCGCCTTGCGGCGCAGCTCGGTGGCCCAGCGCGGATTTTCGACGACGGTCCAGGCGACCGCTTCGTCATGCAGCGTTCCAGCTTCATCGACATGAGCGGGGAAGACGACGCGCAAGGTGCGTTCCGCTGTGCGGCTGGTGTCGGCATCCACGACGCCTGACCTCTGCCGCGCGTCAGCATGGAGCAGCGCGCCGTTCGACAGATTGTCCGTCGCCTTGGCATCGATGATGTGAGCCGGTGCGCAGTCGCCCTTCGGCGCGCGGCAGGTGAAATCGCCCTCGACGTTGGTGCCGAACGTGGCGCAGCCACTGGCAAGACCGGCCAGACAGGCGCAGGCAAGGAGACGTGTCGGAAAAAGCATGGGTCTATCCTTTGGGAGCAGGGGTGGGCGCCAGGGAGGGGCCAGTGCGCAGGAAGTCCCGGAGCACAGCGGCAGGCCGGAAGCCTTCGAGAACGGCGCCATCGGCGGGGCGCACGATCACAGGGGTGCCGCCAAAACCGTGGGCCCGCGCGAAGGCCTCGTTGGCATCGAGCCCGCTCGTGTCGCAGGGTTTGGGATTGGCGAGCGCCAGACCCGAATAGGCCATATGCAGCGCCAGCTCAGGCCGCGGCGAGCACAGCACCCGTTCGGCATCGCGCCGGCTTTCCGCCCCGAAGATCGAGATCGGCCGCTCTTCAACCCGCGCCCCGATCGCCTTCAATTCGGCCTCGAGCTTCTTGCAATAGCCGCAGTGGAAGTCTGAAAAGACGACGACACGTGGACCATCGGCCGGTCCCCAGGTGATGGCGCCTTTGGCGGGAAGCTTGCCGAGCGGGACATGTCGCGGTGCCGCGTTTCGATCTGAAGCTGCGGCTGCGCTCGGGCCGCCTTCCGCTTGCGTCTCGGGATTGCTGCGCCGCGCTGCCCCCGCTGCCAACAAGTCCGGATTGAGGGCAAGCAAGCGGGCAGCCGTCAGATCCTGACGGGCTTCCATGTCGTAGACCCGGCCGATCACCAGATACTTTGCGGCCCGATCAACGTAAAAGAGCGTCGATTTGGAAGCGACCTCGCACAGGCCGCCAAGGCCCTTACAGTTGATCGCGTCGATCGGCGTCTTGGGTAGGCGCAGCTTGAGCGCCTCTCGAACCTTCGCCGTGTCCGGAGCGGCAGCAGGGGCAGCAAGGCTTGCCACACCCCATCCCGTCGCGGCCGACACGGCGATGATCGCCGCCAGTCCGGCGCTGGCACGCAACCAGCGGCGCCGACGATTGTCCTGCTCGAGGAGAGTATTTTCAATCATTGGGAGTTCCTCACGTAGACGCCGTCGAGGAACACGATCTCGACATCGATGCCGGTCGGCATCTCGACGACGGGTTGGTACTGTTCGGCGCGCTCGATCAGGTATTTGCTGACCGTGTCGGCCGCATCGGCGGCACCCTGGCCAAGCCCGCCGCCGAGAATGTCGCCAGCCGAGAGCTTGGAGCGACTGCCATCGGGGTTGGTCGTGACGCCGGAGAACACGCTGTTGGCGTTTGCGGAGAAGCCGCGCCCGAAGCCGCCGACGATCCCTGCCAGCAGAGCCTGACTGACCAGACTGCCCTCGCGGCTGACCACGCGGCCGCGGACCCCGGACTTGCCAGCGAAGCTTATGAAGCCTTTGACCTCGCTCACTGCGACCCTGCCGCCAGGCTGATCGCAGGTCATGCGGGCGAGCTTCACATAGACCTTCTCACTGCTGAGATCCCCGCGTGCCGCGCCGTTGACAACGCAGCCCTGGATCCGGGTGGTCAGAACCTTTCCGTTCTGCATGACCGAACGAGCAGGGCCGGTAATCCGAAGCACCACAGGCAGCGGATCGGTCTGGCTGGCGACGCCTGCCGAGGCATCGACGCCGACGATTACGCGTGCCGGCGCGTAGGAGTTGGGCGGCAGATAATCGGGCGAATCCTCGACGACGACCGGTGGCGCATCGGGCCGGCCCACACGGAGGCCATTGGTCGCTGCCTTGTCGGAGCTGAAGCTCATCAACTTCACCTCGCCAGGCGACGAGATCATGCCGCCCTGCGGATCACCCCCTGTGGGCGCAGCTCCTGACTGGGACGAACGGGCTCGCGCGTCGTAGCCGCCTGCCTGCGGCCCATAAGCCGGTGGCAGAACAGCCGGTGCCGGTGATGCAGGCTGCGCGGCAAGCCGGGTCTTGAGCTCGGCGTTCTCTGCCGAGAT
>CAYLKZ010000139.1:0-5484 GCA_964384275.1 uncultured Sphingobium sp. | reverse complement strand
CAGCCAGATGCCCGCCCAACCAACGGCATCGAAGACATCATCGTCACCGCGCAGATAAGCCTACAAGCTTCACGACGAACGCGCGCTCTATCTGCGGGTCACGCCCCAGGGCGGGAAATACTGGCGGATGAATTATCGCTATCTCGGCAAGGCCCAAATCCTGTCCTTCGACGTATGGCCGGATGTGAGCCTTGCCAACGCCCGCGACAAAAAGGACAAGGCCCGCGAACAGATCAAGGAAGGCTTCGACCCGAACCCGCAAAAAAAGCTCGCCCGCGTGCGCCGAGCCTGGTTGGGACTATATATGGTGCTGACAAGATGTTCGGAATCGAACCGTCGTTGGCAAGGGGCGAGGAAATGGCTGACAATCCGCATTGACAATTGACGCCCCCTCTCGCCGTCAACGTCGCGCAAACAGGATGCGCATCATACCATCGCTGCAACACGGCGCGGAAATTGTCCGGGCTGGCGGCTTTGGGGTCGCTGCCGCATCTGCCCGCACGGCCAGCGCAAAAAAGAACCAGGCTCCATGATGGATGGGGATACACTTCCCGAAAGATGCGGTCCGAAATTTCAGCGATGCCGGGAGGAATGGTCAAAATTTGAATAAATATCCGTCATTTCGTAACAATCTTCCAAAGTCTTATCCAGATAAGCGGCATCATTCTGGAGCCTTCCCGCCAATTTGATCCGTCAAAATCCGTGATGAATTCATCAACGCATTCGCATAGGATGAAAGTTCGTCCGCTGGAATGGCTTGTTTCATCAAGTGAAGCGAAACAAAATACCTCGGCTGCTTATCCGCTGCGAAGATGGGAGCGATCAGGTGGCTTACATCTTTCCGAGCATCATTGCTCAACTCGGCCCCCGTATAGATGCGCGATCCCACCATAGCTGCAAGCTGATCCAGCTGATCGTGCAGATGATCGGCATTGTGCTCCGTCTGGATGGCAACGAGCAGATCGCGAAGGTGATCGATCATTGACCCGGCATCAGGCCGCATTCCATAAGCCGCATATCCCAGCTGTCGCACTTCGGCCAAGCCTCTCCGGTAGGTTTCGCGGATAGCCACAGGCACCTTGGACAGCCAGCGCTCGATTTCCTCGGAAGAGCGCCAGGCCATCGTCATGGTGCCATGGGGGGGATCAACAGGCACGCTGACTCCGGGGCGGATTCCCAACTGCTCTGTCGCGCCCACCGTCAGGATCACCTCCTGACCGCCGGGGGACACCCGTGAGAGACTGGCACTGCAACCGAAAGTCGCGGAAAGCTGTGCAAGCTCGTCATTTGCGGCTGCCAGGATCGGGAAACGGCCTTGCAGCGCGGTCAACAAGCGCATCAACCCCACACCCAGCCGATATGACCGGTCCGGGAGCCTTTCGACATAATGCGCTTCCCGCAGCGTCGAGAGAATAAGCGAAAGCGTTGAAGTGCTGAGGTCGAGCGAGCGCGCGAGTGTGGACGCCGCGACCCCTCCATCCGAGCCGGCCAGCGCTTCGAGAACAGCAACAACTCTTGACGTGGGTGGTGAAGTAGACATAATTTTCCTATATTACGAATCATTATTCCTAATATATGGAAAACTAGCCGCTGTCAAATGAGGAGAGAATGATGGCCACCGCAGCAAAAAGAGATACAGCAGTAGGGGATTTCAGCAGTTGGGGGTTTCAGGAGTGGGATTTCGACGATTTCCACCAGCGGGAGTTGCCACACCGCCTTGAGCATGGCGTGAGCAACCAGATTGCGTGGGATCTGAAGGGCGCACCGCCATTTTCCGCCGTTCTTCCCGATGGTCGCGCCTACAGCTATGTCGTGGAGGGTAATGAGGTGCGCGTTGTTCCGGGCATCCATCCGGATGCGCAGTGCGTCATCGAGTTCGATGAGCGCGCCTGGCAGAACTATGTACATGAGCTTCGAACCCCCTCGGCGCTGGTCCTGTCCGAGTCCGTCCGGTTCCTGCGGGGCAGCATGAATGAATGGGATGTCTGGCTTCCGGCCATTCAATGCATGTATTCAGGGCGTGAGATTTTCGATCCCTCCAAGCCTTTGCTGGACG
Organism: uncultured Sphingobium sp.; assembly: GCA_964384275.1. GTDB lineage: Bacteria > Pseudomonadota > Alphaproteobacteria > Sphingomonadales > Sphingomonadaceae > Sphingobium. The sequence continues at coordinate 3,428 of CAYLKZ010000139.1, read as the reverse complement.
CTCAGGGCAAACCGCTCGATCTGCGCCGCAAATTCACCCTCGACGACGATCATGAAGAAATGTCCCACTTCCTGCGGACCGCTGGCTTCCTTATCGTCAAGGGCGCGATGGCGCACCGTCGCGAGGAATTGGCCGATGAGATCGATCGGGTCCGCAATGCATCGAAGGAAGGGGAAATATTCTCGTGGTGGACCGATAATCTGACCACTGGCGAACGTTTTCCCTACCGACTCATGTTCATTTCCGAACGCTCGCAGATCGTTCGCTCGCTCATGGAAGATGACCCGACGATCGCTTCGCTGGTGAAGCTGGCCAAGCGCGATCTCGTGCCCTTGCATGATCGGGGTCAGGGGGCGATGTCGGTGCTCAAGCCGTTCGGGGAAGGAACGAAGCTTGCGCCGAGCATTGCCGGGAACCTTGGCTGGCATTCGGATTGCGGCCTGGGCGGGTGCAACATCATGTGCCCGTCGATCAATATCGGCATTCATCTCGACGCCGCCGGGCCGGAGAGTTCGCAGCTATGGGCGATGGCTGGAACGAACGGGCGGACCGTTCACCACCACACGGCGATGGGTTCGGACTGCGCGTGCGCCATCCCGCTCGATACGGATCCGGGCGACATCACGATCCATTATTCCTGCTCGATGCATGCAGGCCCGCCGCCGGTAGGTCCCAACCAGCGCCGCACGCTATATCTTCCGTTCTACGGACCGGAGACGCTTCGGCTGCTGGGGCCGTATCAGAGCTTCGAACAGATTCTGCCCGGCTTCGGAACCGGCAAGATTCCGAGCCTGGACGAAGTGGCCCGCAAGCAGGGGGCCTACGCCTGATGCGGGCTGATTGCTTCGCTTATGGCGATGCCATGGTCGTATCTCGCTCATAATGGGCAGGACCCGGACTTGAGGCGGACTCCGGGCGCACTGGCTCGATTGCTTCGGCAAGAGTCAGTGCGCCGCAGAGCGGCCACCGCAATCCCGGCTCGCGCCGATACACAATCAGAAAAGAAGAATCCGCCGGGCAATCTGGTTGTATCCGGAGGGTAACGATGCCGTGCGAACGGCAGCCGATGGAAGGGGAGAGGAAATAATGAGAATTAGTCTTATCTCGACTTTACTGGGGTCAGTGGCGCTTGGCGCGCTCGGTACTCCGGCAATGGCTCAATCGACTGGGAAGGTTGACGCGGCGCGCGCACCTTCAGCTGAACAGGATGGGCAACGGATCGCCCAAGGCACCACCGATATCATCGTGACCGCCCAGAGGCGCGAAGAGCGCATGCAAGATGTGCCGATTGCGATCAGCGCATTTTCGCAGGAGCAGTTGAGAAAGCTGAACGTGGGGCAGCCGCAGGATTTGTATGGCAAAGTTCCATCGCTGGTGGTCGGGCAACAAGGTCAATCCAGCCGCGATGCTCAATCCTACACCATTCGCGGACAGGCTACCGGCTTTCTCTCTTCACCGGCAGTGGCGGTCTATCTCGCCGAGGTTCCTGTTCCCGCGTCGGTGAGCCTGAATATGCAAGGTGCGCCCGGCATGTTCATCGATCTGGAAAATGTGCAGGTGCTCGAAGGGCCGCAGGGAACATTGTTCGGCCGCAACACGACTGGCGGTGCGGTGCTGGTAGTCCCGCGCAAGCCCACCAACGAATTTGAAGGCTATGTCGAAGGCAGCATCGGCAGCCACGACCTGCGGGCGCTCGAAGGCGCACTCAACATTCCCATCGTCAGCGACGTTCTCATGATTCGTGCGGCCGCCGCCTATCAGGACCGGCGCGGTTTCACCAAGGATGTCGTGTGGAACAAATGGCGGGACGACATTCATTATTATACCGGGCGTGTCGGAATCCTGTTCAAACCGACCGCAGGCATCGAAAATTACCTGATGGGCTATTATAGCAAGTCGTCCAACAATGGCGCCGGACATATTCTGGAAGGCTGGAATTATAACACCCTTCAGACATACGGCTTCTGCTCGGACGGTGTGCCCGGTCCCGTCGGCGTACCTTGCGATGTCTATCGCCGGCAGGCGGAACTGGCGGACGAACTCGGCCCACGCCAGACACGTCATTCAACCGACAGCTATAGCAAGATCAAGAACTGGGGCCTGATCAATAACACGTCTTTGGACTTGACCGGCAATGTTACGCTGCGAAATATCGTCAGCTATCAGAAATTGAAGGTCGATTATGCAACCGACCAGGACGGGTCGCCGCTGCAACATTATGACCCGTTCATTCGTCACGCGGGCCTGCCCGATTTTCCCGTGCCCGGCCTTTCCGAATTCGGCCTCCCCTTGTTCGGATCTTATACCAATGATCAGCCCGATTTCAAACTGCCCGCCGACTATATCAAGCAGTTCACGGAAGAACTGCAAGTCCAGGGCACCGGGCTGGACAAGCATCTGACATACACGATTGGCGGCTTCTACTACGACGCGAAGCCGGCGGGCATGTGGGGCAACACGTCGCTCACTTTTTGCCCCGCTCTCTACGTCGGCCTGTGCGGACAAGCCTCTGCCCTCGCGGGCGTGAGCAACAAGTCAAAGGCGCTCTATGCCCAGGCGACGATGGACATGGGCTATTTTGAACCGCGTCTGGAAAGCCTGCGTTTGACCTTCGGCTACCGTTACACCTGGGACAAGGTCGAGGGTTTTTCGTCGCAGTTCCGGCCGGCCACGACGCCGGGAAGCTCCATTTGCGCTTCGGATGGAACGGTTGTCCCGACCGCAACTGCGCCCGGGGATTGCCGGTACGATGCGATCCTCAAGAGCAGCGCACCAACATGGACGACGGGTCTGGACTACAAGCCGATTAAGGACTTGATGCTCTACGCCAAGGTCAGCCGCGGCTATAAAGCCGGGGGTCTGAATACCTATGCCGTGCGGCCCGAGACGCAGACATTTCAGCCTGAGAAACTGACCAGCTATGAAGTCGGTTTCAAATCCGACTGGCGGCTCGGCAGCGTACCGTTACGCCTGAACGCCAATTATTATTACTCCGATTATCAGAATGTGCAGCGCCCCGGTGGCGACTTCAATTCCGTTACGCAAACTCAGGGCGCGCAGATTCTCAGCGCCACCGCCACGATCCAGGGCTTTGGGGTCGAAGCTTCCATCAAGCCGGTCCCCATGATCGAGATCGGCGGCAACGTCAGTTACACCCATGGCAAATACAAGAAGTTCGACCAGGTCGTGCTGGCTCCTCAGGGGCAGGTCGCCTGCAACAGCACGGTCGTTGGCGGAAGCATCGTTCCCGTCCCACAAGGCTCTGTCGCCGATTACAGCTGCAATCCGTTCCAGTTCGTGACGCCGTGGATAGTCAATATCCATGGCTCGATAGACCTGCCTGTTCCCGAGACAATGGGCAAGATGTCCCTGTTCGTGAATTACTCCCATGTGTCGCGTCAGAACACCACGCCGCTTAACCCGGACAC
>CAYLKZ010000138.1:0-5510 GCA_964384275.1 uncultured Sphingobium sp. | reverse complement strand
CGCCAGCGTTCGTTCTGAGCCAGGATCAAACTCTCAAGTTTGATGTCCAACCATCTTCGCAGCGGAATAAGCCACGAAAACAGCTGCCATTCCAAGGAGCCGTTCCTGCACAATCTTACATGGTGTGTAAGGACATATAGGAACGACTTATTTTAACTACGAGTGTCAAGCGCCTTGAAGCCACTGAACCCGGAGCCGCCGCCCACATGTCCCTTCATCATACTAACAATGTCAAAGATCCAGCCAAACAAAGAATATCAACCCATCCCCAATATCACTACAAGGGAGAAACTCAATCCTCTATGTCGGCAACCTAGCGCGGCGCTAACCAGTGGGCCAGCACCGCGTCGGTGAGAGGGCATATATGGACCACACCTCAAACCGTCAAACCCTTTTTGAAAGAAAATTAAAGAAAAATGAGAAAACTATATATTTCAATGGTTTGATACGAACTGAAAACTTGCCGGCGCACCGGCCGGAACCAGCGCCCGCGCCCTCTCCGCCTCAAAACTTTCCGCCTTCCGGCCCCGCTTACAGAGAGAATACCGCTCATCATCCCCGAAAATCCGCGACTTTTCGAAGAATCAGGAAAAATTCCAACGGAGAATCACTCAACCCGAATCCCGCACAGCGATTCTCCGCCGCCTCATCTATTCACGCGCTCTGGATATAATCCCGCATCGCCGCAGCCTCCGCCTCGATGCGATCGATGCGATATTTGACGAGGTCGCCAATGGATATGAAGCCGATCAACTCTCCCCCTTCCACGACAGGCAGGTGACGGATGCGGCGCTTGGTCATCAACGACAGCGCGCTGATCACAGGCAAGTCGGAAGTGATGGCGATGACCTGGCTGGTCATCAGCTCTCGCACGGAGCGATTAAAGGCATCGGGACCATATTCACCTACGGCACGCACGATATCCCGTTCGGAGAGCATGCCGACGACCTCGCCCTCCTCGATCACAGGGACGCAACCTATGCGGCGTTCAGCCAGCAGCGCCGCTGCCTGTTGCAGACTTGAGCCCGGGTCGATGCTGATAATAGCGCGGCCCTTGCCGCAGAGAATCGCAGCAATCGTCATAATCCATACTCCCATTTATCGACTCCGGTCTTTCGCCGGCGGGTTGATGATCCCATGTTACTGGTTCAAAGGAAAGAGATGGTACGCAAATCCGGCCTTGATGATCCGCAGATCGCCGCTGTCGCATGGGCGCGCTTCCGCAGGCTGATGCGGTGGATGGCGCTGGGCGGCCTGCTCTGCGTGGCAGCGGTGCTGGGCATACTCTATTGGATGGGCACACCGATGCCGCCGCACATGGTCATTGCGACCAGCGCCGGGGTGTGGTGCACATTCATGCTTGGCACCGGACTCATGTCTCTCGTCTTCCTGTCGAGCGGCACCGGCCATGACGATCAGGTGGAAGACCTGCTGCGCAAGGAGGCATATCAAGACGATGACGACGCATGATCCGATATTGCGGACCGTTCCCGGCCCGGGGGACATCAACAGCAACGGCCATATCTTCGGGGGCTGGGTGCTCTCGCAGATGGATATCGCGGGCGGCATCATCGCAGCGCGCGAGGCAGGGGGCGCCGTGGCGACCGTCGCCATCGAGGCGATGAAGTTCATCGCCCCCATCCTGCTGGGCGATATCATCTCCGTCTATGCGAAGGTTCACCGGCGAGGGCGCACTTCGGTCACGATCCAGATCGACGTCGTGGCGACCCGCGGCCGGGAGAAGGCTGACGTACCTGTGACGAACGGCCTTTTCACTTTCGTCGCGCTGGATGAGAATCACCGCCCGCGACCGCTGGACGGCTGACCCCACTTACAGGCGGCTATAGAGAATCTCGGCCGTCGCCTTGCCATTGGCGGGAACGGTGACGACCCATAACCTGCCGCCGTCCTTCTCCTTCAGGTTCGCTGGCCCCTTGATGGCAAAGCCGTCGAGCCGGGGAAGGGTGATTTCCACCGCCGCCTTGTCCGACGCCGCGTTGGTGAGGGTAAGGTGGAAGAGCTTTTCCTTCTCACTCGTCCGCAACGCGACCTGCTCCAGCCGCAGCGCATCGGAGCGGCCCGCGGCGATCTCCACCTTCTCGCCGATAGCGCGATCCTCCATGCTGCTATCGGCGAGCAGAAAATCGCTCGCGCCGCGCTGCTGCATCACCGCCACCCCGCCGGAGGGCAGCGGCAGGCCCAGCCCCTCGCGGTCGCGGTTCTGCATTCGCAACATGCGGGTGAGCGCGACGTCCTCCTCCTCCGAACTCCAGGGCGACAAGCGGCCCGCATATAAAGAGGTGAAGGGCACGCCTTCCCGATGAAGCAGCGCCACCTGCTTCTGCCCGTTGGGCACGACATCGACCGGCACCGGCACACGATAGAGCTTGAGATCGCCCAGATCTTCCTGCGTGGCCATGACCTTCATGGCAGGCACCACCGCCATAGGCGCGGGAGCAGCCATCATGACATCGAAAGCCACGGCGGATCGCGCCTCCAGACGCACCCTTCCATCAGGAAGCTGCTGGAGGTCATGGGTGCTCGTGCTGTCGATCGGCCAGCAGGACAGACTGATCCCCTGCCCCCGATCGCGCGGCGCCAGACTATCGAAATTGCTCGTCCGCTTCGGCTCGCCCGCGATCACCAGCAATTGCGCCCCGTCGAACTGCGCGCCATTGCCGTTGGCGACCGTCAGCCAGGCGAACAAATCCAGCGTCCTGCCATCTTCGGCAAGGGTGGCGACATAGCTCGCGCCCCAGTCGAAGCCCGTGGCGAGATAAGTCAGCGTCACCTCCGCCTCGCCCGCTTGCGCGCCATGGACATGGACGGAGAAGCTGGGCTTTGCGGAGAGTCCCTCCGGCACACGGTCATAGACCAATGTTTCGGGCAGGCCGGAACAGCGCAGCGCTTCTATGCCGCCGGGCGTTTCCAGCACCACCGCACCCCCGGAACCGGACCGGATGATCGCGTCGCTTTCCGTCACCTTGCCGGTTGCCCGGTCGGTGCGGCGCAGACGCACGCGATTGCCGAGGCTGCCATCCAGCAGCGAAGCGGGCGAGAGCAGGCGCGCGTCGCGATTCTTCTCCTCCACCGCGCCGGGCAGGCCGGTGACGACCGCGCTCACCGCGATCATGCCGTCGGCCACGCCTTCGAAGCGCACCACCGCATCGCCCGCGGGCAGGCTGACGCGCCGCTTCTCGGAGATCAGCGCATAGCCGCGCAGCCAGCGCAGGTTGAAGCGTCCCTCGCCCCGGTTCGTGTCGCGATAGACGGTGACGGAGGAGGATAGCGGCGCCGGCGACACGACGACAGCCTGCGCCAGCGCCGATCCGGGCGCCAGCGCCAGCAGCGACGCGAGCCAGAGGCGGCGGAGCACCCCCGGCCTCGTCAATAGCGGGTTTCGAAGGTGGCGGTCACGCTCACGCGGCCATTGGCCGGAACCTGCACATGCCACACCGCCGCGTCGGCGCTGCGCCGCTCGCTCTTCAGCGATTCGGCGGTGATGCGGGTGTCGCTCCACGCGAAATCGAGACCCTGCTGCACCAGATCGACTGTCACCGCGTCGGGCCGCGCATTGGTGAGTTCATAGCGCATGGTGGTGCGCCATCTGGTTTCGCCCAGCTTCTGCCGCTGCTCGACCACCGGCTGCACCTTCACGTCGAACGCCTTGCCGGTGGCGAGCGCGAGCTGGCTGCCCATCGGCGTATGGCCGAGCTGGTTTTCGCCGGTGAATTGCGGCGCGCCGCTCGCATCCTTCTGATAGAAACGTACGGTCCCGGCGGGAAGCGCATCGCCCAGCCCACCGCTTGCCGAGGTCGAGAAGCTGATGACGCTGTCCGCGCTCTGCGCCTCGCTGCTGCTGGAAAGCCAGCCATTGACATATTCATAGCCAGCCCGGGCCGGAACGCCCTGCACGTCGAGGAAGCTCACCTGCTTGGTCTGGTTGCTGGCGATCGTGGTGCGGTTGGCGATGGGGTAGAGATAGAAGTCGCCAAGCTGCTCGCGATCGGCGCTTTCGGTGCCGGGGCTGCGCAGCGGGCTGGAAATGCCGCGCGGCCTGATCGGACGGGCATAGGAGTTCGCCCCGCCCTGATTGACGCTGCCCGCGACGAGCAGGGTAGTGGCGTTGCTATAGGTGGTGCCGCTATTGTTGGTGAGCGTCACCCAGCCCTGCACGTCGATTTTGCCCGCCTTCGCGTCGAACAGCGCGACATAATCCGCATTCCACCCCAGTCCCGGCGTCAGATAGCGGATCGAGGCGGGGCGCGCGCCAGCGCGATTGCTATCGACCCGAACAGAAAGCGTAGGGCGCGCGCGCAGATTGGGCGGCACCTTGTCGAAGATCACACGCACCGGCAGGCCGTCGTCGCGCAACACCTCTATGCGGCTGCCGATCTGGAGGACGACGCCGCCATTCACCGCCAGCACCTTCGCCTGCTCCCGCGTTTCCGCGCCATTGGCCGGGTTCGTGCGCACGATCGTCACCACCTGGCCGACCGCCTTTTCCATCAGCTTGTCAGGGCTGAGCAGATCATAATCGAAATTCTGTTCGATGATTGCCGCGCCGGGGGCCGAGAAGGAGAGCGTCTCCGGGCGGATCTGCGCCGACACGTCGGGAAATTCGATGCGGCTGATGCCGTTAGGGATGGAGAGTTGCCGCACATCCTGCACCAGCGCGAGATTGTCATTATAGATAGTGACAGACACATCGCCCTGCGCCGTCGCCTCTCCGGCCTGAGACTGCGCATTCTGGGCCTGCGCGGCCAGAGGCAGTCCGGCGCCAAGCAGCGCCAATGCGGAAAGACAGGCGGTGGTGATATGCAATGCCATGCGGATTTCTCCCTTGTTACCGGGGAACCTAAAGCGATTTCGCGACAAGGCAAACAGATGCTCACCCCAAAATCGCGCAAAACAACCTTCAGCGGACATATCCATCACGATCCGGCCCATCCTTCCCTACCGTTGCGCGCGAGCCTTGCCGCCAACGAAAAAGGCGGCGTCACCCGGACGCCGCCCCTTCATCATCCCAAACAGATGATCGGAAGCTGAACGAGATTATTCCGCTGCTTCGGCGGTCTTGGGGCGACGGCCACGACGACGCGGCGCGGGCTGCTCCTCCTCGCTCTCGTCATTATCCGCGCGAGCGATAGCAGGCGGCAGCACCGCGAGATCGAGGCCCGGCGCATCGTCGCCATCATCCTGCTCGGCCTTGGCCTGACGCGGCTTGCGGCCGCGCGGCGCGCGCTTTGGCTCTGCGGCTTCGTCGATCCCGGCAGGAGCCTCCCCGACCGCCGGTGCCCGATCCTCATCCCGGCTCACAGCCTCATCGCCATCGACGCGGCGGTTGACGATGATCTTTTCGGCACGGCGCGGGCGGCGCTTTTCCTCGCGCTCCTCACCCTGCTGCGGGGCATCGCTTTCGGCGCGCTGCTGCTGGTGACGAAGGGGGCGCTGAACGTTGCGCTCGCGGCGGCCTTCGCCCTGACGCGCCTCTTCGACATCGCCAGCGC
>CAYLKZ010000137.1:0-5556 GCA_964384275.1 uncultured Sphingobium sp. | reverse complement strand
GCATCCTCATAGCCCGTGAGCAGTTCCTTGATCTGCGGCGCGCCCTGCACCACCGGACCGTGCATCGGCACCATCCATGCCGCGCCGTAGCGCTCCATCCGGCGGAGCGCTTCGATCCAGCGATTGGCGTCCCGCATCTTGGTGCCGCGCATGGAGTGGAGATTGGGGAATGTCGGCCCCTGCACCTCGTCACCCGAAATTAGCACCTTATAATCAGGGAGCCACGCCGCGATATGCGAGGCCGCTTCGCCGCCGGTATGGAAAAGATGGAACTTCACCCCGGCAATCTCGATATCGCGCGCGCCGTCTATTTCGACGAACTGCGTCGGCGGAATATAGGCTGATTCATTCGCCCCCGCATTGCCGAGGCCACCGCAGCAGCCGACATGGAAGTCCTCCGCCTCCTTCCCGGTCAGGCTGAAGCCGAACATATAGGCGGCGCGGGTCGCGACGATGGGCAGGGTCGCGATGCCTTCGTCCGACAATTCCTTGAAGAAATTGGCGGCCGCGAAAACTGGCACCTTGCCGCTCGCGACATCGGCCGGGTCCGCGAAAACTCCCGCTCCGTTTACATGATCGGTGTGATGGTGGGTATAGACGATCGCCTTGACCGGCTTGGTCGAAATCTGCGCCCGGATCTTCGCTAGCGCGGCGCCTGCGACATCGCGATTCATGCCGGTGTCGAGAATGACCAGACCGTCGCGCCCTTCGACAACGACGATGTTCATCCCCTGAAATTCGATCTGCCAGACGGGCGTGTCGCCCACGCGCGTCACGCGCTCCTGAAACAAATCGGCATGCGCTGTGAAGTTCGCAGGCGCGGAGAACGGAACATTAAGGCTTGCATCATGCGCAATCGCGGGAGAGGCGATGCTTGCGAGCAGCAGGGCGGGGAAAAAGCGCATAAGTCAGAACTCCGAGAGGTTCAGCAATTGATGGGGACGCGCGATCCGGGATCGCGGCGAGGCGGCATTGAAGGATGGAAGGAATTGAAGGAGGGGCCGAACGCGCGGGCCGGAGACAGATGGCGATTCTCTACCCGCGGGACGCCGGACGTCCACGCCCTGCGCACAGACCCCACCGATGGCGCATACCACCCGCCAGAAATCCTGGCTTTGCGGGATATCTGCGCTTCCGCTCCCATTCCATCTCCTTTTCGCCCTGTTGCACGGGCTTATAACGTTCTGTGAACTTCGCTTGTATTGTACGAAACTCCATCGTACAAGATGCTAGGAGCAATTAAGGATTGAAGAGCAGATGCGCACACGGACAGCCCTGAACTATTCGACGGGATTTCTCGCTTTCATGTTGGCAAGCGGGACGCCGTTGGCTGCTCAAAGCGTGCTTCCCCACGCGGCCCAGCCCTTCGCGGGCAAGATCGGGGAGACCTATGCCGATTCGGTCCCCGCTTTCCCGAAACCCGCCACCGCGCCTGCGGGCGCGCCCAATGTGCTGCTGTTCCTGACCGACGATGTCGGCTTCGGCGCCGCCTCGACCTTCGGCGGACCGATCCCCACCCCCAATCTCGACCGGCTCGCCGCGCGTGGTCTGGTCTATAATCGTTTCCATACCACCGCGATGTGCTCGCCCACTCGCGCGGCGCTTCTCACCGGGCGCAACCATCATGCCGTGGGCAACGGGATCGTCGCCAATCTGTCGACCGGCTTCCCCGGCTACACCAATATCCTGCCCAAGAGCGCGGCGACGGTCGCAGAGGTGCTGCGCCAGAACGGCTACAACACGGCGATGGTCGGCAAGCATCATAATGCACCCGAAGCGGATGTATCGCCCGCCGGACCATTCGACATGTGGCCGACCGGCCTTGGCTTCGAGCATTTCTACGGCTTCCTGTCGGCGGAAACCAACCAGTTCACCCCCGCCCTCTATCGCGGCACGACATCCATCCCCACGCTGACCGAAGGGGTGCTTGACAAGGCGCTGGCCGACGAAGCGATCGACTGGCTCCGCAATCAGAAGGCCGCCGCGCCCGACAAGCCTTTTTTCCTCTATTATGCGACCGGCTCCGCTCATGCTCCGCTTCACGCGCCGGCGGACTGGATCGCCCGGTTCAAGGGACAGTTCGACAAGGGCTGGGACGCCATCCGCGCCGAAACCTTCAACCGCCAGAAGCGGCTGGGCGTCGTTCCCCGCAACGCCGAAAACACGGCACGGCCCGATGGCATCAAGGCATGGAGCGAGTTGACCCCCGACCAGCGCCGGATCAACGCCCGCTTCATGGAGGTCTATGCTGCCATGCTCGCCTATCAGGATGCGCAGATCGGCCGCCTGCTCGACGAACTCGACCGCATGGGCGAGAGCGGCAATACGCTTGTCCTGTTCATCGAGGGCGACAATGGCGCGGCAGCGGAGGCCAGCCTCAATGGCAGCACCAACCCGATGGCGGCCTTCGCCAACGCGATGAAAGAGGACGATCGGGCGCTGCTCGCAGGTCTCGACTCTATCGGCGGGCCGGACACCGTATCCAATTATGGCTATGGCTGGGCATGGGCGACCAACGCACCCTTCCCGATGTTCAAGCAATATGCCTCCCACCTGGGCGGCACGCGTAACGGGCTTGTCGTGTCCTGGCCAGATCATATCAAGGCGCGTGGGGTCCGCTCGCAATTCACCCATGTGAACGACATCATGCCTACCATTTTGGAGGCAGCCGGCATCGCCGCGCCCGAAAGCGTCAACGGCGTCGTCCAGCAGCCGATCGACGGCATCAGCTTCGCCTACAGCTTCGCCGCGCCCGGCGCGCCGGAGCGCCACGACACGCAATATTTCGAGATGATGGGCAACCGCGCCCTCTATCATCAGGGTTGGCTGGCGAGCACGACCCCGCTCAACCTGCCATGGAAACGGGGTGATGGCTCGAAATTGCCCAGCGACTATGGTTGGGAACTCTACGATCTGCGGCGAGATTTCTCGCAGGCGCGTAATCTCGCTGCGCGTGAGCCGGGCAAGCTGAAGGAAATGCAGGCGTTGTTCCGGCGCGAGGCGGAGCGAAATCAGGTATTCCCGCTGGACGATCGAATGACGCTCGCCCGCTTTCAGGCGGCGGCGAACCAGCGCCCCCATCCTTCGACTTACACCTATTGGGGGGCAGGCATCACCATTCCCGCGGTCAACGCCGCCCCCTTGCTCACACGCGGTTTCCGTATCTCCGCCGACATCGACATGCCCGACAAGCCCGCGACGGGCGTACTGGTCGCGCTGGGCAGCAAGTTCGGCGGCTGGAGCTTCTATCTGAAGGACGGGCGCCCCGTTGCTCTCATGGCAGCGTCGCAAATTGCCGGGGATCAGCTGCGCGTGGATGCGCCGCAGCCGCTCGCCGCAGGCAAGAACCGAGTGGTATTCGACTTCCAGTATGATGGCGGAGTGAATGGCGGGGGCGAAATGATCGTCAGCGCCAATGGAGGCGAAATTGCGCGCGGGCGGATCGCACGGACGATCTCCAAACTGCCGGAGATGAGCGATACGCTGGACATCGGCTTCGATGCCGATACGCCGGTCACGGACGATTATCCGGCAGGCGGGCATTTTCCCGGCGACATCGGCAAGGTTGAAATCGCGGTGGGCAAGCCGGGCGTGGCCGGCGGCGCGGAATGAGGGATGCGGGATGGCATGCTGATTGCGCGCCATCCCGCATTCACCTTGACATAGGGGAAGAATTCCGACCCTTGCCATCCGCGGTAAAGGTGCTGCGGATATCCGGTTTCTCCTTCATCGCATGCCGGTTTTCAGTTTGCCCGTTGACCGCCGGCCCCCTCAGGAGGCTAAGGTGAATGGACATGATCGAAATCCCATCTCAAAGCAGCCCCGCCGAGCGCGACAGCCGGACCCAGATATTGCAGGCCGCCGGCACGGTATTTCTGACCGAAGGCCTGGAGAGGGCGAGCGTCGACATGGTCGCCGCCGCCGCTCATATGAGCAAGCAGAGCATTTATGAGCTTTTTCCGAGCAAGCTGACATTGTTCGAGGCGGCGGTACGCAACAAGCTCGACCATACCGGCCTCATCATGACTGCGATCGAAGAAGGCAGGAGCGTGGAGGATACGCTGACCCGCTATGGCTTGCGACTGTTCGAAGCCTTTGCGGACCCTGTCAATTTCGGGCTGTTTCGCGCCAATATCGCGGCTGCCAATCATTTCCCCGAGCTTGCAACCGAGCTGCACGAGCGGCGCCTCGCAGCCTCGCAGCGGCTGGCGGACTATCTCGAAAAGCTGCTATCCCAAGGCCTGATCGTGCCTTGCGATCCACAGGCGATGGCGATCCGTTTCGGCGGCCTCGCGGTCGAAGGCGCGCGTTATTTTCTAGGCCGGGATCTTCCGGGCAGGGACGATCGGTGGGAGATCGTCGTAAACACCGCCCGCCTGTTTCTGAACGGCTATCGCGGCATGACCGAAGCGGCGGACGATGCAATTCCACCCATCCCGGTCGAACCGCCCGCGCTGGAGGGCGGCGCGGCCCTACGCCTTTCCGCCGAAAAGCTCTCTGCACTGGTCGATATCGCAACCGCCGAATTTCTCGACAACGGCTATCGCCGGGCGAGCGTGGATCGGATCGCGGCGGCGGCGCATGTAAGCAAGGCCACCATTTATCGTCATTTCGGCTGCAAGGAAAATTTGCTGCGCTATGTCGTCCGGCGCGACATCTTCGAAACCAGCCGCAGCGGTATCGAGTTCGCCGGTGACGTAAGCGATGCGGACACCGCGATCACGGCGCTGGCGGAGCGGATGCTCGACCTTCATCTGGCGCCAGCCAATATCCGCATGCACCGGCTCCTCACAGAAGAAGCCGCTCTCATACCCGACCTCGCGCAGCTTTTCCATGAAGTGCGCGTGCGCCGTCTCAGTGATCCGCTGGAACGCGTACTGGCGATGTGCGGCCTGCCGCGTTCCGGAGAGGCAGCGGCGCGCACCTTCTATACGCTTGCGACATTCGCGGTGCGCTTCATCACATCGACGACGCTTCCCGATGCCGCGCATCGCAAACTCTATGCCCGCGAAAGCGCCATGCTCTTCCTCCACGGCCTGCGCGCTGACGGAGACTGATCGACGATTGCGCGCACCGTCATCGCCTGTGGCAACAATGTCCTTGTCACGGCGCTGGGAAGGCCATCGCTCGCCGCTGGGCGAGCATGCGCTGCGGGATCGAAGCGTCAAGATCGGCTCGGCGGGCAAGCTCTTCTCGCTCGCCGGCTGGAAAGTCGGCTGGATTGGCGCCGCGCCGCCACTCGCCGAAGCCGTTGCCCGCATGCACCAATATCTGACCTTCACCACACCACCCGCCCTGCAATGAGCAGTTGCGAAGGGACTCCCCCTGCCAGCCCGCTGGCATGAGGAACATCGCGCGAGCCATAGCGTCTCCGGCATGCTGGAGGAAGCGATAAGGCGCCTCGCCGTTTTTCGTCGCTCCCCGATTTAGGGAAAGGCGATCAGGGTCGCAGATGCGTCAGCCATTCCCCGATCATGGAGCGGCCCGCCGCCACGGCGCCTGGACCCAGCTCGTCATGAATCGAACGCATGGATTCGTCGCTTTCCCCGGCTTCGG
>CAYLKZ010000136.1:0-5697 GCA_964384275.1 uncultured Sphingobium sp. | reverse complement strand
GGACCTGGCTTTCTACGAACGGCTGGTCAGCTGGGCGAAGGAGAACAAGGTCTGGATCATCTCCGACCTCGCCTATTCGGAACTCTATTATGACGGCAACCCGACGCCCTCGATCCTTCAGGTGCCGGGCGCGAAGGATATCGCGATCGAGTTCACGTCGATGTCGAAGACCTATTCGATGGCGGGCTGGCGCATGGGCTTCGCGGTCGGCAACAAGCATCTCATCTCCGCGCTGACGCGGGTGAAGAGCTATCTGGATTATGGCGCGTTCACGCCCATTCAGGCGGCCGCCTGCGCGGCGTTGAACGGCCCGCAGGATATCGTGCAGAAGAACCGCGAACTCTATCACAAGCGCCGCGACGTGCTGGTGGAAAGCTTTGGCCGGGCCGGATGGGATATCCCCCCCGCAAAGGCGTCGATGTTCTGCTGGGCGCCACTGCCGCCCGCGCTCAAGGATATGGGCAGCCTCGAATTTTCGAAGCAGCTTCTGACGCAGGCCAAGGTCGCGGTCGCGCCCGGCGTCGGCTATGGCGAGGACGGCGAAGGCTATGTCCGCATCGCGATGGTCGAGAACGAGCAGCGCCTCCGGCAAGCCGCCCGCAATGTGAAGCGCTATTTGCAAAGCATGGGCGTCAATACCGGCCCGGACCGCAAGGTCGCCGGGGACTGATGAAGGCATGATGAGGGCATGACGATGCCATTGGCGGAAACGGGCCTCCTGCCGATCTCTCATGTTGCGGAGACGATCAGGCTGGCGGTGGCGCCGGTTTTTCTGCTCGCTGGCATCGGCGGCTTCCTCAATGTCTGCGCGAGCCGCCTTGCTCGCGTTATCGACCGCGCGCGTACGGTGGAAGAGCTTGTCACCACGACGCGCGGTCCCGATCATGACCGCTATATCGAGGAAATCCAGACGCTCGACCGGCGCATCGGCATCATCAATGTCGCAATATTGCTGAGCGTGCTCGCCGCCTGCATGGTCTGCCTGCTGGTCATATTGCTGTTCGCCAGCCAGCTTTTCAACAATCGCTTCGACACGGTGGTCGCGCTGCTGTTCATTGGCTCGATGCTGTGCACGGGTGCCGGTTTCGCGTTGTTCATCGTCGAAACACGCGTAGGGTCAGCGGTTATCCGAGTGCGGAACGAGATACTTTATCACAAGGCGGAAGAGGAAGAGGGCTGACCCGCCCCGCCCATTTTCCGTTCAGTGCAGGGCGCCGCCGCCGGTCAGCCGTGAAATTTCGTCATGCAGCGCCTGAATGGAGGAAACCAGCCGCCCGCGATCGGCGCGCAACTCCTCCAGCTCCGCCCGCGTCTCGCCCAGCTCCATCGCCCGGCGCGCGATCCGCGCGTCGAGCATATCATTATGGCGGGCCATCTGCTCCAGCCGCCGGGCGGCGCGCACCAGATGGCGCACGCGCAGATCCAGCACATCGAAATCGAACGGCTTGGCGATATGTTCATCCGCCCCCGCCCCAAGCGCGCGCAACGCCAGCGAGCCATCGCCCTGCGGCGCGATCGACAGGACGGACGCGCCGTGGAGCAGGCCGGACACCCGCATCCGGCGGATCGTTTCCGTCCCATCGGGCTGCGTCAGTTCCATATCCACCAGCACCGCATCAAAACGGTAGGCGGCGAGCATCCCCAGCGCCGCGGCGCCATCTTCGGCAAGAATCACATCATAACGCATATGCGAAAAGCGGCGCGCCATCGCCTCTCGCGCATTCGCCCCCTCATCGACGACCAGCAGGCGCAGCCGCTCCAGCCGCGCATCTGCCTCCTGCGCATTCTCCGCCTGCTCGCTGACCCTCTCTGGCCCCGCCCGAAAATCGAAACGATCCATCCTGTTGCCCCCGAATCGCGGCAACCGCCGCTCTGACCTTCGAAAACTTAAGGTAATAGGGTCACAAAATGGTTAACCAAATCTGATGATGGCCCCGTCCGAGCACCAGTCCCGAGAGTCAGGCGAAATTCTCAAGCCCCGGCCTTGCGGTATTCTCCTCCATCACGGTGCGAATCGCATCATCGATGATGCGCTTGCCCCTGGGGCCTTTCATCACCATCACCGTGTCGCAGGTGGCGACGCATTCGCCCTGCTGAAAAGCGGCGGAGAATAATGTCCAGCTGCTGTTGCCGATATGACCGATGCCGCTGCGGACGATCACATCATAAGGAAAATGCGATTCCTCGATGAACTTGAGGTCCACCGCCGCGACCAGCCAGCGCACCCCCTGATCGGCGGGATGACGCCCCAGCCTGTGATGGAAGTGCACGCGCGCCGTCTCGAAAATACCGGCCATCGCGACATTGTTGATGTGGCCAAGAGAATCCAGATCGCCAAAGCGGGATTGAATAACCATCGAAACCGGATAATTGCTCGTTTCGAGACGCCACGCTTCTGCTCTCGCCATCAAAGACCCCTTGTTGTTAGCCTGTTCGCGACAAGATCCGTCGCGTCATTCCCCCGCCTCACCCCTCTTTTCGGGGGTGCCTGCCGGATGAAACTATGACAAACTTGGCCTTGGCGCCAGAGTTAATGCCGAACCGGCAGAATGTCCAGACGGGCAAACGGCCAAGGGCCTGCCCCCGGCAAGAACGAGATTGCGGCGCCTGACCGCGCCACCCTTCTAACGCGGGCCGCAAAGCGCTATAGGCGGCCCATGATTCACCCGGAGCAGCTTCCTCATGTCCGATCATAATCCCGGCCTTCGTCCCTGGCGCGATATCGCCCGCCGCCAGTGCCGTCAGATCATGGTGGGCAATGTGCCGGTCGGCGGCGACGCGCCGATCACCGTCCAGACGATGACGAACACGCTGACGTCCGACGCGAAGGCGACGATCGACCAGATCCGCCGTTGCGAGGAAGCTGGGGCGGACCTCATCCGCGTCTCCTGCCCGGATGAGGAGTCGACCGCCGCGCTGAAGCAGATCGTGCGCGCGGCGCAGGTGCCGATCATCGCCGACATTCATTTCCACTATAAGCGCGCGCTCGAAGCCGCCGACGCGGGCGCGGCCTGCCTGCGCATCAACCCCGGCAATATCGGCAGCGCGGCCCGCGTGAAGGAAGTAGTGGACGCCGCCAAGGCTAATGGCTGCGCGATCCGCATCGGCGTCAACGGCGGATCGCTCGAAAAGCATCTGCTCGAAAAATATGGCGAGCCTTGCCCGGAGGCGCTGATCGAAAGCGCGCTCGATCATATCAAGCTGCTCCAGGATCAGGATTTCCACGACTATAAGGTCGCGGTGAAGGCCAGCGACGTGTTCCTCGCCGTCGCCGCCTATATGGGGCTGGCCGAGGCGGTGGATTGTCCGCTGCATCTGGGCATCACCGAGGCGGGCGGCCTGCGCGGCGGCACCGTGAAGAGCGCGATCGGCATCGGCAATCTGCTCTGGGCCGGGATCGGCGACACCATCCGCGTCTCCCTCTCCGCCGAGCCGGAGGAAGAAGTGCGCGTCGGCTATGAGATATTGAAATCGCTCGGCCTGCGCACGCGCGGGGTGCGCGTCGTCTCCTGCCCCAGTTGCGCGCGGCAGGGCTTCGACGTGGTGAAGACCGTGCAGATATTGGAGGAACGCCTCCAGCATATCCGCACACCGCTGTCGCTCTCGGTACTGGGCTGCGTCGTCAACGGCCCCGGCGAGGCGCGGGAAACCGATATCGGCCTGACCGGCGGAGGCAATGGCAAGCACATGGTCTATCTGTCCGGCGTCACCGACCATCATGTGCAGGATGCCGATATGATCGATCATATCGTCCGGCTGGTGGAGGCGAAAGCCGCCGAGATGGAGGCAGCCGCCACCCCGGCAGCCCCCGGCGCCGCGGCGGCAGAGTAATTTTCCATCCCTTGCACGCTTGCTGTCCGGCCCCTGCGGCCGGTTGCAGAGGTACGTTCCTTTTCCATGGAGTCCCGTGGCGTTTTCGCCTTTCCGGCGAAGATGCGCACAAGGCTCTTGACGCCCTTCCTGCTTGCCGCTCATATGATATTGCGAATCGAAATCATTATAAGCGAACGTGACAGCGCGACCGGCAAGGCGGCCATCAGGACGAAGAGGAACATGGCATGTATGATTATCTCGACCAGCCCGTCGCGCATCTCGACCATGGCGGCCGCTTTCTGGTCTGGTCGATGCGCCATTGGGTGCAGGCTATGCATAATCGCCAATGCCCGGCCTGCGTGATCGGCCCCACCTTCGCCAAATGGCGGATCATGCCCGCCCTCGCGCCTTTTCAGACCATGATGGCCACGCTCAACATCCATGCGCTGCACGATCTCAGCTTCGCGCCCTCCCGCTGCTCTCATGTCAGCGAGGATGAGGCGCTGCTGATCGGCCTGATCGCCGGAAGCCGCCAGCGCTCGGCGGCGGACATGAGCGCGACGCTGGCCCTCGTCGTTTCCGGCGACCGGGTAGAGCCGCTGCGCGACAGCATCGCCGCGTTGGGGGAAATCATGGCCGAAGCCGGCATCATCCCCGGCAAACCTGTTCCGGTCGTCCCTTCAACTCGATAACGCCCCGCCCGGCGGGCGGGGCTGCGCGGGGCCTGATCCGATTTGAGGGAGTCGGATCAGGCCCCGTTTGCTTTTTCCTCGCTGGCTTAGCGGCCAGCTACGCCCTTCTTTCAGGCGCGGATTTTCAGGCGCGGGGCGCGCTGACGAACTCCACCCGCTGCTTGCCCGGGTCGGCGCTCGCCAGCCGCACGCACAGCGCATCGCCCGGCGCGAACCCGTCGGCCTCGACGCGGGCGACCACCGGCAGATCGCGCAACTGCATACGCGCGCCGCGCTCATCTACATCGGTGACGATGGCGGGAAAGACCTCGCCCTCCCGTTCCTTCAGCATCACGGCCTCGGCCAGATCGATCACCGCGCTTTCAATCTGGCCACCCAGCGAAGCGGCGGCGGCCATCACCCTGGGCAGACGCTCAAATGCCTGCATTGCGCTTTCCGGCACCGGCCTGCCATTGGCGATGGCGAGCGTCGCCATCACCACATAACGATCCGCGAGGCGGCGCAGCGGTGCGGTCGCATGGGCATAGGTCGCCGCCATCGCAGCATGCCAGGGCACCTGCCCGTCGCGCCAGGGCACATAGGTGGCCCTCTCGCCCGCGCGGCGGATGGCCAGCATGAACGCCGCTTCCCGGGGATCGTCGGGCCGCAACATGCGCTCGAACTGGTCGAGCGTCTCCATCTCCGGCCATTGCAGGTGAAAGGCGCGCGCGGTCTGGCGCAAGCGTAGAATCGCCTTCGCGCCCGGCGGTGGCATCACCCGGAACAGTCCGGTACGGTGGGCGGCCAGCGCATCGGCAATGGCGAGATTGGCCGCGAGCGACAGCGCAGCATTGCCGGTCTCCGACCGCAGGCGCGGGCGGAAGCTCAAGGCATAGCCGCCCCCTTCCAGCGCGACAACCTCCTGCTCCGGCGGATCGACCCGCGTGGCCCCGCGCCTGTCCTCGGCCCGCTGAATCCGCGCGGCGAGAGCACCGAAATCGGCGGGCAGGTCTTCCGGGCAGACGCTGTCATAAGCGAGCTTCGCGCGGCTGTGGATGATCGCCCGCTCGGCGCCCTCCAGCTTCACCTGCCCCTCCGGGTCGATGCGCACCGTGAAGATCACCGCCGGGCGCGGACCGGCCGGCAACAGGCTCGCCGCGCCCTCGCTCAACACCGGCGGATAGAGCGAGACCTTGCCGTCGGGCAGATATTG
>CAYLKZ010000135.1:4374-5891 GCA_964384275.1 uncultured Sphingobium sp. | reverse complement strand
ACGGCTTCGAGCACGCCCCGATTGGCTTCATTGGCGACATTGGCCGTTTCCAGCAGAGAGCCGGTGATCTGGTCGACCGCCTCGGCGGCATGAGCAAGCTCGGCCGCATGCTGTTCCGTGCGGGAAGCCAGATCGTCCGAAGCCTGGCTGATTTCCTTGGCGCCGCTGCGAATGTCGGTGGCGGCGTCGGAAACCGATGCGATGGTGTCATGCAACTGCGCGATGGCGCTGTTGAAATCCTGCTGGAGCCGCACATAATTCACGCCGAGATCGGGCAGGCGCACGGTCAGGTCGCCCTGCGCCATGCTGCGCAGGCTGGAGCTGACCTTGTCCGCCATGTCGGCGAGTTCGCGATCGGATTGCAGCTTTTCCCGGCTGGTCTCGCGCAGCTTGTCCGCCGACCGGGCCAGTTCGCCCAACTGGTCGTTGCGATGAGTATAATCGATCTGGACGGAGAGGTCGCCCGCCGCAATGCGCGCGATCGCATTGGACAGCGACTCGATTTCATGACCGATCGCCTGCCGGATCGAACGGGCGAGCAGCAGCGAGACGATACCGGTCAGCATCGCGATCGCGATGGTCAGGATCATAACGAGATTGACGGTCTGCTGCTGCTTGGTGCTCATCGCGGCCGCCTCGGCCACCACGGGGCCGCGCAGTTCCTCGATGCTTGCGTCAACCTGGCTGCTCGCCGCCGAAATGCGCGCTTCGCCCGCCGCATCGATCGTTTCGGACGCCAGCACGGCGTCGACGGTGCCCATATAGGCTTCCGCCTGTTCTTTCACCCGCTTGAACTCGATGGCATGGCTGGAACCGAGCAGGGCGCCGGTTTCGGTGATCGAGGTCTTGATGTCCGCGATATTGCGCTCATAGTTTTTGCGCGTTTCGTCCGTGCGCAGCAGCCCGTGGCGGAAAACGTCGCGCTGGAGCGAAAGCAGATTCTTTTCCAGCTGCGCGGTATGCCTCGCCTGCTCCGAAAGAACGCCATTGCGCTTCGAATAATCGAGGCTGATCAGCGACCCCACGGTGATCGTGGCGATAAGCCACAGGCTCGCCACGATGGCGGCGATGACCTGTATCGTCAGGCGCTGGTTGATGGACTTGCTTTCGAGCCAGCTGGAAAGGTTGGCCCGGTTCCGGTTGCTCATGATCTATGCCTCGATATTGTCAATCTGATGGAGCCGTCTGTCGGCCCGGAGACCGGCAGAGGGAGAGCTAATCGTTCGACGATCGCCCTACGCCTTGGGGATTAAAAAGATGTTTCCAATAGGATTGAGGAAGGCGCGGGGCAGGCCCTGTCCTTGTCGGCCGTGGGCATGGCGCCTGCTTTCGGAAAGAGCGCGCGGGGGGTGGGCGCTTTGCCTCATCCCGCAAAAAAACATGGTATTACTTCACATTAGAGAGAGTGGAGGATCGTCGCTTCCGCACAAAAGGCGCGGCAAGAGGGCAGAGGCGCCACAATGGCGATGCCGGGCGCAATGATTGCCTGCGCGTTCGATAAATCCGAAACGGGCTTG
>CAYLKZ010000135.1:0-4274 GCA_964384275.1 uncultured Sphingobium sp. | reverse complement strand
TCGTCGCTCAGCGCCGCGTCGAATTTCTCCAGCAGCGGCAGCAATTTGGGATGAGCGACCTCTGCGGTCGGGGCCACGTCCTTCAGCGGCGCGATCGCCATCACCATGCGCTTGAGGCGGGTGAGGGCGGCGGCGAGATTGTCCCAGCTGAACTCCAGCTCGCTGCGATAATGGGCTTGCAGGCAGAGCATGCGATAGGCGAGCGGGGCATAGCCCTTGTCGATCAGCAATTGCAGGCGCAGAAATTCCCCGCTCGATTTCGACATCTTGCCGGATCGGTCGATCAGGAAATTATTGTGCATCCACAGCCGAGCGCCCGAATGGTCCGCGCAGTCGAGCGAGCCGCAGCCGGTTATCGCCTGATTCTGCGCGATCTCATTGGGATGGTGGATCTCGCGATGGTCGATGCCGCCAGTGTGGATGTCGAAGGGCAGGCCGAGCAGTTCGCGGCTCATCACGCTGCATTCGAGGTGCCAGCCCGGCGCGCCCCGGCCCCATGGGCTGTCCCATTCCATCTGCCGCGTTTCGCCCTCCGGCGTCTTGCGCCAGATCGCGAAATCGGCCTGATGCCGCTTGCCCTCGACCGCCTCGATGCGGCCTTCCCCCTCGTCAGTCGCCGCGCGGGCGAGGCGGCCATAATCGGCCACCGTCGAGGTGTCGAAATAGAGGCCGGACGGCAGTTCATAGCAATGCCGGTCGGCGATGCTCTTCGCGAATGCGATCATCTGCGGCACATAATCGGTGGCGATCGACCATTGGAAAGGCTGGCGGATGTTGAGCGCCTGCACATCCGCCCAATAGGCCTGCGTATAATGGCGCGCGATATCCCAGATGGACTGGGCCTGCTGCCGCGCCATCTTCTCCATCTTGTCCTCGCCGGCATCGGCGTCGTCGGTCAGATGGCCGACATCGGTGATGTTGATGACATGGCGCAGGGCATAGCCCTTGAACGAGAGCGCCCGCCCCAGCGTATCGGCGAACACATAGGCGCGCATATTGCCGATATGGGGATAATTATAGACGGTCGGCCCGCAGGTATAGACGCGCGCCTCGCCCGGATGGACGGGCTGGAAGGTCTCCGTGGCGCGGGTCAGGCTGTTGAACAGGCGGAGGGGCGTTGCTTCGGTCATGGGCTGACCCATGCGACGGGAAAGGGAAGGCGTCAACTCTCTGGCGAGAGTAGCCGCGTCCGCCATGCAGCCTCAGAAGCCGAGGAAGCGCACCTGTTCGTCCAGCGGAATGCGGAACCGTTCGAAGCTGTTGACCGGCTGCTCCTCATCAGCATAGCCGATGGCGATGCCGCAGAAGAAGAGATGGCTTTCATTGTCCACGCCGAGGAAATCCTTGATGGTCCGCGCCTGATAGGAAAGAAACTCCTGCGGGCAGCTGTCCAGCCCCTCCTCCTTCAGCAACAGCATGACGGTTTGCAGCCACATGCCCACGTCGGACCATTGCGGCGGCCCCATCAGGCGCGGGAAATAGCAGAGCAGCAGGGCGGGCGCGCCGAAGGAGACGAAATTCTGCCGCATCATGTCCTTGCGGCGTTCCTCGTCATCGCGGGCGATGCCCAGGGCGTCATACATATAGGTGCCCAATTCGAACAGGCGCCCGGTATATTTGGCCGGCATGTCGGGCGGCGTCACGACATATTCGGGCGGGTCCTGAAAGGGCGTCGCCACCATTTTGGCTTGCAGGTCGCGCAGCGGTTCGCCGGTCACTATGGTGGCTTCCCAAGGCTGGAAATTGCAGCCCGAGGGCGCCCAGCGCGCCTTGTCCATCACGCGGCGGAGCGTCTCCAGTTCCACCTGTTTCGGCAGGAAAGCGCGGACGGAGCGCCGATTGCGCACTGCTTCGCTGACAGTCATTCCGGTCATGGGCGATCCCTTTTTATGTCGTTCTTCCGCGCCGTTCTTCGTTGATGCTCCGGCGCGCTTGCTCAATCCTCGTCGAACAGCCCGGCGAGCTGCTCGACCATCGTGCCGCCCAATTGCTCGGCGTCCATGATGGTGACTGCGCGGCGATAATAGCGGGTCACGTCATGGCCGATGCCGATCGCGACCAGCTGCACCGGAGAGCGCGTCTCGATCCACTCGATCACCTGCCGCAAATGCCGCTCCAGATAGACGCCGCTGTTGACCGACAGAGTGGAATCGTCGACCGGCGCGCCGTCGGAGATCACCATCAGGATGCGCCGCTCTTCGGCCCGCCCGATCAGGCGGTTATGCGCCCAGAGCAGCGCCTCGCCGTCGATATTTTCCTTGAGCAGCCCCTCGCGCATCATCAGGCCCAGCGAGTTGCGCGCGCGGCGCCACGGCTCGTCGGCCTTTTTGTAGATGATGTGGCGCAGGTCGTTGAGACGCCCTGGCATCGCCGGGCGCCCGGCGGCGAGCCAGTCCTCGCGGCTCTGCCCGCCCTTCCACGCGCGGGTGGTGAAGCCGAGGATTTCCGTCTTGACGCCGCAGCGCTCCAGCGTGCGCGCCATGATGTCGGCGCTGATCGCCGCGATGCTGATCGGCCGCCCGCGCATCGAGCCGCTATTGTCGATCAGCAGCGTGACCACCGTATCGCGGAATTCGGTGTCGCGTTCGATCTTGTAGGAGAGGGAGCGGGTCGGATCGATGACGATGCGGGCGAGGCGGGCGGCGTCGAGCAGCCCTTCCTCCTGATCGAAATCCCAGCTGCGCGACTGCTGCGCCATCAACCTGCGTTGCAGCCGGTTGGCGAGCTTCGTCACCGCGCCCTGAAGGCTCGCCATCTGCTGATCGAGGAAGCCGCGCAGGCGGATCAGCTCATCGGTGTCGCACAGTTCGGTCGCCTCGATGATCTCGTCATGGGCGGTGGTGTAGGCCTTGTAATCGAAGCCGGGCGGCAGGTCGCCCATCGGGCGATTGGGGCGGGCCGGCATCATGCCTTCCTCGCCTCCATCGGTATCGCCATCCTCGCTCATCGAGTCCATCTCGTCGCGATATTCGCCCTCGGACTCGTCGCTCTGGCCTTCCATTTCCTGACCGCGCGTTTCGGCCTGGGCGCTGTTCTCGCCCTCCTGCTCTTCGCCGCTCTCGCCTTCCTCCTGCTCGGTTTCCTGGCTGTCCTCCTGCTCCTCGCCGCTTTCCTCGGTCGGTTCGGCGGGGTCGTTCGCCTCGACCAGCGCCAGATGTTCGAGCAGGCTGGCGGTCAGCTTCTGATAGGCGCGCTGGTCGTCGATCGCGAGGGCGAGCGAGTCGAGATCGCCGCCCGCCTTGTCCTCTATCCAGTCGCGGATCATGCCGAGGCCCTTTTGCGCGGCCTCAGGGGGCGCGTCGCCGGTCAGCCGTTCGCGCACCAGTAGCGAGACGGCGGTGGCCATCGGCACTTCCTCCATCGACCGCGCGCGCAGGATGCCGTCGGACTTCAGCTTAAGGTCGAGCGCGGCGGAAAGATTGGCGCGCACGCCCTCCATCGCGCGCGCTCCCAGCGCCTCGACCCGGGCCTGCTCCACCGCGTCATAGACCGCGCGGGCGGTCGCGTCGGCGGGGGCGGAGCGGGCATGCAGCGCGACATTGTGATGGCGCATCTTCAGCGCATTGGCATCGGCAAAGCCGCGCGCCAGCGCGACCTGATCTGCGGGCAGCGCGCGTCCGGGCGTCGGCACCTTGATCGTCTTGCCGAGCAGATGCGGCGTGTCCGCGGTGAAGGCGACCTCCACCTCCGCGTCACGCGCCATGGACCGCGCGGCCCCGCCCAGCACCGCCTTGAAATTGTCGAGGGGGGAACGCTCGCTCATGGCAGGTCGCAGCTGCGTCCTTCATGGGGGACGAGGATCGTCTCGATCTCGGTGCGCACATCGGCCATCAGCTTGTGAACCGGGCATTTGCCCGCGACGCCCACCAGTTCGGCGCGCTGTTCCTCGGTAAGCGGCCCGTCGATCGCGATGCGGGTGGTGAGGCGATAGACGCCCTTGCGCTCCTCGCTCGCATCGCGGGAGACGCCGACGCGGATATCCTCCAGCGGGATGCCCTTGCGCTTCGCATACCAGAGCATGGTCATCGCCTTGCATGCGCCCAGCGCCGCGTCATACAGATCATGCGGGTCCGGGCCGTCGCCCGCGCCGTCGGGCGGGCTCATGTCGGCGATCAGCTCATGATGATCGATGCTGATGCGATGGGCGGTGCCTTCCGTCCCGATGCGTTCGATGACGATCATGGCTTCAGGCTGCCCGGCTGACGACGCTTTCGGGCAAATCCTTGCCGAACACGCGCTGATAATATTCGGCGACCAGCGGCCGTTCCGCCTCA
>CAYLKZ010000134.1:0-5917 GCA_964384275.1 uncultured Sphingobium sp. | reverse complement strand
TCGCCGAGCATGTCCTGCTCGGTCAGCAGCGCGACATCGGCGCTGCTATAGCCATGGTCGAGAGGCAGAACGACCAGCGCGGCGGAGCCTTTGGCGGCCAGCCCCTGCGCCTCCTGCCATGTGTCGGCCAGCGCGAGGCGGCTCGCCTTATGGTCGGTCAGCAGGCCGGAAAGGCGTTCGCGCGCGCCTGCCGAATAGCTGGCGATGATGACCTTGCGCCCTGCCTTCCTCTGATTGTCGATATGGACGGCGACGGCATCATAAATGTTCGCGCCCTGCGTCCGTTCTGGCGCGAAGTCGCGGGCGGCGTCCACCTCCAGATCGAGCACGGTCGCGCTTTCCGGCTCGTGAAAAGGCGAGGTGATGTGGATCGGATGATCCGCGACCTGCCCCGCCCATTCGTCCGCCGTCAGGTACAGCTGATCCACACCAAGCGGTCGATAGCTGCCGGGGTCGGACCCGCGTGAGGCGACCCGGTTGGCGTGATAATCGGTGATCGCCTCGAATCGCGTCTGCGCCGCGCCGGTGACGCCGCCGTCGCGCAGGATCAGCGCATCCTCGCCCAGATGGTCGAGCAGGGGTACGAGCCGTTCCTCGAACAACGGCAGCCAATGCTCCATCCCCGCCAGACGCCGCCCGTCGCTCACCGCCTGATAGAGCGGGTCGCCGGTCGCCGTCGCGCCGAACAGGTCGCGATAGCGGGTGCGGAAGCGCTTGATAGTGTCCTCGTCCAGCAGCGCCTCGGACGCGGGGAGAAGGGTAAAGCTCTTCACGTCGCCGGTGGACCGCTGAGTGCCGCGGTCGAAGCTGCGCAGCGTTTCGATTTCGTCGCCGAAGAAGTCGAGGCGCATCGGCTCCGGCGCGCCGCCGGGGTAAAGATCCACAATGCCGCCGCGCACTGCGAACTCGCCCGCGTCATGCACGGTGTCGGTGCGGACATAGCCATTGGCTTGCAGCATCGCGATGAGGCGATTGATGTCGATCCGCTCGCCCGGCGCCAGACGCGCCACCAACTGCCGCACGCGGAAGGGCGTGAGCGTGCGCTGGGTGATCGCCGCCGCCGTGGTCAGCACCAGTTGCGGGGCCTTGACCGGCCCCTGTACGCCATAGAGCCCCGCCAGCCGCTGCGCCGCAGACCGCAGCGAGGGTGAGGCGCGGTCATAGGGCAGGCAGTCCCAGGCCGGGATCGAGACGATCTCCAGCTCCGGCGCGAACCATGGCGCGGTGTCGGCGATGGCCTGCATCGCCTGTTCGTCAGGCGCGATGAAGACGGTGCGCGCCGGTTTGCCGTGCCTCGCGCCATTCCCCGCACTCGCCCGTGCAAGATCGGCCAGCACCACCGGCAGAAAGCCGGTCGGCGTTCCCGACAGGGTGAGTGGCTGGCGGGCGGAAAGGATGCGCTGGGGGTCGATCATCGGGCAGTCCGGTTTCCGGCTTTCAGTTGCGGATGCTGATAAAGTCGAGCTTCTTGAAGGCGTCCATCATCGGGCCTTTATACTGCTCCGGCACGTCCGCCGTGCCCATGCCCCATGCCATGATATCGACATCCTGTTCATCCAGCAGCTTTTCGAACCATGCCAGCTCTTCCTCGCCCCATGTCGTGCCATAGCGGTCGAAAAAGCCGCCGACCATATAATCGGCCTCTCGGGTGCCGCGGTGCCATGCCTGGAAATAAAGGCGGCGCAGGCGGGGGTCTTTATGCATGATGCGTTCGGTCCTGTGCGGGTTTGCCCCCGTTCGGGTTTGATCCCGCCGAGGCGCTGGGCTATCGGGTAGGCCATAGCCATGCGACCCGAACTTCTCAATCCGCTCTTTGCCGAAATTGCCGTGCTGAAAGGCGTGGGCAATGCGCTGTCGAAACCGCTGGACCGGCTTGGCCTGTCGCGCATGGTGGACCTTGCTTTCCACATGCCCACCGGATGGGTGGAGCGCAAGCGGGTGTCGCGGCTCGACCCCGCCGATGTCGGGCAGACGATCATCATCACGCTGACGCCGGTGGACTATCGGGCGGGTGGCGGCGTTCGCGCGCCCTTTCGCGTGATTGCGGAGGATGAGGCGGGCACCACCGTCAACCTCGTCTATTTCGGCAAGAACAGCGGCTGGCCCAGGAAGCTGCTGCCCCTCAACGAACCCAAGGTGATTTCCGGCAAGCTGGAGGCGTGGGGGGATCTGCTTCAGATCGTCCACCCCGATCATGTGTCCGAACCGGGGGAGGCCGCCGCCATTCAGGTGCGGGAGGCCGTCTATCCGCTTTCCGAAGGGATTAGCGGCGCGCGGATGCGCGATCTCGTCGGGCAGGGGCTGGAGCGCGCGCCGGAGCTTGCCGAATGGATCGAGCCTTCCGTGCTGGCGCGGCAGGGATGGAAGGACTGGCGTTCCGCGCTGCTTTCCGCTCATGCGACGCCGGACAGCCGGGACGCGCGCCGCCGCCTCGCCTATGACGAGATATTCTCCAACCAGCTGGCGCTGATGCTGGTCCGCGCCGCCTCCCGCAAACGCAAGGCCGACCCGCTGCGCCCGACGGGAAAGCTGCGCGATCAGGTGAAGCTGCCCTTTGCGCCGACCGGCGCGCAGCTGCGGTCGCTGGGCGAGATCGACGGCGATATCCAGCAATCCTCGCCGATGCTGCGCCTGCTTCAGGGCGATGTCGGCGCGGGCAAGACCTGGGTGGCGCTGATGGCGCTGCTCGGCGCGGTGGAAAGCGGCATGCAGGGCGCGATGCTGGCGCCCACCGAAATCCTCGCCCGCCAGCATTATGAGACGCTGCGGCGGATGCTTTCCGGTGTGCCGGTCAACATCGCGGTGCTGACCGGGCGCGACAAGGGCAAGGTGCGCGAGGCTACGCTGATGGGCCTTGCCGACGGCAGCATCGACATCCTTGTGGGCACCCATGCGATCTTTCAGGAGGCAGTCAGCTACAAGCATCTCGGCCTTGCCGTGATCGACGAGCAGCATCGCTTCGGCGTGGTGCAGCGCATGATGCTGACGGCCAAGGCGCGGCTCAATCCGCATGTGCTGGTGATGACTGCTACGCCGATCCCGCGCACGCTGACGCTTACCTATTATGGCGACATGGAGGTGAGCCGCCTCGACGAGATGCCGCCGGGTCGCCAGCCGATCAAGACGCTGGTGATGTCGGTGGACCGGCTCGATGAGGTGGTCGAGGCGCTGGGACGCCATATCGCTGGCGGAGAGCAGGCCTATTGGGTCTGCCCGCTGGTGGAGGAAAGCGAAGTCAGCGATCAGGCTGCCGCAGAAGCGCGGGCAGAGACGCTGCGGATGCGCTTTGGCGCTGAGAAAATCGCGCTGGTCCATGGCCGGATGAAGGGGCCGGAGAAAGACGCGGTGATGGAGCGCTTCGCTTCCGGTCAGGCGAGCGTGCTCGTCGCGACCACGGTGATCGAGGTCGGCGTCGATGTGCCCAATGCCTCGCTGATGATTATCGAGGGCGCGGACCGTTTCGGGCTGGCGCAGCTCCATCAGCTGCGCGGGCGGGTCGGGCGGGGGGATAAAGCCTCCACCTGCCTGCTGCTGCGCGGCAATGGCCTTTCCGAAACGGCGCGGGCGCGGCTCGCGCTGATGCGGGAGAGCAATGACGGCTTCCTGATTGCCGAGGAGGATCTGCGGCTGCGCGGCGCTGGCGACTATCTCGGCACGCGCCAGTCGGGCGAGCAAAGCTCTCGCCTCGCGACGCCGGAGGATGTAAGCGAACTTATCGACATGGCGCGTGACGATGCCCGTCTGCTGGTGGAGCGCGATGGCGGGCTGGGTTCAGAGCGCGGGCAGGCGGCGCGGCTGTGCCTCTATCTGTTCGAGCGGGACGCGGCGGTGGGGCTGCTCAAGGGAGGCTGACGGGGCGGAAGGAGAACGCGCCGGGGAACCTTATCCCCGCCTGGTTCCTTTAACCTGCCATGCAGGCGTCGCACTTTCAAATCGCTCTCGGCCATGGAGATTGGGCCATCGGCCATGCGGACTGGCGCGCGCTGATCGGCCTTGCCGTCAGCGTCGGTCTTGCCCTGCTTGTGCATTTCCTTCTGTTTCGCCTCGTCCAGCGCCTGTCCCGCCGCACCCGATCGCAAGGCGATGACATGCTGTTGCGGGCCATATATCAGCCGTCCCGCTGGTTGCTGGCGCTGCTGGTGCTGATGGCGGGGATGGAGGCGCTGACGCTCGGCCCTCGCGCTGCGCAATGGTGGGGGATCGGGTCAGCGATGGCGCTCGCCGCGCTCGCGGGCTGGCTGGCCCTCTGCATCGCGGCGGCGGCCCGGCGGTTCATCGAGCTTCATTCGGATATCAGCGTCGAGGATAATCTGGCCGCCCGCCGCCGCACGACGCGGGTGCGCATCCTGCACCGTATCGCGCAGGTGACGATCCTCTTTCTCACCATCGCTTTCATGCTGCTCGCCATTCCGGGGGTGAGGGCGGTCGGGGTGACACTGGTGGCCTCTGCGGGGCTGGTGGCGCTGGCAGTGGGCGCGGCGGCCCAGCCCGCGCTCAAGAACCTGATCGGCGGCATCCAGATGGCCTTTACCGAGCCGATCCGCATCGACGATGTGGTGATCGTCGAGGGGGAATGCGGCCGGATTGAGGATATTCACCTGACCTATGTGGTGGTGCGCCTGTGGGATGACCGGCGCATGGTGGTGCCGGTATCCTATTTTCAGGAAAAGCCGTTTCAGAACTGGACGCGGGAAAGGGCGGATTTGCTCGGCACCGTGTTGTTTCACGTCCGCCCCTCTGCCGACATCGGGCGCATCCGCAAGGCCTTTGTCGAGGCGGTGCGGGCCAATGGGCGCTGGGACGGGCGCGTCGCCCAGCTTCAGGTGACGGAGCAGCGCCCCGGCGCGGTGGAACTGCGCGGTTTGTTGAGCGCGCGCGACGCCAGCGCCACATTCAGCCTGCGCTGCGATGTGCGCGAGGCGGTGCTGGACTATATGCGGCGCGAAATGCCCGACGCGCTGGCCTGAGATTGTAGGCGAGGGGAAGGCCGCTCAGCCCTCCGCCACCATCCCGTGCTTCTTGGCGCCGAAGCTGACCTTGTCGCCGGCTTTGAGCGCGAAGTGCGGGTCTTTCACCACCTCGCCATTCACGCGGATCGCGCCCTCTTCCAGCTTGCGGCGTACCTCCTTGTTGGAGGCTGCAAAGCCGAGCGCCGCCGTCGCCGCCAGCACTGTGCCCGCCTGCGAGAGCGCGACGCTCGGCAGGTCCGCGCCAGCGCCGCCCGCGAAGGTCGCGGCGGCGGTCTGCCCGGCCGCCTGTGCTGCGGCGAGGCCTCGGCATAGCGCCGTCGCCTCATTGGCGAGGATTTTCTTCGCCTCGTTGATCTCCGATCCTTCGAGGGCGGCGAGGCGCTTCACTTCGTCCATCGGCAGGTCGGTGAACAGGCGCAGGCGGTTATAGACATCGGCGTCGGCGGTGTTCCGCCAGAACTGCCAATAGTCGTAATGCGACAGCTGCTCCTCGTTGAGCCACACCGCGCCGCCGACCGTCTTGCCCATTTTGCTGCCGTCGGCATTGGTGAGCAGTGGCGTCGTCAGGCCGAAGACATGGGTGCCATCGACCCGGCGGGCAAGCTCGATGCCGTTGACGATATTGCCCCACTGGTCCGACCCGCCCATCTGGAGGCGGCAGGCCGAGCGGCGCGACAGCTCCAGAAAATCATAGGCTTGCAGGATCATGTAATTGAATTCGAGGAAGGAGAGCGACTGCTCCCGATCCAGCCGCATCTTCACCGAATCGAAGCTCAGCATCCGGTTGACCGAGAAATGCTGGCCGATATCGCGCAGGAACGGGATATATTCGAGGCGGTCCAGCCACTCCGCATTGTCGAGCATGATGGCGTCGGTCGGCCCGTCCCCGAAGGTCAGGAAGCGGGCGAACACGCGCTTGATGCTGGCGACATTCTCCGCGATCAGAT
>CAYLKZ010000133.1:4633-5918 GCA_964384275.1 uncultured Sphingobium sp. | reverse complement strand
GGGCCTGCCCTGATCTGCCAGAACATCAGGCCGAGCGCGAAGAGCGTCATCAGCGCGACCGTGCCCCACGCCCAGAGCCGCTCGCTGTCGCGGCGCACCGCGAGGCAGCCGATCAGCGCGGCGATCGTGCCGCCCAGCGGCAGCGCCAGCATCGATATGGCGGAGGGGAGCGATTGCGCGGTAATCGGCTTGGCTTCCCGCACATGGGACAGCCAGAGCCGGTCGAGTTCGGGCGGGATCTGATAGGCGCCGGTAAAACAGTGCGGCCAGTTGAGCAGCGCGAAGGCGCCTATGACCGCGCCTATGATCGCTCCTGCCGCAAGACGCAGCGGCCAGCTGCGCAGCGGCAATTGCGAGAGCAGCAGCATGCCGCCCGAGGCCGCGCCCAGCACCGCCACCCAGACGGGTGAGAGCGCGTCGCAGACCGGCAGGCGATTGGCCTCGCTCGCAAAGCTGAGGAAGAGAAGCCCGGTGCCGCTGCCCAGCGCCAGCGCATAGGGGGCCATGCGCCGCCCCGCGCCTTCCTTGAACACCCAGCGCAGCGCGATCAGCCCGCCCGCGCCCGCCAGATAGACGATCATCTCCATGCCGATGGCGATGGAAAGCGCGCTGGCGAGGCCCGCGACCAGCCCGCCGCGCAGCCATTTGCGATCGACGATCCCGGCCAGCATCGCCACCGTCAGCGTCAACTGCCAGCCATGATGATCGAGCCGCAGCGGCATGAACATCGACAGGCCCATGGGCGCACCCAGCGGCGCGAAAATGGCGATAATCCAGGCGCTGCTGTCCGGCCGCGAAAGGCGGCGGGCGATGAAACCAAGGCTCAGCATCAACGGGAGGAGCGGCAGCAGCGGCGCGATTGCGCAGGCCCAGCGGTCGGCCGTCCCCTGCTCCATGAACAGGCCGAGCAGCAGCATCAGCCCGGCGATCGGCAGGTCTACGAGGCGCGACCAGTGGATGTTCGCCCCGCCCGGCGGATCGAGCCTGTGCTGGCGCAGGTCGAACCAGCCTTGCCCGGCCAGCCAGTCCTTCACCTGCAAATAGCGCATATTGTCGTCGGTATCGCCGAGCGCGAACCAGTGGACCGCCTCCGCCTTGATCGCGAGATAATAGACCGCGATGCCGAGCCAGGCGAGGAAGGTCAGCCATTTCCAGTTGTCGTTCGCCCAGAGCAGCGTGCGGACGGCGACGGTCCTGACGACGGGCATGATCCGGCTATGGGTGCTTTCCCTCATGGGCCTCACCGATTAGAGCGATCCGCGCAAAGCGCAACGGCTTTGTGGCG
>CAYLKZ010000133.1:0-4533 GCA_964384275.1 uncultured Sphingobium sp. | reverse complement strand
AATGCGCTCTGGGTGTGGCTCTGCGTGTCCTGGCGGCATTGGCCGGAATGGACGCCGATCCCGGCGATGATCTTCGTGACGCCGGGCGTGGTGTTCCTGCTCAACCGGCTTTGGGTGTTCCGCTGATCCTCTTGCCCTCGAATCCTTAGATCTGTCTCGCCGCCCGCTTACATGTCCCGGCTGTCATAGGCCCATTGCAGCAGCGCCTGTCTTTGCCGGGGGCGGCAAAAGGGGTCGCCCGGTTCGCAATGCCTGCGCACCTGCGCCGCATGACGCCGAAATGCCTTCCAGCGACCGATCTGGCGATCATCCTCTCTGGCCATGCGGCGGCCGGAATAATAGCGGCAATACCATTGGAACCAGCCGCGCGGATCGTCAGGGTGAATCCATCCCTTCTCGATCCAGACATGCAGCGGCACGCTCGCCCGCACGCTGAAATAGTTGAGCGAGCAATCCGCCCGGCCTGCCGCCAGCCTGGCTTCCGTAAACCAGTGGGCGGGAAATTCGTCCTGGCAGTCGGTCATGTACTTCCCGCAGAAAACACCGAGTTTCAGCATTTCTTCGGGGCTGAGGTCCGGTTCGAAGCCGGGTGCGAATTCTTCCCCCATCGGGGCCGACCGCACATAGCGATAGCCTTGCTGCATCCTGTCGTTGACGATGATTTCGACGCTTTTGTCTATCCGGCCTCCTGTAATGCAGCCGGCGGCGTTCGCAACATTGGCGGATGACCCTGATTGGCGAATGACCATGGCGTCCCTCTTGCGCGGTCGGCGGCGCGCGCCGTATAGCAGGTCCATGTCCGAAGACCTTTTCGCTTCCTCCGCCTCCGCCGCATCAGGAAATTACGACGCCTCCTCTATCGAGGTGCTGGAGGGGCTGGAGCCGGTGCGCCGCCGCCCCGGCATGTATATCGGCGGCACGGACGAGCGGGCGCTGCATCATCTGGCGAGCGAAGTGCTCGACAATGCGATGGACGAGGCGGTCGCGGGCCATGCGACGCGCATTGAGGTGATATTTGAGCCGGGCAATCGACTGACCATCATCGACAATGGCCGCGGCATACCAGTCGATCCGCACCCCAAATTTCCGGACAAGTCGGCGCTGGAGGTCATCCTCACCACGCTGCATTCCGGCGGCAAATTCTCTGACAAGGCCTATGCGACCTCGGGCGGTCTGCACGGCGTCGGCGTATCGGTGGTCAACGCGCTGTCGGTGGAAACGGTGGTGGAAGTCGCCCGCAACCGCGAATTATTCCGCCAGACCTTCAGCCGGGGACTGGTGCAGGGCGGGCTCGAAAAGGTCGGCGCGGCGCCTAACCGGCGCGGCACTTCCGTCAGCTTCGTGCCGGATGTCGAGATTTTCGGCGCCCATCATTTCAAGCCCGCGCGGCTCTACCGGCTGGCGCGCTCCAAGGCCTATCTCTTCGCGGGCGTCGAAATCCGCTGGAAATGCGCGCCCGAGTTGATCAGCGACGATACGCCCGCAGAGGCGGTGTTCCAGTTTCCCGGCGGCCTCGCCGATCACCTCGCCGAGCAGCTTGCCGGACGGGAGTGCGCGACAAGGGATTTCTTCTCCGGCACGCAGGATTTCGCGGGCGCGGTGGGTCGCGCCGAATGGGCGATCGCCTGGCCGCTCTGGTCGGACGGCAGCTATAGCTGGTACGCCAACACCATCCCCACGCCTGATGGCGGCACGCATGAAGCGGGGCTGCGCACCGCGCTGGTGAAGGGCATCCGCGCCTTTGGCGAGCTGGTCGGCGTCAAGAAGGCGAAGGACATCACCGCCGACGATGTGATGACCGGCTGCGAGCTGATGCTCTCCGTCTTCATCCGCGATCCGCAGTTCCAGAGCCAGACCAAGGACCGGCTGACCAGCCCCGAAGCGGCGAAGCTGGTCGAGGCGGCTGTGCGCGATCATTTCGATCATTTCCTCACCGACAATATGGATCGCGGCAAGGCGCTGCTCTCCTATGTGACCGACCGCATGGACGAGCGGCTTGCGCGCAAGGCCGAGAAGGAAGTGAAGCGCAAGACCGCGACCAGCGCGCGCAAGCTGCGCCTGCCCGGCAAGCTCACCGATTGCAGCTCAGACGACCCGGCGGGCACGGAAATCTTCATCGTCGAGGGCGACAGCGCGGGCGGCAGCGCCAAGCAGGCGCGGGACCGCAAGACGCAGGCGATATTGCCCATCCGCGGCAAGATATTGAATGTGGCGTCCGCCAGCGCGCAAAAGATCCTCGCCAATCAGGAAATCGCCGATCTCATTCAGGCGCTGGGCTGCGGCGCGAGGAAGGACTGCAACCCCGACACGCTGCGGTATGAACGCGTCGTCATCATGACCGACGCCGATGTGGACGGCGCGCATATCGCCACGCTGCTGATGACCTTCTTCTTTCAGGAAATGCCGGAACTGGTGAAGCGCGGGCACCTGTTCCTCGCCCAGCCGCCGCTCTATCGCCTGACCAGCGGCGGCAAGAGCGTCTATGCCCGCGACGATGCGCATAAGGACGAGCTGCTGGCAACCAGTCTCAAGGGCAAGAAGATCGAGGTGTCGCGCTTCAAGGGGCTGGGCGAGATGAACCCCGGCCAGCTGCGCGAAACGACGATGGACCCCAGGACGCGCAGCCTTATCCGCATCGTGCTGCCGATGGAGTTCGAGGATCAGGCGGCGGTGCGCGATCTGGTCGAGCGGCTGATGGGCAACAACCCCGCCCACCGCTTCGCCTTCATTCAGGAGAATGCGGCGGAGGTGGATGGGGATATGATCGACGCTTGAAAATGGGTCCGCTATTGCGCTCATGCGGGCCTGCGGAACGCACTTTTCTCCGCTTCGGTGCTCACGGACCTTAAGTCCGCTGCGCTCCGATGCTCGAAAACCACGTCCCTCGGCTCCGCCTGAACGCAATATCGAACCCATTTGGGGAGTGGGTTTCGGGACTCAGGTATCGTCCGACTGATTGCGGCTTATCAATGAGCGAGTGATAAAGAACGCCGCCGTTGTGATTATGAGCGCTGGGACGAAGGTTGGTATATTTAGCCATCACAGATTTTCTGTTCCCGGCGCAGGATCACCAAAGGTTCGGCCCAAGTCAAAGAACATGACTACCACACCAATGATTGCGGCTATCAAACAGCCGCCGCGATTTTCAGGTCCAAGACCTTGATAGCCTTCGCTCATTGAAATGGTCCAATATATCGGAACAGAATCTGTGAATGGCCGTCAATCGTTACCATCATCCCTGCGGCTCCAGCCCCTCGTCGCGGAGCCAGCCTTTTCCATAGGCAAATCGAAACACCGGGTTCAGCAACGCGTTGCTCCAGCCGCTGTTGGTGGCGAAGTCGCGTTGCAGGGTGTCGTGGTGCAACTGGTGCGCTTGCGGCGTCATCAACAGGCCCACTCGGCGCATCGCGTTGACGATCCACGGATTGTTGTCCCGATGCAGCGTGCCGTGGAAATATTGGGCGAAGGTGCCGCCGATCAGGAAACTCAGCATCCCGGCCACCGCCCAGCCCGGCACTGGCCAGAGCAGGCAGGCCGCGTTCAGCAGCAGTGAGAAGGGCAGCGATCCCGCGATCACCGTCGATCCGATCTGCCGCCACATCGTCCGCCGCCCCAGCGCATGGGGGCGGGGGTGGTGGTTCTTGAAGTCGTAGACCAGCCGCTCGAACGGATTGAGTTGCTTCATCGCGGCGCGGAACTTCGCCTGATACTCTTCGGATTCTCGCGATCCCTCGTAGAAATAGAGGCGGTCGAGGCCGATGCCGAGGCGGGCCGGGAAATAATCCATCGTCATATGAACGATGCCCGACAGCATATCCGCCAGATACCATCCGGCGACGAGCGCGGGCAGCATCCACCAGCCGGGGTCGCCCAGCGCGAACGCCAGATTGAGGCCAAGCGACAGGCATAGCAACAGGACGGAAACGCGCATCAACATGGCGCGCTTTTACCAGTCCCCCCGCCCAGAGAGCAAGGCCGTGCAGGGCGCGGGCGGCGTTATTCCCCGACTGCGCGCAGTTTACCTTCGTCCGGGCCTGCGCCGCGATTGGGCGTTGGCTGGTCGCGCCATATGCCGCGCGTGTCGTAGACCGCCTTGTCGGCGCGCTCGTCGAGCGGCACCGATTTGAACACGTCATGATCGACCAGCACGATGAACACGCCGCAACGCTCGATCGCCGCGTCGATGTCGATCAGTTCCGTGCCGGTACCCGCGAAGTCCATAGGCAG
The DNA here is from genome assembly GCA_964384275.1 of uncultured Sphingobium sp. GTDB lineage: Bacteria > Pseudomonadota > Alphaproteobacteria > Sphingomonadales > Sphingomonadaceae > Sphingobium. The sequence continues at coordinate 306 of CAYLKZ010000133.1, read as the reverse complement.
CTCATGGGCGTAAGGTTCGACCAGCTTGATCCGCTGGCCATAGCGGTGGGCGAGCCGGGCGGCGACCTTCACCGCCGGGCTTTCGCGGAAATCGTCGATATTGGGCTTGAAGGCGAGGCCGAGGCAGGCGATCTCCGCGTCGGGGAAAGCGTCGATCAGGTCGCTGGCCTTCGCCACCACATAGTCGGTCTTGCCGTCGTTCACCTCCCGCGCAGTGCGGATGATGCGGGCGTTTTCCGGGTCGGCATGGACGATGAACCAGGGGTCCACCGCGATGCAATGGCCGCCGACGCCGGGGCCGGGCTG
>CAYLKZ010000132.1:0-6097 GCA_964384275.1 uncultured Sphingobium sp. | reverse complement strand
GGACCCAGCTCGTCATGAATCGAACGCATGGATTCGTCGCTTTCCCCGGCTTCGGAGACCGCTTCGGGCCATTGCTCCATCCATGCGTGGAAGCGCGGGTCTTCCCCCATCTCCGCATGGAATTGCAGCGCCAGCACATTGGAGCCGCGCCGGAACGCCTGATAATCGTAGATATGGCTGGACCCCAGCAGCTCCACATTATCGGGCAGGGTGAAGGTGTCGCCATGCCAGTGCAGCACCGGCACATCCTCGATATGCCGCAAGGGCGAGGAACGGCCTGTCTCATTGAGGCGGACAGGGTGAAAGCCCACCTCCTTCCTCGGCCCTTCATAGACATGGCCGCCGAGCGCCGCCGCGATCATCTGCGCGCCGAAACAGACGCCGAGCGTCGGCCGGTCCGCTTCCAGCCGCTGCTGGAGACGACGTAGCTGGCAGGCGATCCAGGGATGGCAATCCTGCTCATAAACCCCCATCGGGCCGCCCATCATGATGAGCAGATCGGGCTCCCGCAGGTCGAGCAAAGCGAAAGCCGGATCCGCGACGTCAATCCGGTCCAGCTCATACCCGGCTTCCTCGATAGGAAGACGGTAGCCCGCGATTCCCTCATGCGGAACATGGCGAATGATAAGACCCTTTTTCATGGGGCCGGACCATAGTTTGCAAAAGGGCGATGAGGGAAGAAAGTCTTTCTAACCCCACCCCAACCGGAATTATCATTTTTGGGGCGCCTCCAACTTTATCTTTTACATTCAATATAAAAGCGGTCCGCCTCCCCCTGCGCGCCTTGACAGGAAAAGGCCACACGGCTTCATCACCAAAGCGGCGCATGATGAAAAGCCGTCCTCCCCGCCATGTCAATTTCAGTCAAGATTGCGTTAACGGACTTGTCAGGACAGTTCGATCTTCGCAAAGCACGAATGGCGCACCAATGCGCGGGAAGCAGGGAATGGTTGATGTGGTCCGGGATCGAATGGCGACTGAAGCGCGCCCTCTATAACCAGCGGTGCAAGACGATATTCAGTACCCCCCCGGTCCGCGCCCGCAGGGATGGCGTCGTGCTATTCTCGATGATCGGAACCGAGGTGTTGATCCCCTATCTGGTGGCGGCCAAGTCCCTCCATCACCACCTCCGGCGCGGGCGCTTCGTCATCATGGACGACGGCACGCTGACCGCCCGCGACAAGGCGCTGCTAGGCGATCATCTCGACAGTCCCGTCATTCTGCCGATCAAGGATGTCGATGTCGGCCCCTGCCCTAATGGCGGCACCTGGGAAAGACTGCTCACGCTGCTGGACATGGCGGCGGACGACTATGTGATCCAGCTCGATTCCGATACCGTCACCACCGGCCCCGTTCCCGAAGTCATCGATGCGATAGAGGCCAATGCCAGCTTCACCCTGCTGGGCGCCAATACCCCGATCCCTAACATCACCGATGTCGAGAGTTTCACCCGGGGTTCCTTCCCCGGCGGCGCGCCGTCCGATGCCTATTATGACGGGCATATTCAGGGCGCGACCGAAGCCAGCCTGACCAGGATCGCCATCCCCGGCCTTTCGGAACTGCGCTATGTGCGCGGCTGCTCCGGCTTTGCGGGCTTTGCGCGCGGACAGAACAGGGCACTCGCGACCGCTTTTTCGCAGGCAATGACCGAACAGCTCGGCCCTAAAAGATGGAGCGAATGGGGCACCGAACAGGTAACGTCCAGCTTTGTGGTCGCCAATGACCCGAGCGGACGAGTACTGACGCCAGGCCGCTATATCAATTATTGGGGCGAACCATTGCCGATGGACCCCGGCTTCCTGCACTTCATCGGCACTTATCGCTGGCACCGGTTCGAATATATGAACTGGTCCATGAACGCGATCCGCGCGCTTTAGGCCCCGGCGGCATCCGCCGGGCCCACGGGCCACATCGCCCGCCGATCAGCTTTCGGCGGGCATCTCAATGGCGCGATTGCGCACCATCGATAAAAACTCGCCGAGCCTCTCCCGCCAGAACAGGAAGAGCAGGCCGCCATAGCTCGCCATCCCCGCGACGATCAGCAGGGGCAGCAGGATCGCGGCGGGCAGCGGCGGCAGCAGGAACGACAGCGCGAGGACAATCAGCGCCATAGGGATCGCCGCGCCCAGCGCCGGAACGACGGCGCGCACCAGATCGGCCATATGCACACCGAGCACCGGCGCCCCGACCCGGATCGTCGCCAGCGTCAGCAGCGGAATACCCGCCGACCAGGCCCAGGCCAGCCCGATCCCTCCGAAATGCACCCCAATGAAGAAGGCGGCAGGCATCAGCAACGCGCCGATCCCGGCGATCCAGGCATTGAGGTGAGGCTTGCCGATCGCGTTCAGCGCGGGCGTGAAGAGAACCTGCAAGGCATAGAAGGGCATGGACGCCGCGATGATCGAGACGAAAGGCGCCATTTCCAGCCATTTATGCCCGAACACTATCTCCACCATCGGCAAGGCGACGACGGCCATGCCCAGATAAAGCGGACAGGCCGCCAGCAGGATCATGCTCACCATCCGGCAGAAGGCGCGGCTGAGCATCGGCTTGTTCGCCTGCATGCGTGAATAAACGGGAAAAGCGACATCATTAAACGGCGGAATGAAGCGCCCGACGAATATCTGCGTCAGGAACAGCGCTTCGGCATAAAGCCCCAGTTCATGCGGGTGGAGCATGCGCCCGCCGATCAGGATATCGGCCTGGCTCTGCACCATGATGAGCATTTGCGACCCCAGCAGGGAAGCGCCGAACAGCAGCATCCCGCCCGATCCGCGAAAATCGAAACTCGGCCAGATGAACAGGCGCGTCGCGATCATGTTGCCGAGGCCCTTCACCCAGAAACCGACGATCGGCGCGATCACCAGCGTCCATACGCCCCAGCCGAGCAGCGCGCCAACCAGCGACACGGTCGCCGTGACGATCGCGGTCAGAATGTTGACGAGCGCGGGCCGCTTGAAACTGAGGCTGCGGCCGATCAGCACCTCGGGCAAGGAAATGAAAGGCGTCGCCAGATAGATGAGCGCCTGCACCCGCAGCATCGTCGCGACGAGCGGCTGGCCGTAATAATCGGCGGCGACCCCGGCGAGCGACAGCTGAAGAAGGGCAAGCCCGCCGTTCATCACCAGCATCAACCCGAACGCCTGGCGCACCTGCCTGCTTTCCAGCGTCGGCGTCTGCACCAGCGCGCTGGCAAGACCCACGCCGTTCATGAAGCTCATGAAATTGAGCACCACCTGCGTCATCGCAAACAGGCCATAATCCGCCGGATCGAGCAATCGCACGACAATCAGTGTGCTCGCCCAGGTCACGACCTGCGCGAGTATCTGGCTGCCCGAGCGCCAGTAGACAGCGCTCCTTACCCGGCTGCCGAAATTGCGATCCTCGACATTGGCGTCTTTCAGATGCTCCATTCGCGCTCGCCCTTAAATCGGCAGATAGAGTTGCTGCGCGGCGAGGAAGAGCAGGGCGCAGAGCAGCCCTACGATCATGCTGCGCCTGTCGCGCACGGCAAAGGCGACCGGATCGCCATCCACCTCGCCCCGGCGCGCCATCATCCAGATCCGGTTGATCCAGTAGAGCAGCGGCAGGCAGATGAACCAGAGCAGATGCGGCGTCGCATAATTGCGCGCGGTCCCAAGATCATTGGCAAACAGCGCCAACACCAGAATGGAAACCATGCCCGCCCCGATGCCAGAGGTCATCACCACGTCGAGGTCGCTCGGCACATAGCCGCGCCCTTCGAGCAGGCGGTCGGGATGAGCGGCGTCACGCAACTCGATATAGCGCTTGAGATAGGCGAGGCTCAGGAACAGGAAAACCGAGAACAGCAGCAGCCAGAAGGACAGCCCAACACCGATCGCAACCGCGCCGATCCACAGCCGCACCGTATAGAGCGAGGCAAGCGCGATCACATCGGCCACCATCACCGCCTTTACCCGGAAGGAATAGGCCGTGGTGAGCACGACATAAGCGACAAGCGCCACCAGCAGGGGTATGCCCGCCACCAGCCAGCCGCCCACAAGGCCCGCCAACCCCAGCGCCAGGGACAACAGCACCGCCGCCGGGATCGACAAGTCGCCGCTGGCGATCGGGCGCTTATATTTGGTTTTGTGGGCGCGGTCAGCCTCCACATCCAATATGTCGTTCACCAGATAGATGGAGGAAGCGATAAGCGACATGCAGAGCATCGCCGCCAGCGCCTTGCCCGCGACGGCGGGAACAAGGAACATGCCGGAGGTGAGCGCGGGCACGAGCACCAGCCCGTTCTTGGTCCACTGATGCAGCCGCATCGCCTTGAGCACGGCACGCCAGAGCGGGCGCTTCTTCTCCTGCCCGGCAAGCTGCCGCACCGGCAATCCCGTCGGATGGAAGCCAACCGTCCAGCCCTGCCGCGCTTCTTTCCACAGGCAGATATCGGCTCGACTGTCACCGATATAATCGAAGGAGGCGCCATCGCCGATGGCTCCGCGAATGGCTGCGAGCTTGGCGCCGGACTTCCGGTTGGCGCGCCCCCGCGTGCCGATGATCGCCTCATCAAGGCCGAGATGGCGCGCAATGCGTCGAATATTGCTCCAGTGGCTTGCGCTGGCAAGAATGATCGGCCGTCCCTCTGCCTGCGCTGCGCGGATAAGATCGAGCACTTCCTGCCGATAGGGCAGCCGCGCCGCCTCTATCCGCCTTTCCCGCGCCACCATCGTCTTGGCGAGCGCCCGGCCGGAAACCAGCCAGAGTAGCAGGCGCAGCATATGACTGAACCCCTGCCGCGCATAGGCGACGAAGCTCTCTATCGAGATATCGGCGCGTGTCAGCGTTCCATCGACATCGACGAACAGCGGGACCAGTTCGCTGACTTCAGGCCTCTTTTCATGCCGCATCGTCATGCATCCTTCCGCGCATCGCCACGGCCTGTCGATCCCGGCGAGCCGCCCCGGAGGGAAGAGAGCCAGGCGAGAATGCAATCGGATTGTCAGTCATGGGTTTCGCCATATGCGGGAATCTTGAGTCTTTGGTTAAAGAAAGAAAAGGGCATGGGCAAATTTTGCGCTGCACAAAAACCGAACGCGGTAATAAAGGGACAGGCGATAAAGAAAATTCAATCTCTCGTTTCTAGACTAAAGCCCGTTACAAGGCTCGTTCGATTTCGCCCTCCCTTTTGCATGAGCAGAGCAAAGACCCGCATGAACACCCGACGATCGCTTCTCCCGCAAACCACGCTGCAATGGGCGCTGGTGGCGTTGCTGATCGGGTGCGCGCTGCTGCCGATCATCGTGGCGCCGATCCCGGGCCTCTCCGACCTGCCCAATCATATTGCCCGCCATCATGTGTTCTTCCATTTCGGCGAGGGCGGACCACTGGACCATCATTATGACGTTCATTGGCGCTGGATCGGCAATCTTGGGATCGACCTGCCGGTGCTAAGCCTGATGCGCTGGATGGATGCCGAAAGCGCCACGCGCATCGTCGTCGCCTTCATCGCGCCCCTCACCGTCCTGGGGCTGCTCGCGCTGTCCCGCTCCGCCCATGGCAGCGTCAGCGCGAGCGCGATGCTGGCGATGCCGCTCGTCTATCATCACGCCTATATGTACGGCTTCATCAATTATTGCCTGAGCATAGCACTGGCCTTCCTCGTGCTGGCGCTTTATCTGGCGCGGCCGCCGAAGGACTGGCGCGGATGGCTTCTCTATGCGCTGCTTTCCATCGGCGTGTGGACCGCGCATATGGGCGGGTGGAGCATATTGGTGGTGGCGGCGGGCTTTGCTGAACTGGTCCGCCTGCGTTCCGTCCGCGACATGATGGCCGCCGCCGGGCGTCTGCTGCCCCTTGCCACGCCGATCCTTCCGATGCTGCTCTGGCGCAGCGACGCTGTGGGCGCGAAGCTCTATGGCTGGACGGAAGAAAATATCCTCTGGGCGAAGGCGCTCAATTTCATCACCGTGCTGAAGGGGTGGGATCGCACCGCCGATCTGGCGATCACGGGGGCAATCGGCCTGCTGGCCCTGCTCGCCTTTTTGTGGGCCGGGCGGCGACGACTCGACGACCGGCTGGTCGCGGCGGGCTTCGGCGTCTGCCTGATGGCGACGCTCATCCCGACCAC
>CAYLKZ010000131.1:0-6099 GCA_964384275.1 uncultured Sphingobium sp. | reverse complement strand
CGGAGGAGCGGATCGAGATACAGCCGGGCATGACGGCGACGGTGGAAATCAGGACGGGGCGCAACACGGTGTTCCAATATCTGACCAAGCCGATCACCAAAACCCTGTCGCAATCGCTGGGCGAACGATGAGGGCGTGCCGGCTTCCTGCCCTGCCGCCCGTTTCCGGGGCGGAAGCGGCGGCTGGCGGGGCGGGGACGAGATATCTCGCCGGTCATGGCCGGGCAGGGCGCGAGGAGGTGGCTCTGGCACAGTCCCAGCGGGAGGGGCTGTGCTGACGATGATCACGCTCGCGGGGGGCGGCTTTGCCGTTGGTGTCATGGTGACGGCGTTGATCGCCGCCCGGATCATCGGCATGCTGCATGAGGACGCGGCGCGGATTGTCGATGCCTATGGAGAAGGCGGCTCGCAGAATATGTGGGCGCCGGTTATGGCGAGCAGGGAACCGCAGTCGAACCCAGATGCTGCCGACCTTCCTCCCGATGCCGTAGGGGCTATGCCGGGGGGATAAAGAAGGGGACGGGTAGCGTTCTGCGTTATCCAGACGCCATGAGCGCGCTTTCCTTGAGCGCGAGCACCCCGCTCGCGGGTCGGGCCTTGCGCGACGTCTGATTTCCGTCTTGTTCGGATGGTACGGAGCAGAGGCAGGAATCGCGTCCAGCCCGCCGGCCTTGAAAGCGCGCTATAGCTCCGTGGCGCTTTCCAGCCCGAAAATGCGATCGACCTCCAGCACCAGGTCGCGCAGGTGGAAGGGCTTGGAGAGGACCTTCGCCTGCGGCACGGCCTTTCCGGCCTTCAGGGTTACGGCTGCGAAGCCGGTGATGAACATCACCCGCATTTCGGGCGCCACCCGTGACGCATGTTGGGCCAGTTCGATCCCGTCCATTTCCGGCATCACGATATCGGTGAGCAGCAGGTCGAAACTTTCCCGCTCCAGCAGCGGAAGGGCCGCTGTGCCGCAGTCGACAGACGACACCTCATAGCCTGCGCGCTCCAGCGCGCGGGCCAGATATTGCCGCATTGCATCATCATCTTCCGCGAGCAGAATACGGATCATCGATCCCACTACCTTATTCCTATGATCGAGCGTGCTGCCAGCGCCTTTGCACGCTGTCAATGCCGCTAACTTATCCTTTGCATTTGTGGATAACCGCTTAACATAAGCGGACGGCAAGCGGAAAAATTTTCAGGACCGGATGAGAAGCTGACGAGAGTGAGGGAAGAAGCGGCCAGCACGGATCTTTGGGCGGCCGGTCCGTTGTTCGAATGGAGCATGGGCGCTCCGCCGGGCGAGGGGGCGGGGCCGGTTCTGTTCTCGGTGCCGCATGCCGGGAAAGAGTACGCCCCGGCGATCCTGTCCCGCAGCCGCATGGGCCTGCCGCATTTGCAGCGGCTGGAGGATCGCCATTCCGACCTGCTGGTCGAGGATGTCGCTGCCGCCGGTTACGATGTACTGGTCGCGCGCGTGCCGCGGGCGGTGATCGACCTTAATCGCGATCCGCGCGATATCGACCCGCTGCTGGTGCGGGGGATGCCGCATGGCCTGCCGCTGATCCAGACCCTAAAGCAGCGCGGCGGACTGGGCCTGTTCCCGCGCAGCTTGCCACGCATCGGCGATTTGTGGCGCGGGCCGATGGGCTGGGACGAGGCGCGCGGGCGGATCGAGCATATGCACAGCGCTTATCATCGCGCGCTGGAACAGGCGCTGGATCGCCGCCATGCCCGCCATGGGCAGGCGCTGCTGGTCGATATCCATTCGATGCCGCCGCTGCCTCCGATGCTTCCCGACGGTCGGCGGCCCGATGTGGTGATCGGCGACCGTTTCGGCGCGGCGGCCTCGCCCCGTCTTTCGGCGCTGATCGAGTCCCTGTTGCGGGCGCATGGTCTGTCCGTGGCGCTCAACCACCCTTATGCCGGTTTCTATCTGATCGAGCATCATGGGCGCCCCCGGCAGGGCCGCCATGCGGTGCAGATCGAAATTTCCCGCGATCTCTATCTGGATGAGCATCTGGACGAGCCGGGTGCGGGACTTGAGCGCATGCGGGGGATATTGGCGGCGCTCGCGGAGATGCTGGAGCGGGAATTGGGGCGCTATCGTTGGTCGGAGGCCGCCGAATAGCGGTATCGCTTTGTTGGAATAAGGCCGGTTGCCGTCCGTCCGGTTGCCTCCGGTTCCCCCGCAAACAAAAAACCACCCTATGCAAGCATAGGGTGGCCAGGTTCAGGGAGGAGACGCCTTCAAAGGGAGAAGGCGTCCATGCTGTGCCCGAAAGGGGAACAGGCGCCAGCACAAATTCTAAGTAAGGCAGATGACGCGATTTTTCAACCACCATTGAGATGCGGCGCACGGGAAATTGATCAATTTTTTTCGCGCGGTGGCGACGATGGAGGGAGGCCAAGTCCATGAAATGGCGGAAAACCGCTCCATTCCACCCGATGTAAAAATGCGCCCCGGCAGGAAGGCGGGGGCGCATTTATTTTATCGATCAGGCATGCCGGGGCGCTGGCGGGACCGGGGGCCTTTTACGACTCCCGAGTCTCTCGCCGCGATCAGGGGCCGCGATCAGGCGGCGGGCTGGGGCGCCGGGACGTTGGGCAGCTTGCCCTGCTCCACCTGATGCTGGAAGATTTCGCGCATCAGCTGGAGCGAGAAGAGATGCGCGTGGATCAGTGGCAGCATGCCGTTCTGGTTGATCTTGCGCAGCTGGTCGCCACGCAGGTCGCGCAGCTTTTCCTCGTTCACCATGCTGAAGCCGCGATAGATGAAGGGCTGGTCGTTGCCCGGCATCTGGATAGCGACTTCGCCCTCCATGATGAGGTCCAGATCCTTCAGGTCCTTCATGAACATCGAGGTGCGCTGGGCGGCCTGCTCGAAATCCTCGCAGAATTTGAGGATGTTCTTGGTGATCTCGGTCGGCTGCTTATTCTCGTCGAGCAGCGCCTCGCCATCCTCGAACTCGCCGATCCAGGCCGCGCTGGGGTCGAAGCAGAGCGACAGCTCGTCATTGTCCTGGCGCAGCTTCGCCAGCATCCAGGGATAGCGGCGGACATAGGCCGGGACATAAGCCGCGCCCCGCAGCTTGCCTTCTTCGTCAAGGAAGGTGTTGACGCCTTCGTTGAGGCCCATCAGCGCGAGCGGAACCGGGTCTTCACCTGCCGAGAAGATGATCGGCACGAAACGCTGGGCGGCAACGAATTCGTCAATGGTCAGCGGCACCGCATGCTGATCCTTGAGGAAGGGCGCGGCGTCGATCGGGCGGAGGCGATACTTCCCATGCTCATTGCTGTTCAGGGGCACGAGGTCATTGTACAGAATAGGCAGATTGGCATTGGGCGCGCTGGCCATAATCGTCTCCATGATATTGAACGGGCTGGCCCGCTTGTCGCTAGGGATTCAACTGGTGGACGGCGATAAATTGCTCAGCCTTCCGATGCAAGCGGGATGAGCTTTCCCGGGTTCATGATGCCGCGCGGGTCGAGCGCCTGCTTGATCGCCCGCATCGCGAACAGCCGGGCGGGGGAGGAGAGGCGGCCCAGCTCCGCGCGCTTCATCTGGCCGATGCCATGCTCGGCCGAGAGAGAGCCGCCGGAGGCCGCCACCGCATCATGGACGAACCGGCTTATGTCCTTGCCATGCTGCGCGATCCAGCCGGGGCCGTCGCCGGTGCCGCCGGGCGCGCGAACATGGAAATGGACATTGCCGTCGCCCAGATGGCCGTAGGATGAGGCGCTGGTGCCCGGGAAGCGGGCGGCGACCGCCTTCGCGGTCTCGATCATATAGTCGGGCATCGCCTCTATCGGCACGCTGATGTCGAATTGCAGCGCCGGTCCCAGTGCCCGCTCCGCCTCGGAGATCGATTCGCGCAGCCGCCAGAACGCCCGCGCCTGCGCCTCGTTGCTGGCGAGCGTGGCGTCGATGCCCCTGCCGCTGCCGATGAAGCCCCGGTCGAGAAAATCGGCGAGGGCGGCGAGAATGGCCTGCTCTCCCTCGGCCCCTTCCGGCGGATCGCTCAGGTCGAATTCGATCAGCACATGCCAGGGCGCGCGCGCCTCTATCGGCGGGCGCGAGCCGGGAATATGGGACAGCACATGATCGAGGCAATCGCCCGCGATCACCTCGAACCCCTCGATCGTCGGGCCGAAACGCTGTTCGAGCAGGCGCAGCAGCGCGAGCGCGTCATGCGGACGCTCGACGCCCACCCATGCGGTCGCGGTGCGGGTGAGCGCGGGCACCAGCCGCACCGTCGCTGCGGTGACGATGCCCAGCGTCCCTTCCGCGCCGATAAGCAGATGGCGCAGATCATAGCCGCGATTGTCCTTCTTCAGCGGCTCCAGCCCCTCCAGTATCATGCCGTTGGGCAGCACCGCCTCCAGCCCGTCGACCAGCCCGCGCATCGTGCCATGGCGCAGCACCTGCGTGCCGCCTGCATTGGTCGAGACCAGCCCGCCGATCGTCGCGGACCCTCTGGCGCCAAGGCTTAGCGGAAAGCGCCTGCCTACTGCTTCGGCGGCCTCGTGCAGCGTGGAGAGGATTACGCCCGCTTCGCAGACGGCGCGGCCATGCTCCGCGCTGATCGAGCGGATCGCGTTCATCCGCCGCAGCGACAGGAGGAGCGCGCGGCCATCGGGCGGCGGGGTGGCGCCGCCGACCATCGATGTGTTGCCCCCTTGCGGCACCAGCGGGATCGCCAACTCATGCGCGAGGGCGACGACGGCGGCGACCTCTTGCGTGGAGGCGGGGGCGAGAAGGGCGGGGCTGGTCCCATGGAAGCGCCCGCGCCAGTCGGTGAGCCATGGCGCGATCGCATCGGCATCGGTGACGAGGCCCTTCGGCCCCAGCAGAGCATGAAAGCGATCCAGCGGGATGGTGGAGGAAGTGGTTTCTGCCATGGGAAGCATATTGTCCTAATTCACTTGTTGTTCAACCGGGCTTGTCTAAGGCTGTCTCAAGGGGTTCTGTCGTCGCATTATGACGCGAAAAGGGTGATCGTGATTCTTTTGCCTCTTCTGATGCTGACCGTTTCGCTTCCCGTCGCCGCGTCCGTGACGGAGGGCAGGGGGGAACTCATGCCCCTCCCGCCTCCGCCGTCCGCTTCGGAGCCGCCGGTGGAACTGGCGCAAATGACGATCGAGCAGCGGGTGATCATCCGGGTGCCGATGGTGCGTCCCGGCATGCCGCAATCGCCGGAGGGCAAGGCGCCGCGCGGGCGTACCGATCTGCCGCCGCCTCCGCCCGCGAAGCCCATGAAATGGGAGGAGCGCAAAGGCCCCAAGTGCCTGCAACTGGGCCAGGTGCGGGCGGCGATGATCTCTTCCTCTCACGGGGTCGACCTCGTGCTGCGGGACGCCACCCGAATGCGCGCGCGCCTTAGCCGGGAATGTCGGCCCGAGGATCTCTACTCCGGCTTTTACATTCAACCCAATGAGGATGGCAGCCTGTGCGCGGGGCGCGATCGCCTGCTGGCGAGGAGCGGCGCAAATTGCAGGATTACCGAGTTCCGGCGTCTCATGCCGGAAAAATGACAGGTGGAAAGAAAGGCAAAGTGACGCTTTCTTCGCCTGCCCGCATGGATTTTCTTGACAATATCGCGATTTTTGACCAATGGCCCGCGATCATAACCGGGGCATGGTGCCCAGCGGTTGCGGATTCCGGACAACTGGATGACTTTTGCCGATCTCGGCCTTTCTGATGAACTGTTGAAGGCTGTCACAGAGGCTGGATATGATACGCCCACGCCCATTCAGGCGCAGGCGATACCGCCCGTCCTCATGATGAAGGACCTGATCGGCATTGCCCAGACCGGCACTGGCAAGACGGCCAGCTTCGTTCTGCCGATGATCGACATATTGGCCCATGGCCGCAGCCGGGCGCGCATGCCGCGCTCTCTGATCCTCGAACCGACCCGGGAACTGGCCGCGCAGGTGGCCGAGAATTTCGAGAAATACGGCAAATATCACAAGCTGAGCATGGCGCTCCTCATCGGCGGCGTGTCGATGGGCGATCAGGTGAAGGCGCTGGAAAAGGGCGTCGATGTGCTGATCGCGACGCCGGGCCGCCTGATGGACCTGTTCGAGCGGGGCAATATCCTGCTGACCGGCT
>CAYLKZ010000130.1:0-6102 GCA_964384275.1 uncultured Sphingobium sp. | reverse complement strand
GGCGGCAATCCCGATGCCTTCTTCGCCCATGTCGCCAATCTCGGTGACCGCTTCCTGGCGGCCGACCTCGCACGGCGCGTGACATTCCTCGGCCAGTGCAAGATCGTTCTGATCGGTCTCGCGACGCTCGTCGTCGTGTGGCGCATGCCGCGCTTCATCCGCGATCTCGACCGCGAACTTTCGGGAGAAAAGCTGTGAAGAACATTCTGGCAACATCGAGCCTGCGGGGGCGGCTTTCAGCGATCAATCTCACCGCTGTCCTGGTCGGCGCTGGCATGGTCGGTCAGGTGCTGTGGGGTGTCTGGGCGACGGACAAGCTGCTCACCCTGGAAAAACGCGAGGTCGTCACGGTCCAGCTGAGCCGGATCATGGGCGACTTCATCGAAGCCGAAGCACGTGCCGGTCGGCCGCCTGAAGAAACCAGACTGCGCGTCCAGGCCTACCTCAAGGCCGTGGAAGCCTCGGTACAGAAGCTCGGACGCGAAGGCCGGACAGTTCTGGTTGCCGAAGCAGTGGTCGCCGGGAGCACACCGGACCTGACCGGGTCTGTGCGTGCCGACGTCGTGCGCCGCATGGGAGCCATTCCCAATGCAGCCCGCTGATCTCTTGATCCGCTCAGCTTCGGCGCGCCGGCTCGTGCTTTGGGGCGGGCTCGGCGCCGGGGCGCTGGCGCTCTCCTCGCTTGCCGCCTTCGCGCAGGGCCATGCGCTTATGATCAATGTGAGCCCCAGCCTGCCCTACTGGGCCATCTGGGTCACGCGGGGGGCACCCGTGCATCGCGGGGACATCATCCTGTTCGACCCACCCACCTCGCCTTTGTTGGTCAAGCATTTCGGGGCGAAGCCCAAGCCGTTCGGCAAGCGGGTGAGCGGTGTTCCGGGCGACAACATCGCCGAGCAAAACCGCATCTACTTCGTCAACGGTGAGGCCGTGGCCAAGGCCAAGCTTGAGAGCCGCCTCGGCGAACCGCTGGCGCTTGGACCTACGGGGCGCGTGCCGAAAGGCTGCTACTTCGTCACCAGCGAACACAAGGATGGCTTTGACAGTCGCTATGCCGCGATCGGTTGGATCTGTGGACCGCGCATACTCGGGGTCGGGAGGCCAATCCTGTGAGGCTCCTCACTCTGCCGGTTTGCACCACTGCGCTGGCGCTGGCCATCGCACCACAGGCAATGGCTCGCGATTACGGCCAGCACGGCGCGGTATGGCCGGTCATCGAACCGGACCTGCTTCAGCAGATCCATGCCAGGCTCACCCAGCTTGAGAAGACCGGCGAAACGGCCCGTCTCAACGAAGAGCTGAAGCGGCGGACAATCGCCCGGGTCAACCGGCCAGAGCCGGTCGCGGGCGTTACCCTCGCCTCGGCGCTGCGCAGCTGGCGCTTCGATCCGACGATCACCGTCGAGCGCGACATTGCCGACGACAAGGGCCGGGTCATCATTGCCGCAGGCACGCGGGTCAATCCGCTCGATACCGTGCCGCTGCGCGCACCCCTCGTCTTTCTCGATGGCGACGACCCGGCACAGCTCGCCTGGGCCACCCGCCGCTTTGCCAGCACAAAGGCGAAACTCATCCTCGTAGCCGGTGCGCCGCTCGAACTCATGAAGGCCCGTCAGCGGCGCTTCTACTTCGATCAGGGCGGCACGCTGGTGAAACACTTCGGCATTCGCGCGGTGCCCGCAACCGTCGAGCAGCAGGGCCGCGCGCTCATCATCACCGAACAGCCCGTGCCTCTCAAGGAGCGTGCGCCGTCATGAGCAAGAAAAAACGCCTTCTGTCATGGCTTTGCGGAGCACTTCTGCTCACCAGCCTGAGCGTCGTGTCCAGTGCTCCTGCCCAGGCTGCGGCCGGCCCCGGGCGCTGCACTGGCAAGTTCGTCAATCCGATCACGGACATCTGCTGGTCGTGCCTGTTTCCGATCTCGATCGGTGGCCTGAAGATCTGGCCGTCGAGCCGTCCCGATCCGAGCAACCCGGCTCTCCCTGTTTGCCTCTGCGGTTTGCGGCCCGGCATCGCCATGGGGTTCTGGGAGCCGGTCCGGCTTGCCGACGTCAGCATGAAGCCATGGTGCTTCGTCAATCTCGGCGGGATGAAGCTCGATCCGGGATTCGACATCGGCTTCAAGTCGATGGCGGGGCCATCGGCGGTTGGCGGCAACACCCAGTACAACTCGCAGTGGCATGTCCACTGGTATGCCTATCCGCTGATCTACTGGATGGAGATCGTCGCCGATTTCCTGTGCCTCGAGTCCGGCTCGATCGACATCCTCTACATCACCGAGATTGATCCGCTGTGGCAGGACAGCGAGCTAACCGCGATCATCAATCCCGAGGCGGTCCTCTTCGCCAATCCCTTGGCGCTTGCTGCCTGCGCAGCGGACTGCGTGGCGGCAACGGCCAAGCTGCCGACCGATGAGCTGTTCTGGTGCGCGGGCTGCCAGGGCACGATGTATCCGCTCAACGGCAATGTCTCGGCAACGATCGGCCATGTGCAGGCATCGCGGCTCGCGCTCGCCCGCTTCTCCTACAAGCTCCACCGCGAGCTCGTCGCCTGGGGGACGATGGGCAGCAAAGGGCTTTGCGGCAAGTACCTGATGCCGGTGATGCGCAAGCAACAATACCGCTTCCAGGCCACCAATCCCAATCCGCAGACCAAGGGCCGCTACGCCTGCGCGCCCATTGGTGCCTCCACCACCTTCATGTCGGCAGGCCAGGTCTATCCCGCCATTGGCGAGGACATGGGCTACCTGGTCTGGCGCAAGCGGAATTGCTGTGCGCTATGAACAAACTTCCTCATCTTCTTGTCGTCGCATCGCTTTCCAGCCTTGCTGCTTTGGCTGGCGCCTCGGCGCAGACGGCCGAACCGGACCTCGATCTGGCCGCTATCCGTGCGCGGGCCAGTGCTGGTGCCCCCGATGCCGATGCGCTGTCTGCCAATGCCCGCGCCAGAGCCGAAGCCCTGGCGCGGGAGGCGAGGACCAGCTCCGACGAGGCCGAGGCGCACGCCCGCCGCTACACGCGTGAAGCCGCCGCAAACGCGAAGCCTGGTGAGGCCAGCACATTCGATTTTGACCGGATGGTGGCCGATGCAGGCGCCATGACCAGCGAAGGCATGGGCGAGGCGCCGAGGTTCATTGCCTTTGCTTCGCTATCGATGCCGCCTGCAGCGCTGCGTGCGATGATCGACGACGTGACCAAGGCTGGCGGTGTTGTCGCCTTGCGCGGGCTGCCCGGCAACAGCGCCAAGGCTCTCACGGCGGCATTGGCCAAAGTTGCCAAGCCCGGCGAGCAGCTGGACGGCGTCGGTATCGACCCGCGGCTGTTCCGGGCCTTCGGGGTCGAGGCGGTGCCCACATACGTCGTTTCCAGCAGCGACTTCGATCTGTGCGACGGGTTCGACTGCCGGACACAGGTCCCGCCGCACGACCGGATGAGCGGCAATGTCAGCGCAGCTTACGCGCTCGAGACCTTCGCGCGCGGCGGCGGCCCCGGCGCTTTGCTCGCCGCCCAGCACCTCGCCCGTCTTGAAAGGCAGGTTCCATGAAACGATCGGTCCTCTCTCTCGCTGGCGTGGGCGCGCTTCTGCTCGCCTTCGTCGGCCCGCTCCACGCCCAAACCGCAACCGATGCTGCCAAGGCCGACGGCAAGGCTTTCGGGCGGGACAAGGCAGCCTCGGCGCAAAGCGCGGCAACGACGATCCCGGATGCGAGCCGCATTCCCAATTTCGGCGGCACGCCGAGCCAGTCGGGTTACTTCGACGATCCTGACCGAATGAGCCGCGAAGCGGCGAGCCAGGCGGCGACCAACACCGGCTACAAGGCCATGCGGGATTCGATGGACCGGCGCGCCCGGTTTGCGCCGCAGGATCTCGATGCGACGATCGCGCGCAGCAATGTGATCAGCGAGGACCCGCTCGCCTATACGAGCGGAATGGCCATCAGCGGCTCGCAGGGACGCTGCGTGCCCTTGCCGCCGGCCAGCGGAACCGCGGCTCGCTACATGGCGACCTGCAATGTCGGCTATACGGCGACACAGGAAACGCGGACCTGCCCCTTGACGTTGACCGCGCGTGTCGAGCAGCGGCAGGTCTACGGCTACTATTGCGTAGGCGGCAGCGGGGTCGATCCGGCTTCGGTCTACAACTGCAACCGCTACCCCGCGCCGCAATGCACGGTCACGCAGTCCTATCCGATCAACCTGTGCGATCCTTATTTCGGGATCTACTGGGGCTGTAACTCGGGCGATCTGAGGGTCGATCTCGTCAGTTGCACGTCGCCGGTCGATGGCGCCACGCCCTACACGGTGACAGGCGAGAACGTCGTCACAACGGCGCGCGATGAAAGCCAGTGTGCTGGTCTTGCGGCTGATACCTCGTGCCAGCAGGACACCGAGACGTGCACGGACAGCGATCCGGTGACCCGCATCGTCGATGGCATCGCCGTGACGCAGCCTTGCTGGGCATGGAGCCGCAGTTACAGCTGCGCGCAGTTCACCGAGGCACAGGACTGTCAGACACTTGAGGCCACTCCGGGCTGCAAGCTCGTGCGCGAAGACTGCCTCGCGGGGGAGCCCTGCCGCACCTGGGAGCGGGTCTATGATTGCCCGGTTCCAGACCAGCCTGCAACGACCGGCCAGTTCATCTGCGACGGCGACGTTTACTGCATCGATGGCTCGTGCGAGACCATCCAGCGCGAGGCCAACGACGAGTTCAAGGACGCGGCCGTCGCCTTGAACGCGATGAACCAGGCGCGCCGCGAATTCGATCCAGACAACCTCACTTTGTTCAAGGGGACCCGAGAAAGCTGCTCGTCCAAGGTCTTCGGCGTGCTCAACTGCTGCAAGGGCAAGGGCTTCCCGCTTATCCCGGGCATCCAGCTGCTCGTGGCGCTGGGCTGCAGCCGCGAGGAGATGCTGCTGCATCAGAAGGATGCGCAGGGTCTGTGCGTCTACGTCGGCACCTATTGCTCGTCCTCGTTCCTTGGCGTGTGCCTGACCAAGCGCAAGGTCTACTGCTGCTTTGAATCCAAGCTTTCGCGGATCCTGCAGGAACAGGGCCGCCAGCAGCTGAACAAGCCCTGGGGCAAGCCGAAGACCGAGCAATGCCAGGGTTTCACCATCGACGAGTTTGCCCGGCTCGACCTCTCGAAAATGGACTTCAGCGAGGTCTACGCCGAGTTCACCGACGCTGCTCGCCTGCCTGACGAGCTGCAGGCCACCCAGGACATCCAACAGAAGATCGAGGACTACTATGCCCGCGCCCGCCAGTAAGGTCGCGTGGCGGCTGCTTGCCGCCTGCGCGATTGCCAATTCCGTTTGCCAGTTTTCTCCGGCGACCGCCCAGTCGACCGCAAGCCGGACCGATGCGCCGCCCAGCGCGCAGCCGGCCGAGCGCCAGGATAGCTTCTACTGTGTGGAGCGGCGGCTTGGATACTGGTTCTACTGCGAGCGGCCCAAGCCGCTGGAGCAGAATACACCCCTGCCTGCGCCTACGGCCAGCGCGACCAGCCAACTCGACGCGATCACGGCGACCTTGCGGGAACTGAAGGCCAAGGCGATCCTCGAGCCGACGCCGGCGAATGTGACGGCCTATATCCGCTTCCAGCGCGCCCAGCTCGACCGGGCGTCGCTCTTCAGCGACGTCTGGCAGCGGGCGATCTGGCAGGATCCCGAGCTCGACTACACGCTGCAGCGCCCGGTCTCGACGCTTGGCAAACGCCAGTGGCAGGATTCGCGAAGCGCGGAACGGAACGCTGCGATGGCCCAGCTTTCAGAGCGCTACGGGCTGTTCTACTTCTTCGCGCAGAGCTGCGGCGCCTGCGAAGTCATGTCGCCGATCGTGCAGAGCGTTGCCTCGACCTGGCATATCGCTGTGCGCGCGATTTCGACCGACGGCGGCCCGTCGCGGCATTTCCCGAACTACACGGTCGAGACCAACCAGCGCAGCCGCATGGGGCTCGAGCCCAAGATCACGCCAGCGGTCGTGCTCTGGGACGCGCAGACCGGCCGCCCCATTCCGATCGGCTACGGCGTCATGAGCGCCGACGAGCTTCAGGACCGGATTTACCTCCTCACATCGAAGGAAGCTGGACGTGACTACTAGGAT
>CAYLKZ010000129.1:0-6159 GCA_964384275.1 uncultured Sphingobium sp. | reverse complement strand
CGGATGCGGAGGCTTCCACCGCCGCCGAGATACGCTGGCGCAAGGAGCAGGGGCTGCCCGCCTGATCATGCGCCGGTTTTCGGGATGGGCGGCTTTCGGCGCAGCGCCGTTGACGTTGGCCGGGTGTGTGCCGGAGCAGGTGCCGCCGCAGGCCGCCACGCCGCCGCTTGTTGCCCCGGCGCAACCGGCCTGTGCCGAGGATAGCCTGCGCGGCGCGGATTTCCGGCTGGAGGGCGAGGCGATGCAAGGGGCGCTGATGCGCGGCCTCGCGCCTCGCTGCGCCCGGCGGGTGACGCTGGACGGCCGGGACGTGCCGCTCGCGCCAGACGGCCGCTTCCTCATCGCCTTCGATCGGGATGCCTCCTCCTCCGCGCTGCTGCGCGCCGAAATCGAGGGCGGCGTGCCCGTCGAACGGACCTTGCCGGTGCAGGCCGGAAGCTGGCGGATCGAGCGTGTCGACGCCTCCCCCACGGCGAACATACCGAGCGCGCAATTCCTCGAACGGCGCAAGCCGGAACTGGAGCGCATCGCCGCCGCGCGGGCGATGCGGCCCTATTCGGATGGCTGGAGGCAGAGTTTCCGCTGGCCGGTTACGGGACGGATTTCCGGCTTGTTCGGCGCCCAGCGCATCTATCGGGGCCAGCCCGGCAGCTATCATAGCGGCGTCGATGTCGCGGTGCCGACCGGCACGCCGATCCGCGCGCCCGCCGACGGGGTGGTGGTGCTGGCCGCGCAAACGCCCTTCACGCTGGAGGGGCATCTGCTCATCGTGGATCATGGCATGGGGCTGACCAGCGCCTTTCTGCATTGTTCCAGCCTTGCCGTGAAGGAAGGCGATATCGTCCGGCAGGGGCAGGTGGTGGCGGCGGTCGGCGCGACGGGGCGAGCGAGCGGTCCGCATATGCATTGGGGTATGATGTGGAACGGCGCGCGGCTCGATCCTCAGAAAATTGCCGCCTCCATGCAATAGTTTGCCGTAAGGGCTTTGACAGGGAACGGTGCTGGTCCTCCAAGCGTTCGACCCCATTTTGCGCTGTTGCAAGGCAACTTATTTTGTTGCCTTTCTGCCACAAGGGCCAGGCAAAACGACGCTATTGTCCCGACTGCGCTTTACAGACCTGGGTTATGAACGCCTAATGAACGGCAGTGATGCGTTGGAATCGTCGCTGTCGGGCATTTCGATCCTCATTTATTAAATGATGGATGAAAGCGTTTCCACCGCATCCTTGTGAAACAGGGGGAGCGGCCTGTGCCTGCTCCTGTCCAGAACAAGGGACTGGAAAGTGAAGAAAATCGATAAGGCGGCCTTGTGCCTCAGTGGTGCAATGCGGGCATTTGCCCTTCTGGGCGCGGGCGTTGGTGCGATGGCTTTGCAGGCTGTTCCGGCACATGCTCAGGGTCTGACTTCCGGTAGTCTGGATGCGACGATCATCGATCAGGACGGCCGGCCCGTTGCTGACGCTCAGGTCAATGTGGTTTCGGCTCAAGGATATAATCGCCAGATCACTACTGATTCGAAGGGTAAGGCCGTCATCTCCCTGCTGCCGCTGGGCGACTATATGGTCAGCGTGTCCAAGGATGGGTTTGAATCCATCGAGAACAGCCCTGTTCAGGTTGCTCTGGGTGGCTCCGGCTTCAGCTTTCGCCTCTATCCCGCTGGTACCGAAGCCGCGATTGTCGTGATCGGCGCGCGCGCCGTTTCGATCGACGTTTCCAGAGCGGCCGTCGGCGCGGTCTACAATGTTCAGGAGACCTTCGATCGCCTTCCGGTTCCCCGGTCTGTCACCGGCATCCAGCTTCTGGCGCCGCAAACGGGCATCGGCGATACCGCGTTCGACAACAATACGGGACCTGCCAACGTCTCGATCGGCGGTGGCTCGGTTGCTGAAAACATCTTCTACATCAACGGCATGAACATCACCAATTTCCGTACCGGCGTCGGTGGCGGCACGGTGCCGTTTGAATTTTATGATCAGGTTCAGATCAAGACCGGCGGTTATCAGGCTGAATATGGCCGCTCGACCGGCGGTGCGGTGATTGCCGCAACCCGTTCCGGTTCGAATGAACTGAAGGGCGGCTTCAGCGCATATTGGGAACCCAGCGGCCTGCGTTCGGAAGCACCCAACACCTATGCCGCGCTGAACAAGGACGATGAACGCCAGAATTACGAAGGCAATATCTGGGCGTCGGGTCCGATCATCAAGGATCGCCTGTTCTTCTTCGGCTTCTTCAACCCGCGCTTCAAGAGCCGTTTCGACCGCACTACCGCTGTCTCGAATCTCAACGCCAACGGCTCCACCACCACGGTTCAGTCGCAGACCTATTCGAGCAATAAAGAACCGTTCTTCGGCGGCAAGCTCGACTTCATTCCTGTTGACGGTCACCGCTTCGAACTTACTTATTTCAAGAATAACGAGACAGAGAGCGGCACCTTTACATCGCTGGTGACGAATACGCCTGCCGGTGGTGGCGCGAGCACGACCGGCGTTTCCTCGACGCCCTACACCACGCGCTATGGCGGCCAGAATATCATCGGCAAATATACCGGTGAGCTGACTGACTGGCTGACGGTCAGCGCTCTTTACGGCGAAACCAACTACAAGCGCGCGAGTGAAGGTGCGAAGCCTTATATTGTCGATCAGCGCAGCGGCACTTCTGTCCAGACTTCGGGCCATCCCGATGCCACGGTCGAAAATGCTCGCGACAAGCGAAAGCTCTTCCGCTTCGACATCGACCTGCGTTTCAGCGCTTTCGGTGAACATAATGTGCGTGCCGGTTTCGATCAGGAACGTCTCTATGCCGAAGCGAACGAATTCTATTCGGGCGGCGCCTATTATCTGTTGTATCCGACCCCGACTTCGGCTTCCGGTGCACTGGGCGGGCTTATTCCGCAGGGACAGCCTTATGTGCGTGAGCGACTCCGTTTCGCCAATGGTTCGTTCAAGTCGAAGAACACCGCCTTTTACATCCAGGATTCGTGGGATGTCACCGACAGCCTGAACCTGGGTCTCGGCGTGCGTTCGGAAACCTTCCAGAACTACGCAGCCAATGGCAAGACGTTCACGAAGCTGTCCGATCAGATCGCGCCTCGCCTCAGCGCCACTTATGACGTCTTTGGCGACGACCGCACCACTGTGTCGGCATTCTTCGGCCGGTATTATCTCCCGGTTGCCGCCAACACCAACATCCGTTTGGCGGGCAATGAAACCTTTACCCAGGAATATTTCTTCCTGAATGGTATCGACGAGACCACGGGCCTGCCGCTTCTGGGTCAGTCGGTGCGTTTCGACGTGCTGTCGAGCAGCAGCGCGGATCAGGCAGATGCGCGGGTACTGACCTCCCAGAACCTCAAGCCGCAATATCAGGACGAGATCATCGTTGGCGCCAAGCAAAAGGTAGGCGATCGCTGGACCTTCGGTGTCAACTATATCCGCAAGCGGCTGAAGTCGGTTCTGGAGGACGCAGACCTCTCCTGGAACATCGAGGCTTTCTGCGACACGCAGGACATGGATGGCTGCCGTCCGGGTGAAACGCCTGCCGCTATCGGCGGTGGCGGCGATTATGTTCTCATCAATCCGGGTAGCGATATCGTGACCTATGTGGATTTGGTGGGCGACGGTAATCTGACGCAGATCACTATCCCCGGCGCGCTGACTGGCTTCCCCAAGGCGAAGCGCAAATATGATGCGGTCGAATTCACCTTCGATCGTGCATGGGATGGCCGCTTCTCGCTGGCGGGTTCCTACGTCTGGGCCAAGAACCGGGGTAATTATGAAGGTGGCGTGAAGTCGGATAATGGTCAGGACGATACCGGCCTGACGCAAGACTTCGACGAACCCGGCTGGATGGACGGTGCTTCGGGTTATCTGCCGAATGATCGCCGTCATACCTTCAAGGTTTACGGCACCTATGCGGTGACGGATAGCTTTACAGTTGGCGTGTTCGGCCTCCTGCAATCGCCCCGCCGTTACGGTTGTATCGGTGTTTATGATCCGGCGACAGGTGGTGCGGGACGCGGTATCACGAGCCTTGCCGGATCCTGGTATTGCCGGACGCAGATTGCAGCCGCGACCGTGAACTCTAATGGCGTTTCCCAGGGTGGCGTGCTGCAAGGCCAGTTCCCGACCTCGTTGATTGGCCGCGGCAACGCATTCAAGAGCGACTGGCGCAAGCAGATCGACGTCAATCTGGTCTATAAGCTGCCGGTTATGGGCGGTCTGACGCTTAGGGCTGACGTGTTCAACGTCTTCAACTGGAAGACTAAAATCGACTTCCGTGAAGTTGGCGAAACGGACGGCGGTACGGCTGACCCGAATTACGGGAAGGTTTCCGCCTATCAGACGCCTCGCTATGTGCGTCTCGGCGTGTCGCTGGACTTCTAAGAGGCAGTTTGCCGATAACAGAGAAGGGCGGTCCCTCGGGGTCGCCCTTTTTCTTCCCCTTTGCGGGCATAAAAAAGGCCGGGGCATAAGCTCCGGCCTTTTCGCATTCCTATCTTGACCGCGCGCCTTATTCCACGCTCAGCGCCAGCGCCCCGTCGCCTTCTCCGACCTTCACCGTTGAACCATCGGGCACCTGTCCCGACAGGATCATCTCGGCAAGCGGGTCTTGCAGATATTTCTGCACGGCGCGCTTCAGCGGCCTTGCGCCATAGACCGGGTCATACCCCACCCGACCGAGCCAGTGCCGCGCACCTTCGTTCAGGTCCAGCGTGACCTTACGGTCCTTCAGCAGCCTGGCGACGCGGCCGACCTGAATGTCGACGATCGGCGCCATATGCTCCACGCCGAGGCGGTGGAACAGGATGATCTCATCCAGCCGGTTCAGGAATTCGGGGCGGAAATGCGCCCGCACCACGTCCATCACCTGCGGCTCGACATCCTCGACCTTCTGCCCATCGGCCATATTGGCGAGATACTGGCTGCCGAGATTCGAGGTCAGCACGATGATCGTGTTGCTGAAATCGACCGTGCGGCCCTGCCCATCGGTCAGGCGGCCATCGTCCAGCACCTGAAGCAGCACGTTGAACACGTCGCTGTGCGCCTTCTCCACCTCATCGAACAGCACGACCTGATAGGGCCGCCGCCGCACCGCTTCGGTCAGCACACCGCCTTCCTCATAGCCGACATAGCCCGGAGGCGCGCCGATGAGGCGAGCGACGCTGTGCTTCTCCATGAACTCGCTCATGTCGATGCGCACCATCGCATTGTCGTCGTCGAACAGGAAGCCGGCGAGCGCCTTGGTCAGCTCCGTCTTGCCGACGCCCGTGGGGCCGAGGAAGAGGAACGAGCCAAGCGGCCGGTTCGGATCCTGCAACCCGGCGCGGCTCCTCCGCACGGCGGTGGAGACTGCGCGCACTGCCTGTTCCTGCCCGATGACGCGCTTGCCGAGTTCCTGCTCCATATGGAGCAGCTTCTCGCGCTCGCCTTCCATCATCTTGTCGATGGGGATGCCGGTCCAGCGCGAGACGACCGAGGCGATGTCCTCCGCCGTCACTTCCTCGCGCAGCATCGCGCTTTGCGTGGCGCTCTGGGCCTCTTCCAGCTTCCGCTCAAGGTCCGGAATGCGGCCATAGGCCAGCTCGCCCGCCTTGGCGAGATCGCCCGCGCGCTGGGCCTGTTCCAGCTCGGCGCGCGCCTGATCCAGCGCTTCCTTCAGCTTCGCCTCGCCCGCGATTTTTTCCTTGTCGGCCTGCCACCGGGCGGTCAGCTCGGCGCTTTGCTGTTCGAGGTTCGCGAGATCCTCCTGCAGCGCGTCGAGGCGGTCCTTCGATGCCTGATCGACTTCCTTCTTCAATGCCTCCCGCTCGATCTTGAGCTGGATTATGCGGCGGTCGAGATTTTCGATCTCCTCGGGCTTGCTCTCCACCTCCATGCGCAGGCGCGAGGCGGCCTCGTCCATCAGGTCGATCGCCTTGTCCGGCAGGAAGCGGTCGGTGATATAGCGGTTGGAGAGGGTCGCCGCCGAGACGATGGCGCCATCGGTGATCCGCACGCCATGGTGTAGCTCATACTTCTCCTTGATGCCGCGCAGGATCGAGATGGTGTCCTCGACCGTCGGTTCGCCGACGAACACCGGCTGGAAGCGCCGTTGCAGCGCCGCGTCCTTCTCGACATATTTCTGATATTCGTCGAGCGTGGTCGCGCCGATGCAGTGCAG
>CAYLKZ010000128.1:0-6382 GCA_964384275.1 uncultured Sphingobium sp. | reverse complement strand
AATCTCGACTTCGTTCGCAAGGCGACCCACCAGTGGATGCCGCTCGGCAAGCGCATCGTGATTATCGGCGGTGAACTCGTCGGGCTGGAACTCGCGGAGTTTCTGAATGAACGCGGCCGTAAGGTCGTCGTCGTCGATGATGCGCCGCGCCTTGGCGCGGGGCTGACGATCGTTCGCCGGATGCGGTTGCTGGATGAACTGAAGGAGCATGGCGTCCAGCTTTACCCGGGGTCGGACGACATGCGGATCGAAGCCGCCGCCGTCCGATTTACCGACCGGGCCGGAGAGGCGCAGGTCGCCGCCGCTGATCATGTGATCGTCGCGAAAGGCGCGACCGGTGATCTGAGGCTGGCGGAGCAATTGCAGGCGCAGGGCTTCACGGTCCATGCCGTGGGTGATGCCAGGGGAGTCGGCTACATCGAAGGGGCGATGCGAGGCGCGGCCGATGCCGTGCGCGCGATAACTGCAGGGTAACTACTCCATTTCGACGGGGTAAAGGCTCGATTTCAAATATAGGGTGCCAGCCGAAAACAGGCCGCGCGCCAGTAATTTCATAGACGAGGTCATATGAATCGGACGAACACGCAGGAATCCTTTCGGGACGGTCAGCCTTTGGGAGAGGACGGCAAAGACGCTTTTCGCGTGGGAAAGCCCCGTCGCCGCTGGGGCCGGGCGATCCTGTTCGGGGCGGGCGGGGTGGCCGTGGTCGCGGGCGCTTATTGGGCCTACAGTTCCAATATATTCCGGGCGAAACCTGCCATCGACTATTCCGGCCCGACCGCAGGCTGGGGCTATTATGGAGGGGATGCAGGCGGGACGCGCTATTCTCCGCTGACCCAGATCACGCCTGAAAATGTGTGGGCGCTGAAACCTGCATGGACCTATCATGTCGGCGTGGTGACGGCTCCGGAGCCGCTTTCGCCGACGCTTCAGGTCACGCCGATCATCGCGGAGAACAAGCTCTACGTCTGTTCCGGCAATGGCCGTATCGCCGCGGTCGATCCGGAAACGGGCAAGGAAATCTGGGCGCAACATCCCAAGGGCGATAATTTCAGCACCTATCTGCTGAATTGCCGTGGCGTGACTTATGCGCGCGATACGACTGTGGCTGAAGGGACGGAATGCGCCGGGCGGATTTTTGCGGGCACGCTGGATGGGCGGCTGTTGGCGTTCGATTCCGCAACGGGCCGGTCCTGCCAGTCCTTCGGCAACAAGGGCACTGTCGATCTGAAGCCCGGGCTGGGCAAGACGGAGCGGGGTGATCTCTCCGTTTCCTCGCCTCCGGTCATTATCGGCAATGCCATTGTCGTAAATGGCCGATTGGCCGACAATATGCGGGTCGACATGCCGGCGGGCGCCATCCGCGCCTTCGACATCCATTCGGGCAAGCCGTTATGGGCCTGGAACGGTCTGCCTCCGGGCATGAGCGATATTACGAACGCTCCCAAGGGCGAACCGTTCGTCCGGGCCACCCCCAATAGCTGGGCGCCGATGGCGGTCGATGCGAAGCTCAATCTTGTCTATGTGCCGACAGGCAATGCTCCGCCGGATCATTATGCTGCGGAGCGAAATGGCCTGGATTATTACGCCAGCTCGGTTGTCGCTCTCGATGGCACCAGTGGGCAGGTGAAATGGAGTTTCCAGACCGTTCATCATGACGTGTGGGATTATGACGTTCCGGCGCAGCCGGTCCTGTTCGACCTTCCGACCGCCAATGGCACTATCCCGGCTCTCGCCCAGACCACCAAGGTCGGGCATATCTTCATCCTCGACCGGCGCACCGGAAAGCCGCTGTTCCCCGTCGTCGAGCGCCCGGTGCCGCAGGAGGGCAAGCTGCCGGGAGAGAAGCTCTCGCCGACGCAGCCTTTCCCCGCCAATCCGGCGTTCATCATTCGCGATCCGGATCTTCGCGAGGAGGATATGTGGGGGTTCACGCCCTATGACAAATATAAGTGCCGGGAATTGTTCCGGTCGGTCGATTACAAGGGCATCTTCACGCCGCCTTCGACGAAGGGCTGGCTCCAGTGGCCGAGCTTTGAAGGCGCGTCCAACTGGGGCGGGGTCACGGTCGATCCGGAGCGCGGCATCCTGATCGCCAACACCACTCAGGTCGGCGCGATCATGAGGATGATCCCCCGCGACAAGATTGCGCCCGGAGACCGCGTGCTGCCTGCCAAGGGATCGCCTTATGGCCTTACCATGGCTCCGATGCTTTCGCCCTTCGGCGCGCCATGCAATCGCCCGCCATGGGGGCGTCTGACGGCGATTGACCTCAAGGCTGGCAAGACGCTCTGGAACGTGCCGCTCGGCACTACCCGCGATCAGGCCCCGCCCCCGATGTGGTTGAAGCTGGGGGTGCCGAATCTGGGCGGTAGCATCGCCACCGCGTCCGGGCTGATATTCCTCGGCGCGACAACGGACAATTATCTGCGGGCTTATGACGTTCGTTCCGGCGAAGTTGCATGGCGCATTCGCCTTCCTGCGGGGGGACAGGCAACGCCGATGACCTATCGTTTGACGAAAAACGGACGGCAATATGTCGTGATTGCCGCGGGCGGGCACAAATTTCTGGGTACGAAAACGGGCGATTCCATTATCGCTTATGCTCTGCCTGAATGACGGAGATATAATCGAATCTCGATATCGCGCAGATAAATTCTGCATCTTCTCTGCAAACCATGACCCGAGAGGGGTCATGGTTGCGGAATGCTTATTGCTTTGAGCGTTCCGGTGTCATAGCTATTCCACAATAAGAAATAAGAATGGAATTGGATCGCCTGAGAGGGGGTGACACCCTCCCGGCAGCCATGGCGTGGCTATTGGAGAGGGAGCACCAAGGTGCACACATATGTTCCGTGGACGGAAGAACGTCTTGCAACATCCGGTATAAATGGCGCGGTGGTGCGGCTGTTGCTTCCCTATGGGGGCAGTTTTCCAAGTCATATCGCGGGCCGCGAATCCACCTGTCAGGTGGGCATGTGGACTTCGAGCATTCACAGGCCTCGCGGGCGCTTCCGGTACGGACATGAATCTGAATCCAGCGAGTTGAAGCAGGTCAACTTCGTTCCCGCCGGTATCGACTGGAGCGCGGAGATGGAGAATAGCGGTCCCTTCGAACCGGCGATCTTCTGCGATTTTGAGAGCGAATATTTTTATGAAACCACAGGGGTCGATCCGGACCAGAATGTGGAGCGGCTGATTGCCAGTGAGAATGACGGCATCACCAGGCAGATATTGAGGATGCTTGCCGACGAGCTTCGCGCGCCCGGATTTTCCCATGCGGTAAAAGTGGATGCCCTGTGCCGGCTGATCCTTGTGGAGCTGACGCGGCAACTGGAACGACCGCGGGAAGAACCTGCGATTAGCCAGGTGGGGAAGCTGGCCCCATGGCAACTGCGCCGTATTCGCGATGTCGTCGAGACTGTCGAGGGACGTCCCATTGCCGTGCTCGAATTGGCGGAGCAGTGCGGTATCAGCACACCGCATTTGCGGAGGTTGTTCCGGGCGAGCACGGGTACGTCGATCAGTTCCTATGTCGATAAGGTTCGGCTGGACAGGGCGAAGTCGTTGCTTGCGGATCGTGCGCTGCCGCTCAAACTGATTGCCCACCGGCTCGGTTTCGCAAATGCCAGCGCCTTTTCGGCAGCCTTCCGGCGTGGCAGCGGCACCAGCCCGAACAAATATCGTCAGCAATTGCTTGCCTCGCCGATCGGGGTGAGAGCCGCCTGACGGACGGTCCGTTCAGGCCAACCCCGTCGCCGGATATTGTCCGCGCGCGCGGTCTGGTCGCAGGATCAGGCCGGTCCGGGGCCTAGCACTTCGATGGAGCCGATATGGGCGCGGTTGAGCTTGGTGCGGTGCGCCATCCGCCAGTTCCCGGCGATCTTCTCCCAACGATCATGATATTCGCCGATTGTCGAGAAGGTAAGGTGATCCTTGTCCCCTGCGCCTTTGTGCATGTCGCTGACATAACAGCGGCTTATGGCCTGATCGCCGGTGACATCGATCACCAGATTGCCGAGGAGATGCTGGGTTGGTCCGCAGTCGTCAAGGAAGGAGCGCATCAACGCGATGACCTGGCTGGGGTCCGCGAGGGGGCCGGTCCCCATCTCCGCGGTTGCCTCCTCCGTCATGATCCGGGTGATTGCATCCCAGTCGCGTTCATCCATCGCTCGGGCAAAGGCATAGAGCGCCCGCCCAATTTCGCGCTCCGCCAGCACTGTTTCAAGATCCATCATGAAGTCCTTTCTTGATAGCCTTGTTTCAACAAAATCCCGTGCCCTTCATACCGGGCTTCGCCTTCGCGCATTTCCACCGGCCATTTCCACCGGCACTGTCCGGCAAACTCGAAACCACGGTATTTGAGTGGGGTGTCGGCAACCATGATTGCCGGCACCACCCTTACTCCGCGATCAGAACCTGAAGCCGACCTCAAGGCCGTAGGTCGCCGGATCGCCATAGGAGATCGCCTGATCGATATAACCCGCGAGGATCGAGCCGGAGCCGATCACAAAGCCCGGATATCGCTTGTCGAGGATGTTCTTCCCCCAAAGGGCGATGGTGATATCCTTGCCGTCGCTGCGCTCCAGCTTGTAGGTGAGGCGACCGTCGAGAAGACCGTAGGAGGGGTTGACCGGCAGGGTGTTGCCGATGGCGACCGACGGGCCGGAACCGGCAGTCGTGAACACCTTGTCCTTCCAGGTATAGTCGACATGCGCTGCGATCGATGCGTCGCCCGTGCGGGCGATGGTCCAGTCACCCGACAGCCTCAAGCTGTGCTTCGGCATGAAGGGCATGACGAAGTAACCCGAAATATTGCTGCCAGCCGCCACAGGAGAGCCGGGGTTGATCGCCGGATCGAAGATCGAACCGGCGGGAGCGAGAACGTCGCGAATCTTGCTATGAAGATAGGTGTAGGACGCATTAAGCGTCAGCCCTTCAAAGGGAACGAGCGTCACGTCGGCTTCGAGGCCCTTTACCTTGGCCTTGCCGATATTGAAGCTGTCGGCGGAGGACAAATCCGCGGGATCGGTCGAGATGTCGAGCTGGAGATCCTTGTAGTTGGCGTAGAAAGCGTTGATGTTGACGCGCGCGCGCCGATCGAACAGGTCGCTCTTGATGCCGACTTCATAGGTCGTCACGGTTTCCGGGTTGAAGGTACGGGTAAAGGTGGGGGAGGACTCGTTGGAGCCGCCCGCCTTGTAGCCGGTCACTACCTTGCCATAGACAGTGATGTCGTTGGTCGCCCGATAGTTCAGAATGACTGAGGGGTTGAACTTGCTGTTGCGGACATCCGTGGCGCCGAAGGTCGAGGACACCGGCGTGTAGGTGCCATTGCCAAGGAAATAGCGCCAGACGAGCGGCGAAGTATCGCCGACGAAGAACAGGGATTCGCGATCGCGAGTGGCGGTACGCTTATCCTTGGTGTATCGTGCGCCCAAAGTTATGTCGAAATTGTCCTCCAGGATGGGCGGCGTCCAGGTGATCTGTCCGAAGGCAGCCTTGGAAATCGATTTCGCATTGGTGTCGCGATCGATAAGCACGAGTTGGCCGGCGACGCCGGTGCCGACATCGGACTTCTGGATGTGGCTGGCCTTTTCATTGAAGTAGAAAAGACCCGCAACATATTTCACCCGGTCGCCAAATGAACCGACTGCCTGAAATTCCTGTGTATAGGCCTTCGATTTGATCCGATCCATGGAAGCGAACGGAGCGAGGAACGCTTCGACATAATCCTGATGGGCCTGGTGGTTCAAATGCCGATAGCCGGACAAGGACCGCAGGGTCAGCGCATCGCTGGCCTGCCACTCTGCAATCAGCGACTGGCCATCGGACTTCACCCGGCTATAGGGCAGATGGACAGGGCGGTAGGACAGATTCGCGTTGGAATTATAGCCGGGAAAAAGCAGTCCCGCGAACGCGTTTTCCGTCACATAGCGCACGGGAGTCGTGCGGATGTTGCTGTAATCCGCAGCATAATCGACGGTGACGCTGTCGCTCGGCTCCCAGCGTATGGCTCCGCGAGCAGCATATTTGCGGTCGCTCTGGAAGTCATTTGCCTGCGGCGTCACGCCGTCGCCATTGCCGCGATTATGCGCCCAGCCGTCGCGCTGGCTGTAGAGGCCCGTTACCTTCGCCTTCAGCGTGCCCAGCGCAGGCAGATCCACATTCAGCAGCACGCGGCGATAGTCGAGATTGCCGAGGGCGGCCACGCCGCGAACGCCGAATTCACCGCTCGGTTTGCGGGTGATGATATTGACCGCGCCGCCGGTGGTGTTGCGGCCATACAGCGTGCCTTGCGGCCCGCGAAGCACTTCGACGCGCTCGACGTCGGCAAGATCGAAGGTCGATGCCTGCGGGCGCGAGAGATAAATGCCGTCGA
>CAYLKZ010000127.1:0-6589 GCA_964384275.1 uncultured Sphingobium sp. | reverse complement strand
GGCATCAAGGCGGGCGACTATATCACCCATATCGACGGCGAACTGGTCTATGGCAGTTCACTCGACGAGGCGGTCGAGAAGATGCGCGGAAAGCCCGGCACGTCGATCAAGCTCACCATCGTGCGCCCCGGCCGCGACAAGCCGCTGGACCTGACGCTGGTCCGCGAGATCATCGACATCAAGCCAGTCAAATGGCAGGTGAAGGACGGCATCGGCGTGATCCAGATCGTCAGCTTCTCCGCCAATACCGGCGTGGATGTGCGTTCGGCCATCCGCAGCATCACCCAGTCGCTCGGCCACAAGCCAACCGGCTATATCCTCGACATGCGCTCCAACCCCGGCGGTCTGCTGGACGAGGCGGTGGCCGTTTCCGACACTTTCCTCAACAGCGGCGAAATCGTGTCGCAGCGAGGCCGCAGCAAGGGCGATATCGAACGCTATTATGCGAAGCCAGGTGACGATACCGGCGGCGCGCCTGTCATCGTATTGCTCGATTCCGGCTCGGCCTCCGCGTCGGAAATCGTCGCGGGCGCGTTGCAGGATCAGCACCGCGCGCTCATCATGGGCGAAACCAGCTTCGGCAAGGGCAGCGTGCAGACGCTCCTTCCCCTCTCGCCGACGACCGCGCTGCGCCTCACCACCGCGCGCTATTATACGCCTTCGGGCCGCAGCGTGCAGGAAGGCGGCATAAAGCCCGATATCCGCGTGCCGCAATTGTCCGATCCGGATTTCAAGACGCGGCCCAAGTTCCGCGAATCCGACCTGCGCCGCCACCTCATCAACGAGATCAAGAGCGACGACCCGGTGTTCGAGGAGGACGCGAAGGACGATCCGCGCTTCGCGATGACGGCGGAGCAACTGAAGGCCAAGGGCATCGACGATTTCCAGTTGCGCTATGCGCTGGACACCATCGCCCGCCTCGGCCCGCAGGGTGCGAAGGCGGCGGTATCGGAAAAGACCGAGGCGCTGAAGAAAGCCGCAGGCAAGCGCTGACACCGTGATGAACCGCTCCGCCCCGCTGGCCCGTGCGCGCCTGATCGCGCTTGTCGCCCCGCTGCTGCTGCTCGGTGGCGCACTGCTCTCGCAATATGCGGGCGGGCTTTATCCCTGCGAGATGTGCATGTGGCAGCGCTGGCCCCATGCCGCCGCCATCGTACTGGCACTAGCGGCGCTGGCGACACGCGGACGGGCCGAAACGAGCCGCCTGTTCACGCTGCTCGCGGCGCTCGCCATTGCGGTGAGTGGCGCGATCGGCCTCTTTCATGCCGGGGTCGAATATCGCTGGTGGGAAGGCGTCACCGCCTGTTCCGTGCCCGCCGCGGGCGGCAGCGCGCAGGATGTGCTGGACGCGATCATGGCCGCCCCGCTCACCCGCTGCGATGTCGCGCCGTGGTCGCTGTTCGGCATTTCCCTTGCGGGCTTCAATGCTCTATTCTCGATGGGCGCGGCGGTGCTGATCGCCCTCTGCCTGCGGCGCGCAAGCAAGGATTGAACCCATGAGCGACTTTCCCCGCCCCAACCGTCCCCGGCCCGACCGCGCATCTATGCTGCGCGTCGATCAGGCGGGCGAATTCGGCGCGACCGTCATCTATGCGGGCCAGCTCGCGGTAATGGGGGATCGCCACCCGGCAAGCCGGTCCATCGCCGTCATGGCCGCGCAGGAGGAGCGTCATCGCAAGCATTTCGACGCGATGATCGCGCAACGCGGCGTTCGCCCGACCCTGCTGCATCCGGTCTGGAAGGTTGCGGGCTTCGCGCTGGGCGCCGTCACCGCCGCGATCGGACCGGAAGCAGCGATGGCCTGCACCGCCGCGATCGAGACGGAAATCGACAAGCATTATGAGGAGCAGCTGCGCGAACTGGGCGACAGCGACCCGGAACTTTCCGAAGCGATCAGGGATTTTCAGGCCGAAGAGGTGGAGCATCGCGACGCCGCGATCGCGCAGGGGGCGGAAAACGCGCCTGCCTATCCGCTGCTGTTCGGCGCCATCCGGCTCGGCTGCAAGGCCGCCATAGCCCTTTCGAAAAGGATCTGACGATGCATCATGCACTGAAATGGACGATGGGCGCGGGTCTTACGGCGCTGATAACCTGCGCATCCCCCGCTTTCGCGCAGGGCGAGGCTGCCGGTCCCTCGGCTGAGCGGGTGCGGCAGGTGATCGTCTATGGCGATGACCCCTGCCCTGCGGGCGCTGGCGACGAGATCGTCGTCTGCGCCCGGCAAGAGGAAAAAGAGCGCTATCGCATTCCCAAGGAATTGCGTGAAAATCCCGATTTCGGATCGACCAGCAATGAAACATGGGCGAGCCGCGTCAAGTCGATCGAATATATCGGCAAGACCGGCACCGAAAGCTGCACCCCGTCCGGCGCGGGCGGCGTCACCGGCTGCTTTGCGAAGCTCGCCGCACAGGCCAAGGCCGAACGGCGGATGAATGGCGAACAGAGTTGGGCCGATCTGGTCGCGGCGGAGCGCGAGAAGCGCCTGTCCACCATCGACGCCGACTCGCAAAAGATCGAGGAACGGGTGAAGGCCGAGGAAGCCGCCCGCGCAGCCGCGCAGGAAGCTGGGCAAAATGGGCAGGAAGTGAAAAACCCGCCCGCGCAGCCAACGGAAACCACATCGGGCGAGAAGAAATAAGGAGGCCGGACCCTTCCCGCCCCGCTCTTCCGCGCCGCACACGCCCTATACAGCCCCGGTTCAGGAGCCGGGGCGGATGAGCAAAAGCATGGCTTTCCGCTCACACCTTCTTGCCTTCGTTGCGCTGCCGCTACTAACGGCGAGCCTGCTGCCGTCCTCCATGGCGCTGGCGGCCGATCCGCCGGAGCGGGTCATCGCGCTCGTCGTCTATGGCGACGATCCCTGCCCGGCGGCCGATTCCGGCAAGGAGGATGAGATCGTCGTCTGCGCCCGCAAGCCGGAAGCGGAGCGCTATCGCATTCCCAAGAGCCTGCGCGAAAAGCCCGAGCCCGTGGGCGCCGCCGGCTGGGCCAGTCAGGTCGCGGAGCAGCAGGAGGCCGGGCAGGCCATGTCGCCGGGCAGTTGCTCGCCCAATGGCAGCTATGGCTTCACCGGCTGCACCGCAGCGCTGCTGCGCCAATGGTATGCGGAAAAGCGGATGCGGGAGTCCGCCGGGGTGCCCTGACCCCGGCAACTATACAAGCCCCAGCCGCTCCAGCTCTTGTGCCAGATGCGCGGGCAGCCTCTCACCATCGCCCATGCCGTCGCCCAGATCGGGCGGCGCATCTTGCTCCTCCAGATAGCGCCAGCCCTGATGCGCCCTCTTGGCGCGAGGCGCGACCGGGATCAGCCGAGGCTCGATCCTGATCCAATATTTGCCTTCGCCATTATCCTGAAAGCCGAGAATGGGCGAACGCCCGACAATCGTCCCGCTATGTATCCAGTACAGCGAGCCACCCGCCATTTCGTCCGCCCGCTTTGGGCAATAGCGGGTCGTCAGCCGCGCCTCGCCCGCAGGCGCGCACGATTCGAGATAGCGGCGCAGGTCATCCGCGCTGTCGCAGCCAAAGGCGATCTTGGTCATGTGCAAAAGCATGGAGCCGAGATGGCGCCTCGGCCACGTCCTTTCAAGCGCGGAGTAGACTGCATGAAATGGGAAAGCCCGATGCGCGCTTCGTTCCCCGGCCACCCATCGCTTTTCGCGCAAAACCGGCTGCGCACGATTCTCTATCCGGTCAGGCCCGCCGCCGTCGCCAACCCGAGAAAGGCGAGGAAGCCCATGGAATCCGTTATCATCGTCACGAAGATGGAGGAAGCAACCGCCGGATCGGCATTGAAGCGATCGAAGACCAACGGGATGGAGGCCCCCGCCACCCCGGCGGTGACGATATTCAGCATCATCGCTGCGGCGATAACCGCGCCCAGCACGATATTGCCGAACACGATCGCGACGCCGATGCCCAGCACGCAGGCGACCGTGGAGCCATTGAGCAAGGCGACCCGGATTTCGCGAAAAACGGTGCGCCAACGATTCGACGCGGTGATCTGGTTGGTCGCGAGCGCGCGCACCGTCACCGCCATCGTCTGGCTGCCCGCATTGCCGCCGACGCCCGCGACGATCGGCATCAGCGTCGCCAGCGCGACCATCTTCTCGATCGTGCCCTCGAATATGCCGATGATCGTGGAGGCGACCAGCGCCGTCACCAGATTGGACAGCAGCCAGCGCACCCGGCCCTTATAGCTTTCCAGAATCGGCTCGTTGATGTCGCCATCGCCCGCGCCGGACAGGCGGAGGATGTCCTCGCCCGCCTCTTCCTGCACGATGTGGAGAATATCATCGACGGTAATCATGCCGACCAGGCGCCCCTCGCCATCGACCACGGCGGCGGAGATGAGCGCATATTTCTGGAAGCGCAGCGCCACTTCTTCCTGATCCATGTCGACCGGGATCAGCGTTTGTTCCCGCTTCATCACATCAGCGATGGAAATGGCGCGCGGGCAGGTCAACACCCAGCTCAACTGGCAGGTTCCGATCGGATGATGCGCTTCATCGACGACGAAGATTTCCCAGAAATCGGCGGTCAGATGCTGGCTGTCGCGCAGATAGTCGATCACCTGCCCGACATTCATATGAGGCGGCACCGCGATCAGATCGCGCTGCATCAGGCGACCGGCAGACTCCTCCGGGTAGGAAAGCGCGCTTTCGATGGCGGCGCGATCTTCCGGTTCCATCGCCTCAAGGACGGCCTGCTGGTCGGCCTCCTCCATATCCTCAATGATCGCGACCGCATCGTCAGTATCGAGTTCCGCCGCGAGGTCCGCGACCTGCTGCGGCTCCAGCGCCTCGATCAGATCGTCGCGGACATAATCGTTCAGTTCGGAGAGCACCTCCGCACCGACCAGATCGCCGAGCGCGGCGATGATGTCCGCACGCTCCTCCGCCGGGGTCAGCTCGATAAGGTCGGCGATATCGGCGGGATGCAGCGGCGAAACCAGCTCGCGCGCGCGCTCGGCATCGCCCTGCTCCACCGCCTCGCGGACGGCGGACACATATTCGGGCTTCAGCCGGTCATCCTTGTCATGGCTGGAGTCGGCGGCGCCATCTCCGCCGATCAGCTCGGGCGCGATGTCGTCATGCGGATCGGGTATGGGCGCGGCGTTGGTCTGGTTCATCCACTGCCCCCTCTGTTGCCTGCCCTTCGATCATCCGCCCGCTTTCGCCCATGACCGCCGGAATTGCAATGCCATTCAACAGAAAAGCAGCCGCTGCGCCTTTCCAAAAACCATGCAGGCCCTATATGGGCGAAACCATTACTCAACAGGTTGTGCGGGAGATAAGGATATGGCCGACCAGAGACTGACTTTAACCCTCGATACCGGCGATGTCGTTATCAAGCTGCGTCCCGATCTTGCCCCCGGCCATGTCGAGCGCATTTCCTCGCTCGCCAGGGAAGGTTTTTATGACGGCGTGGTGTTCCACCGCGTGATCCCCGGCTTCATGGCGCAGGGCGGCGACCCGACCGGAACCGGCATGGGCGGATCGGAACTGCCCGACCTCAAAGCCGAATTCAATGCCGAGCCGCATGTGCGCGGCGTCTGCTCGATGGCGCGGGCGATGAACCCCAATAGCGCCAACAGCCAGTTCTTCATCTGCTTCGACGATGCGACTTTCCTCGACCGCCAATATACGGTGTGGGGCGTGGTCGAAGAAGGCATGGAACATGTCGACGCACTGCCCAAGGGTGAGCCGCCCGCAAAGCCCGGCAAGATTATCAAGGCTATTGTATCCTGACTTGCCAGTGAAACGTCCCATCCCATCGGGATGGAACTTTATTGCTATATTATTGCGAAGGCGGGGTGCATTACCCCGCCTTTTATAATTCCATAATGATTTGAGCACTTGTTCAGTAATCTGAGGTTCATAAACCGTGACATTAAAGCCGCACTTTCGGCTTATTTCAGATTTCCGATGTTATTCATGAAACTGTAAGGCGCGACAGAGCATTTCAACCCTGCTGGCGCGATCAGAGGGAACGGTCGAACGCCAGCCGCCGGGTCCAAACCGAGCGTTTTATCAATGAGAATGAGGTCGAAAGACATGAAAAAACTGCTTTTTGCGGCAATGGCCGCTGCGTCCATCGCTCCCGTGGCGGCTCACGCCCAGGACGGTGCCGGTCGCCTGGAACCCTATGTCGGCGTGATGAGCGGCTATGAGAAATTCAACGACCAGCCAGACAAGTCCGGCATTCCCCCGATGGGCTATCATAGCTGGACGGTCGAAGGCGTCGCAGGCGTCAACTACAATGTCGCCGGGCCGATCGTCGTCGGCGTG
Organism: uncultured Sphingobium sp.; assembly: GCA_964384275.1. Lineage (GTDB taxonomy): Bacteria > Pseudomonadota > Alphaproteobacteria > Sphingomonadales > Sphingomonadaceae > Sphingobium. The sequence continues at coordinate 299 of CAYLKZ010000127.1, read as the reverse complement.
GAAGGCAATGTCGCCAAGGGCCTGAAGGGCGATCTGGACTGGCAATATGGCGTCACCGGCCGCGCCGGTGTGAAGGCGGGCAAAGACAGCCTGATCTTCGGTTCGGTCGGCTATCGCTGGAACAATTTTGCTGCGCTGGGCAATGACAGCCCCGATTTCCACGGCACCACCTACGGCTTCGGCGCTGAAGTGTCGCCCGCCGATCTGGGCGGCAGCAGCGACAAGAGCAACATGCGCCTGCGCTTGCAGGTCGACACGCTCGGCAATTTCAACACCTTCCGTCCGATGGCCGGTCTGGT
>CAYLKZ010000126.1:0-6597 GCA_964384275.1 uncultured Sphingobium sp. | reverse complement strand
GACAAGCATCTGCACAAGATGACCGAATGGATAGCCATCCTCGACAGCAGACTGCCATAGTGCCGCTAGCTCGCGGTCGCTCAGTACACGATCTCGAGGTTCATTCCGCTTCGGGCGCCACGCATCCCGGCAGGGGTTGGCTGGCATATGCTCAAGTCTGGTGAGCGCCCACGTGTAGAAGGTCGAAAGATGGCGATACACGATGCGCGCCATCGTCAGGGTTTCCTTGCCCCGCTCGAACGCAATCTTCTCAACGAAGCGGCTCACGTCACTTCGGGTAATGGAGTCCGCGAGCCGGTCTCCAATCTCCGGCTCAATGTACTTTCGGAAGACCCGATCGAACTCCCTCGCGCTCCGTTTTTTGCCCTCGATCTGCTGAGCAAGGTACGTCTCGTAGAGCTCCGCGACTGTCCCGACGCCTTTTGATCCCTTCCTTTTTGCGCCCGCTTTTCTGGCGATGCTCTTGCCCTGCTCGACATCGACAAGCAGATCGCGCGCCTTCTTGCGGGCGTGGGCCAGGGTGAAACTCGGACCATGGCGTCCGATCGTCACATTCAACCACTTGCCCTGAACCCGCTTGCGCAGAATGTACGTCTTGATACCACTGGCACCCATGCGGAGCCTAAGGCCGGGGACGATACCATCGGCGAGCTCAATCTGACCCGCAGTCGGCGCCTTCAGCCCTGCGATCTTCGCGTCCGTCAAACCTACTTTGTTCGCCATATGTACCTGCTACCTTAGGTAGCTTTTTGTAGTGGATACTGGCGAACATTTCAAGAACAATGCGGACTATGAATCGCAGATTTCCGCCATTTTTGGACACATGCGGACATGCTAGGACCCTCTGATCATGGCTCTTAATCAGCGGGTCCTAGGTTCGAGCCCTAAAAAAATTCCCTAGCAAATACAGCTACTTACACCCATAGGGGATCGGTCTTACATTTCGCTGCGAGCGTCATGTAAGAGCAGTGTAAGAGTGCAGCCCCCATCATAGCAGCACCCCACACCGCGAAGGTGCAGGGTGCTGGCAGCGTCAGGGCACGTAGAAGTCAGGCACGCCCCCGCTGCTGGCCCCGATGTTCTTTCGGCGAGGGGGTCGGTGGCCTTAACCCCTCATCGCAGGCGTCAAAATGGAACCGCCTGCAACCTCGTCATCTGTATCTGTCCTCGTCACCCCTGCACCCCTGAGCGCCTTCGCACAGGCGCAGACGAAGCACGTCCTCGGAGAAAAATGGACGGCGGCACTTCATGCACCGCTGCCAGCCCACTTTCCTGACCACACGCGGCGGGGACATATCGGCATCCAGCACCGCCTCCCGGCGCACGCACCCGTCATAGTCCCAACGCTTCGGCTCGATCATGCCCTGCATGTCGGCACCCGGCGCCCGTGGGAAGTTGAAGCTGTCGTGCGGCGCATAGTCGGGCTTGGGTGCGGGCGGCACGGGTGACGGCGCGGAAGCTGGGGGCGCTGGTGGCTGCCCGTGCGGCGTTTCTGGCGTCATCAACGGCCACAAGGCGGGCAAGGTCTTCGGGCGTGTCCAGCGTGCCTTGGCGGGGCGCTCCGTCGGCGTAGTGCGGCTTCTTGCTGCCGTCGTAGATCAACCAACGCCGCGCGGCGCACATTGCGGCCCACGTCGAAGTTTGATTTTCTGCGGGTTTCGGGCTATTGAACGGGTTGTCCAGACCAACGTTCAACGCCGCCGCTCCACCACCGGGGCGGCGGTTTTCGTTTGGCATGTGGGCAATCCTTACGCGGCGCGCTGGCGGTGTAGATCGGCGACGAGCGCCTTGATTCATCGCTGGACTTACCGGCAATCGTGGCCTTGGTTACGGCTTCGACTTCGTTGGACGGCCAAACGGAAATGCGCTCGCCATGCTTGATCGGCTTCGGCAGCAATCCGGCCTGAATGCGGGAATAGATGGTGGCGCGAGAAAGGCCCGTGGCCTCGCGCATGGTGTTCAATCGCAGCAACTTCAACACGTTGGCCTCCATCGGACGTTGTCAGATGAAGGCTTGGTGCGGCCAATCCCTGTTCAGCAACAACGGGGGTTGCTGAACACCGGCCCTTCAGTTCATCGCACAGGGGAGTCAGTTCGTCGCAGGTTTCACCGCACCAATCGACGTAGCCAGGCAAGAATTTCCATTGAGATTTCGTTGTTGGCCACGATGTAGGCCGCCCACAGCATCGCGACATAACGCATTGAAATTACGTGCATAATTTCAGGAAGTGGCGGAGAGGGTGGGATTCGAACCCACGTTACGGTTGCCCGTAAACCGCATTTCGAGTGCGGCGCATTCGACCACTCTGCCACCTCTCCGGGCCATCAGCATATGGGCGAACCGTCTCCGGCGCGCCCGCTTCATGCGGGTCGAGGGGCGCCCTTAACCGACTCCGGCGCATTTGCCAAGCCGCCTGATGGTATTTTTCTTGTAAGCCGCCCGCGCGACCCTACATTGGAACCATGAACCACATCTTCTCTCTTTCCTCCGGCCCCGCCCCTTTCGTCGTGGAAGCCCCGGCCATCGCCCATGCGCGTTTCAGCCTGGGCGATGTGGTGCGCCACCGGCTGTTCGGCTTTCGCGGGGTGGTCTTCGATATCGATCCCGTGTTCGCCAACAGCGAGGAATGGTATGAGTCCATTCCCGAAGAGATGCGCCCGTCCAAGGACCAGCCCTTCTATCATCTCCTCGCCGAAAATGGCGACGGCAGCTACATCGCCTATGTGAGCCAGCAGAATCTGGATGCCGACGACAGCGACGAGCCGGTCGACCATCCCGCGATCGCCGGGCTGTTCGGGCCCTATAGCGACGGCAAATACAAGCTGCGGCCGCTTTATCGCCACTGAGGCATCAGGGGCATCCCGCAGGACGCCCTTCTGTAAGATAAGAAAAGGCCGCCCGGGGACGAACGCGGGCAGCCTTTTCTGTCCTTCCGCTTTCCCGACGGATCAGGGCCTGATCTTCCACCCCTTGCGCAGCAGCGCATAGCAGAGCAGCCCCAACCCGATATTGAGCGCGATCAACACGGCAAGACCGCGCAGGATTTCAGTATCGGCGACCGATAGGAAGCCATAGCGAAAGCCCGAAATCGCGTAGAAAAACGGGTTGCCATGGCTGACAGCCTGAAACAGCGGCGAGAGCTTCTCGACCGAATAGAAGGTGCCGGACAGCAGCGAGAGCGGCGCAATCACGAAATTGGTGACGGCGGCGGCATGGTCGAACTTCTCGGCCCAGATCGAGGTCAGCACGCCCAGAAAGGCGATGAACATCGTGCCGAGCCCGGCAAAGGCGAGGATCGCCCAGGGGTGGAGCGGCGCCAGACTCACGCCCGGCCACAGCGCGAAAGCGACAGACAAGGCGATGCCGACCAGAAAGGCTCTCGTCATCGACGCCGCGACCAGCGCGAACATCAGTTCCGCCGTCGAAATGGGCGGCATCAGATAATCGACTATGGTGCCCTGTATCTTGCCGACGAGGAAAGAGAAGCTGGCATTGGCGAAGGCGTTCTGGATCATGCCCATCATGATGAGGCCGGGCGCGATGAAATCGGCAAAGGGCACGCCCAGCACCGATCGCCGCTCCCCGCCCAGCGCAACGGTGAAGATGACGAGGAAAAGCAAGGTGGTGATCGCGGGCGCCCAGATCGTCTGCAACTGCACCTTCATGAAGCGACGCACTTCCTTCATGTAAAGCGCCCACATGCCCGCCCAGTTGACGTTGCGGATGCGCGGCACCCCCGGCTCCGGCAGAATCACGCCACGGGACGGATGGGATGCGGATTTGCTCTGGTCGTTCATGGCGAGATCGACTATCGGCTGTGCCGGATGCGGGCAAGTGCAAATGGCGTTATGGCGTGATCCGGGCGGAGCGACTCGGGGGTTCGGTTGAACCCGCTGGTCCCACCGCCCATATCAGGCGAGCAGGCCGCACGATGATGCCCGCAAGATGATGGAGTGAATTTTGTCCTGGACCGATGAACGGATAGACCAACTCAAGACGATGTGGGAAAAGGGCATGACTGCCAGCCAGATCGCGGAAGAGCTGGGCGGGGTCAGCCGCAACGCAGTGATCGGCAAGGCCCACCGCCTTGGCCTTCAGTCGCGTCCGTCTCCGGTGAAGAGCAACGACGCCCCTCGCAAGAAGGCGGCGGCCAGCGGCAGCGCGCCCGCCTCGAAGAAACCCGCCACAGCGGCTCCGGCGGCAGCGAAGGACAAGCCCGCCGCGCCTCCCGCTCCTGCGGCGGCGCCAGCCCCTGCGGCAGCGCGCGCTCCCGCGGCCCCGGCGGCCCAGCCCGCAGTGCCCGGCCCCGCCCCCGAAGAAGCTCCGCCGCAGGCCGCCCCGCAGCCACGCATCGTTTCCGTCGGCCCCGGCGGATTTCTGCGCCAGGGCCCCGGCGATCAGCAGGCCCCCATCCCGCCCGCGCCGCCGCGCCGCCTCGTGCCCGCGAAGCCGAGCCCGGAAATCGCCGACAAGACCAGCCTGCTCGATCTGACCGAAAAGATCTGCAAATGGCCGATGGGCCATCCGGGCGAGCCCGATTTCCATTTCTGCGGTGAGAAGGTGAACCCCGGCTTCCCTTATTGCGTCGAACATTGCGGCCGCGCCTATCAGGCACAGCTGCCGCGCGGCACGCGCCGCCCGCCGCCGCCCATGCCCTTCGGCGGCCCGCGCGTCCGCTGACCGGCACTGACGGCCTAAGGAAATAATCGGAGGGAGGCGAACCCATGGCGGTTTGCCTCCCTCCTTTTTTACGCCTTTTCATCCCGGCACGCGTGGCAAAGCCCGTGGAATAGTTGCGTACCCCCGCCGCCTGTTGCACAGATGACGGGAAGGCGATGGGCGCAGCTTTCCAAGCGGGCATCGTCGCCACCCTTCATTCGGAGAGCCAGTCTTGACCGAAGTTTCCGCCACTCTCCTCCTTTTCGGCGCCACCGGCGATCTTGCCGGGCGCATGCTGTTCCCCTCGCTCTACAATCTCCAGCAGGACGGCCTGCTGCCCGATGATTTCCTCATCGTGGCGTCGGGCCGCTCCGACCGGAGCGACGAGGCATTTCGAGAGGATGTCGCCGCTCATCTGCGCCGCTTCATCACCGATGGCCGCTACACGATGGAGGCGTCGAAAAGGCTGACCGACCGCATCGTCTATTGCGCCGCCGAGGCAGGCGACAGCGCGCAATTCGCCGCCATCGCGAAACGGATAAAGGAGCGCGAGGACAAGGGGCTGGCGGTCTATATGTCTACCCCGCCTTCGCTGTTCGCGCCCACGGCGGTCAGCCTTGCGCAAGCGGGCCTCGTCACCGCGTCCACCCGCATCGCGATGGAAAAGCCTATCGGCCACGACCTCGCTTCCTCAATCGAGGTGAACGAGGCGATCGGCGCGCTGTTTGCCGAAAACCGGATTTACCGCGTCGATCATTATCTCGGCAAGGAGACGGTGCAGAATCTGATCGCGCTGCGCTTCGGCAACATGCTGTTCGAGCCGCTGTGGAATGCGAGCCATATCGACCATGTGCAGATCACCGTGGGCGAGACGGTGGGCCTTGAAGGCCGGGTTTCCTATTATGACGGCGTCGGCGCGCTGCGCGACATGGTGCAGAACCACATGCTCCAGATCCTCTCCATCATCGCGATGGAGCCTCCCGCCCGCATGGATGCGACCGCCGTGCGCGACGAGAAGGTGAAGGTGCTGCGCTCGCTCCGCCCGATGGACGGCCCGCTGGCGAAACAGAACAGCGTGCGCGGCCAATATGGCGCGGGGGCGGTCGGCGGCGAGATCGTCAAAAGCTATGCCGAGGAGCTGGGCAAGCCCTCCGACACCGAAACCTTCGTCGCGCTGAAGGCCCATATCGACAATTGGCGCTGGGCGGGCGTGCCCTTCTATCTGCGCACGGGCAAGCGCATGCCGACCCGGCACAGCGAAATCCTGATCCAGTTCAAGCCCGTCGCCCATTCCATCTTTGCCCGCAACGGGCCGGGATCGGCGCTGGAGCCGAACACCCTCATCATCCGCCTGCAACCGGAAGAGAATATCCGCCTGCTCATCATGGCGAAGGAACCGGGCCTCGACCGGGGCGGCGGACGCCTGCGCGAAGTGGGCCTCGACGTTTCGCTGACGGCCGAAGGGCAGCGCCGCCGCGTCGCCTATGAACGGCTGCTGCTCGACCTGCTGGAAGGCGACCCTACCCTCTTCGTCCGCCGCGACGAGGTGGAAGCGCAATGGCAATGGATCGACTCGATCATCGCGGGCTGGCGGGAGGCCGGGGTCAAGGTTTCCCCCTATGCGGCAGGGAACTGGGGACCGTCCTCGGCGATTGCTCTCATCGAACGCGATGGAGCAAGCTGGTATGAATGATCTGCACCCCGTCATCGCCGCCGTCACCCGGCGCATCATCGAGAAAAGCGCGCCCACGCGGCGCATCTATCTCGACCTGATAGAGCGCGGACGCGAGGCGGGCACGAATCGCGATCAGCTAAGTTGCGGCAATCTCGCCCATGCCTTCGCTGCGGCGGGCGACGACAAGCCCGCGATCCGCGCGGGCCGGGCGATGAACATCGGCATCGTCACCGCCTATAACGACATGCTTTCCGCGCATCAG
>CAYLKZ010000125.1:0-6680 GCA_964384275.1 uncultured Sphingobium sp. | reverse complement strand
GCCGCTCAGCACATTGGCCGCCGCAGTGCCGATAATCACGTCGTTGCCAGAACCGCCGGTCGCGTTCTCGAACGCGATAAGCGTGTCGGTCTCGGTCGCTGACTGCGCATTGTTCGACGACCCTGCCAGATTGATGGTCCAGGCTTCGCTTCGCGCGCCATAGTCAATAGTGTCTGTACCCGCGCCGCCATCGATATGGTCGTTTCCGAGTGAGCCGATGACAATGTCGTTGCCGTTCTGCAGGCCGATATTGGTTATTCCAGTGAGCGTGATGGACGAGAAATCCAGCACATCATTTCCGGTCGTTCCCCAGACGGTCACGCCGGAGAAGCCGTTCGAACTGATTTCCTCGATGCCGGAAATCGACCGAATACCAAGCCAGGCGTTTGCGGCGGTCGCCCGAATGACATCGTCGCCTGCGCCGCCGTCGATATAATCGTAGCCATCGCCGGCAGCGCCGAACAAAAAGACATCGTCACCGTTGCCACCGTTGAGCGTGTCGTCGCCAGCACCGCCCGTGATCGTATCAGCTCCCGCACCTCCTTCAAGGCGATTGGCAGCGCTCGTCCCTGTGATGGTGTCGTCGCCCGAGCCGCCAATAACATTCTCGATCGCTATGAGGGTATCGGTCTCACTGCCCGCCTGAGCATGATTAGAAGCTGCCGCAAGGTTGATCGTCCAAGCTTCTGCGCGCGCGCTATAGTCGACAGTGTCGACATTCGAGCCGCCGTCGATGGTGTCGTTGCCGAGACCACCACTGAGAATGTCGTCTCCGGAGCCGCCGAGCAGATAATCATTGCTGCTCGAACCGATCAGGGTGTCATTGCCCGCACCCGCATCGATCTTGACGATAGAGGTGAGAAGCGTGTTGGAGAAATCGAACGTGTCGGCCGCGCCGGTGCCGCGGATGTTGACGTCGGTAAAGCCGTTTGCAGACACTTCCTCGATCGATGACACGCTGTTCAGGCCGATCCAAGTCCCGTTTGCGGTCGCTCGAATTCTATCGTATCCGTCTCCGCCCGCAATGTTATCGTAACCGTCGCTTGTGCCGCTAACGAGGAAATCATCATCTCCGCTGCCGCCGTCGAGGGTATCGTCGCCCGTTCCGCCGACGATCGTATCGCTTCCGGCTGATCCAGTCAGCACGTCATTTCCGGCTTGCCCTTCGATCCGCGTAATGCCGTTCATCGTGACGCCGGAGAAATCGAGGGTGTCTGCGCCGGTGGTGGCGCGAACCACGACATTGGCGAAGCCATTTGCCGTGATCTCCTCGATTCCAGAGAGGCTGCGCAGTCCGAGCCACGCATTATCCGCAGTGGCACGTATGGTGTCAGAGCCGTCGCCGCCGGCGATATGATCATAGCCGTCACCTGCAGCACCGAATAAAAAACTGTCGTTGCCGTCCCCACCGCTCAGCGTGTCATCTCCCGCGCCGCCGATAATGACATCGTCGCCCTCATTCCCTTCAACGATATCGTTGCCGGCACCCGCATTGAGAAGATTGGCAAGATCATTGCCGTGAAGCTTGTCTGCGCCGGTGCCTGAAAGCACATTTTCGACGTTTATCCAGGTTTCGATCGTGCCTGAGCCTAGATTGGCATTGGCGCTGGTAAGGCGGAGATCGATTGTCACGGCATTGGTGAGATTTGCGATATTCACTGTATCCGAACCAGCGCCGCCGTCGATGAAGTCGATGCCGTTACCCGGGAAGAACAGGTCGTTTCCATCGCCACCATAAAGGCTGTCGTTGCCTTCGCCGCCGTCGAGAACGTCATCACCTCCGTTCCCGAATAGCTCATCGTTCCCACTGAGACCTTTGATTGTATCGTTGCCTTCACCGCCGCTCATGACGTTCGCGGAGTTGTTTCCGCCGATGAAATCATCTCCATCTGTCGCCTGGTTGGCCAAATATTCTGCGAGTATTGTCGCTGCTGACCAGACGGTTCCGTCGGCGAAGCGGAATTCATTGATGCCCCATTCGCGTCCGCCCAAAATTTGGTTGTCGATACGAATTGAGCCCGCGGCGTTGGCGAAAGTCACGACCATGTCGGAAAGATCGCCCTCGTATGCCTTCAGTCGAATGTCGGTCGGTGCGATGCCGGCACCGAAAGCGAGATAATCGGTCGAACCCCAATAGTTGACATATTCGTAGATTAGGTCGTCGCCATCGCCTAAATTATAGACATAGGTGTCATTCCCATCTCCGCCTTCGAGACGGTCGTCACCTGCTCCGCCAATCAGCACGTCGTTGCCAGCATAGCCTCGAATAAGATCGTTGCCGCCTTTCCCATTGATGGTTTCGCTGAAACTCGTCGCGTCGATCGTATCGTCGTTCTCAGTTGAGACGCGGTCGATCATCCGGGCGGCCAGATCCGACTTGGTCCAGACAGTCCCGTCTTGGAATTCCACGGTATCGAGCGTCCATTCGCGGCCGCCGAATATCTGGTTCTTTAGGGTGACTGAGCCTTGCTCGCTGGCAAAACTGAGGACCATGTCGCTGGATGCCGTGGGGGAGCGCGTCACGATAACATCTGCTGCGGCGATGCCCGCACCGAAAACGAGACGGTCTCCCTCGCTACCATAGTAGCTGACAAAGTCCGCGATGGTGTCGTTCCCATCGCCCAGGTTGTAAATGAAGGTGTCTGCTCCATCGCCGCCGTCGAGCTTGTCATCGTTGGCGCCGCCGATGAGCGTATCGTTGCCGCCGTCGGCGTTGAGGGAGTCGTTGCCGAGCCCACCTACGACCGTGTCGTCGCGTAGACTGCCGTAGATGATGTCGTCGCCATCGGTAGTCTGCTGCGCGAGGTAGGTGGCATCGATAATATCTCGGGTCCAGACCGTGCCATCGTCGAAGTGGAACTCGTTGATCCCGCCCTCGCGTCCACCGGCGCGGCCGCCGGTGCGCTGATTATAGAGGGTGAGCGATCCGGCGGCATTCGCGAAGGTGACGACGTAGGCCGTCCCCGATTGCGTGAAGGTTAAATCGCCGGCGGAGATTCCGGGGCCAAACTCAAGGATGTCATAGGAACCATAATAATCCTGCCATTCGTCGATGATATCGTCGCCGTCGCCTAGTGCATATACATAGACGTCGTTATCGTCTCCGCCACGCAGGATGTCATTGCCAAGGCCCCCGATCATCCGATCGGAGCCGCCGTCGCCATATAGCGTGTCATTGCCGAGCGCGCCTACGACTGTGTCGTTTCGGATGCTGCCATAGATGGTATCGTCGCCATCGGTAGTCTGCTGCGCGAGGTAGGTGGCATCGATAATATCTCGGGTCCAGACCGTACCATCGTCGAAATGGAACTCGTTGATTCCGCCTTCACGTCCGCCAGCGCGGCCTCCAGTGCGCTGGTTGTAGAGCGTCAGTGACCCCGCTGCGTTCGCGAATGTGATGACATAGGCAGTGCCCGATCGCGCGAAACGCAGATCGTTCGCCGAGATTCCAGGACCAAATTCCAGAATGTCGAAGGAACCGTAGTAGTCGTGCCACTCATCGATGATGTCGTCGCCATCGCCGAGCGCGTAGATATAGATATCGTTGTTTTCTTGACCTCGCAGGATATCGTTCCCAAGGCCGCCTTCAAGGCGGTCGTTGCCTGTTCCGCCATTCAGCGTATCGTCGCCCAGGCCGCCATAGAGTTCATCGGCTCCCGCGCCCGCATTGATCACGTCATTCCCGGCCCCGCCATATAGGATGTCGGCGCTGGACGTGCCCGCAATGATATCGTCGCCATCGGTCGCCTGCCCCTGAACCACACGATTGGCCAGTTCGGCAGGGAGCCATATCGTTCCATCAGCAAACTCGACGGAATCGATTTGCCATTCTTTCCCGCCGTAAATTTGGTTCTTCAGCGTGACGGAACTTTCGCCATCGTTCACGACAAGCACCATATCACTGGCATTGGTCTGCGAGCGGGTGACCTTCACATCGGAGGGAGCGATTCCCGCGCCGAAAAGCACACGATCGCCGCCGCTTCCGTAGTAGCCGACGTAGTCGGAGACGGTATCGTGACCATCGCCGAGATTGTGGACGTAAGTGTCGGCGCCGCGCCCGCCCTCGAGAAGGTCATTGCCCGCTCCGCCGTAGAACACGTCATTGGTATAGAACCCGATCAGATGGTCGTCAGCCTCGGTTCCATGTAGCAACGCGGCCTGGACGTCCGCCTTGGTCTTGATGGTCCCGTCGTCAAAGACAAAGCGCTCGACGTCGTGCCAGGTATAGGTCAGGATTTCGGTGCCTGAGGTTCTGAACTCGTCGCGGATACTCAGTGTGTCAGTTGTGCCGATGATGCCGATGATCAGGTCGTTGCCGCTTCGGGTGAGGGTGAGGTCTTCCCAGGTTACGCCGGGCAGGAAATGTACGGCATCGTCTTCGGAAAGATTCGCATTGCTGAGCGATTCCCGGATTTCGTCCTGCCCGTAGCCCCTCCCGAAGATGTAGATGTCCGAGCCGTCGCCGCCTTCGAGGATGTCATTGCCGGCCCCGCCATCGAGAATATCGGATCGGAATGTGCCGACGAGATGATCATCGCCGGATGTACCGCCTAGGATGATTGCGGAGACCTGGTTTTGGGTAAGCACAGTGCCGTCGGCGAATTCGAAGCGCTCGACATCGTTCCATGCAAACCAGTTGCTGAAGTTGAACTGGCCCTGGACCCTTATGGTCTCGCCGGTATCGCTGATGGTGATGACGAGATCGTTCACGTCGCGGGCGAAACTGATATCGGCCAAGGAAATTCCCTCGCCGAAGATCAGGCGGTCATTGTCGGACAGGTTGGCGTTCGAAACGCTCTCGCGGATGATGTCGTGCCCAGAACCACGTCCGAACCGATAGGTATCCGAGCCGTCGCGGCCTTCAAGAATGTCGTCTCCAGCACCGCCATCCAGAATGTCGCCGGTCATGAAGCCGACCATGTGGTCATTCCCGGAGGTCGGCGTCAGGAGGATCTGCTGGACATCCCAGGCACTCAGCACTGCGCCGTCATCGAACCGGAAGCTGTCGACATCCCACCAGGTGTACCAGTCGCTGAAGCTGAACTGGTCCTTGATGGTCAGCGTTTCCCCGGTGTCCACGATGGTGATGATGAGATTGTTGCCGCTGCGGGCAAAGGCGAGATCTTCGACCGTGATGCCGGGGAGGAACTGGACCTCGTCATCTTCGGAGAGATTGGCGTTGGTAAGAGACTCGCGGATTTCGTCATGGCCGTAGCCGCGGCCGAAAATGTAGCGGTCGGCGCCATCGCCCCCTTCGAGAATGTCGTTGCTGGCACCGCCGTCGAGCACGTCCGACCGGAAGGTACCGACCAGGTGATCGTTGCCAGAAGTGCCTCCGAGCAGCATCGCGGCGACCTGCCGGTCCGTCAGGACGGTGCCATTGGCGAACTCGAAGCGTTCGATATCCCACCACGCAAACCAGTTGGTGAAACTGAATTGCCCATCGATGCGGAGGGTTTCGGCGGTATCGGTGATCGTGATGACGAGATCGTCGCCATCGCGCACGAAGGAAACGTCTTCGGGCAGGATATCGGCGCCGAAGATGAGCCGGTCATTGTCGTCGAGATTGGTGTTGGTCACGGTTTCGCGGATGATGTCATACCCATAGCCGCGACCGAAATGATAGGTATCTGAACCGTTGCCGCCCTCGAGGATATCGTTGCCGGCGCCGCCATCGAGAATGTCACCGCTGTGGAAGCCGATCAGATGGTCGTCGCCCGCAGTGGATGCGAGCAACATGACCTGGATGTCTGACTTCGACCATTCGGTGCTGTCAGCGAAACGGAACAACTCGATATCCTGCCATGTGTACCAGGCCAGATAAGTGAACTGGTTCTCGATCGTCAGCGTATCGCCGGTCGTGGCGAGGGTGATGATCAGATCTTCACCTTCTCGGTCAAGAAGAATGTCTTCGGGCAGAACCGAGGCTCCGAACTCCACGATATCGAAATCACCATAAAGAACGTTGGAGACGCTTTCCCGGATGATGTCGTGGCCCGATCCTTCTCCAAACTCATAGATGTCGCCGCTGTCACCGCCCATCAGGATATCGTTGCCCGCGCTGGCGAGCAGCCGATCGGACATCATGAAGCCCTGTGCGGTGTCGTCGCCAGCGGTGGTTGCTGCCGCGATGACGGCGCGGTTGAGATCCTCCCAGGTCCAGATCGTCTCGTCGTCGAAGTGGATTTCCTCGATCCGGTTGTAGGAGATCGCACCGAAAACGCCGGTGTGGATATAGGAGTCCTGACCTTTGAGCGTGACCTTGTCGTCACCCGAGCCGATGACGAGGGTGAGGTCCTTGCCGTTGCGCTCGAAGCTGATGTCGCCAGCGGCTATTCCTGCCCCGAACCTGAGAATGTCGGGACTGGTGTCGACGGTGACGAAGCCAGATCCCAGGATGAACGTGTTGTTGTCTGCCAGCGTGTCGTGGCCGTAACCGATGTTGAAGATATAGGTGTCGCCGTAGCCGCCGCCTGAGAGATAATCATTGCCGGCGCCGCCATCCATGCGGTCGACGTAGAGATCGCCCCACAGACTGTCGTCGCCGTCGCCGCCAGTGGTGACGGCGCGCAGGACCTGTTGCCAGTTGAGCTTTGATCCGTTGGAAAACTCAAACCATTCTACCCGGTCGAACCATTGCGCGCCAAGCGGCCCGGTCTGGAAGCCGTCGAACTGGTTGC
>CAYLKZ010000124.1:0-6738 GCA_964384275.1 uncultured Sphingobium sp. | reverse complement strand
CCGCCGCAGGCGATGATCCTCGCGGTCGGCGCGGGCGAGAGGCAGCCCTATGTGATCGATGATGCCCTTCAGATCGCGACGGTCATGTCCGCGACGGGCAGCTTTGACCATCGCGCGATCGATGGCGCGGACGGCGCGCGGTTCATGGCCGCGTTCAAGCAACTGGTGGAGAAGCCGCTGGCCATGCTCGCCTGATGGGCAGGGCGGAGGAGCCGCCGCCGCAAGGGGCGCCTGCCATTCGGGTTATCGCCATGCCTTCCGATACCAATCCCTATGGGGATATTTTTGGCGGCTGGCTGATGAGCCTGATGGATTCGGCAGCTGGATCGATCGCCGCGCGTCATTCAAAAGGGCGGGCGGTGACGATTGCGGTGGAAGGCATGACCTTTTTGCGTCCCGTCGTTGTCGGGGATGAGGTATCCGTCTATGCAACACTGGAAGCGGTGGGGCATACCTCTATGAAAATCGCGGTGGAGGCGTGGCGGCGCACCCGCCATGACGACCGTTCCTATCGCGTGACCAAGGCGATATTCACTTTCGTGGCGATCGGGGAAGATCGCCAGCCCCGTGCGGTGCCGCCGGTCCATCCGGCGGCGGCATGACAATCGATAGCGGAGCTCGCCCGGCTCGGATGGACCGGACGGGCTTCGAAATTTGGGTTTCCTGATCCGGCATCGCGGCCTGACGGTTCGCAGCATAAGGGCGCAAGGCCGGGTCTTCTAAAAGCGAGTTTTATCATGGCTGAAACTTATGATGTCATTGTTCTGGGTTCTGGTCCCGGCGGGTATGTCGCCGCCATCCGCGCCTCTCAACTGGGCCTGAAGACCGCCATCGTCGAGCGTGAGAATCTCGGCGGCATTTGCCTCAACTGGGGGTGCATTCCCACCAAGGCGCTGCTGCGTTCGGCCGAGATCTTCCACTATATGAACCACGCCAAGGATTATGGCCTGGCGGCGGAGAAGATCACCGCCGATATCGACGCGGTGGTGAAGCGCTCGCGCGGCGTGGCGAAGCAGCTCAATCAGGGTGTCACGCACCTGATGAAGAAGAACAAGATCGCGGTCCACATGGGGGAAGGCAAGCTGATCGCCAAAGGCAAGCTGGCCGTCACAAAGGATGGCAAGACCGAGGAACTGAGCGCGAAGCACATCATCGTCGCGACCGGCGCGCGCGCGCGCGACCTGCCTTTCGCGCCCGCGGACGGCAAGCGTATATGGACCTATCGCCATGCGATGACGCCGCCTGAAATGCCGAAGAAGCTGCTGGTGATCGGGTCGGGCGCGATCGGCATCGAGTTCGCCAGCTTCTACAACGACATGGGCGCGGAGGTCACGGTCGTCGAGATGATGGACCGGATCGTGCCGGTGGAGGATACGGATGTTTCCGCCTTCCTCGAAAAGGCGCTGACCAAGCAGGGCATGAAGATCATGACCGGTGCGGGCGTGGAGAGCCTGAAGGCGACCGCGACCGGCGTGTCGGCCAGCATCAAGGGCAAGGACGGCAAGGTTGTGACCGGCGACTACAGCCATTGCATCGTCGCCATCGGCATCGTCCCCAATAGCGAGAATATCGGGCTGGAGGCGCTCGGCGTCGAGCAGGTGAAGGGGCATATCAAGACCGATGGCCTGTGCCGCACCAATGTAGATGGGCTCTGGGCGATCGGCGACATCACCGCGCCGCCATGGCTCGCGCACAAGGCCAGCCATGAAGGCGTGATCGCCGCCGAGGCCATCGCGCAGGCGCTGGGCAACAAGGACGTGCATCCGCATGAAATGGACGTGCGCAATATTCCGGGCTGCACCTATTGCCACCCGCAAATTGCATCCGTGGGCCTGACCGAAGCCAAGGCGAAGGAAGCGGGTTATACCCTAAAGGTCGGCACATTCCCATTTGTCGGCAATGGAAAGGCCATCGCGCTGGGCGAGCAGGAAGGCTTTGTGAAGACAGTCTTCGATGCGAAGACCGGCGAACTGTTGGGCGCGCATATGGTTGGCGCGGAAGTCACGGAGATGATTCAGGGCTATATAGTCGGCAAGACGCTCGAAACCACCGAGGTCGAGCTGATGCAGACCGTCTTCCCGCATCCGACCATTTCCGAAGCGATGCATGAGAGCGTGCTTGCCGCTTATGGCCGGGCGCTGCACATCTGATCCGTCAAACAGGCTGCCGCAGGGGCGATATGTCTCCTGTGGCAGCGATGGAGGAATTTGAAGGGCGTCAGAGCGGCCTTTCGTGGCGAGGGATTGCCACCGCTGACAAAGTAATGTGCGCGCTTTTAGTGCGCCCGCCGCTCTTTTTCCAAGATCAAGATATTGGCCCTGACAACATTGTCGGGGCCTTTTTCTATGGGGGTGCTCAGGCTTCGAAGCCCGAATGACCTTCCGAAGTCGAAGGTCTTTGCCCGGTTGCAAGCCGCATGGTGCGGCGCGTCATGGGGCTGCTCCGCACACGCAAAAAAGGGATGGGAGCCTATGGCATCCCACCCCTTTCGAAATCTTCGCGAGAACGCGAAAATTACTGCGCGTTGGTCGCGTTAGCAGCGTTCTCAACGACGTTCGCGGCGTTCTCAACGACGTTCGCGGCGTTCTCAACGGCATTCGCGGCGTTGTCGACAACGTTTTCGACAGCAGCGGCGTTGTTGGCTTCTGCAGCAGGCTTTTCACCGCAAGCGGCCAGAGCCAGCAGGCCAGCCGAAGCGAAAACAACAGCGATCTTCTTCATCTTGTTAGGCTCCCAATAGCATGTCTCACGCATCAAACTTGTTTAAAAAGTTATGTACGCGCGAGCGCTTCGAAATAACGGCTCAGTTCAACAAATCAACATATTTTTGGCACCGCAGGCCGATGCGAGTCGGTCGAGGTGCGTTGTCTACTACAACAGTTTGCTTTCAGCGCAAGCTCTCTTTCGCATTTGCGGCGATGGAAAGCACCGCTGTCCAGGCCGTGACATTCTGGGCAAGCTGTGCGGGGTCGATCTTGTCCAGCGGATCGTCGGCGGTGTGGCGCAGGTCGAAATAGCGGGTGCCGTCTTGTTGCAGATCCATGACGGAAGTGCCTGCTTTTGCCAGAGGTTCGATGTCCGCGCCGCCGTCTGGCGCCTGGGTGCTGCCGGTGAGGCCGAGGGCGGCGAGGCAGGCCGCGATCGCATCCCGCACCGGCGCTGCGGCGGTGCGAAGTCTGTAATCGGCGCGCCAGACCCGGTCGGCGCCGAATCCGATTCCACTGCCAGCGCATGATTCTCCTGCCCATGGGCGGCGAAATAGGCCTTTCCGCCATAAGCCCGGACTTCCTCCGCCCCGGCCCACAGAATCCGAATCGTGCGGCGCGGCTGCCCGGCATCCATGATTCGTTTAGCCGCCGCCGCGACGATCGCGATTCCGGCGGCATCGTCGTCGATGGCGCCGGTGCCCGGATCCCAGCTGTCGAGATGCCCGGCGACGAGGATGATCCCTGCCTCCGGGTCGCTGCCCGGCGCCTCGGCGATGGCATTTCCCGATTCCCGCTCGCCCGCGAACCGGCCCGCTCGCCGCCAACCGGGGCGTGAGCAGCAAATGCATTCGCACCGGCTTGTCCCGCTTCAACATGCGTTCGAGATTTTCGGCGTCTGGGATGGGGAGCGCGGCGGCCGGAATGGGAGCGACGCCGCCCATGCGGGAAGGTAAGGAAAAGGGCGGCGGCGAGGGTTGGGAATGCAAGGGCAGATAGCGCTGATTTCTGCATGGATTAAGGCGTAACCGGCATTTGGGGATTTGCCAACGGGGCGTCCGTCCGCTAACCGGGGCGCATATTTTCTACAAAGCCAGTTCGGAGCACGATATCCATGTCCGCCGCGCAATATGCCTATGTCATGAAGGGCATGACCAAGTCCTTCCCCGGCGCCCAGAAGCCGGTGCTCAACAATATCAACCTGCAATTCTACTTCGGCGCCAAGATCGGCATCGTCGGTCCCAACGGTGCGGGTAAATCGACGCTGATGAAGATCATGGCCGGGATCGACACCGATTTCACGGGCGAAGCGTGGCCGGGCGAGAACATCACCGTCGGCTATCTGGCGCAGGAGCCGGAGCTGGACTCCAGCAAGACGGTGCTGGAAAATGTGAAGGACGGCGCGCGCGAAACCGCGGACAAGCTCGATCGCTTCAACGAAATCTCGATGCTGATGGCCGATCCGCCGGAGGATGCCGATTTCGATGCGCTGATGACCGAGATGGGCGAGTTGCAGGAGCAGATCGACGCGGTTGACGGCTGGACGCTCGACAATCAGCTCGAAATCGCGATGGAGGCTCTGCGCTGCCCGCCGGGCGACTGGTCGGTGGACAAGCTGTCGGGCGGTGAGAAGCGCCGCATCGCGCTCACCCGCCTGCTCATCCAGAAGCCGTCGATCCTGCTGCTCGACGAACCGACCAACCACCTCGACGCCGAAAGCGTGGAATGGCTGGAAAACCATTTGAAGGATTATCCGGGCGCGGTGCTGATGATCACCCACGACCGCTACTTCCTCGACAATGTGGTGGGCTGGATTCTGGAGCTCGATCGCGGGAAATATTTCCCCTATGAGGGCAATTATTCCACCTATCTGGAAAAGAAGGCCAAGCGTCTCGAACAGGAAGAGCGCGAGGAATCGGGCCGCCAGAAGGCGATCAGGGAAGAGCTGGAGTGGATCAGGCAGGGACCAAAGGGCCGCCAGACCAAGTCCAAGGCGCGTATCGCCAAGTTCGACCAGCTCGTCGCCGCGCAGGAAAACCGCACCCCCGGCAAGGCGCAGATCGTCATTCAGGTGCCCGAGCGTCTGGGCGGCAAGGTGATCGAGGCCAAGAATATCTCCAAGGCCTATGGCGACAAGCTGCTGTTCGAAAACCTTTCCTTCATGCTGCCGCCCGGTGGCATCGTCGGCGTGATCGGGCCGAACGGCGCGGGTAAATCGACGCTGTTCAAGATCATCACCGGACAGGAGCAGCCCGACAGCGGCACGATCGAGATCGGCTCCACGGTGCGTCTGGGCTATGTCGACCAGAGCCGCGACCATCTCGACCCGTCGAAGAATGTGTGGGAGGAAATCTCCGACGGCCTCGATTATATGAAGGTCAACGGTCACGACACCTCGACCCGTGCTTATGTCGGCGCGTTCAACTTCAAGGGGCAGGACCAGCAGAAGAATGTCGGCAAGCTCTCCGGCGGTGAGCGCAATCGCGTCCACATGGCGAAGATGCTGAAGACCGGCGGCAACGTACTGCTGCTCGACGAACCGACCAACGACCTCGACGTCGAAACGCTGGGCGCGCTGGAAGAGGCGATCGAGAATTTCGCCGGTTGCGCCGTGGTCATCAGCCACGACCGCTTCTTCCTCGACCGTCTGGCGACGCACATCCTCGCCTTCGAGGGCAACAGCCATGTCGAATGGTTCGAGGGCAATTTCGAGGCCTATGAGGAAGACAAGCGCCGCCGCCTCGGCGATGCGGCGGATCGTTCGACCAGCCTTGCCTATAAGAAGCTGACGCGCTGATCCGGGCGGGCCTCGCAGTTTGGCGGGGCCAGAATAGCGTTGAGAGAAAGGCACCGCCTTGTCGATGGACGAGGCGGTGCTTTTTTGTGGATGACCCAAGGGCTGGCGGGCCAGCGGATCGGCGATCCAGCCACCTCAATCGCGGTGTTGGACGAGTCATTCGCCTCGTTTCAATGTCGAAAGCCTGTCCCGAACATCTGCCTCGGCAGGCCGTCGAAGGACTCTATCCTTGCTTGAACGACGAGAATGCAGCGGGCGTGCGTATCTCACCAAGGCAGGAAGCTGCCGTCGTAACTCCAGAAATGCCCGGTCGTCGCTACGGAAAGCCCGTCGATAACGGCTTTCAGTCCACGCGCGCTTTCCTCCGGCGCCAGATCGGCCGAGGGCCCACCCATGTCCGTCCGCACCCAGCCGGGATGCAGGGAAGCGATCGCAATGCCACCCCCCACCAGATCGGTGGCGAGGCATTGCGCGACCTTGTTTACCGCTGCTTTCGATGTCCGATAGGCGATCATGTCCGGCTCCGTCGAGTCGAGCGACCCCATGATACTGCTGATGATCGCGACCTTCGCGGTTTCCGCCTGCCGCAAATTGGGCAGCAGCGCCTGCGTCACCCGCAGCGGGCCGAGCGTGTTGATGTTGAGCGTATCGAGAAAGCCTGCAAAATCGGTGTTATTGGCCGATTGCCGTTCCGGCCCGCCGAAGCCCGCATTGTTGATGAGGATATCGACGGCGCGCCCTTTCAGCGCCTCTGCAAAGGCCGCGACCGAGGCATCGTCGCCGACATCCAGCGCTAGCACTTCGCCGGGCAGACCGCTTGCGTTTTCAGGGGTGCGGACCCCGGTCACGACGTCATGACCGGCCTCCGCATAGAGCCGGACCAGTTGCTGTCCGATACCGCGATTGCCACCCGTAATAACTACCGTCGCCATATCATCTCCATCAGGCTGCATTAACCCGACCCATCAGATAGGAAGCGGGGCCGGGGAGCCAGTGCGCCGCCGCCTCGCGTCAGAACTGGTCGGCTATGTCCATCATCCGCGTCAGCCGCTTCGGGGCTACCGCGCGCCAGCTGCGCTCCAGCCATTGCCGCACATGACCCCAATCGGTGCCGGGCCGGTCGAGCCTCAGCGCGATCCAGCCCATCGCGCCATAATAGGCCGGGCGATAATAGAGTTCCGGTTCCTGCTCGATCAGCGCGGTCATCTCATCGGCTCCGCTGGTCTTGACCAGCAG
>CAYLKZ010000123.1:0-7109 GCA_964384275.1 uncultured Sphingobium sp. | reverse complement strand
GAAATACTCATCCGGGCGGCGCGCCATGCAGGTGCCATGCTTCGCCCATTCATGCTGGATCAGCTGGACCGAGGGCGTGGTGCAGAATTGCGCGGCCAGCACGGCGCGCGGCACGACAGGCGCGGACGCGCAATATTGCGGCCAGCCCCGTCCGCCTTTTCCTTCCGGCCATAGTCCGTGCAGGATGAAGCCGAAACGCCCGGCGCGCCCATCGCATTGGCTGCCCGATTGCCGCCCCTGCCCCTTTTCCGCGCAATATTGCGGCGACCAGGACAGCGCGAGCGTATAGCCGCCTATAGCCGTGCGCCGCACATCGGCAGGCGTCGGCGGGCGCACGACGCGTGGCATCGGCAACGTGGCGGGCACCCGGCACTGAGCCCCCTCCCGCGCCTGTTGCGCGCCTGCGGAGGACGGCATCAACGCCAGCATCAGCGCGATCCCGGCGGCCGACATATCAACCATGGCTGAAATCGAGGCCGATATCGGCGGCGGGCGCGGACTGGGTCAACCGCCCGACACTGATAAAAGTGACGCCGGTTTCCGCTTTTTCTCGGACCGTATCGAGCCGCACGCCGCCAGACGCCTCGGTCGGCACCCGGCCGCCCACCAGCGTCACCGCGCCGCGCAGGGTGGGCGCATCCATATTGTCGAGCAGCAAATGGGTTGCCCCCGCGCTCAGCGCCGTCTCGATCTGGTCGATGCGGTCGACCTCCACGATGATATTCTTGACGCCTGCCGCGACCGCGCGGCGCACCGCCTCGCCGACAGAACCCGCCACCGCGACATGATTATCCTTGATCATCGCCGCATCCCAAAGGCCCATGCGGTGATTGGTCGCGCCGCCCATGCGGGTCGCATATTTTTCCAGCACGCGCAGGCCGGGAATGGTCTTGCGGGTGTCGAGCAACGTCGCGCCGGTGCCCGCGATCTTGTTCACATAGGCGCGCGTCATCGTCGCGATGCCGGTCAGATGCTGCACCGTATTGAGCGCGGAGCGTTCCGCCGTCAGCAGCGCCCGCGCCTTGCCTGATATCCGCATCAGGTCGGTCCCGGCGGCGACGCTCTCCCCTTCCGCGACCAGCAGCTCTATCTCCACCTCCGGGTCGAGCGCGCGGAAAAAGGCTTCGGCGATCGGCAGGCCCGCCACCGTCACCGCATCGCGGCTGTCCATCGCGCCGGTGAAGCGCGCATCGGCGGGGATAACGCTTTCCGAGGTCACATCATGGCCGCCCGCGCCCAGCGGGCCGCCCAGATCTTCCTCCAGCGTCGCGGCGATGAAAGCGGGAAGATCAAAACCGGGAAGCGAAAATGTCATGAGAACCGCCTGAAAGAAAATGGAAAAGCGTGGAAAATTACCAGCCCGCGCCCGGCTGGGCGAGATAGGCAAGCTCTGCCTCGGTCGAAACCCGGCCCAGCGCGGCATTGCGGCTGGGATAGCGGCCGAAGCGCTCGATCACCTCGGCATGGGCCTTCGCGAAGTCGCGATTTTGGTCGAGGCCGGGGTCGGAGAAACAGCGGATCGAGAACAGCTGCACACCCCTGTCCTCGCAATGCATCAGCGGCATATAGAGGAAAGCGCGCCGATGCGGCTCCAGATCGGCATGATAGCCCTTGGCGATGGCGGCGAGCGCCAGATCGAGCGCCAGCGGATCGGCGGCATAAGCCTCCGCCGTATCGCGGAAGAGATTGCGCGAAAACTGGTCGAGCACGAGAATGGCGGCCAGCATGGTCGCCGGGTCGTCCTGCCAGCCTGCCGCATCGGTCGCGAACAGCTCATCGCGCAAGGAAGCAAAGCGCCGCCGGATCGCTTCATCCACCAGCGGGTCTTTGCCGAAATGCTGCTGCGGGGTCAGTTCCCCGAACCAGAAATCCAGCACTTCGCCCGCCAAGATGCGGCTATCGTCCATCGCCAGCCTCCTTGTGGGGAGTCCCCCGCCTGCCCTGTCAGCGCGTGCCCAAATCCCCCTGCCCGACCGTATTGGCCGCCAGTTCAAGCATCCGGTCAAGGCTCTTCTTCGCCTGAAGCCGCAGCTCCTCCTCTATCTCGATGCGCGGCGTCAGATCGCGCAGGCAGAGGTAGATTTTCTCCAACGTGTTGAGCGCCATATAGGGGCAGATGTTGCAATTGCAGTTGCCGTCTGCGCCGGGCGCGCCGATGAAGGTCTTTTGGGGGACCGCCTTTTCCATCTGGTGGATGATATGCGGCTCGGTCGCGACGATCAGCGTGTCGCCGGTCATCGTCTTCGCATAATCGAGGATGCCGCTGGTCGAGCCGACATAATCGGCATGGTCGAGAATATAGGGCGGGCATTCGGGATGCGCGGCTATCGGCGCATCGGGATGCTGGACCTTGAGCTTCATCAGCTCGGTCTCGCTGAACGCCTCATGGACGATGCACACGCCCGGCCACAGCAGCAAATCCCGCCCGGTCTTGCGGGCGAGATAGCCGCCCAGATTGCGGTCGGGGCCGAAGATGATCGGCTGATCCTGCGGGATCTGCGCAAGGATCTTTTCGGCCGAGCTGCTGGTGACGATGATGTCGGACAGCGCCTTCACCTCGGTCGAGCAGTTGATGTAGGTCAGCGCGATATGATCGGGATGCGCTTCCCGGAACGCCTTGAACTGATCGGGCGGGCAGCTGTCCTCCAACGAACAGCCCGCGTCCATGTCCGGCAGCACGACGATCTTGTCCGGCGAGAGGATCTTCGCTGTCTCGGCCATGAAGCGCACGCCGGAAAAGACGATCACATCCGCGTCGGTCGCCGCCGCCTTGCGCGACAACTCCAGCGAATCGCCGACGAAATCGGCGAGGTCCTGAATCTCCGGTTTTTGATAATAATGGGCGAGGATGACGGCGTTGCGCTCTTTCCTCAGCCGGTTGATCTCGGCCAGCAGATCGACCCCGGCCAGATTGGCACCCCCCGGCGAGCCACCCATTCCACCACGCGCGTCCATATCCCGTACCCTCTTATTCGCCGGCGGCAATGCCGCCCTGTTGTTCTTCCGGCTGTTCGTCAACGAACCTCGCCCGCACATCCGCCTGTAGCCCAATTGCCCGCAATGGCAATGCGAAGGTGCGCTCTATCGCAGAGCGTGCCGCGTCGCGGGCGAGCCGCATCGGCACTTGCGCCCGCGCCTGCTTCAGCAATTCGGCCTGCCCTTCCTTGCGATTGGTGTCGTCGAGCATTTTCTCGGCATCGGTGAACAGGGTCAGCAGACCCTTCTCGCCATATTGGCGGATGCCCGTCATATCGACCTCCGGCCCGGCGAGGATCAGGGGCGGCATCGTCACCGTCAGCGTCTTCGTCGCCGCGTCCCAGTGCACATCCTGCGCGGTGATTTTGGTGAGGTCGATCTCATAGCGCACGGTGCCGGGCATGATCATCGTCCGTTCGGCGGAGAGGCCGAGACGATCCTGACGCGACGTCACCACCGCAACGAAGCGCGCGATGAACGGCGTCAGCCGCGCCTGTTCATGCAGCCCCGCAAGGCTTGCCGAAGCGACGCTTTCGACAGTGCCGCCCGCATCGCCCTTCAGCCTATCATAGACATAATAGCCGCCGCCCAGCGCAGCCCCGGCAATCACCAGAACAGCCAGCAGCGACAATAGCAGTTTCTTCACCCGGGGAGTCCTTTCCAGATATCCTCCCCTATATGGGTAGCCAGGCCGCGCTCTTCCAGATCGACAAGATGCGCGAGCACCGATCGCGCGGCGGCGGGGTGCAGATTACGGTCCACCCCCTTATACATTTCCCCGACCATATAAGCGAGACGCGCCCCATCCGCCGCGGCGTTAATATGGCGCAATATCTGGCCTTCCCGATGCTTGCGATGGCCCATCATGCCGCGCACCAGCCGTTGCGGCCGCTCCACCGGGTCGCCATGGGCGGGATAATAGACCGCATCGTCGCGATCGAGCAGCTTCTGCATCGACCGCATATAGGCGGCCATGTCGCCATCGGGCGGGGAGACGATACTGGTCGACCAGCCCATCACATGATCGCCGGTGAACAGCGCCTTTTCCTCGTGAAGCGCGAAGCAAAGATGATTGGAGGTATGCCCCGGCGTCGCCACCGCCTCCAGCGTCCAGCCCGCGCCGGAGAGGGTCGCGCCATCCTCCATCACCTCGTCCGGCCGATAATCGGCGTCGAAGGCGGCGTCGGCGCGTGGGCCGTCATCCTGCAAGGTGAGCGGCGCGCAGCCGATGATCGGCGCCTTCGTCCGCACCGCGAGCGGAGCCGCCGCCGGGCTGTGGTCGCGATGGGTATGGGTGCACACTATCGCCCTGACCGGCCGACCGCCAATCGCCGCGACCAGCGCGTCCAGATGGCTGTCCTCGCGGGGGCCGGGATCGATCACTGCCACCTCCTCCTCGCCCACGATATAGGTCTGGGTGCCGGTAAAGGTGAAGGCCGAGGGATTGGGCGCCAGCACCCGGCGCACCAGCGGCGAGAGGCGCATCGCCTCTCCGGCAGGCAGGGTCGCGATATCGAAAGACGGTTCCATGATTCCCATGTGCCGATCCCCGGCGATTATTCAAGGCTCTCCTGCCTCATGCCGTGCAAAAGACAGTCTGGATGAGGCAGTGCCAGGGGCCGCGAACGCTGGGCCAACGAAGATCGGCGCGAAGGTTGGAGCCGTCATGCTATCCGGCCTGTTCCGCGATTCAGGCAGACCCTGCTGCCCCTGCGCTGCGACCGACCAGCTTGCGAATTTTTTCACGCACCTCGGTCGGCGTATCGCCGCTCATCACTTCCACATATCCGATCCCGGCGCGGCGTAGGGCTTCCCTTTTTACGGCATCCCGCGCCGCCGTTTCGGGGCTGCCATGATGACCCGTGCCCTGAAATTCCACTGCGTGCAGCGGGCGGCAATCAACGTCGATAATCAGCAAGTCCACACGCTTGGCGTTGATTGCCCAGAACGCCTCCCGATCCGGGCTGTAGAGGATTTCACCCAGCGAAACCTGCCCCATCGCCCGCCAGCCGGGACTATCCTCCAGCAACACATGGTCGATGCAGGCCAGCAAACGGCGTTCTGGCTTGTTGAGCAACGAGCGGGCTTTGAAATCGGCATTCATGACGGTGCGCAACTGGTCCGCCGCAACGCGGGTT
Source organism: uncultured Sphingobium sp. (assembly GCA_964384275.1). Lineage (GTDB taxonomy): Bacteria > Pseudomonadota > Alphaproteobacteria > Sphingomonadales > Sphingomonadaceae > Sphingobium. Next base: position 1,995 of record CAYLKZ010000123.1, on the reverse strand, counting down.
GTGTCGGGCTTCTCCGGCGTCGCAGCCGCCACGGATGGCTTTGCGCGGAGCCGATGAACCCCTTTCGCTGAATTGCGCCCTCTCCAATAGGCACGGCGATTTTCCCGATCGATCGCGGCAAATAGTTTCTCCGCACCGACGCCTATGGCCGCACCAAGCGCCAGAATGAGGAAAAGCGCTACCGGCATGTCCAGCATCAGGTTCAATTCAGCCAACATAAAGGCCCTTATGGCGATCTTCCGGTTAGAAGAGAGTTAAATCTGCGCCATTTCCGATCTGGTATCGGAAAGAAGGATAGGAATATGCGGGCACAGGCTCGCAAGATATTGATATTGCTGCCCGGCAAGGCCGAAAACGTCGGAAAATTTTACAGGTGCTGCCATGGCGAAAAGGGCGTTAATCATCGCAACCCTTGGAATTGCTTTATTAAAAAAAACTGGCACGGTCAGTGCTTTGTTTAAAGCACTACCCGTTCACGTCTCGAACGAGGGGGATGCCGGCGCCTTGTCTCCGCGACGCATCCCCCACCCCGGGTTTTCTTCCGCTTTTCCTTTTCTTCCAGACAGCAGCGCCCGCGCTACCCTGCCAACGAAAAAAGGGGCAGCCCATCGGGCCGCCCCTTTTGACACCAGATCTTTCCGGCCCGCAGGTTCTTATCCTGCCGCCGCGACGCCCTTTTCGGACATGAGTTCATGCAGTTCGCCCGCCTCATACATTTCCATCATGATATCGCTGCCGCCGATGAACTCGCCCTTCACATAAAGCTGCGGGATGGTCGGCCAGTCGGAAAATTCCTTGATGCCCTGCCGCACTTCCTGATCCTGAAGCACGTCCACGCCTTCATAAGACACGCCCAGATGTTCGAGGATGGCGATGGCGCGGCTGGAAAAGCCGCATTGCGGGAACAGCGGCGTTCCCTTCATGAACAGGACGACGTCATTATCGCCGACGATGCGCGCGATGCGCGACTGGACTTCTTCACTCATATTCGGCTCCCTAACGGAAATATCATCGCGCCCGGCCCCGGTGCGCGCCACCCCCATCAGGTGGGAACGGAAGTCGTCAGTTGCAAGGCGTGCAGCACCCCGCCCATGCGCCCGCCCAGCGCGGCATAGACCGCCTGATGCTGGCGCACGCGGCTCATGCCCCGGAAGCTCTCCGACACGACCTTCGCGGCATAATGATCGCCGTCGCCCGCCAGATCGGCGATCTCCACCTGCGCGTCGGGAATAGCCTCACGGATGAGGGCCGCAATATCGTCAGCCGCCATTGGCATGATCGGTTCTACCCCCGCCGCTTATTGCGGTTCGATGAACATGCGGCGCGCGATCACCGCCTGTTCGGCGAGCGCGGTGCGCACCGAGGCTTCGTCGATATCGACGCCGGCGCTGGTGAGATCGCCGACCAGCTTGCGGATCACATCCTCATCGCCCGCTTCCTCGAAATCGGCCTGCACGACCGCCTTCGCATAAGCATCGGTCTCCGCCGCATCCAGCCCCATTTTAGCGGCCGCCCATTCGCCCAGCAGGCGGTTGCGGCGCGCGATGATGCGGAACTGGATTTCCTCGTCATGGGCAAACTTCGCCTCGAAAGCGCGTTCGCGATCGTCAAATGTCGTCATCTCTCTAAGCCCCGATACGCAATAATAATCTTCACCAAGGTAGGGTCGCATGCCCGATCAGGCAAGCGTCGGCACCAGCCAGGGCTGTTCAGACACCCGCCGCTGTTCATAACGGTCGATGCTGGCCGTGCTTTCGAGCGTCAGGCCGATTTCGTCAAGACCGCCCAGCAGGCACTTCTTGCGAAACGCGTCGATCTCGAACGCGAAACGATCCTGAAACGGCGTCGTCACCGTCTGCGCATCCAGATCGACATGGATCGTGTCGGTCCGGGCGACCTCGATCAGCCGGTCGATCACCTCCTGCGGCAGCACAACGGTAAGGATGCCGTTCTTGAACGCATTGCCGGAGAAAATGTCGGAAAAGCTCGGCGCGA
>CAYLKZ010000122.1:0-7502 GCA_964384275.1 uncultured Sphingobium sp. | reverse complement strand
ACCCCCATCCGGTCTTGATCCTGTCTGGGCGTGGCGGGGAAATCGGTTCGGCAGCGGTCATGCTTTTTCCTCCCTTTATGCCGGTCTATATGCCGGATAGCCTCACCGCCTTGCGATCATTCTCCCCGCGCGGCGGCCTTGTCCCCGGCAAGGGACCGCACCATATAGGCTATGTCGGAGCCGTAGCTTTCCAGCAGGCCCGCAATGCCCGCATCGTCAACCCGCTGGAAGCCGCAACGTTCCCAGAAGCTGTCCGCGCCATTGACGGCGACGAGCGAAATCTCGTCGAATCCCGCCTCCTGAGCGCAGATCATCGTCTGCGCCAGAGCGGCGGCGCCCGCGCCGGTCCCCCGCGCGGCGGGCAGCAGCGCCACGTCATGCAGATAATAGCTGTCCGCATCGGCAGGCAGCGCGCCGATCGGCTCGTCGAGCGGAACAGGATTCAACCGACGCCATGGATGGGTGATGAGATAGCCGGTTACGGCGCCGCCCTGATCATGAACGAAACAACCAGCAGGGTAGAGCGCCAGCCGCTCCCGATAGATGGCGGGCTGCTCCGAAAAGCGGCCATGCACGGCGTCGGAGATCGCCACGAGGGCGGGGATATCCGCCTCTCCCATTATCCGCCACATAGCATCATCCTCCTTTCACCGGCTTCCCATCATCCCAAAGCAAGGCCGCGCCGGTCAAGACAGGTCCGCTCGCACGAACGCACAGCTCCATGCCCCATCGAGTTCCGGTCAGTGGGCGGCGGAAACATCCGCTTGCCCCTTGGGGCGCGGCGACAGCCAGACGACAGCAGCGGACAGAAACATCGCAAGGGCCGAAAGCAGGAAGATATGGTCGATTGCCACGGCAATGCTTTCCTGATCGACCAGATTGGCGATCATCTGCCGCCCCTGCTCGGTAGGGACGCCCGCCCCGTTGAGAAGGGCCTGCGCCTCGGCCGGGTTCAGTTTCGAAACGATCTCGCTGCGCGCCACGCGCTGGGAATTTTCCCACAGCGTCAAGGCCACCGAGGCGCCGATCGCGCCCGCCATGGTACGCAGGAAATTCTGCAATCCCGCGGCCGAAGCGGTATCCGTCGCCTTGACCGCGCTCAGCGTGATCGTCGTCAGCGGCACCATGAAGAAAGGCATCGCAAAGCCCTGGATCATCTGCGGCATGGCCAGCGTCCAGAAATCGGCATAGCTGGTCCACTGGGTCCTCACCAGCGCCATAAGGCCTAGCCATGTCACCGCGCAGGATACCATGAGCCTCGCATCCACCTTGCCCAGCAGGCGGGCGGCGATCCAAGAGACCAGCAGCGCGCTCATGGCCGTGAAGGCGGTGACGATACCAGCCTGAACGGCTGTGTAGCCCATCGATATCTGCAACCATTGGGGAATGACGACAATACTGGCGAAATAGGTTCCGAAGCAGAGCGACAGCGACATCACGCCGAACGAGAAACCCCGGTTGCGGAATATCTTCAGGTTCACGACCGGATGATCGTCGGTCAGTTCCCAGATGATGAAAGCCACGAAACCAAATGCGGAGCAGACGGCCAATGCAATGATCAGCGGATCGCCGAACCAGTCATGCTCGCGACCGATATCCAGCATGATCTGGAGACACCCGATCCAGAAGAACAGCAACGCAAGGCCGATGGCGTCGATAGGCAGCTTCTTCGTTTCGGTTTCGATAGGGCGCACCAGTGCGAGTGCAGCCATAGTCAAGAGGATCGCGATCGGCACATTGATGAAGAAGATCCAGTGCCAGCTCCAGTTGTCGCTGATGGCGCCACCCAGAATTGGCCCAAGAGCGGGAGCCATCAACGTCGTCATCGCCCAGGTGCCCATCGCCTTGCCCCGCGATTCAGGGGGATAGATGCGCAGGAGCAGCGTCTGCGTCGCCGGCATGATCGGCCCGCCGCACATGCCCTGCCCGATCCGGCAGAGCACCAGCATGTCGAGCGTCGGCGACAAGCCGCACATCAGCGAGAAAAAGCCGAAGCCCAGAATGCAGGCCACGAACATCCGCACGGTGCCGAAGCGCTGCGCCAGCCAGCCGGTGAGCGGAACGCAGATCGCCTCCGCCACCGCATAAGAGGTGATGACCCAGGTGCCCTGCGCCGTCGAAATACCCAGATTGCCCGCGATATGCGGCACCGAGACATTGGCGATGGTCATGTCCAGCACGACCATGAAATTCGCAAGCGCCAGCACTATCCCGGCGATGAACCGCCGGGAGGGAGGGATAAGCATATAGCTGTGTTGCTGGTCACTCATCGACGGCAGAGCCTCAGCCGCCCGAAAGGTCGATTTCGACCTCGGTGGAAAGCCCCACGCGCAGCGGATGCTCGGCCAGTTCCTTTGGATCGAGTTCGATCCGAACCGGCAGGCGCTGCACCACCTTGATCCAGTTTCCGGTCGCGTTCTGCGCCGGGATCAGCGCCATGGATGCGCCGGTCCCGCCGGAAAGCCCGGCAACGCGGCCATGATAGACGACGCTGCCGCCATAAAGATCCGATACCACCGTCGCGGGCATGCCTATCTTCACGCGGCGCAGTTGCCGCTCCTTGAAATTGGCGTCCACATAGACCTTGCTCACCGGCACGATGGTCATGATCGCGGCGCCCTGCGCGACGCGCTGGCCGACCTGCACCTGCCTTTTGGTGACGACGCCGTCGATCGGCGCGCGGATGATCGCGCGATCGAAGTTCAGTTGCGCCGACCGCAGCCTAGCCTTGGCGGCAAGCACGGCGGGGTCGCTGTCCTCGGTCGATCCGCGCACCAGCGCCTCGTTGGCGGCATAGTCGCCCTGCGCCGCCTGCCGGGTAGAGCGCGCCTGCGCGACAGCCGCCTCGGCCTGCGTCAGCGCCGCCCGCGCGGTGGCGAAGGCGTTGCGCGCCTGCGTCAGTTCCTCGCCGGACACCGCCCCGCTCTGCTCCAGCCGCTCACGCCGCTGGAGATCGATGCGGGCCTTGTCGAAATCGGCCTTCGCGGTCGCCATCCGGGCCTGAGCCTGATCGATGTCGGCGGTTCGCGCCTCCACCTGAGAGGATAAGGCGGTGCTGGTCGCCGCAGTCTGGCGGAATTTGCGCCGCGCCTCAGCGAGATCGGCCTGCGCCTGCGCCACCTGAATCTCCGCATCGGAAGAATCGAGGCGCACCAATATGTCGCCGCGCTTCACCGCCTGCGTGTCGCGAACATTCACCTCCGTCACCTGTGCGGACAGCAGGGGCGTGATCTGCGCCAACTCCGCATTCACATAGGCATTGTCGGTGCTGACATGATTGCGGCCGATGAGCAGATACCAGAGCGCCCACGCAGCCCCCAGGATCAGCGCGACCGCCGCCAGCCGCATCAGCCATGTACGCCGCGCTGCCTGGCGGCGACCCTGTGCGGCGCTGTCCTCCGGCGTCGGGGCAGTATCGGCGGCCATGTCGGACGTTCGGGGGGGATCGGCTTCAGCCATTGGGGGTTTCCTTGGAATTTCCGGCGGCAGGCAGCGAAAAACCGCCGCCCAGCGAACGAACAAGCGCAATGTCGAGGCTATAGGCCCGTGCATCGAGGGCCGCTACCGCCTCCCGCGCGGCAAGCAGCCGGTCCTCGACATTCAGCACATCGAGATAGGTCGAGAGGCCGCCTTCATAGCGCATCCGCGCCAGCGCCAGCGCCTGCTCCGAGGCGGAAAGCGCGGCCCGCGCCTCTCGCTGGCGGGTGGAGAGCATCGCCCGGCTGGTGACGACATCGGCCACCTGCTGATAGGCGGCAAGGACAGCTTTGTCATAATCGGCGACGGCCTCGTCATAGGCCGCGCGCGCAGTGCGATATTGTCCGCGAAGCGCGCCGCCATGGAAGATCGGCAGGCTGACCGCCGGGCCGACCACTCCCCGCACCGAATCCTTCCTGAACAGCAGGTCGAGACCCAGCGCCTGATAGCCGATCAGCGCATCGAGCCTCAGCGCCGGAAAGAAATCGGCGCGCGCTACCTTAATCCGGCTTGCGGCCGCTTCCGCGCGGACCAGCGCGGCGGCGATGTCGGGACGGCGGGCGAGCAAATCGGTGGTGGCATCATCGGGCAGGCCCAGCGCCAGCGGCCCGCGCAGTGCCGGAAGGGCTATGACAAGCCCGCGATCCGGCCCTGCGCCGACCAGCGCGGCGATCTGGTTGGTCCGCAGCGTGATCGCTTCCTGCGCGGCGAGCAGCGCGGCGCGCGCGGTGGCCGCCGTCGCATCGGCCTGCCTCAGACTACCCCGCGTCTCCAGCCCGTTCTGCTGACGCTGAGCGACCAGATCCTGACTGGAAAGGCGGATATCCAGCATCTTCTGCTGAATGTCCCGCTCCTCATAGAGATGGGCGAGGTCCGCATAGGCATCGGCGATCGCCGTCGCCAGGGTGAGCCGGGCCTGCCAGACATCATAGCGCGCCGCCGTCATGTCGGATGTCGCCGCCGCCAGCGCCGCGCGGTTCTTGCCCCACAGGTCGAGATCGAAACCGAGATTGGCGGAAACATCGCCGGTATCGTTCCAGCCGCTCGGCAACATGTCCTTGAACGGAATGTCGCCATAGATGTTGCGGCTCTGCCTGGTGAGGCTGGCCGATCCCGTCGCGTCGAGCGAGGGCAGCAGCGCTGCGCCCGCCTGCTGCGCATAACCCGCCGCCTTGCGGAACCGCGCCTGCGCCGCCGCCATGTCCGGAGAATTGCGCAAGCCCTCCTCGATCAGCGCGTCGAGCTGCGGATCGCCATAGGCGGCCCACCAGCGATCATCGGGCCAGAGAGAGCCGGTGCCCGCAAGGCTCCGCCCGGCGGCGACAGTCTCCGCCGCGCGAGGGGTCGGCCGGGGGCCGATATCCGGCACCGCAGCGCAGGCGCCAAGGCCGAAGAGCGCCGCCGACGCCAGACAGAGACGAGAAGGAGAAATGCGAGTCGCCGACATGTGAAACCGTACCAGCTAGTATTCGCCGGGGCATTGCGCCCACCAGACGGTCTTGTCAACAGAAAAATCATACTATATAGTACGGTTATTATGAAGGAAGAGTCCTGCACCACCCTTGGCCGCCGGGAAATTCGTCGGCAGGATCGCCGCGAAGCCATTGTTACGGTCGCCAGCGGATATTTTCTCGATCATGGCTATTCGGGCACCAGCATGTCCGCCATCGCCTCTGCGCTGGGTGGATCGAAGGGCACATTGTGGAGCTATTTTCCCTCCAAAGAGGAATTGTTCACGGCGGTCATCGATCGCGCCTCCATGGCGTTTCGCGCGGAATTGTCGGAAAATCTGGGGCAGCAAGGCGATCTTGCCACCGCGCTGCACATCTTCGGTACAAAGCTGCTGGAAAAGGTCACATCGCCAGGTGCCATCGCGCTAAACCGGCTGGTGCTGGCTGAAGCGGGACGCTTTCCGGAAATGGGCCGGATTTTCTTCGAGCGGGCGCCGCGCCTCACGGTTGCGCTGCTGGCGGAATTTCTCACCGGGGCGATCGAACGCGGGCAATTGCGGCGCGAAGATCCGGTCGAGGCCGCTCAGATGTTCGTGCATATGTGCATCGCCCGCCTGCAACAGCAATTGATGATGGGCATGCTATCGGGGACCACGGCGGAACAACGGGAGCAGGAAGTCGGCCGGGTGCTGCCCATCTTCCTGCGCGCCTATGGGCCGGAACCGGCCACCCATTCATCGCACTGACGGCAGCGCAAAGAGTAGCCAATCAGGGTTCCTATCGGAAAACGAGCGCCGAGCAGGAAAGCATGATCGCGCGATCATGCTCCCCAAAAGCTGCTGTCAGGCCCTGCCCCTTTTGTCAGGCAAGCCGTGACAGGGCCGCCTGAATCCGCTCCGCTTCCGCCGATTTCTCGGCATGGTCGGCGCGCGCCTTCTCGACCGCCTCGGGCTTCGCCTTTTCGACGAAGGCAGGATTGCCGAGACGCCCTTCGAGCGACTTCGCTTCCTTGGAAACCGCCTCCAATGTCTTGGTAAGACGCGCCTTTTCCGCCGCGATATCGATCACGCCTTCGAGCGGCAGGATGAAGGTCGCCTCATCCACCACCAACTGCGCCGATCCGCCCGCCGGCGGCGCATCGGGCGAGCAACTGTTGACGCGGGCGAGGCGGGAAATCGCCGCGAACTGCGTCTGCACGCGCTCGCTGGTGACAGGCCCAGCCTCGCGCACGAACATCTCCAGCCGGGCGCCGGGCGCGATATTGAGTTCCGCCCGAGCGGCGCGCACGCCGCTCACCAGCCGGATCAGCCATTCGACCTCGGCCTTCGCTTCGGCGTCGATGGCGGCGGCGGACGCGGGCCATTGCGCCACGATCAGGTCATGCTCCCGCTTGCCAAGCGCATGCCACAGCTCTTCGGTGATGAAGGGCATGAACGGATGCAGCATCACCAATATCTGGTCGAGCACCCACCCCGCGACCGCCTTCGTCTCGTCATCGATCTGACCCTTGATGAGTTCGAGATACCAGTCGCAGAACTGATCCCAGACGAAATGATAGATCACATTGGCTGCCGCATCGAAGCGCAGCTCCGCCAGCGCCTTGTCGAGCGCGGCGACGGTTTCGACCACCTCGCCGATGATCCACTTGTTGACGGCGTGGGTCGCGGGGGGCGCTGTCACGGAATCGGACGCGCCGATGCCGTTCGCCATCGCGAAGCGCGTCGCGTTCCACAGCTTGGTCGCGAAGTTGCGATAGCCCTCGACACGCTTCTCATCCATCTTCACGTCGCGGCCCTGGCTTTCCATCGCCGCCATGAAAAAGCGCAGCGCATCCGCGCCATAGCTGTCGATGAGGCCGAGCGGATCGACCACATTGCCCTTGGACTTGGACATTTTCTGCCCATCGGCGGCGCGGACAAGGCCATGGAGATAGAGCCGCTTCCACGGCGCTTCCTGCATGAATTCAATGCCCTGCATCAGCATCCTCGCATCCCAGAAGAACAGGATATCGAAGCCCGAAATCAACAGATCGTTGGGATAATGACGCCGCACCAGCGCATCATCCTCCGGCCAGCCCAGCGTGGCGAACGGCCAGAGCGCCGAGGAGAACCATGTGTCGAGCACGTCATTGTCGCGCGTCAGCACCTTGTCGCCGGAGAGCGCCCGGGCGGCGTCCTCATCCTCGGCGACATAGACGGTACCGTCCTCGGCATACCAGGCCGGGATGCGATGCCCCCACCAAAGCTGGCGCGAGACGCACCAGGGCTGGATATTGTCCATCCAGTTGAAATAGGTCTTTTCCCAGCTCTTCGGCACGATCTCGACAGCGCCGGTCCGCACCGCATCGATCGCCGGTTTCGCCAGCGTCGCGGCGTCCACATACCATTGGTCGGTCAGCCACGGCTCGATCACCACGCCGGAGCGGTCGCCATAAGGCGTCTGGATCACGCGATCCTCGATCTTCTCGACCTTGCGCGTCTCCCTGGCGCCGTCCTCGCCTTCCACCTCAACCATCGCATGGTCGAGCAGGTCGAGCGCGCGCAACGCCTCCACGACCTTCGCCCGCGCGTCGAA
>CAYLKZ010000121.1:0-7576 GCA_964384275.1 uncultured Sphingobium sp. | reverse complement strand
GATTTGACGTGGAAGGTCTTGGGCGTGTCGGTGTTTTTCTTGCGATTCATCGGTTCAGCTATACAGGGCCGGATGCCCGGGCGAAAGCCGATTGCCGCGCCAACATGCGATTTCGTGCTTCGTCCGCGACCGCCTTGCGATCGGGATAGTCCTCCGGGTCGAACGGATCGAGAAAGTGCAGCGTCACCGGCAGCGTGCCCTTGCGGCCAAACAGGCGCTTCGCATTGGCGCCTGCTGGTTCGCTGCCGTGCCAGGCGATGTCGGCCGCAGCCGCGCCATAATCGATCCACACCGGCTGAATATCGAGATCGCGCGGGGGCGGCATCAGCCCGGCGAGCAAGGCGGGCTTGAACGGCAACAGCGCGGTGCCGTCGCCGGTCGTGCCTTCGGGGAAGAGCGCCACCGGCTGATGCCGCTCCAGCGCGTCGCGCAGGGCGGTGATCTGGTCGCGCACCGCGTGTCTGTCCGCGCGGGCGACGAAGATGGTGTTGTTCTGCCGGGCGAGCCAGCCGACGAGGGGCCAGCCCGCGACGCCGTCATGGGAAATGAAGGCCGCGCCGCTCGCGCCGCCCAGCACCAATATGTCGAGCCAGCTCACATGATTGGCGATGAAGAATATGTCGCGGTTGCGGGGGGCGCCCTCCACCGTCACCCGCGCGCCGATGGAGCGGGCGGCCAGCGCCAGAAAGCGGCGCGGCCAGCGGGAAGGCAGGCGCGCCGCCTTGCAGACCAGATGGGGAATGAGGCACAGGACAAGGACTGCGGTCAGTGCCAGCAGGCGCCGGGTTCGCCGCAGCCTTGTCCTCAAATCCTGTCCGGCCAATCGCGCGTCAGTTCTTGCGGTCGAGCGCGACGCCGTACAGTTCCATCCGGTGATCGACCAGACGGAAGCCGAGCTTTTCGGCGATCTGCCGTTGCAGCAGTTCCAGTTCCGGATCGACGAATTCGATCACATTGCCGGTTTCCACATCGATCAGATGGTCATGATGCGATTCAGGCGCGGCTTCGTAGCGGGCGCGGCCATCGCCGAAATCATGACGTTCCAATATGCCCGCTTCTTCGAACAGGCGAACGGTGCGATAGACGGTGGCGATGGAAATGCCCGGATCGATAGCGGAAGACCGCTCATGAAGTTTCTCGACGTCCGGATGGTCGTCGGCTTCGGAGAGAACCCTGGCGATCACGCGGCGCTGCTCGGTGATGCGAAGGCCTTTTTCGGCGCAAAGGGCCTCAATGTCGATTTTACGGGGCATTCAACCTGCTCGATTTTATAAAGATTGGCGCACTTTAGCCCATTTGCGCGAAATGGAAAGGCAGAGGCGACGTTTTGTCGGCCTCTGCGCTTATATCCGCGATATCGCGGGCTTCCCATCGGCTTGTGATCGCCGATGGAAGGGATTATTTCTTGCGGGCGCGGCTCCGCGAGGTGCCGAGGCCGATTTTCTTGGCGAGCGAACGGCGCTGCTCGGCATAGTTGGGGGCAACCATCGGATAGTCGGCCGGCAGGTTCCATTTCGCGCGGTAATCGTCCGGCGTCATCTGATAATGGGTCATCAGGTGACGCTTCAGCATCTTCAGCTTTTTTCCGTCTTCCAGACAGACGATATATTCCGGCTTTACCGAAGCGCGGATGGAAACGGCAGGTTCCTGACGGACTTCCGGAGCAGGAGCGGGCGAATCGAGGCTGGCGAGCGCGGCGTGAACATTCTGAATCAGCAAAGGCAGGTCAGAAACGGCGACACTGTTGTTCGAGACATGAGCGGCCACGATGTCGGATGTCAACGTGATCAGCATCTCGTTCTTGGCGTTGGTGTCATCCATGAAAATTCTCCACTAACTTGGGGCGACCTTATGAGTTAGGACTTGACGGCGGCATTATATTTTTTTCGGATTCTGAATCAATCGAATTCTGCTTCTTAATCAAGTGTCAATCTGAAACTGAGCGCATCATAATAAGTTCCATCGTCCCCTTTGTAATAGGCGGGTCGGCGATGGACTTGTTCGAAACCATTGCGAAGATAGAATTCGATCGCCTGATTATTGCATCGTACCTCAAGATGAATCGCGCTAATCCGCGATTTTCGGGCATAGTTGACGCAATCCTGTAGCAAGCATTGGCCAACTCCCCGGTTTTGCCATCGGGGATCGGTGGCGATCAGCATCAGTTCTGCCTCGTCCAGCACCTGACGGGTCAGGGCAAAGCCGAGATGCGCGTTTTCGAGGCAGGCAAAGGATAATCGCACGCCCGGCAGCGTCATGAAACTGGCAAGCTGGGCCGGGGTCCATGCCTCGCCATAAGCGGGGCTGAAGGCGGACTGCATGATGTCGCTGGCGGCGGCTTCGGCTCGATGGTCGGGATAAGTGTATGAAATTATACGCAGGGCCTGACTGATATCGCCGATCATCTTATTTCTTTCGCATAGCCAGCGGCACCGCGTCGGCGCCTCTTCCGTAAAGGGGGGTGCTGTCATCGCCCAGCAAAGGCGCGGGCAGGCGGGGCAGGTGGCGGGCGTCAGGGTGCAGCGGGATTGCCCGCCCATGGCCCCGCGCCTCAATGATGGAAGGCGCGCCGGTGCCGTAGAGCAGCGGGCCGTCCAGTCGTTCCGCCAGTTGCGTGATCGGGGTTGAGGCGACCGGCGCGTGGGGCGCCAGCGTGGCCCGGTCGAATATTTGCCAGAAACATTCGCCATGGCCGCCGTTCATGACGATGGTGAGAAAAGGGGAGGGAGATGCGCTTTCATCCTCTTCCCCGGAAAGGTTGCGCGCCATCGCGGCGACCAGCGACAGGCTGGCATAGGCGCGCAGGCGGACGCCCCAGCCATAGGCGAGCGCTCGCGCCGCCGCCAGGCCGACACGCACGCCGGTGAAGCTGCCGGGGCCACTATCGACGATGATTTCATCCGCCCGTCCGCCGCCGTCCATCGCGGCGATGATCGGGATCAGCTTTTCCGCATGGCCGCGTCCGGCGATCTCATGGTGGGAAGCGACGAGCGCGCCGCCGTCGAAGAGGGCGACGGACAAGGCTTCCGTAGCAGTATCAATGACGAGCTGACGCACCTTGTCCTTTCGCGAACCCTTTGTTTGGTCCGGCGATTAGACGGTTTGCGGCTTTTTGCAACTGTCAGTGATGGAGGCGGCGCAAACGGGGTCAGACCGCTAATACTTCGGTCACTTCCGGCACATAATGTTTGAGCAGAGATTCGATGCCGTTTTTCAAGGTCGCCGTGGAGGAGGGGCAACCGGAACAGGCGCCCTGCATGCGCAGATAGACCTTCCCCTTGTCGAAGCCGCGATAGATGATGTCGCCGCCGTCATTGGCGACGGCCGGACGCACGCGGGTGTCGATAAGGTCGCGGATCTGGGCGACAATCTCCGCATCCTCGGGGTTGTCTGCGGGCGGCGCGTCCTGTTCATCCCCGGAAGGAACATGGATGCCGGACGCCGTGCCAGACTTGAACAGCGGAATTTCAGCCGTGAAATGATCGAGCAGGATGGCGAGCACATCGGGCTTCACGTCCGACCATTCGGAGCCCGGCGCGATCGTCACCGAAATGAAGCTGCTGCCGAAGAACACGCCGGTCACATCGCCCAGCGTAAACAGCGCCTCGGCAAGCGGGGAAGCCTCCGCTTCCTCAGGGCTGGCGAAATCCCGTGTGCCCGATGCCATGACCTGTCGGCCGGGCAGGAATTTGAGGGTCGCGGGGTTGGGCGTTCTTTCGGTTTCGATCAACATGCCGCCCATGTGGCGATTGGGGCGGCGGGAATCAAGCGATAAGCGGAGCAAGTTTCTTGTAATTCGCCGCATCCTGCCCTACATGGCGCTGAGCGCGAAAGGGGGGCCGGCTATGGCCCTCGATAAAATTGGTGGCGTGAATATCCGGCGGCCATGCCGCGGATCGGCCAAGGATCGCGCTTTTGCTTGAGGCTTCCCTGTTCACGCGGGTCGTTTCTGGGACCCGCCCCGTTGTCTGGCTTTCCTTTGGGAGAGGCGGGCGGCGGCGCTTTGAATATGGAATGCAAGATGACTTTTACCGAACTTGGCCTTGCCGAACCGATCCTGAAGGCACTGGCCGCCAAAAATTATGAAACCCCGACGCCGATCCAGACGCAGGCGATCCCGCCGCTACTGGAAGGGCGCGACCTGTGCGGCATCGCGCAGACCGGCACGGGCAAGACGGCGGCGTTCGCGCTGCCCTCGCTTGACCATTTCCACCGCAACCCCAAGGCGGTGCCCCGCCACAGCTGCCGCATGCTGGTGCTCTCGCCCACGCGAGAGCTGGCGGCGCAGATCGCCGACAGCTTCCGCACCTATGGCCGCTTCCTGAAGCTGTCGGTCGCGACCATTTTCGGCGGCGTGCCGATCAACCGTCAGATCCGCCAGCTTCAGGAAGGCGTGGACGTGCTGGTGGCGACGCCGGGCCGTCTGCTCGACCTTATCGACCAGCGCGCCTTCACCCTGTCGGGTGTCGAGATCTTCGTGCTCGACGAGGCCGACCAGATGATGGACATGGGCTTCATCGCGCCGCTGAAGCGCATCGTGAAGATGCTGCCGAAACAGCGTCAGAACCTCTTCTTCTCCGCCACCATGCCGAGGGAAATCGCGGATCTGGGCAGCCAGTTCCTGCACGATCCGGTGCAGGTGTCGGTCGCCCCGCAATCGACGACGGCAGAGCGCGTGCGCCAATATGTGAGCTTTGCCGATCAGGGGCAGAAGCAGGCGCTGCTCAACAAGCTGGTGCGCGACCCCGCGATCGACCGCGCGCTCATCTTCACCCGCACCAAGCATGGCGCGGACAAGGTGGTGCGCTTCCTCGTCGGCGCGGGCGTGGAGGCGGTCGCCATCCACGGCAACAAGAGCCAGGCCCAGCGCACCACCGCGCTTCAGGCCTTCCGCCATGGTCATGTGAAGTTCCTCGTCGCGACCGATATCGCCGCGCGCGGCATCGACGTGTCGGGGGTCAGCCATGTGTTCAATTTCGAGCTGCCCAATGTGGCCGAGCAATATGTCCACCGCATCGGCCGCACCGCGCGCGCCGGGGCGGACGGCATCGCGATCAGCCTCGTGGCGCCCGATGAGCGGCCCTATCTGCGTTCGATCGAGAAGCTGACCCGCATGAAGTGCGAGGTCGTGCCGTTGCCGGAGGATTTCGACGAGCTGGTGCGCAACCTGCCCAAGCCCGCGGCGGTGCAGCGCGGTCCGCGTCCCAATCGGAACGGCGGCAATGGCGGCGGCGGGCGTCAGGGCCGGGGCGCTCCCGACCGGGCGCATCGCGGCGAGAACGGGCGCGGCCAGTTCTCCGGGCAGGAGGGCGCGGGCCAGCGTCATGACGGCGGCCGCCAGCGCGCCGAGGGCGGGGCGGGCGAGCGTCCCTCCGGCGGTCCTCGTCGCCGCAACAAGAGCGTCGGCACGCACAAGGACGCCGTGCGCAAGTTCAAGGGCTGATCCCGTGCGGGGCGCATCCGGCAAGGGTGCGCCTTTCACGTCCGGACGCCTCGTGCCCGCCACGGTTCGCCGTCCGCAGTTTGCCAGGCACAGTTTGCCAGGCACAGTTTGTAAGTGCCGGTTCAGAAAATCGCGGCTATGACCGGGCGATGATCAAAATCGCCCGCTCGCGCCTGACGCATTCGCTCGCCCTCGTCCTTGTTCTGGCGGGGGGCTGGTCCGTCCCGCTTCAGGCCCGCGATGCTCTCAAGGATCGCCCTGCCGCCGCCGCGCAACAGGAAGCGCCCCGGCCATGGCTCTACCAGAATAGCGATGTGCCCATCGACGCCGCATGGCTGTTCGGCGAACTGCCCAACGGCCTGCGCTACGCCATCCGCCATAATCAGGTGCCGCCGGGGCAGGTTTCGATTCGCCTGCGGGTAGATGCCGGCTCGCTGATGGAGGGGCAGGATGAGAAGGGCTATGCCCATTTCATGGAGCATCTGACCTTTCGCGGCTCCAAATATGTGCCCGATGGCGAATCCAAGCGGCTGTGGCAGCGGCTGGGCGTGACCTTCGGCAGCGACAGCAACGCCCAGACGACGCCGACCGGCACGACCTATGCGCTCGACCTTCCCGATGCGTCTCCGCAGGGCCTGGATGAGAGCGTCAAGATCCTCGCGGGCATGATGACCGACCCCAACATCATTCCCGTCGCGGTGGATGCGGAGCGGGCGGTCGTGCTCGCCGAAATGCGCGAGGGCACCAATGTCGGCACCCGCGTGGGCGACGCGACGCGCTCTCTGCTCTTCGCCGGGCAGCCGCTGGGCAGCCACGCCCCCATCGGCACGACCGAGACGCTGAACGCCGCGACGGCAAAGACGCTGAAGGCCTTTCACGATCGCTGGTATCGGCCCGCCAATGCGGTGATCTCCGTTTCCGGCGATATCGATCCCAAGGCGATGGAAGCGCTGATCGTCAAATATTTCTCCGGCTGGAAGGGCATGAAGGGCGCGGCTCCGCTCGCCGATTTCGGCAAGCCCGATCCCAAGGCGCCGACCAGCGCGGTCGTCGTCCAGCCGGGCCTGCCGACGACGATCACCGCCGCCTGGCTGCGGCCGTGGCATCCCAAGGCAGACACCATCGTCTATAACCAGCGCAAGCTCGCCGACATGGTGGCGCTCCAGATGATCAACCGCCGTCTGGAGGAGACTGCCCGTCGCGGCGCCGCCAGCTTCCTGCAAGCCAGCGTCGAAGTGCAGGACGTCAGCCGCTCTGTCGATGGCACGTTCCTCTCGATCATGGCGCTGGGTGAGGATTGGGAAAAGGCGCTGCACGACGCCCGCGCGATCATCGAGGATGCGAAGCGCGAGCCAGTGACAAGGGAAGAGATCGACCGCGAATATGCGGAGATGGAAACCGCGCTCGCCATCGGGGTGGAGAATAAAGACACCGAGCCCAGCTCGCGGCAGGCCGACGATCTCGTCGCGGCGGTCGATATTCGCGAGACGACGGTATCGCCGCAGGCCGCTCTCGACATTTATCGCAGCGCCCGCCCGATGATGACGCCGGATTATATGCTGGAGGCGACGCGCCGCACCTTCACCGGCGAGGTGACGCGCGCGATGCTGGTGATGCCGCAGGCGCAGCCCAATGCCGAGGCGCGCCTCGCCGCCGCGCTCGCGGCGCCGGTGGAAGCGGCAAGCAATGTGCGCCTTGCCGCCAGCACGGTGACGATGGACGATCTGCCCAAGCTGCCGCCCGCGGGCAAGCTTGTGTCCGACGAGACGCTCGGCACCTCGGGCATAAGGCAGGTCGCTTTCGCCAATGGCGTCAGGATGATGATGTTCGCCAACAATGCCGAGACGGGCAAGGTGCGCGTCAATATCCGCTTCGGTCATGGCATGCTCGATCTGTCGCCGACGAAGGCGCAGCCCACCTGGGCGGCGAGCTATGTGCTGGCCGCTAACGGCATCGGCAAGCTCGGCCAGCGGGAGATGGACGACCTCACCAATGGCCGCCGCCTCGGCTTCGATTTCGGCATCGATGACAATGCATTCGAGCTGGCCGCGCTGACCCGGCCCGCCGATTATAAGGACCAGTTGCGCCTGTTCGCGACCAAGCTCGCCTATCCCGGTTGGGCTGCCGAGCCGG
>CAYLKZ010000120.1:0-7584 GCA_964384275.1 uncultured Sphingobium sp. | reverse complement strand
TCGGCGATCAACTCGCGGCTGGGCAGCGAATAGAGCATGCCGCTATGCCCCATGGCGATGCCGTCATCGACCGCGATGGTGTTGAATTCCTTGGCGACGCCGCCTGCGGCCTCAACCTCGCGCGCGACCAGCTGACCCAGATCCTTCAGATGGACATGGCCCGGCACGAACTGGGTGAAGCTGTTGGCGATGGCGATGATCGGCTTGCCGAAATCCTCATCCTTCATGCCCGTGGCGCGCCACAGGCCGCGCGCGCCGGCCATGTTGCGGCCGTGGGTCGATGTCCTTGAACGATAGGCGGGCATGGATGGTCTCCGTTCTCACTGTTTCTATCCGGCAGCATCTGCGGCTTGCCTTGATCCTTTGCCGATAAGGGGCTGTTGATGCGATGTAAAATATATTATTAAACGCCCATTAGGTCGCAGGATATATTTATGGACATTCGCCAGCTCCGCCAGTTCGCCATGGTCGCCGGAACCTTGCACTTCGGAAAGGCCGCCGCGCAGCTCGGCATGACGCAACCGCCGCTAAGCCAGTCGATCCTCGCGCTGGAGCGGGAGATCGGCGCGCCGCTCTTCACCCGCACCAAGCGGAGCGTCGCGCTCACCCCGCTGGGCGAGCAATGGCTGCCGCAGGTCCATGCCGCGCTCGATGCGGTGGATGCGCTGTCCGACAGCGCGCGGCGGCTGCGCGACGGTGAAACGGGCCGCCTCGATCTGAGCTTCGTCAGCACAGCCGACTACAGCATCCTGCCCCGGCTGGTGCAGATTTATGCCGCGCAATTTCCCGCCGTCCGCATCCTGCTGACCGAGGCGACCAGCGATGTGCAGATCGCCCGGCTGATGAACGGCGATGGACAGGCGGGCCTCATCATCCCGCCGCCGGGCGCGGCCCTCCCCGCCCCGCTGCGCTATCGCCCGCTGGTGTTCGAGCCGCTGATCGCCGCCGTTCCGGAAAGCTGGATCGGCGAAGGCCGCCTCACCATTGGCGGGGGACGCCTTGCCCCCGGCGCGATCATCGACGCGCCGCTGCTTCTCTTTCCGCGACAGGCCGCGCCTGCTTTCCACGATCTCGTCACCGGTTATCACGCCGCCCATGGCGGGACCGCCCGCATCGCGCAGGAGGCGATCCAGATGCAGACGATCATCAGCCTCGTCTCGGCGGGAATGGGGCTGGCGCTCGTCCCCGCCTCGCTGCGCCATATGGCGCGCAGCGGCGTGCGCTATGTCGAGCTGGAGGGGGAAGCGCCGGTCCTCGAAACCGGCCTCGTCTGGCGTCACGACGATGAAAGCCCGACGCTGCGCCAGTTTCTGGAAATAGCGGAAACCTTGGGTAGCTAGACCCGCAGCGCCTTGAGGATCAGCTTTGTCGCGATGCGTGCGGTGGTTTCCTCATCCAGTTCCGGCCGGGACAGCTTGCGATGCGCAAAACCGAACATGGAGGCAAGCAGCAGTTCCTCGACCCCCGTCAGTTCCTCATCCGCCAGCGCGGGATTGGCGAAATGGATGATCCGGCCGAGCATCCCCCGGAAATGACCGCAAAAATCGCCGATCCCGTCGGCTACGTCGTCATTCCGATGAGCTTCAGCCATAATTTCATGCGCCAGGGCATCTTCCTTGTGGGAAAACTGGGCGAGGACCAGTTGCTCCAGCGCCTGCTCCACCGTCAGCTTCCCCTCGGAAAGCCCCTCGGACAACAGGGTAAGATCGTTCAGCGCCCGCTCCCGGTCGTCGCGGATGATCGCGCGAATGATGTCGGCCTTGTTGTCGAAGGACCGGTAAAGCGCCCCCACGCTCACCTTCGCTTCCTTGGCGAGATCGGCCATCGCGGTTTGATGGAACCCGCGCGCGGCGAACAGATGGCGAGCGGCAGCGACTATGCGCTCCCGCGCCCCGGTTTCTCGCTGCACTGCAATATCTTCAACCACATCCTCTCCTTATCCCCTTGACCGGACCATGCCATATCCCGTAGGAGGGCGCAAGCGGAATGAACGTTCATTCCGATATAGCCTTCACAAGACAGGTGCTCCACGATGACCGCTCACGCCCGCTATTTGACGCTGGGAATCCTTGTTTTTCTGGCAGGCTGTGGTGATGTGGAAGCACCCCCGATGCCGCCGCCGGAAGTGGGCGTCATCACGTTGAAAACCGAATCGGCTACGCTGACGACAGAACTGCCCGGGCGGATCGTGGCGGTCGAAACCTCGGAAGTCCGCCCGCAAACCAGCGGGATCATCCGCCGCCGCCTGTTCACCGAAGGCAGCATGGTGAAGGCCGGACAGATCCTCTACGAGATTGAGGACGCGCCCTATCGCGCCGCGCTCGGCACCGCGCAGGGCAATCTGGCGCAGGCGCAGGCGATGATCGCATCCACCCGGGCGCAGGCGGATCGATATCGCAGCCTGATCGGCATCAACGCCGTCAGCCGCCAGGAACTGGACAATGCCGAAGCCGCCGCCCGGCAGGCCGCCGCCTCTGTTGCAACGCAAAAGGCATCGGTGCGGACAGCGCAGGTGAACCTCGACTTCACGCGCATCCGCGCGCCTATTTCGGGCCGCATCGGCCGCTCCCTCTACACGGCGGGCGCACTGGTGCAGACCGGGCAGAACGATGCGCTCGCGACCATCCAGCGCACCGACCGGGTCTATGTCGACGTCACCCAGTCCGCCGCGCAGATTCTCGACCTCAAGGCAGCGCTGCGTAACGGCGGGCTCAGCCGCGAAAGCACCGAAAGCGCCAATGTCGAGCTTATCCTGCCCAACAACACTGTCTATCCCATCCCCGGCAGGCTCGCCTTTTCGGAAGTCACGGTCGATCCGCAATCGGGCGGCGTGACGCTGCGCGCCATCTTTCCCAATCCGGACGGCATGCTGCTGCCCGGCATGTATGTGCGCGCGCGCCTTGTCGAAGGGGTGAAGCAGCAGGCGCTGCTCGTGCCGCAGCAGGGCGTCGCCCGCGATCCTCGGGGACGGGCGACCGTCAGGATCGTCAATGCGCAGAACAAGGTCGAACAGCGGCAAGTCACGGCCGATCGCATCATCGGCGACAAATGGGTGATTTCCGCCGGGCTCAGGGCCGGCGACCGCCTCATTGTCGAGGCGCCTGTCAGCGTGCAGCCCGGCATGGCGGTGAAGCCCGGCGCGCCGCGCCAGATGACGGCCGCCCCGGCCGCTGCCCCTTCCGCCGCCGCGCAAAAGGGGAACTGAGTCCCCATGTCCCGCTATTTCATCGACCGCCCCATCTTCGCATGGGTCATCGCCATCCTGATCATGATGGGCGGATTGCTGGCCATCCGCTCCCTGCCGGTCGCCCAATTTCCGGAGATCGCGCCACCGTCGGTCACGATCAGCACCCATTATACCGGCGCGGACGCCAAAACGCTCGAAAACACGACCACGCAGATCATCGAGCAGCAGATGAAGGGGATCGACAATCTCCGCTATTTCTCCTCCAGCAGCGATTCCTCCGGCAATCTGAGCGTCACCCTCACCTTCGAGCAGGGAACAGACCCGGACATCGCGCAGGTGCAGGTGCAGAACAAGCTGACCCAGGCCACGCCGCTGCTACCGCAGGAGGTCCAGAAAGCGGGCCTGCGGGTCGCCAAATCGGCGGCTTCCCTGTTGATGGTGATCGCGCTCTATTCCGAAAATGGGGAGCATGATCAGGGCGACCTCGGAGATTTCATCGCCTCCCGGGTTCAGGACCCGATCAGCCGCATCACCGGCGTGGGCGACAGCGAGCTTCTTGGCGCGCAATATGCGATGCGCATCTGGCTCAACCCCTATTCCATGGCGAGCCTCGGCGTCACCGTAGGCGATGTGCAGTCCGCAATCGAAGCCCAGAACGCTCAGGTTTCGGCAGGGCAAGTCGGCAGCACGCCAAGCGTGAAGGGACAGGCGCTGAACGCCATCGTCACCGCCCAGTCGCGCCTCCAGACGCCAGAGCAGTTCCGCGACATCCTCATCCGGTCCAACAGCGACGGCTCCACCGTCCGCCTTGCCGACGTGGCGCGGGTCGAGATCGGCTCGGAAAGCTATGGCTTCATGGCGCGCTTCAACGGCAAGGAGGCCGCCGGTCTTGCGATCAGGCTGGCGCCTGGCGCCAACGCGCTCGATACCGTCGCGGCGATCAAGGCAAAGATGACGGAGCTATCCACGGACTTTCCCGCCGACATCAAGATCGATTTTCCGCTCGACAATTCCACCTTCATCGAATTGTCGGTGGAGCAGGTCATCCACACCCTGTTCGAAGCGATCATCCTCGTCTTCGTCGTGATGTTCGTCTTTCTGCAAAACTGGCGCGCGACGCTCATCCCCACGATCGCGGTGCCGGTCGTGCTGCTGGGATCGCTGGCGATCCTCCATGCGGCTGGCTTCACCATCAACACGCTGACGCTGTTCGGCATGGTGCTGGCCATCGGCCTTCTCGTCGACGATGCCATCGTCGTGGTTGAGAATGTCGAGCGCCTGATCCAGACCGAAGGCCTCAGCCCCAGGGAAGCGGCAAGGAAATCGATGGACGAGATCAGCGGCGCGCTGATCGGCATCGGCCTCGTGCTTTCCGCCGTGTTCCTGCCCATGGCCTTTTTTGGCGGATCGACAGGCGTGATCTTCCGCCAGTTCTCGATCACCATCGTCTCCTCGATGGTGCTGTCGGTGCTCGTCGCCCTTATCCTGACCCCCGCGCTATGCGCCACCATCCTGCCGCCCCGGCGCGAAGACGAGGGGCATCAGCGCGACTTCTTCGGCTTCTTCGGCTGGTTCAACCGCAGCTTCGACCGCAACCTCCTTCGCTATGACCGCAGCCTGCGGCGGATCGAGCGGAGCTGGAAGCGTTCGCTGCTGGTCTATGCGTTGATCATCGGCGGCATGGCGTTTCTCTTCCTTCGCCTGCCCGGCGGCTTTCTGCCAGACGAGGATCAGGGCATGCTGTTCACGCAGATTTCCATGCCGGCGGGAACCACGATAGAAGATACCCAGCGGACCATGGATGCCGTGCGCAACCATTATCTGACGCAGGAAAAGGACAATGTCGCCTCCATCTTCGCCGTCGGCGGGTTCGGCTTCATCGGCCAGAGCCAGAATGTCGGCATCGCCTTCATCCGCCTGAAGCCATGGGCGGACCGCTCCGGCAAGGAAAACAGCGCGGCCGCCATCGCGATGCGCGCCAATATCGCGCTATCGAGGCTGCCCTCCGGCATGGCGATCGTCTTTGCGCCCCCGCCAGTGGCGGAACTGGGCAATGCCACCGGCTTCGATTTCCAGTTGAAGGACGAGGCCGGGCTCGGCCATGAAAAGCTGCTGGAGGCGCGCAACCAGCTGCTGGGCATGGCCGCGCAGGACAGTCGGCTCGCGCAGGTCCGCCCTAATGGGCTGGAGGATACGCCGCAGCTCAAGCTCAATATCGATCAGGCGGCGGCTGGCGCCTTCGGCATCGCGCAGGCGGACGTCAATTCGACGCTCAGCACCGCTTTCGGCGGAGCCTATGTCAACGACTTCATCGATCGCGGACGCGTGAAGAAGGTCTATATGCAGGCCGACGCTCCGTTCCGTACCTCGCCGGATTCGCTGGGCCAGCTCTATGTGCGCGGGACAGGCGGCACGATGGCGCCGCTCTCCTCCTTCGCCTCGACCGAATGGACCTTCGGCCCGGCCAAGCTGGAACGCTATAACGGCGTATCCTCGGTGCAGTTGATGGGCGCGCCCGCCCCCGGCCATAGCACCGGCGAGGCTATGAGCCTCATGGAAGACTATGTGAAGAAGCTGCCGCCGGGCATCAGCTATGAATGGACCGGCATTTCCTATGAGGAACAGGCCGCGGGCAATCAGGCCGCGACTCTCTATGCGCTGTCGATGTTGATCGTCTTCCTGTGCCTTGCCGCGCTCTACGAAAGCTGGTCGGTGCCGATTTCGGTCATGCTGGTCGTCCCGCTGGGCGTCATCGGCGCGGTGGCGGCAGCGACGCTGGCGGGCCTCAACAACGACATCTATCTGCAAGTCGGCCTTATCACGACGATCGGCGTGTCAGCGAAGAACGCGATCCTGATCGTCGAATTCGCCGAGGAGAAGATGCGCGGGGGGATGGACGCGGCGCAAGCGGCGCTCGAAGCCGCCAAGCTGCGGCTGCGGCCGATCCTGATGACATCCTTCGCCTTCATCTTCGGCGTGCTGCCGCTCGCTCTTTCGGGCGGCGCTGGCGCAGGCGGCCAGAATGCCATCGGCTGGGCGGTGGTCGGCGGCATGTTCTCCGCCACGGTGCTGGCGATCTTCTTCGTGCCCTTGTTCTTCCTCGTGGTGAAGCAGCTGTTCCGGCAGGACCAGCCCCGCCTGCCCGACACCCAGACCCCGCAGGAGGCCTGAACCATGATCCTTTCCTGCAGATGGACTTCGGGTGTGCTCTCGCTGGCGCTGGCCGGATGCTCGATGGCCCCGCACTATGAGCGTCCCGCCCTGCCCGTCCCCGCCGCCACGCCGAAGGGGGATGCTTATACAGGCGGCGATGCCGATCCTGCAGCGGCAGCGCTCGCCGATACCGCGTGGAGCGACTTCTTCACGGACGACCGGCTGCGGGGCGTCATCCGCCTCGCACTCGATAATAATCGAGACCTGCGCCTGTCGCTCGCCAATGTCGAGCAGGCCCGCGCCCAATATCGGGTGCAACGCGCCGATATCCTCCCTTCCCTTTCGGCAAGCGGCGGTGCGACCTATCAGAAGTCGCCTTTCGCGGCGGCGGGCGGCGGAACCACGGCGGGCGGCGGGCGGATGGACATCTACAGCGCCTCGGTCGGCATATCGGCCTGGGAAATCGATCTGTTCGGCCGCGTGCGCAATCTCACCGAGGCGGCGCAGGAGCAATTTTTCGCGGCGCAGGAAAATCGCAATGCGGCGCAGGTCATGCTGATCGCCGAGATCGCGACCGCATGGGCGACGCTCGCCGCCGATCAGGAGCAGCTCACCCTCGCCCGGAAAACCGAGGCCGCCTTCCGCCAGACGCTGGACCTCACCCAAGCGCGCTTCAAATCCGGCGTGGCATCGGAACTGGAGGTGCGGCAGGCGAGCACAAGCCACGATCAGGCGCGGGCCGATATCGCCCGGCTGACGACGCAGATCGCGCAGGATCGCAATGCGATCACTCTGCTCGCCGGGACGGTGGTGGACAATTCGCTGCTGCCCGATCGCCTCCCCGATGGCGGCATCACCATCGGGCAGTTACCCGCCGAACTGCCGTCCGAAATATTGCTGAAGCGGCCCGACATCGCCGCCGCGGAGCATCAGCTGATCGCCGCCAATGCGAATATCGGCGCGGCGCGCGCGGCGTTTTTCCCCACCCTCTCGCTGACGGCGGCGCTGGGGACGATGAGCCTCGGCCTCTCCAACCTGTTCGCCAATGGCAGCGAAAACTGGTCGGTCGCGCCGTCCGCCAGCCTGCCGATCTTCGACGCGGGCCGCAATGCGGGCAATCTGCGCTATGCGAAGGCTACCCGCGATGCGATGCTCGCCCAATATGAGAAGAGCGTGCAGACAGCCTTCCGCGAAGTCGCCGACGCGCTCGCCCGGCGCGGGACCATCGCCGATCAGCTGGGCGC
>CAYLKZ010000119.1:0-7839 GCA_964384275.1 uncultured Sphingobium sp. | reverse complement strand
GCGGCGATCACCGGCAAGGCCCGCCCCTTCCAGTCGGACAAGCGCCCGCTGATGAATTCCCGCTTGATCTCCAGCCCGACCAGCAGGAAAAACAGCGCCATCAACCCGTCATTGATCCAGAAATGGACCGTGGCCTTCTCCACTCGGGGAAGATGCAGCCAACCTGTCTCCGCTTCAAGCAGGCGATGATAGAGATGCGCGCTCTCGCTTCCGCCATTGGCCATCACCAGCGCGATCGCGGCGGCGGCGATCAGCAGCAGACCGCCTGCCGCCTCGCTCGCCAGAAAGGCCGCCGACGCCGATAGCCTGCGGTACAGCACGGACATGATGAAAGCGCCTTTGATAAATGAAGCGGCGGAACGCCGAGGGATATTCCCCCATATCCCCTCCCCCGCAGCTGCGAAAGAGCGAACGGTAGAGCCCGGGATCAGACGTGCGAGGGATGATCGGGCGATAAACATTCATTCCGGATGTTGTTACATCCGTTATGGATGAAAATCGCTGGCCCCCGCGCAGGGCGCCCCTTATCACCGATCGGAATGCATGATTCGAAGCGCTTTCAGGGGGACGGCGCGAGCGGGATCGGTCTCGTGGGGAGCATGGTTTTGGATTGGGGAACCGCTCTCCTCGGTATATTTGCCGCGGTCGAACATGAAATCATGCTGTTCGCGCTCGCGGGCCTGTTGCTGGGCGGTCTCGACGACTTCCTGATGGACATGCTTTTCTTCGCCCGCACAGGCTGGCGGCGGCTCTTCATCTACACTCGGCATGAGCGCATGACCGGCGCGACCCTGCCGCCCGCCGACCGGCCCGGCAGGCTGGCCGTATTCATTCCGGCATGGGACGAATCCAATGTGATCGCCGCGATGCTGCGCCATGCGCTGCACCGCTGGAAAAGCGAGGATGTGCGCCTCTTCGTCGGCACCTATCCCAATGATCCCGCGACGATCGAGGCCGTCGCGCAGGTCGCGCAAGAGGATGCGCGCATCCGCCTCGTGGTGCTGCCCCATGCGGGCGGGACGACCAAGGCCGACTGCCTCAACCATCTCTGGCCCGCGCTGCTGCGCGAGGAGCAGGCGACCGGCTTGCGGTTCAAGGGCGTCATCCTCCACGACGCGGAAGATCTGGTGCATGAGGACGAGATTCGCCTGTTCGACCGGATGATCGAACGCTTCGACATGGTGCAATTGCCGGTACGGCCGCTGCTCTCGCCCCGCTCGCGCTGGATCGCCGGGCACTATGCGGACGAGTTCGCCGAAGCCCATGGCAAGACGCTGGTGCTGCGCGAAGCGATCGGCGCGGCGGTGCCCTCGGCGGGCGTCGGCTGCTGCTTCGAGCGCGACCGGCTGGAACGGATCGCGGCGGCGCGGGGCGGCCTGCCGTTCGATCCCGCCTCGCTGACCGAGGATTATGAGATCGGCCTCCATATTCGCGAGCAGGGCGGGCGCACGGCGTTCGTCACCATGCCGGACGCGCGGGGCAATCTCATCTGCACGCAGGAATATTTCCCCGAGACGCTGGACGCGGCGATCAACCAGAAAGCGCGCTGGTTCATGGGCATCGCGCTGGCGGGCTGGGATCGGCTGGGCTGGCACGGATCGCTGCGCGAGCGCTGGATGCGGCTGCACGACCGGCGCTCGGCGCTGGCGGCAATCGTCATCCTTGCCAGCTATCTTGCCTTTCTCGGCCACCTCCTGTTGCTGGCCGCTCATTGGTTCGGCCTGGCGCCGTCGCCAGCCCTGTCGCCACTGGTCGATCTGGGCTTTACGATCACCGCCGGGCTGATGGCATGGCGTCTGGCAAGCCGCGCCTTCTGGTCGGCCCATGCCTATGGCTGGTGGCAGGGATTGACCTCCATCCCCCGCACTTTCCTTGCCAATATCATCATGATATTGGCGATGCGCCGCGCGCTGCACCACTATATCCGGCAATTGCGGGATGGCCGCGTCGTCTGGGAAAAGACCCGCCATCACTTCCCCGCTCAACTCCCGCAGCCATTCGATGCTGTCACCGCCTGACCGGGCGTAAGCCGTGCCTTTTTTCTCCAAGCAAAGCGGCAAAGGCCGCCCCCTGCGTTTCCTCGCGCTGATCCTGCTGCTGTGGACCGGCGGAAGGCTGATGACGCACCGCTGGCTATCCCATGAAGGCGTGGACGGGCAGGACGCGGCGCATCAGTCACCGCTCCCGACGGCGGCGGGGCGGCGCGATGCGCCGACGACGACAGCTTATCTCCGGGCGGATCGCGCCTCGGCTCGAACCGGACTGGCGTTTTCCAATCCTGCCCCTCCCCGCCCCTTCCGTCAGCAGACGGGGGCGACCGCATTCCCGCGCCCGTCCTTCCCGAGTGCCATGACGGCATCCACCCGCCCGCCGTCCGCCCCTGCTCCGGCTCACGCCATCCCCGCCGCACCGCCCGCCACCATACCGCCGATCGCGCTTCCTTCCCCGGCTCCCTCGCCGGACGAGGAACAGGCGAGGCGGCGCCAATGGGTGCGCTCGGCCTGGCTGCTCTGGCGCAACCGCTCCTCCTCCCCCGCGCTCGCCAATGGCGGGCAACTGGGCGGATCGCAGGCCGGGTTCCGGGCCGACCGTTTCCTCGGCGACGGAAGAGGGCCGATACCGCTTTCCCTTTATGGCCGCCTTTCCGCCGCCCTGCGGGAACCTGCGGCGCCGGAAACCGCCTTCGGCATCGCCACCCATCCCCTGTCCGGCCGCGCACCGCTGATGATCGGGCTGGAGCGGCGCATCCCGCTCGATAATGATGGGCGCAACGCCTTCGCCGTCGTCACCGCTTCCGGCCTCAACCCGACGCGGATCGGCGCGGGAATGACGGCGGAGGGCTATGCGCAGGCGGGGCTGGTCGGCTTCCGGCGCGGGGACGGATTTGTCGATGGACGCTTCTCGCTCACCGCCGCGCTCGACCGCAGGGAAGGCGCGAGCGCGGGCGTCAGCCTCTCGGGCGGCGGCCAGCCGGGCGCATCGCGGCTCGACCTCGGCCCCGTCCTCCAGTTGCGGGAACCGCTCGACATGAAGGGCATCCGGCTGGTGGTGGAATGGCGCCAGCGCGTGGCGGGCAGGGCCGAGCCGGGGTCAGGCCCCGCGCTCATCCTCGCCCGCGACTTCTGAACGGGCAGGCGGCCACCCCGCACCCACGCCATCAATAGCCCGGAACCTCCCCAAAACAGGTTTCTCCCCGGCGCTTTTGGCCTATAGGATCAAGGCATGGACCTGTATCTGCCCATCGCCAATCTGCCGGTCAATATCGTGGTCATCATCGGCCTGGGCGGCCTTGTCGGCCTGCTGTCCGGCATGTTCGGCGTGGGCGGTGGCTTTTTGACGACGCCGCTGCTGATCCTCTACGGCATCCCGCCCACGGTCGCGGCGGCATCGG
Source organism: uncultured Sphingobium sp. (assembly GCA_964384275.1). GTDB lineage: Bacteria > Pseudomonadota > Alphaproteobacteria > Sphingomonadales > Sphingomonadaceae > Sphingobium. The sequence goes on along the minus strand of CAYLKZ010000119.1, from coordinate 4,448 downwards.
CCGCCACGCAGGTGACAGGCACCAGCGTTTCCGGCGTCATCAGCCATTTATCCCGCGATACCGTCGATCTGCGCATGGGCGCGGTGATGGTGGCGGGCGGCACGATTGGCGCGGTGATGGGGGCCGGGCTGTTCAGCCTGCTCCAGTCGATCGGCCAGATGGATACCGCGATCAGCCTGCTCTATGTGCTGATGCTGGGTTCCATCGGCGGGATGATGGCCTGGGAATCGGGGCAGGCGCTCATCCGCCTGCGGACCGGCGCCCGCCCCCCCGCGCGCAAGCGCCGCCATCATCCGCTGGTCGCCAGCCTGCCGATGCGCTGGCGCTTCTATAAATCAGGTCTCTATATCTCCCCGCTCGCCCCGCTGCTGCTCGGCATGCTGACCGGCATCATGACGATGCTGCTGGGCGTGGGCGGCGGCTTCATACTGGTGCCCGCGATGCTCTATCTGCTCGGCATGACGACGCAGGTGGTGGTCGGCACCTCGCTCTTTCAAGTGCTGTTCGTGACGATGGCGGCCACGCTGGTGCACAGCCTTACCACCAAGGCGGTCGATTTCGTGCTGGCGCTGCTGCTGCTGACGGGCAGCGTGATCGGCGCGCAGATCGGCACCCGCATCTCCCGCAAGATGCAACCGGAATATCTGCGCATGATCCTCGCCGCGATCGTGCTGGTCGTCGCGATCCGCATGGCGCTGGGGCTGGGCTGGCGGCCCGACGAAATCTACACGCTGGACATGCTCTGACGATGACGCGCGCGCTTCGCCTCGCCCTGCTGCCGGTGCTGGCGCTGATCCTCGGCGCGGCCGATGCCGACGCGCCCCGGCTGGTGCCGGACGTCTCACAGCGCCAGATCGACATTCAATACAGCTTCAAGGGCGCCGAGTTGCTGCTGTTCGGCGCTATCGCCTATCCCGACGGGCGAGCGCCCGCGAAGCCCGCCGATATCGTCGTCGTGCTGAAAGGCCCGGAACGCCGGGTCCGCATTCGCGAAAAGCAGAAGGTCGCGGGCATCTGGGTGAACGCCGATGCGATGCAATTCCAGTCGGTGCCGAGCTTCTACGCGATCGCCAGTTCCCGCCCTATCGAGAAGATCACCGACGAACGCACGGCCGCCATCTACGAACTCAGCATCAACAACATCCAGCTTTCCCCCACCTCCTTTTTCGACACGGCGGAGATCGCCCGGTTCGAAAAGGGACTGATCGACCTTCAGGAACGCACCGGCCTCTTCGTTCAGCGCGCGGGCACGGTGGAGATCACCGACGGCCTGCTCTACCGCGTGCGCCTGCCGCTCTCGTCGCGCGTCGTGGTGGGCGATTACACCGCCGAAACCTTCCTCATTCAGGATGGCCGCGTGGTCGCGGCGGCGGTGCGGGACATTCAGGTCCGCAAATCCGGATTCGAGCGTTTCGTCGCTATTGCCGCAGAGCGCTGGTCGCTGCTGTACGGGCTGGCGGCGACGACGATGGCGGTGCTGATGGGCCTTGCCGCCGGATGGGTCGGCCGCCGCGTCTGACGCCGCGAACCCGCCTGCAAGCTCTTCTTTACCTTCTGCGGCTATGGTTGGGAACAGTATTTCAGGCCGGGGAGCATAACGCAGCATGAACGACATGACGGGGCATTTTTCCTTCGCCACCGGGCAGCAGCTGGAAGAAGTGACGGAGATTCGTCCGGGCAACCAGGCGCAGCCCCTGCCTCCGCTTGGCCTCATTTTCCAGATTTCCGGCAAAAGCTCTCAGGTCATCATCCCGCTGGACGTGGTCGAGGATCTCGCCCGCCACCCCGACCCCTGCGTCGCCATGGCGGGGCAGGTCGGCAGTCAGGTAAAGATCCGCATGGGCTCGCACTGGACCATCGCCAGCGTCCGGTCGCTGATCCTCGACCGGCGTGACAACACCCGCCTTGTCGCCGACATCGATTTTCTGGGAGAGGGCCATGAGGAATTCGGCACGGGCCGGATCATCAACTTCCGGCGCGGCGTCACCTGCTATCCGGCGCCGGGCACGGAAATCTTCCCTGTTTCCAGCGACGACATGGACCAGATCTACGCCGCCAACGGGGACGCCCATGTGCCGGTCGGCACCGTCTTTCCGACCGCCAGAACCAGTGCCATGCTGGATGTCGACGCGCTGCTCGGCAAACATTTCGCGCTGCTCGGCTCCACCGGCACGGGCAAATCGACCTCCGCCGCGCTCATCCTCCATCGCATCTGCGACATGGCGCCCAAGGGCCATATCGTGATGATCGACCCCCATGGCGAATATAGCGCCGCCTTTTCGGGCAACGGCGCCCTTTATGACGCGACCAACCTCGCCCTGCCCTATTGGCTGATGAATTTCGAGGAGCATTGCGAAGTTCTCATCACCTCGCACGGCAAGGACCGCGATATCGATCGCGACATTCTCGCCAAATGCCTGCTCGCCGCGCGCACGAAGAACCGCATGGCGGAAGGGATGACCCGCCTGACCGTCGACTCGCCCGTGCCCTATCTGCTGTCGGACATGACGACGATCCTCTCCAACGAGATGGGCAAGCTGGAAAAGGGCACCAATTCGCTGCCCTATATGCGCATCAAAGCCCGCATAGACGAGCTGAAAGCCGATCCGCGCTACAGCTTCATGTTCTCCGGCATGCTGGTCGCCGATTCGATGCAGGCGTTCATCGCCAAGATCTTCCGCCTGCCCGCCGCCGGCAAACCGATATCCATCATCGACACATCGGCCATGCCGTCGGAAATCACGTCCGTCGTGGTGTCGGTGCTTTCGCGCCTGATCTTCGACTATGCGATCTGGGCGCGCGGGGAACCCAAAAGGCCGATCCTGCTCGTCTGCGAAGAAGCGCACCGCTATATCCCGAGCGACAGGAGCAGCACGGGCCAGTCGGTGCGCAAGATATTGGAGCGAATCGCCAAGGAAGGCCGTAAATATGGCGTATCGCTGGGCCTCATCACCCAGCGCCCGTCCGATCTTGCCGAAGGCGTGCTCTCGCAGTGCGGCACGATCATCTCCATGCGCCTCAACAATGATCGCGACCAGCAATATGTGAAGGCGGCGATGCCCGAAGGCGCGCGCGGCTTCCTTGATTCGATCCCGGCGCTGCGCAACCGCGAATGCATCATCTGCGGCGAGGGCGTCTCGATACCGATCCGCGTCGCGCTCGACGCATTGGAAGAGCATCGCCGACCGGCCTCGGCCGACCCGAGCTTTTCGCGGCTCTGGCAGGACGAGGGGGGCGAGGAGGATATTCTGGCCCGCACCATCGTCCGCTGGCGCAATCAGGGCCGCTAGGAGCAGCAACGAAACCGGAACATGCGCGCGCCCTCTGACGAAGGGCGCGGCGCCCCGACAGGATCACGCCCCAGCCCCACGGCTTCCCCGCGCCTCGCGATGCGGGGAAAGGGCCTCACCCTCCGGCTTCCCAAGCTCGCCATGCCGCGGCCCGCCCCTCCCGAACGCTGGCGGCGCGGCCTGTCCCATGCTAGGGTGCGGCCCATGCCGAAATATCTTCACACGATGATCCGTGTCAGCGATCCCGATGCCACCTGCCGCTTTTTCGACCTGCTCGGCCTTCAGGAGGTCAAGCGCTTCGAAAGCGAGCAAGGCCGCTTCACCCTCATCTATCTCGCCGCGCCCGGCGATGAGGACGCGCAGGTCGAACTGACCTATAATTGGCCGCCAGAGGACGGCAGCCCGGCGGAGGATTATAAGGGCGGACGCAATTTCGGCCATATCGCCTATCAGGTCGAGAATATCTACGAGACCTGCCAGCGCCTGATGGACGCGGGCGTCACCATCAACCGCCCACCACGCGACGGACACATGGCCTTCATCCGCACGCCCGACAATATCTCGATAGAGTTGTTGCAGGATGGCCAGCTCGCCCCCGCAGAACCTTGGGCCTCCATGCCCAATATCGGGGAGTGGTAAGGCGATGATCGAGGTCGCCTGCGTGCCCGTGCTGTCGGACAATTATGTCTGGTTGCTGCACGATCAGGCTTCGGGCGATACCGTCGCCATCGACCCGTCCGTCGCCGATCCGGTGCTGGAAGCGGCGGCAGAGCGCGGCTGGACCATCGGCCAGATCTGGAACACCCATTGGCATGGCGACCATATCGGCGGCAATGCCGGGATCAAGGCGGCGACCGGCTGCACCGTGACCGGCCCCGCCGCCGAGCAGGACCGCATCGACACGCTCGACGTGCCGGTCGGCGAAGGCGACAGCGTACGCATCGGCGATCATGTCGCGCAGGTGTGGGCGGTGCCCGCGCATACGGCGGGACATATCGCCTATCATCTGCCCGATGCCGGGATCATCTTTGTGGGCGACACGCTCTTCGCGATGGGCTGCGGCAGGCTGTTCGAGGGTACGGCGGAGCAGATGTTCGCCAATATGCTACGCCTCGCCACGCTCGACGGCGCGACCAAAGCCTATTGCGCGCATGAATA
>CAYLKZ010000118.1:1820-7988 GCA_964384275.1 uncultured Sphingobium sp. | reverse complement strand
ACCGGCTATCTGGGATATACCGCCGCCCGCACCTGGGGGAAGGTCAAGGGCGTCGATAAATAGGCGCTTTTCCAGCGCGCCAGCATAGGGGAAGCGGTGGCGGGCCCATCGCTTCCCTTTTCTTATTCCGCCGCCTCGCGCGCTCCGGCTGGAGGTAGGGGCATCCCTTCTCCCTCCAGATCGCCTGCCAGCCTCATCGCCTCGGGCGCGGAAGGATCGCGCGTCACGACCTCGATCTGCTCCAGTTCCTCGATATCCCGCCCGGCGGTATCTATATTGAGGTCACGCAGCTTGCGCCCCGTCACCAGCACACGGCCCTCAAAGCTGGCGGTGAACTTGTTATAATCATCGACCGCGCCCTTGAGGCTGCGCCCCATCTTGCGCAGATTGCCGGCAGCAACAGCGAGCCGTTCATAGATTTCCTTGCCGAGCATACCGATGCGCTTGGCCTCATCGGCCATTTTCTCCTGCCGCCAGACCGCCGCTATCGTCCGCGCGATGGCGATGAGATTGGTCGGCGTCGCCAGCAGCACCCGCTTGCCGAACGCATAGTCCCACAGCGCCGGTTCCTGATCGAGCGCGGCGGTGAGGAAATGTTCGCCCGGCACGAACATGATCACATAATCGGGCGCGTCGGCGAATTGCGACTGATAATCCTTGCGCCCCAGCGTATCTACATGCGCCCGCATGGCCGACACATGGCGGGAAAGATGCTCCCGCCGCACGGTCTCATCCCCGGCATCGAAGGCATCCTGATAGGCGTTGAGCGACACCTTGGCATCGACCACCAGCGATTGCCCGCCCGGCACGCGAATGATCACATCGGGCCGCAGCCGTCCATCGGCCCCCTCGACACTTACCTCGGTCTGGAAATCGGAATATTCCGAAAGGCCGCAGATTTCGAGCACGTTGCGCAATTGCTGCTCACCCCAGCGCCCCCGCGCCTTGGGCGCCGCGCGCAACGAATTGACGAGCTTCTGCGCCTCCGCCTGCACCCGCTCCTGCCCGACGCGCATCGAATCCATCAGGCCCTTAAGCTCGCCATAAGCCTCGGTGCGGGCTCGCTCTATCTCGCCGATGCGGCTGTCATAATTTTTGATCGTGTCGCCGACGGGCTGCAACAGCGCCTTTAATTGGGCCTCGCTCTTCTCATGCGCCTGCGAGAAACGCTGATCGGCGCGGTCGAGGAAAGCGCGCTGCGCTTCCCCCAGCAACTTGCCGCCAATCTCGCTGAACTGGGCCGAAAGCTGGTCCCGCGCCTGCGCCAGCGTAGCGAACTGCGCCTCGAACGCCTGCGTCCGGGCATGGGCGTCGGCTTCCATCGCCGCGATGCGGGCGCGGGCATCTTCCCGCTCTTCCTGCACTTGCTCCAGCCGGGCGCGGAGGGAGGCAGCCTGATCGGCCCGCTCTTTCTCCACAGCCAGATCGCGCAGTGCAGCGTTGCGTTGTTCCTCGACATGGCCAAGCTGCCCTTCGACGCGGGCGAGGCCGTCCATCATCTCCCGCTCCCGCCGCCGCATGTCCACCAGCGGGCGGGATGCTATGAACCAGCCCAAAGCTACTCCGGCCAGCAACGCAATCAGCAGGAAAAGAACGACCAAAAGATCCATTACAGATCAGCCCCCAATATCAGAACGAAATGAGAACATAACGTCCGGATCGGGGGCTGGCAAATGCTATCTGTCGGCGTGGTGCGGCCGTGAAGGCCACAGCCGCAGGAATCAAGCCGCGCGGCGCGCCTTTTGCAGCTTCTTCATCAGCATGTCGCGCTTCAGCCGGGAAAGATGATCGACGAAGAGAATCCCTTCCAGATGATCCATCTCATGCTGAAGGCAAGTGGCGAGCAAGCCTTCGAGGGTCTGCTCATGAATGCGCCCCTCCCGGTCCATCCAGCTCGCGCGCACGGTCGCCGGGCGTTCCACCTCGGCATACTGGTCGGGCACCGACAGGCAGCCTTCATTATAGATCGAAAACTGGTCCGAACCGCTCAATATCTGGGGATTGATGAACACCATCGGATTGCGGACGGGCTTCGCGCCTTCCTCCTCCGATTCCGGCTCCTGAAGGTCGATCACCAGCACACGCCTGGGCACGCCCACCTGGATCGCGGCAAGGCCGATGCCAGGCGCGGCATACATGGTCTCGAACATATCGTCGATAAGCTGCTGAAGCTCATCGTCGATCGTCTCGACCGGCGTGGAAATCGTACGCAGGCGCGGATCGGGCGCCTCTAAAATCGGTAATATGGCCATGCTGGTGAGATATGAGAAGCAAGGGCGAATATCAAGATGGCAGCGCGCAATTCAGCCTATCCCACCGGCCTGCGGGCGCGCAATGCCTGCGCCAGCGTGCCTTCGTCGAGATAATCAAGCTCTCCGCCCACCGGCAGGCCATGAGCGAGTTGCGTCAGGCGGATGGGATAGCCTTCCAGCCGCTCAGCGATATAATGGGCCGTGGTCTGCCCCTCCAGCGTCGCGTTCATCGCCAGCACCACCTCATCGATGCCGCCCGCCGCAATCCGGGTAACGAGGCTGTCGATACCCAGATCCTCCGGCCGTACGCCGTCGAGCGCCGAGAGCCTGCCGCCCAGCACATGAAAACGGCCGGGGAAGAGACGCGATTTTTCCAGCGCCCAAAGGTCGGGCACATCCTCCACCACGCAGAGCGCGCGATCGTCGCGGCGCGGATCGGCGCAGATGGCGCAGGGGTTGATGGTATCGACATTGCCGCAGAGCGAGCAGGTCGAGAGACGCTCGTTCACGCGAGCCAGCGCCTCCAGCAGCGGCCCCAGCGCCGATTCGCGCCGCTTGAGCAGATACAGGACCGCCCGCCGCGCCGAACGCGGACCCAGCCCCGGAAGGCGGGCGAGGGCTTGGGAAAGGGCTTCGATCTCCGGTGATGCCATGATGCTGCACATAAGGGCTTGCACTTGGGCAGCACAAGGGGTTGAGAGACGCTCATGAAGATCATCTACATGGGAACGCCCGATTTCGCCGTGCCCGCGCTCGATGCGCTGGTGGAGGCCAGGCATGATATCCTCGCGGTGTATAGCCAGCCGCCCCGGCCTGCGGGACGCGGCAAGAAGCTGCAACCCACTCCGGTGCATGCGCGCGCGGAAGAACTCGGGCTGGCGGTGCGCACGCCGCTGTCGCTGAAGTGCGCGGAGGAACAGACCGCGTTCGCGGCGCTCGGCGCCGACATCGCCGTGGTCGCGGCTTATGGGCTGATCCTGCCGCAAGCGGTGCTGGATGCGCCGCGTCATGGCTGCGTCAATATCCACGCCTCGCTGCTGCCGCGCTGGCGGGGAGCGGCGCCCATTCATCGCGCAATCCTGGCCGGAGACGCGGAAACCGGCGTCACCATCATGCAGATGGAAGCAGGACTGGACACCGGGCCGATGCTCGCCGAAACGCGGACGCCCATCGACAGCAAGACGACGGGGGCGCTGACCGGCGAACTGGCGCGTTCCGGCGCGGCGCTGATGGTGGAGGTGCTGGCGGACCTTACCGCTTTCCCGCCGCGTGTCCAGCCGGAAGAAGGCGTCACCTATGCGAGCAAGATCGCCAAGCAGGAGGCGCAGATCGACTTTGCGGCTGGCGCCCGACAAACCGAGCGCCAGATCCGCACGTTCAATCCCGCGCCGGGCGCCTTCTTCCTGCTGAATGGGGAGCGGTTCAAGATCCTCTCCGCCACCATCGAAGGGCAAGGCGGCGCGCCGGGTATGGTGCTGGACGACAGGCTGCTGATCGGCTGCGGCCATGACTCGATCCGCCCCACTCTGGTGCAACGGGCGGGCAAGGGCGCGATGAGCGTCGAGGAATTGCTGCGCGGCTTCGCCATTCCCGCAGGCACGCCGCTCGACCCTGTAACCGCATGACGACGACGCGCTTCGCCTTCACCGTCGAATTTGACGGCCGCCCGTTCATGGGCTGGCAGCGACAGGCTCATGGTCCGACCGTCCAGCAGGCGATCGAGGATGCGATCCATGCCGTGACCGGGGAAAGAGCGGTGCTCCATTGCGCCGGGCGCACCGATGCCGGCGTCCACGGCCTCGCGATGCGCGCCCATGCCGATATCGAAAAACGGATCGCGCCCTTCCGCCTGATGGAAGCGCTCAACGCCCTGCTGCGCCCCGCGCCGGTCGCGATCCTCGCCTGCGAGGAGGCGGCCGAGGGCTGGCATGCGCGCTTTTCCTGCATCCGCCGTTCCTATATCTATCGCATCGTCAACCGCCGCGCGCCGCTGACCTTCGAAAAGGGACTCGTCTGGCAGGTTCCGCAAACTCTCGACCATGAAGCGATGGCGGAAGCCGCCGCGCTGCTGATCGGCAAGCATGACTTCACCACCTTCCGGTCCGCCCATTGTCAGGCGGAAAGCCCGGTCAAGACGCTCGACCGGCTGGAGGTGATCCGCAACGGCAACCGGATCGACGTGCATGCCTCGGCGCGCAGTTTCCTTCACCATCAGGTGCGCTCGATGGTTGGCTGCATCTCCCTGGTCGGCATGGGAACCTGGGATGTTGAGGACATGGCCGAAGCGCTCGCGGCCGCCGATCGCAGCAAGCTCGGCCTCAATGCCCCGCCCGACGGGCTTTATTTCGTGAAGGCGGATTATCCCTGATGGGTCGTGAGGCTTGAGACCATCCCACGCCTCACGCTTTTCCGATCAGCCGAAAAGCCGGGTCAGGCTCTTGTCCAATATCAGCAATTGCCAGAGCAGCCGGCCATGATCGAAGCGGCCGGATTTATGCTCCTCCACCACCTTCTCCATCCGGTCGGCATTGAACCATCCGCTCTGCGCCAGCGCCGACCGGCTCGCCACCTGCTCCGCTTCGCCGGCCAGCGCGCCCCGGAACCAATGAGAGATCGGCGTGCTGAAGCCCATTTTGCTGCGATAGAGAATGTCGTGGGGCAAATAGGCCTCCATCGCCCGCTTCATCAGATATTTGCCGCCATTGCCATGGATGCGCTGCCCCACCGGCAGGCGCGCGGCAAATTCGATCAGGCGATAGTCGAGCAAGGGCTCCCGCGCCTCAAGGCTGACGGCCATGCTCATCCGGTCGGTCTTGGTCAGGATGTCGCCGGGCAGCCAGATGCGAATATCGGCATATTGCGCCCGGTCGAGCGGATCGCGGGCGGGCGCGTTCTCCATCGTCCGCACGATCCTGTCCTCGGCGCGGTGGCCGCTGATCTGGCGCGCGAAGCCATCGGTGTAGAGGCGGCGGCGCATTTCCGGCGGCGTGACGCCGACCGCGCGGGCATAGGCCTCCGCGCCGCTCATCCCCAGCTCCTGAAAGGTGGCCTTGGCGCGCAGATAGCGCGGCGCCCAGTCGAGCTTCGGGTATAGCCGCCCCAACGTGCCGAAAACCGGCTTGCGGATGGCGTTGGGGATCATCGCGCGCACGCTCTCCCCGCGATGCTGGAACAGATGGCGGCGATAGCCGGCGAAGGCCTCGTCGGCCCCGTCACCGGAAAGCGCGACCGTCACCTCCTCTCGCGCCAGCTCGCACACGCGATAGGTCGGCAACGCGGAGGCATCGGCGAAAGGCTCGTCGAAATGGGCGACCAGCGTGTCGATGAGGCCATAATCGTCGGGTGACACCAGCCGGGTGCGATGATCGGTCGCGAAACGGCGGGCAACATGATCGGCATGCGGCGTCTCGTCCAGGCTTGCCACGTCGAAGCCGATGGTGCAGGTCTTGACCGCGCGCGAACTTGCCTCGGCCATCAGGGCGACGACGCTGCTGCTGTCCACCCCGCCCGACAGGAAAGCGCCCAGCGGCACGTCCGCCACCATGCGAGAGCGCACGGCATCGCGCATCAGCGCGGTCAGTTCCTCCATCAGCGCGGCGGGCTTGGCGGTAGAGCGATCGGCGAAGCTCACATCCCAATAGCGCCGCGGCTGCGGCAGCCCCCTGCCCCGCACCAGCCGCAGATGCTCGCCCGCGCCCAGCTTCTTCACGCCCGCGACGATGCAGGCATCGTCGGGCACATAGCCCAGCGCCATGAAATCCTCGATCGCGCTATAGTCCGGTTCCCGCCGCAGCAGCGGGTGAGCGAGCAGCACCTTCAACTCCGACCCGAAGATGATGCTGCCATCGGACACCGGCGCATAATAAAGCGGCTTCACGCCCAGCCGGTCGCGCACCAGCCAGAGCGACTGCGTGCC
>CAYLKZ010000118.1:0-1720 GCA_964384275.1 uncultured Sphingobium sp. | reverse complement strand
CCGCGATGCGGCATGATGTCGATCATCCGCTGGACCCGCGCCGGATCGACCGGCTTGGCCGTTTCAAGATGGAAGATGCCCGCTATTCCGCACATGAGCCAGCCTCTAGAGGATTTCCGGTGCCTGTGGGAACCACTTTCCGGAGAGAAAATCGGATCATCGCCGCCCGGCCGCCCTTTGCGCGAGACGATAGGGATCACCAAGCGCCTGAAGGAAGCTGCGGATCGCCCGATCTGCCGGGGCGCCGTCCCGTTCCTCGGCGGATATCAGCAACGCGATGGCGCGCTGGCCCCGGCCCAGCAGCCGCGCTTTTGCCGTGTCGAGCTTCACCACGGCATCGCTGCCGGTCAATGGCGCATCGCCCACGCGATAGAAACTGACGACATGGCGCACGACCGGGCCCGGCGCGGTGATCTGCTCCCCGCGCGCGCCTGCGGGCGCCCAGGCGGGCGAGGACCATGCCCAGCCGCTGTCCGGATCCACCGCGCCCTGTCCATAGCCGACCAGTTCCCGCCCTTCATCCTGCGACCCGAAGCTGGCAATGACGAGATCGACCACCTGCCCCTTGCCGTCCTGATAACGCGCCATGACCAGATGATCCGCGCCATCGAAGCGTGGCTTCCATGGAGTGCGCATGGGGAGGTCGGCGCGCTGCCAGCCCGGCACATCGGGCAGTGCGGGCGCGGCCAGCTCCGCCCTGCCCCAATGCGCCGACAGGCGGCTCCATGCGGGCGGCGCGAGGGTCAGCACCAACGCGCCCAGCATTGCGAAGGACAAAGGCAGCCCGGCGCTTGACCGAAGTGCCCGGAGCGCGTCCACCCCGATCGCCTGATCGCCGGGCCTGCGATCGAAAAAGGGCCAGGCGGCGGCCATCACCACGGTCATCACAATGGCGAAGAACAGCCAGCCATAGACGACATGATCGACTCCCCTCGCGGCGTCGATGGTGGTGACATGGGCGACATAGATGGTGCCGAAAGCCCGCACTCCATTCGCGAGCAAACAGGTCAGCAAAGCGCCTGCAAGGAAGATCGCCCGCCGTGCCGGGGAAAGGAAGCAGACATTGCACACCAGCACGGCATAGGCCGTCATCGCGACGAGGAATTTGGCGCCGGAACAGGCCTCGGCCACTTTGAAATAGCCGGTCGGGATGGTGATGAAGATGCCGTCCAGATGGGCGGGCACCTGAAAAAGATGGAGCAGCCCGACGGCAATGCGGGCAGTGATGAGTTGCAGCATCGGCTCCATCTCGCTGCCGACCGGCACCATGAAAAAGGCGTAGAAGAGGGGAAAGAGCAGGCCGCGCACCACCGCGGGGCCGAGCATCGCCGCCACCGCGCCCTGAAGCAGCAGGACGAGCGCGCCCTGACGAAGCACCCCGAGGCTCGCCGCATCGCCCAGCAGCCAGAGCACCGCGCCGCCCGCCATCCAGACAAGGCCCGGCGCCCAATAACGCGGCTCCAGCAGGCGCAGGCCCATCCGCCGCTGATGCACCAGCCAGCCGATCAACAGCGGCACGAGCAAGCAATGGCCATAGGTGGAGGAGGTCCACCAGATCGTCACCATGTCCAGCGCGTCGCGCCAGTAAAGAAGCAGGATCGCCAGCCAGACGCCCCCCAGCGCCCGCAAATGGCGGGGCCAGCCGGGATTGGCGACTTGGTCCTCCGGCAAGGCGGCGGGGAAGGCCCGCGCCTGCGTCATGCAGCCCGCGCCCCGTCCC
>CAYLKZ010000117.1:0-8280 GCA_964384275.1 uncultured Sphingobium sp. | reverse complement strand
GCATAAGAACGTATAAAGGCAAGGCCCGTGCCATCTTGCGATGGGCGGGCCTTTCTTCTGCCGGTGCTTCCTTGCCTTTTGGGCGGGCGCCGTGTGAGAAGGGACTGACATTGGGAAGAATCGCGGGTGGTGCGCCCGGCGATCATGACGACAGGATAATGAATGAAGAAATTGGGGCTGATCGGGGGTTTGAGCTGGGGATCGACTGCTCGCTATTACCAGATCATCAATGAGGGGATTGCACGGCGCAAGGGCGGACTCCATAGCGCGCCGCTGGTGATCGAAAGCCTCGATTTCGCGGCGATTGCCGCCTGTACTTCGATGGAGGACTGGGACTGCGCTGGCAGCGAACTGGTCGAGGCGGCCCGGCGCCTGGAAGCCGCCGGTGCCGAGGGGCTGATGATCTGCGCCAACAGCATGCACGCCATCGATCAGCGGATCAGCGGGGCGGTGAATATCCCGCTGCTGCACATCGCCGATGCGGTGGGCGCACGAATGAAGACGGACGGCATCAAGACCGCCGCGATCATCGGCACCAGCAATGTGATGGGCGAAAAATTCTATCGCCAGAGTCTCGTTTCCTACGGCGTATCGCTGCTGCCGCCCGACATGAATCTGGCAGCCAAGGTGGACCGGATCGTCTATGAGGAGCTGGTCCATGGCAAGGTCAGCCGGGAATCGGAACGATTCATGAAATCCGAACTGGCCGATATCGCCAAGCAGCAGGTGCAGGCGGTGGTGCTGGCCTGCACGGAACTGGAAATGATCGTCGACGTGCGCGCCAATGTGCTGCCGATCTATGATTCCCTGTCCATCCACGCAGAGGCGGGGATCGATTTTATTTTGGGGTGAGCATCGGATAGGGGGACGGCGGTTCGAAAAGGTCGTCCCTCCGCTTATCGAGCGGCCTCACCGCTTCATAAAGGGCAGGGCGAAGAGTTTACCTTGCCATCTGCCTTCCATGATAAATTCCTCAACGCTTCTATCAGCGTGAATGACAAAGATGCTGTCGGCATACCCGTCGCGCCGGTCATGAGGAAAATGTCATAAACGGTCTCTTGCTTGAGCCGCTTGGCTGGTATTAGCCCCTATCCGGACGCCGTCCTTTGAGGATCGAGTCATAGGTAAACGGATATTTATTCGCGCAGCCATCCTCGTGGCTCACGCTCTCAAGCCATGGTCCTTCTCTGCCCGCAACGGGCTGCGCGCGATCATTCCCCGCACCAGGGATGACATGGCTCAAGCATGCCGGTTGCCGTGCTCAGGCTGGGTTGATACCAAACATAAGCTGTCCGTCGCGAACCGTCACCAGCACATCATAATCATAAAAACAGCCGCCACGTTCACAGCGAAGAATGGCAGAGCGATCCGACGCGCTATGCACTCTCTGTAAGGCTTATCTGTCCAGCCACGCGGCCTCGCGCATTTGTGATGGGCATAGCTAAAAAGAAAGGGGCCGGAAATCCGACCCCTTCGCTTGTTCGATAAGGCAAAAACCCGATTAGCGCTTCGAGAACTGGAAACTGCGGCGCGCCTTGGCGCGGCCGTACTTCTTACGCTCGACTGTGCGGCTGTCGCGGGTCAGGAAGCCTTCGCGCTTCACGGTGGTGCGCAGCGCGGGCTCATACTTGGTCAGCGCCTGGGCGATGCCGTGCTTGACGGCGCCAGCCTGGCCGGAAAGACCGCCACCCTTGACGGTGCAGATCACATCATACTGACCTTCGCGATCGGTGATCGTGAAAGGCTGGTTGATGATGAGGCGCAGCGTCGGGCGGGCGAAATAGACTTCCTGATCGCGGCCGTTGACCGTGACCTTGCCGGTGCCGGGCTTCACCCAGACGCGGGCGACGGCATCCTTGCGGCGACCGGTCGCGTAGGCGCGGCCGAGCTTGTCCAGTTCCTGCTGGCGCAGCGGCGCTTCGGAAACGACCGGAGCGGCAGCCGGAGCGTCGGCAACAGCCACATCCGCGGCGGCGGCAGGCGCGCCAGCGGTCAGATTGCCCAGATCGGAGAGGGACTGACGATTATCGGTCATTATGCACCCACCTTGTTCTTGCGGTTGCGGGAAGCGATGTCGAGCACTTCCGGGTTCTGGGCTTCATGCGGATGGTCGGTGCCCGCGAAGACGCGCAGGTTGCGCATCTGCTGACGGCCAAGCGGACCGCGCGGGATCATGCGTTCGATCGCCTTTTCCAGAACGCGCTCCGGAAAGCGGCCTTCCAGAACCTTCTGCGGCGTGATCGCCTTGATGCCGCCGGCATAGCCAGTGTGCTTGTAATAGACCTTGTCGGTCAGCTTGCGGCCCGTGAACTTCACCTTGTCGGCGTTGATGATGATGACATTGTCACCGCAATCGACATGGGGGGTGAAGCTCGGCTTGTGCTTGCCGCGCAGGATATTGGCAACGATGGATGCAACGCGGCCGACGACGAGGCCCTCGGCGTCGATCAGCACCCACTTTTTTTCTACCGTCGCCGGGGTCGCCGGCTTGGTCGTTTTCATCAGCGCCTTCATGGCCCGAAAACTCCTGATTGAACAAAGCCTCCGCACCGTCATGGGCGGAGAAGATGGGCGCTAATGACCGGTGGGGTGCATAAAGTCAAGCAAAAGCGGGGCAAAGGAGGCGGGTAAAATAATACCTCTCAACAATGCGTCTGGTCGTTGACCCATTTGGCAAAGGCATGGGGCGCGCGCACGATCGGCCAGGACAGGATGGCCGGGACTTCATAGGGGTGCATGGATTCGATCCGCTCGATCAGGTCGTCCGCGCGCGCGGCGGTGCTCTTGAGGATGACCGGAACCTCGCTGTTTTCCTGTACGGCGCCTTCCCATTCATAGAAGGACAGGCAGGGCGCAAGAATGTTGACGCAGGCCGCCAATCCATCCCCGATCACGGAGCTTGCCATGCGGCGGGCAGACTCCTCATCCGGGAACAGCGTATAGATCAGGGCGATGCCGCTCATGCCGCTTGCTCCCCGATCCTGCGGCGACGCCCGATGCTGTGTGCGGCCCAGCTCGTCGCCAGCACGACCAGCGCGCCCACGCCCTGATGGGCGACCGCGATCGACAGGTCGATGCCGGTCATCACCGTGGCGATGCCGAGCAACACCTGCGTTCCGACCAGCGCGTTAAGGGCGATGGAGGGCGCGCGGTCCCCGGCCTTTTTCGCCCTGCGCGCAAGCAGGATCAGCACAGCCGCCGTCACCCAGGCCCACCAGCGATGGAAGAAATGGATGAGATAGGGGTCGGAGCTGATCGTCGCCCAGAACGAGCCGCGCCATTCGATCCCCTCCGGCACGAAATGATCGTTCATCAGCGGCCAGTCGCTCGCGACATAGCCCGCATTGAGGCCAGCCACATAGGCGCCCCACATGAGCTGGACGAACAGAACGAGCGCGGCGAGCAGGGCGAAGGGGGCGAGACGCGCAGGACGCGCCGCCGGATCATGCGCAAGGTCGAGCAGATCGAGCGCCGTCCACATCAGCGCGGCAATGATGAGAAGCGCCGTGAGCAGATGCACCGCCAGACGATAATGGCTGACGTCGGTGCGCTCGACGAGGCCGGAGGTGACCATCCACCAGCCGATGGCTCCCTGAAGCCCGCCCAGCGCCAGCAGCCCCAACAAGCGCGGCCCATAGCCCTGCGGGATCGCCCTGCGCAGTGCGAACCAGATCAGCGGCAGCGCGAAGGCCAGCCCGATCACGCGGCCGAGCAGCCGGTGCGACCACTCCCAGAAGAAGATGAACTTGAAATCCTCCAGGCTCATCCCCCGGTTGATCTGCTGATATTCGGGAATCTGCTGATATTTGCGGAATTCCTCCACCCATTGCGCGTGGGAGAGCGGGGGTAGGGTGCCCGTCACCGGCTTCCATTCGGTGATCGACAGGCCGGATTCGGTGAGGCGCGTGATGCCGCCCACCACCACCATCAGGATGACGAGCCCGGCTACCCCGAGCAACCAGTGGGCAAGCTGGCGCGGGCGGGCGGCGAGCCCCCGCGCGGGGGCGATAGGGAGCGAGGATGATCCGGTCATGCCCATCCCATGCGCTTCCCTCCATTGCATTTCAAGACCGTGAAAGGAGAGCAGATTTATTCGGCGATGAGAGGATGATATATTGTATCTTCGACGCAAGGCGCTTATAGAAGAAGCCGGACTGTGGAGACTCCATGCTGAATTCCGCCAAAAACCGCATATATCTCGATCGGGTGGCAATCGGCCTTTCGGCCCTGTGCGCGGTGCACTGCGTCGTGACCGTGCTGCTGCTGGGGGCCTTGTCTTCGCTGGGGCATTTCTTCACGTCGCCCCTCATTCATGAAATCGGGCTGGCGCTGGCTATACTGGTCGGCGCGCTGGCGCTGGGCGCGGGCGCGCGGCGGCATCGCCTGCTTTTCCCGCTGGCGATAGGCTGCATTGGCCTGGCGGTGATGACTTCCGCGCTGTTCGTGCCGCATGGGGTGAGCGAATCGGTGCTGACGGTGGTCGGCGTGTCGCTCGTCGCCTTGGCCCATATGCTCAATATGCGGGCGGATGCCAGCGCCGATTGCGCCTGCTGCTGACCGGAGGCGGCCAATCCCTGCCCTTGCCGTTGCCACCCATTGACAAGCCGCGAAACGGGGCACAATGCGCGGCCTTACGGGTGCTCGTGGTGGAACGGATGGTAAGGGTGGCTGATGGCGGATCATGATGGGGCAATAGTTGGAGCCGGGTTCCGTCGGCGTGACCATTTTGACGGCAATGCCTATGATCATTCCGAGCCGACTGTCCTCGGATAAGCGAAATCGATCTGATCTTGATTAGAAGCTGATTATAGGCTGGATAATAGTTGATGCGCGTCGGGTTTCTTTTCAATCACGATCAGATTCATCAGGTTGCCCATAGCCTGCCGATCGCCATTGCACTGGCCGAGGGCGGCTTCGAGGGCGAGATTGTCGTGGCCACCACGAATGATCGCCTTGCGCAAGAGGTCCGCCGGGTGGCAGGCGATCTGCTGGGGGCGAAGATCCAGCATGTCTCCCTCTCGCTTTCCCCCTCGACCGAGCGGGCCGCGCGGTGGCTGGGCAAGCTGTTCCCGGCCTACAAGATACTGATATACCGAGATAATCTTAATTTCTTCCGCAGTCTCGACATGCTGATCGTGGCGGAAAAGACCTCCCTGCTGCTCAAGACGCGCTATGGCTTGAATAATCTGTTCATGGTGCATACGCGCCACGGCGCGGGGGACCGGGCGATCGGTTTCGACAAGGCGAGCGCGGGCTTCGATCATATCCTCTGCTCCGGCGAAAAGATCCGCAAGCGGCTGATCGCGGAGGCCGGGATCGATGCCGGCAAGATCAGCATCGTCGGCTATCCCAAGTTCGACACGCTCGCCAGGGTCGCACGGCATTATCGGGTGGACCCGGAACGGTCGCTGACGCTCTATAATCCTCATCCCTCGCCGCATCTTTCATCATGGTATCGGCATGGGCGGGCGGTGCTGGATCATTTCCGGAAGGATGAGAGCAGGGAAGTGCTGTTCGCCCCCCATGTCATGTTGTTCGAGCGTTCCTTCGTCGTCACCATCGACAAGCTGCGGCTCGACCGGGCGGGCGCGATCGACCAGCGCTTCCTGCGTGGGGATAACATCCATATCGATCTGGGCAGCCGCGCCTCTACGGATATGAGCTATACCATGGCCGCCGACATCTATCTGGGGGACGTCAGCAGCCAGGTCTATGAATTCCTGTTGCAGCCGCGCCCGTGCATATTCCTGAACAGCCACGGGCTAAGATGGGAAGACGATCCCAATTTCACCCATTGGCGGGCAGGGGAAGTAATCACCTCGCCCGATGAGCTGGCAGGGGCGCTCGCCCGGGCAGGGGACTTGCACGAAAGCCGCTATCGCGCGGTTCAGGAGCAGTTGTTTTCGGAAAGTTTCGACCTTGATGATCGTCCCTCGTCGCGGCGGGCGGCGGAGACGATCGCGCGTCTTGCAGACGGTCTGGATGCCCGCCATTCCGTGGGGGGCAAGTCCATATGAACAAGAAGATTTCGGTCGTCATTCCCTATTATAATGAGCGCGCCAACATCCGCGCCACGCTGGAATCCATGGGGCGGCAAACCAGCCGGGATTTCTGCCTCATCCTTGTGGACAATGCATCCGACGACGGCAGCGCGGATATCGCGCGGGAAATTATGGCCGGTTTCCCCGATCTGGAAACGCATTTTCTGCATAATCCCCGGCCCGGACAACTGCCGACACTGGATTTCGGGCTGGCTGCGGTGCGCACGCCTTATGTCGCCACCTGCGATGCGGATACCGTCTATCCTGCGCATTATATTGCCCAGTGCATCGAGATGTTCGAAAAGATCAGCCGCCCGAAGGATGGCCCGGTGGTGGGCGTGATGGCGGTCGATCTCTACCAGTCGCCCGGCAGCAGCGAGAATGACCGGCGCATCCGGAAAATCATCAATAAATCGCGAGTGTTCACCAGCCAATGCCATGCGGGCGGCTATGCACAGGCCTATCGCACCGATATCGTGCGCAAGGTGGGCGGGTTTGGAACCGACCGCTGGCCTTATCTGCTTTACGACCATGAGCTTTATGAGCAGGTCAGGCGCCACGGTCAGATCTGCTACAGTCCCAACCATTATTGTTTTTCTTCCGACCGGCGGACGGACAGGTCAGCGGTAAGCTGGACCTGGTTGGAACGGACGGTATATCGTTTCACCCCCGGCGCTGGAAAACAGTGGTTTTTTTATCAGTTTCTCGCCAGACGGTTTGCGCGCCGTGGATTATTTCAGGAAAAGCTTCGCCAGCGTGATTTTTGATTCTGGCGGGAGCAAGATAGCAAGAACCGAAACGGCCTCTCCTTGCGTTGCAATCCAGTAATTGGTGATCCGAGTATGAGTGATGGCCGGACATAATATTGCCACCCGCATCTATAAGAACATGGGTTTTGTTCTGGGCGGAAAGGCCGGAGCTGGACTAATCAGCCTTGCCTATCTGGTTATTGCCGCCCGTATGCTGGGGCCGCATGACTATGGCATATTGGTTCTGGTTCATGGCTATGTGGCGGCAGTGTGCGGCATCGTCGAATTTCCTGCCTGGCAGGCCATAGTTCGATATGGGGCGGAGGCAGATCAGCAGGACTCCCGCCATCGGCTTGTCAGGTTGCTGCGTTTCGGGTCCATGGTCGAGCTGATTGCGGGCGGTTTTGCAATTGTCACGACCATGGCGCTCGCGTCTTTTGTCGGCCCTCATCTGGGCTGGCCACCGGAAACGGTCGCTTTCGTCATTCCTTATAGTTTCGCGGTGCTGGGATCGGTGCGTTCAGCCCCCGCGGGCTATTTGCAACTGATCAATCGTTTCGATTTATTGGGGCTGCATAATCTGGTCCAGCCAATGGTGCGATTGATCGGTTCCGCCATGGCGCTGCTGCTTGGCTGGGGAATAAAAGGCTTTCTGGCCGTTTGGCTGGTGGCAGCGCTGGCGGAGTTCTTCTCGCTCTGGGCGATGGGGATATGGTGCGCTTATCGCCGTTTGGGAGGGGCGCTGCTTCGCCCGGAGGATGGGAGCGTAACGCAAGATAATCCCGGGCTTTGGCGCTTCATGATCGCCAGCAACGCCGACGTTACCCTCAGCGAACTGACGGGGCGGATCGTGCCGTTGATGGTCGGCTGGATATTAGGCCCCGCCATAGCGGGTTTGTTCGCGGTCGCTCAGCGCGCGACCGTGATCATCGCCCAGCCTGCACAGATATTAGGCAATACCGCCTATGCCGAGCTGGCGCGGCTCGTCGCCGCCGGTGGAGGAGGGCGGCCGCTGCGCGGGGCGCTTCTCAAGGTGATCGGCATTGCGCTGACGGCGACCTTGCCTGTTGTGCTGATCGTCGCCCTGTTTCCTACCGCTATCGTCACGCTGCTGGCCGGCTCGGCTTTTAAGGCCGCTGGCAGTATCATGGTGATCCTCGTCATTGCCCGCATGATCGCGTTGATCGGGCCTCCGTGCAGTTCCGCGCTGTCGGCGATGGGGCGTCCGGGCTGGTCGATGAGCGCCAATCTCTTCGCGGGCCTTATTTTCCTGCCCGCGCTGCCGTGGTTGCTGCAACATTGGGGATTGATCGGCGCCGGGGTTCAGGCGATCGGGCAGGCCGTGGTCGCCAGCGCCTTGCTGGCGGGGATGGTGTGGCGAAGGAGCCTTGCGCATTGAAGGGCATGAGGATCGCTTATGTCATAAACTCGGTTGAGGGTGGAGGGGCGTCCCAGCCCGTTCCTGCCATCGCCGAAGTGTTGCGCAGGGC
>CAYLKZ010000116.1:2707-8296 GCA_964384275.1 uncultured Sphingobium sp. | reverse complement strand
ATCGGCGTCAATGCGCTCGATTATTCGGGCTATCCCGATTGCCGCGCGGAATTCATCGACGCCTTTCAGGCGATGGCCGATCTCGCCACCAAGGCGGGGGTGGAAGGGCATGGCGTGCGCATCAATACGCCGCTCCAGTTCATGTCCAAGGCTGACATCGCGCGGGAAGCCGAGCGGCTTGGCCTCGACGCGGGCCTTTCCTGGTCGTGCTACGACCCGACGCCGGATGGCAAGCATTGCGGCCTGTGCGACAGCTGCCGCCTGCGCGCCAAGGGCTATGAGGAGGCAGGGTTGCCCGACCCGACGATCTACGCATGAGCTATGCGGTCAAGGAGCTGTTCCTGACCTTGCAGGGCGAGGGCGTGCGATCTGGCCGCCGCGCTGTTTTTCTGCGCTTTGCCGGGTGCAACCTCTGGTCGGGGCGGGAGGAGGATCGGGAAAAGGCGGTCTGCCGGTTCTGCGATACGGATTTCGTCGGCACCGATGGCGAAAACGGCGCGAAATATGCATCCGCGGGGGAGCTTGCCGCGATGGCGGAGCGCCTCTGGGGCGAAGGGCGGGAGGAGCGCTATATCGTCCTCACCGGCGGCGAGCCGATGTTGCAGGTCGATGATGCGCTGGTCGAGGCGTTGCACAGCGCGGGCTTCGAGATTGCGATCGAGAGCAACGGCACCCTGCCGGTGCATCCGGGCATCGACTGGGTGTGCATCAGTCCCAAGGCGGGTAGCGAGGTGGTGCAGCGCAGAGGCGACGAGCTGAAGCTGGTCTGGCCGCAGCCGGGGCAGCCGCTGCCGGGGCATGATTTCGACGCCATCTCGACATGGGATTTCGCGCATTTCCTGCTGCAACCGCTCGACGATCCCGATGCCGACAGCCATCGCGAGGCCTGCATCGCGCAGGTCATGGATCACCCGCGCTGGCGCCTGACGCTTCAGACCCACAAGATGCTCGGCCTGAAATAAGGTAGCGGAAGGCGCGGGGCTGGTTGGCGTCGGGCGCGCTCTGGTCGAGGGTGTTGATGCCGCCGGAGTGATGGCTTCCCTCTGGCCTGTGCAGCATGACTGGTGATTCGAGCCGGGCGCGAGGGGCCGGTGGGCAGCGAACTGGGCGCGGGCTGTGTTCGACCCGCCAGCCTGGACTTCATCCCGTTCGTCAGAGGCTTCCATCCGGCCTGAAAAACGCGCTTGCTCAACAGGCTGAAAGCGCGATGGCGCCAGCCTGTTTCCCAAACCATATGGCGGGCGAAAAGGTCGCTCTCCCTCCGCCCGCCTGTAACGACAGGATCAGCCGCCCGATTTGGCGCGGCCCTCCCAAGCCTTGGCGCAATTGGCGGCAAGGCTGTCCTTCTTCCAGCATTTCTTGCTGAAATCGGGCAGCGTAGCGGTGAAGCCGTAGGCGGGGTTGGTGAAATATTGCTCTCCGGTCGGAACCAGCGCCTTGCGGATCTCGCCCAGCCGCTTCTGAGCGAGGGTGTACAAAGATCCGCGCGGCGTGAAGATCGCCTCGCGCCCGACCTTGCTCATCTCGTTGCAGAAATCGCGCTGGGCATGGACCGTCGAATAGAGCGAATAGATCTTGGTATTGTACACGTCGAACGCCCGGTCGCCCGGCTTGCCCTTGCCCACGGTGCGATGGAAATAGCCGGTGACGGTGGCGAGGCTCTTGGCCAGCTCGTCGTCATGATGGGCGATCGAGGCATTGTAATTGCTGACGGTGAGCAGGGCCGGCGCGAAATCGCATTGCAGCGCCGCGACGTTCATTGCCGCGCGCAGATGCCAGACCAGCGCGCTGCGCAGCTCGTCCGCGCTCGCCCCCGGCAGGTTGAGCGCCAGCTGCGGCTCCGCCCCGGTGACGGGTGGGGCGGAAAGATCGGGCTCGGCGAAATAGAATTGCGCCTGTGCGGGCGCCGCCGCAAGGGCCATGGCCGCCGCTGCTGTCGCCAGCGAGAGGGAGAGAAAAGTCTTCATTGTTCAGCCACCACTTCGGTATCGTCGGAGGAGGAGGAAGGCGCGCTTGCATTTTGCGCGGGTTGAGCGGCGGCGGCGGGCGAGGCGGAATTGCCGGTGCCGGTATCGGCCAGTGTCGTCCCTTCGCTCTGCACGCCGTCGAGATCGGTCATCGAGTCGTTGATCGTGCCGTCCGCCGTTTCAAGATCCTTGATCTGCACCGTCGCGCTTTCGCCCGCTCCCTTGTCGCCGCAACCGCCGGTCAACAGGGCGAGGGAAAATCCAGCAGCGACAATCATGTAACGGGTAAGGGGCATCAAGCTCTCCTGATAAGGCAACCGGATGCGACAGTAACGAGGCTGCTTCGCTTGCTCAAGCAGAACAAGCATTCTTGTCGGGGCAGCGGCGCAGCCGTGCGATGAACGATGGGAAATGGCGGCGCAGCGCGGCATCGAATTCCTCCATCGAGACTTTCTTGCCAAGCGCGGCGAGACTCGTGACCGGATAGTCGCTGATGCCGCAGGGAATGATGCCGGTGAAATGGGTGAGATCCGGCGCGACGTTCACGGAAAAACCGTGCAGCGTCACCCAGCGCCGCACCCGCACGCCGATCGCGCCGATCTTCGCCTCGCGCCCTGCAAGATCGTCGGTCCAGATGCCGATGCGCCCCTCCGCCCGCCGCGCCGCGACGCCGAAATCGGCGAGGGCGTCGATCACCCAGCCTTCGACATTATGGACGAAGTTGCGCACATCCTTGCCGCGCTCGCCCAGATTGAGTGAAAGATAGCCGATGCGCTGGCCCGGCCCATGATAGGTGTAGCGCCCGCCGCGCCCGGCATCATAAACCGGAAAGCGCGGGTCGAGCAGCTCCGCCGTATCGGCGCTGGTCCCCGCCGTATAGAGCGGCGGATGCTCCAGCAGCCAGATGCGTTCCCCGGCGGCGCCCGCCACGATGTCGGCCGCGCGCGCTTCCATGTCGGCGAGGGCCTGCGGATAGGGGACGGGCGCTGTATCGACGCGCCATTCGATGCTGCTGATGTCGGGTGCGGAAGCCATGGCTTCTCTTGACTTGGCTTGCCGCTGCGATCAAGGCCGATGATAGAGGATCGCGCCGATGCCGGTCCCTTAATCGATGGTCGCGGGAGTGGGACGGTAAGATGAAATCGCTGTCGATCGGTAAGGCAACGCAGGATGCCGGCCTGTTCCTGAAGCGGGAAGGCGGGCTGGCGGTGCCGATCGCCTTGCTGTTCACCGGCATTCCGGTGGCGCTGCTGTTGCAGGCGATCCCGCCCTCGCTCCGCCGGATGGTGGAGAGCGGGGACGCCGCTCCGCCGGTCGATCTGCCGCCGGTGGCGCTGCTGCTGCTCTTCCTCTGCCCGCTGTTCGTGCTGGTGGGGACGCTGGCGATCTATGCGCTGGCGCTGCGTCCGGGGATCAGCGTCGGCGAGGCGCTGCGCCATGGGATGACGCGCCTGCCGGTGGCGCTGGGGGCGGCGTTGCTGGTGGGCATGGCTCTGGCCGTGCCTTTGCTGGCGTTCGGGGCGGTATCGCCCTCGCTGGGCAGCAGCGTGCTGCTGGTGGGGGCTTTCTTCCTCTCCGCGCGCCTCTTGCCGCTCAACGCGGTGATCGCCGCCCGCCCGGTAGGCACCATCGCCGCGCTGAAGGAGAGCTGGATGCTCTCGCGCGGCCATATGGCGCGGCTGCTCGCCTTCGTGGTGCTGATCTCCTTCCCGGTGATGATCGCGCAGGTCGTCGGCCAGACATTGTTCGGGCTGGTGGGCTATGCCTTTGGCGGCAAGGAGGCGATGCAGCAGGCGGGCGATGTCGGCGCGGCGCTTGCGCTGGCTATGGGGCAGATGGTGATGGCGGTGATGACCGCCTTCATCTATCGCCAGTTGTCGGAAGCCCGGCCCGGCGCCTGATAGCGCCTGTTTTTTCAGCGAATGATCGGCACCTGTGGCGCGGCGGACGGGGCGAGCAGGCCCGCAAGGCGCGGGTCGGGAAAGGTCTCGATCGTACGGGAGACAGCGCGGAAACCCGCCTTCAGATAGAAGGGCAGCGCGCCCGCATGGTCGAGCGTGCAGGTCTGCACCGTCATGCGCTCGATGCCCTTGCGCCAGCCCAGCATCAGCGCCTGCCCCATCAGCCAGCGCCCCAGCCCTTGCCCCGTCAGCGGCGGGATGAGGCCGAAAAAGGCAAGGTGGCACAGGCCGGGGGTACGGAAATCCAGCTCCACCAGTCCCACTTCTATCCCCTTGGGATCGCAGACCGCGAAAATCTCCGTCGCCGGGTCGGCGAGCAGCGGCGCCAGCTCCGCATCGCTCATCGCCAGGCGTGAGAACCAGAGCCACGGCTCGCCCACGCGGCGGAACAGCAGGCGGTATTTGTCCGGCGCCGGGGCCTTCCAGCGCGTGAGGCGCAGCGGCGAGGTCGCGACCGGCGCGGGCTTCGGGCGCTCCGTCATTTCCAGCGCGGTGACGATGGTTGCGAGATGCCCCTGCTCGACGGCAAGCAGCGCCATCGGTTCAGCCCCAGCTGGCGAGCGGCGGCAGGCTCATCAGGATCGCATCGACATTGCCCCCGGTCTTGAGGCCGAAGAGCGTGCCGCGATCGTGGACGAGGTTGAATTCGGCATAGCGCCCGCGCCATTCGAGCTGCTGCGCCTTGTCGGCCTCGTTCCATTCCAGCCCCATGCGGCGGCGCACGATCGGCGGGAAGGCGGCGAGGAACGCTTCGCCCACCGCCCTTGTGAACGCGAAATGGGCGTCGAACCCGGCGTCGTCCTCAAATTCCAGATGATCGTAGAAAATGCCGCCGACGCCGCGATGCACCTTGCGATGGGGGATGTAGAAATATTCCTCCGCCCATTTGCTGAACCGCTCATAATACTCCGCGCCATGGGGATCGCAGGCCTGCTTCAGCCGGTCGTGGAAGAAGTCCGTGTCCTCGGCATAGGGCAGGGGCGGGTTGAGATCCGCGCCGCCGCCGAACCAGCGCTTGGTCGTGACGAGGAAGCGCGTGTTCATGTGGACGGCGGGGACGTGCGGATTGGCCATATGCGCGACGAGGCTGATGCCGGTCGCGAAGAAATCGGGGCTTTCGGCCGCGCCATTGATGGTCTTGGCGAAGTCGGAGGAGAATTGCCCGCCGACGGTCGAGACGTTGACGCCGACCTTCTCGAACACCTTGCCCCGCATCACCCCGCGCACGCCGCCGCCGCCTTCGCCCGGCGCGATGCCGTCGCCCTCGCGGTCCCAGGCCAGATAGTCGAAGCGGGCGTCGCTGCCTGCCTCCCGTTCGATCGCTTCGAATTCGGCGCAGATGCGGTCGCGCAGCGCCTCGAACCAGGTGCGGGCCTGTAGTTGCTGATCGTCGAGCGGTTTCATTGCGGATATTGTCCTGTCTGGCGAAGGGCCTCGCTCAAGCCGATGCCCGCTGCCACCGCAATATTCAAGGATCTAAATCCCGCCGCCATCGGAATCCGGATGCGGTGATCGGCGCGGGCATGCACCTCTGCCGGAACGCCCGCGCTTTCGGAGCCGAGCAGCAGGCAGTCCCCCGGCGCGAACCGCATGTCGGGCAGCGCGGTGTCGCCCTGCGAGGTCAGCAGGACGATGCGGCTTCCCGTCGCGGCGCGCGCGGC
>CAYLKZ010000116.1:0-2607 GCA_964384275.1 uncultured Sphingobium sp. | reverse complement strand
GCGGATGACGAAATTGCGACTGGCAAATTGGCCCTCGCGACGGTATCACGGCCGCGACGCGGCAATTCGGGGGCATGAGGTGCAGGCGGCATCGCGGCGTAACATCCCTTGAATGTTCGGATAATCCGGGCGATGCAGCGGGAAAAGGGCCGGTAACAGGCGGAATGGCGCCTGTGCATTGGCCGAAGGAAACAGGGGTTGAGTGCATGGCGACACTAGAAAATAGTGCGAGCGAAGCGTTATCGACTGAAGGGGATGGCGTCCGCAGGCGCGATTTCATCAACATTGCTGCGGTCGGTTTCGCAGGTGTAGGCGGCGTGGTGGCGTTGTTGCCGCTCGTCAACCAGATGAACCCCAGCGCCGACGTGCTGGCGCTTGCGTCCACCGAAGTCGATCTTTCCGGTATTCAGCCGGGGCAGGCTATCAAGACGGTTTTCCGTAGCCAGCCGCTGTTCGTGCGGCATCTGACCCCGGACGAAATCGCCAAGGCCGACGCCGTGGATGTTTCCACGCTGCGCGATCCCCAGACGCTGGACCAGCGGACGGTCGATGGCCGCAAGGAATGGCTGATCACCATGGGCGTATGCACCCATCTGGGTTGCGTGCCCCTCGGAGCAGGAGAAGGTGAGAACAAGGGTGAATTCGGGGGCTATTTCTGCCCTTGCCACGGTTCGAGCTATGACACGGCAGCGCGCATCCGCAAGGGGCCTGCGCCGCTCAATCTTGAAGTTCCGCCGTATAAATACACCTCTGAGACCGCTGTTCTCGTAGGCTGAGGAGAGAACCCATGAGTTTTCCTTGGGCAAATCAATATACCCCAAAAATGCCGCTGATGAAGTGGCTCGATGATCGTCTGCCGCTGCCGCGCTTTGTCTACAATGCCGTGGGCGGTGGCTATCCGGTACCGCGCAACCTCAATTTCTTCTGGAATTTCGGCGTGCTTTCGGGCCTGGCGCTGGTGATCCAGATCGTGACCGGCATCATTATGGCGATGCATTATGGCGCCAATGAACTGGTCGCCTTCGCCACTGTCGAGCATACCATGCGCGACGTCAACGCGGGCTGGTTGCTTCGCTACGCCCATGCCAATGGCGCGAGCTTCTTCTTCATCGTGGTCTATCTCCACATTTTCCGTGGCCTCTATTACGGAAGCTACAAGGCTCCGCGCGAAATGGTGTGGCTGCTCGGCCTCGTCATCTTCCTGCTGATGATGGCGACCGCTTTCATGGGCTATGTGCTGCCCTGGGGTCAGATGAGCTATTGGGGCGCGAAGGTCATCACCGGCCTGTTCGGCGCGATCCCGGTGGTGGGCGAGCCGATCCAGACCTGGCTGCTGGGCGGTTTCGCTCCCGGCAATGCGGCGCTCAACCGCTTCTTCTCGCTGCACTTCCTGCTGCCCTTCGTGATCGCGGGTGTCGTCATCCTGCACATCTGGGCGCTGCACATTCCCGGTTCCTCCAACCCCACCGGGGTCGAGGTGAAGGGACCGCAGGATACCATCTCCTTCCATCCCTATTATACGGCGAAGGACGGTTTCGGGGCGGGCATCTTCTTCATCGCCTTCGCCTTCATGGTCTATTTCGCGCCGAACTTCCTCGGCCATCCGGACAATTATATCGAAGCCAATCCGCTTTCGACGCCCGCGCATATCGTGCCCGAATGGTATTTCTGGCCCTTCTACGCGATCCTGCGCGCGTTCACCGTGGATTTCTTCTTCGTGCCGGCCAAGCTGCTGGGCGTGCTGGCGATGTTCGCCTCCATCCTGCTGCTGTTCGTGCTGCCCTGGCTCGACACCTCGCCGGTGCGTTCGGGCAATTATCGCCCGCTGTTCAAGAAGTTCTACGTGATCCTCGTGCTGGACGTGCTGGTGCTGGGCTATTGCGGCGGTGCGCCGGCGGAAGAGCCTTATGTGATGATCTCGCAGATCGCCGCGGCTTATTATTTCGCGCACTTCCTCATCATCCTGCCGCTCATCGCGGCATTTGAGAAGCCTTTACCCCTGCCCGGTTCGATTACCGAAGCGGTGCTGGCCAAGCATGGGCTGACCGAAGAAGCGGCCCCGGGCGATCGTGCCCCGGTTCCGGCTGAATAAGGGGAGGGCAGGATAATGGTGCGTTTCATAGCATTTCTCGTTGGCCTGTTCTTCTCCGGATGGCTGGTGGTTTCCTTCCTCATGGGCGGCGTCGCCTATGTGAGCGAGCCGCCCGCCGCCACGGTGGAACATGAGTTTCATCTCGCGCCCAAGCATGTGGCGTTCAGCTTCGACGGACCCTTCGGCCATTATGACAAGCAGCAGTTGCAACGCGGCTTTCAGGTGTTCAAGGAAGTCTGCGCGGCTTGCCATAGCCTGAAGTTCGTTGCTTTCCGCGACCTCAAGGATCTGGGCTATAACGACGCCGAAGTGAAGGCGATCGCGAAGAGCTGGGCGATCAAGACTCCCGATGTCGATCCGGCGACGGGCGAGGCATCGAGCCGCGACCCGCTTCCGTCCGATCATTTCCCCAAGCCGTTCGCGAACAATGTCGCGGCGGCAGCGGCGAACAACAATGCGATCCCGCCGGATCTTTCGCTGATGACCAAGGCGCGCCATCATGGCACCGCCTATGT
>CAYLKZ010000115.1:0-8543 GCA_964384275.1 uncultured Sphingobium sp. | reverse complement strand
TACGGATTTGCAGTCCGCTGCGTCACCACTCCGCCATCGGGCCAAACCGGGCATCGCCGTGGGTGTGGCGCTGCTAGCGTGAAAAACCGGCGAGCGCAACGCGAAAAGCGCATCGGCATGCCTTTCCGCCGTGCCCGCCCGGCTTTTGCGTGTTGATGAGCACAGCGCCGGCTCTTGCGTCAGGCCGCGCCCTCTTCCTGCAAGCGCTGCCTTCCACCCGTAAGCGATGCCAGCGCGCGCGTGATCACGCCATGCCGCCCCATCCAGTCATGATAGGCGCGATATTCGGAGTCCTCGAAAAGATGCCGTTCCTCCGTGCGCGCGCGCCAATAATAGATCGCGCTGGTCAGCCCCAGAAGCACGCAATTTCGCATCACGTCGATCCAGTTGCCGCTCGTGGAGAGGAACGGCAGCACCGACAGCCACCAGAAGAGATTTTTCGACAGATAAGCCGGATGACGCGTCAGGCGATAGGGGCCATGAGTGATGATGCCGCGATGGGTGAGGTTGGAGAAGCGCAGCCCGAACGCTACCGTCGCCCAGGCATAGATCGCCGCCAGCAAGACGAGCAGCCCCCCCCACAGCCAGAGCAGCGCCTCATGCCCGGCGAACCAGACATCCCACGATGCCGTGTCGCGATGATAATCGAGCGGCCCGCCCCGCCCCATCAGCACGAAGGGCGGATAGCAGATCAACGCCGCGATCCATCCGGCGATATATGGATTGGCGCTGCGGATATGCGCGTCGAACGGCCGGCAGGTCAGCATATAGCCTATGGTGGCGAAACAAACGTCGATCATGAACAGGAGGGCGATGAGGAAGCGGGTCAACTCCACCGGCCCGGCCAACGGGTCGGCGGCGCGCCAGCCAATCAGGTTGGCGAAGTTAGCCGGGGTGATGGACAGCATGAAGGCGAGAAAAAAGGCCTTCACCCCCCAGGCGCGCAGATGAGCGGCGATGGCGCCTTCAGGCGGCTTCCCCGCCACGCCGCCGATCACCCATTGGCCCATGGCATAGCTGCCGTCGCGCGGTTCGATCAGATAGCGATCGAGCCAGATCACATAGGGGATGGACAACACCACCAGCGGCAGCGCCGCCCAGGTGAAAAGCTGCATCGCGTAGGTGTAATTGCCCTCCCAATACCAGCGTGCGGTGCCATAAAAGAGCGCGATCCCCGCCCATGTCACCCACAGCCCCGCCAGCTTCACCAGCGAGATATCGAATGCCTCGCGCGCGCCGCGCCGCGGGCCGGACCAGTCGATGCCGGTCGAGGGGCGGCGGTGCACCTTGTCCACGAGCAGCGACCAGAGCATCATCGGCACGCCGCAGGCGACGACCGCCGCGAAAATGCCCGCATGCGGCCCGTCCATTCCCTGCCGCCAGGCGAAGATCGTCCACAGGCCAAGACCCGCGAGACCGGCGATACCGACCCCGTGGCTCACCGCCGAGCGAGGGCAGGCGTCAGCCTTTTCGACCGGGACGGCGGCGGAATCGGCGGGAGAAGAAGAAGCGCAATTATCCATCAGGCCCGCCATAAAGACATTTGGTAAGCATCGAATGAATGGCAGGCCGATGGAACGGACTGCCCCTCTCCGCATTGATACAGCCAGATAAAGCCAAGAGGCGAGAAAGAGGAGAGAGAAAATGGCAATGGCAGAACGTCGCATACCTCCGGCCGATCCCGATCCGCCGGAAATGCACCGGACGACCGAGCAGACACGCGCAGGCAGCACCGAACATATCGTCCGCTATGTGCTGGCGATTTCCCTCGCGCTGGCCGTGATCGTGATGCTCGTCATCCTCTATTTCTGGAGCGGCACCGGCAGTTGACGCCTTGGGAAAGATAGTCACCTACCCGTCCCGCTTATGGGCTTGCGGCACGAAAATCGAAAGAGGGTTGTCGCAAGCAAAAAGGGCGCCCCGCAGGACGCCCCTTCGCAAAATATAAACCCGGAAGCCGATCTATCGTCTCCGGCAGGGCACGGCGCGCTATCAACGATCGCGGCGGCCCAGCAGACGAAGCCGCAGCGCATTCAGCTTGATGAAGCCCGCCGCATCGCGCTGGTCATAGGCGCCCGCGTCGTCTTCGAACGTCACCACCTTTTCGCTGTAAAGCGAGTTGGGCGATTTGCGGCCGACGACGTAGACGCCGCCTTTGTAGAGCTTGAGGCGAACGGTGCCCGTCACCTTCTCCTGGCTGTAGTCGATGGCGGACTGAAGCATCTCCCGCTCCGGCGAGAACCAGAAGCCGTTATAGATCAGCTCCGCATAGCGCGGCATCAGCTCGTCCTTGAGGTGCGCGGCGCCACGGTCGAGCGTGATCTGCTCGATGCCGCGATGGGCGAGATGATAGATGGTGCCGCCCGGCGTCTCATACATGCCGCGCGACTTCATGCCGACAAAACGATTCTCGACCAGATCGAGACGGCCGATGCCATGCTTGCGGCCATATTCGTTGAGCGTTTCGAGCAGGGTCGCGGGCGACATGCCGACGCCATTGACAGCGACGCCATCGCCACGCTCGAAATCGATGGTGATATATTCGGGCGCGTCGGGCGCATCCTCCGGGTTCACCGTGCGCGAATAGACGAAATCCGGGGTTTCTTCCCACGGATCTTCCAGCACCTTGCCCTCAGAAGAGGTGTGCAGCATGTTCGCGTCGGTCGAGAAAGGCGCCTCGCCGCGCTTGTCCCGCGGAATGGGGATCTGGTGCTGTTCGGCGAACTCGATCAGTTTCGTGCGGCTGGCGAGATCCCACTCGCGCCAGGGCGCGATCACCTTGATGTCGGGTTGCAGCGCATAATAGCCCAGCTCGAAGCGGACCTGATCGTTGCCCTTGCCGGTCGCGCCATGGGACACCGCAT
Source organism: uncultured Sphingobium sp. (assembly GCA_964384275.1). GTDB lineage: Bacteria > Pseudomonadota > Alphaproteobacteria > Sphingomonadales > Sphingomonadaceae > Sphingobium. The sequence goes on along the minus strand of CAYLKZ010000115.1, from coordinate 5,679 downwards.
CGGCGCCCACCTGACGGGCGATCTCGATCTGGCGCTTGGCGATCAGCGGGCGGGCGATCGACGTGCCGAGCAGGTAGAGCCCCTCATATTGCGCATTGGCGCGCATCATCGGGAACACATAATCCTTCACGAACTCTTCGCGCAGATCGTCGATGAAGATATGCTCGGGCTTCACGCCCATAAGCTCAGCCTTGTGACGCGCCGGCTCCAGCTCCTCGCCCTGCCCAAGATCGGCGGTAAAGGTCACGATCTCGCAATTATAGGTTTGTTGCAGCCATTTCAGGATCACGCTGGTGTCAAGACCGCCGGAATAGGCGAGCACAACGCGATTGATCTTCTCGGACATCGGCTAGGGACTCACATGCAATGGTGGATGGCGGGCGCCTAACAGCGATCCTGCAAAATCGCAACCATTTCACCGGGAGGGGGCAGGATCAACGCGCGGCGGCGTGCACGGCAAGCGCGCGGGCGGCCTGCCCGGCCAGCGGAACCAGACGTTCCTCCGCCACGCCATCGCGCGCCATGGCGGAAATGCCGACCAGCAGCAGCATCACATGATCGGTCAGCGTCACCACCTGCTCCGGCGCCTCGCGGGAGATGCCGCGATAGAGCGAGGCCGCGACCGTCAGCCGCGCCTTGCGGATATGCGCGACGACCAGCGCATCGCTGCAATTATTCGCCGCCTCCAGCAACAGGCAACCGCCCCAGGCGCCGCCCTCGCTCTCCCGCCAGGCGAAGCGTCGCGCAGCATCGACGACAAGCCGTTGCAGCCCCTGCTCCAGACCCGGCGCGTCATCAAAGGCGGCGCGGATATCCACCAGCCAGCCGGAAAGATAGGCATCGGCGATCCGCTTGAAGAGCAGCGCCTTGTTGCCGAACGCCGCATAGAAGCTGGGCGGGTTGATGCCGATCGCCCCGGTAAGGTCGTTGAGCGTCACCCGGTCATAGCCGCGCGAGCGGAACAGGTCGCCCGCCTTGGCAACGGCCTCATTTATGTCGAACTGGCGCGGGCGACCGCGCAGCCGGACCGGCGGGTCCACATCGTCCGTCAAGGGGTCCAACATGCGGGCTGCCTGGCTCATATAGCGTGGCCTCGCATATTTGGTTAACGGGCGCTATAGTTTTCTTAACCATAGACTTCATTGCCATTCAGCCCCTGTGCAGCCCGGCGCGCTTATGCAGGTTCACATCGGAAACAAGCAATGGAGACATCCATGAAGAAATCCCTCCTGATCGCCGGAGCCGCCATTGTCGCGGCAGCCGTGCCGGCCATCGCCGCGACGACGCAGGCGCCGCCGCGCGCGCACGCCTCGGCCATGCATGCTCCCGCGAAAGATATCACCCGCGCCGAAGTGGAAGCGAAGGTGAAGGAGCATTTCGCGCAGTTCGACACCAATAAGGACGGCGTGGTCACAAAGGAGGAAATCTCCGCCCGGCGCGACGCGATGCGAGCGCAATGGCAGGATGAACGCTTCAAGGCGCTCGACAAGGACGGCAATGGTTCGATCAGCCGCGCCGAGTTCGATGCCGGACATCAGGCGCGTGGTGCCAAGCGGCCCGACGGCACGCCCCCCAGCCCCGGTGCGGAGGCAGGCAAAGGCGGCCACGGCGCCCGTCATCACGGCATGGGCGGACCGCGAGCAGGCGCGATGAAAGGCGGCGGCATGATGGCCTTCCACCTCGTCGATGCCGACAAGGACGGCAAGGTCACGCTGGCCGAAGCGACAAGCGGCGCGCTCGCCCGCTTCGACAGGATGGATGCCAATAAGGATGGCAAGATCACCGCACAGGAGCGCCGCGACGGCATGAAGCAGATGCGCGAGGAATGGCGCAAGGATGGCCCCCCGCGCCGCGACGCCCCACCGCCGCCCGCCTCCTCAAAGCCCTCTTGAGGCATTGCGGAGAACCAGCCTTCCGCCAAACAACGCAATAGCGGAAACCTGGAGCGCGTCCGTCAAATCGGCGCGGCGCGCTCCAACCCCCATCCGGTCGCATCGCGGAAGGACATAGCGGCCTCGCCTCACGGGCGGGGCCGCTATCCTTCTGGTCCTATGCCATTTTGAGCGATGCCCCGCGCCGCATCAGGCCCCCGCAGCCGCGCCTCTTCCTCCAGCATATAGTCGCGCGTGATCGGCAGCGCGTGCCGGCCGCGCGCATATTGCACCTGGTAGATCAGCATGCCGCCATGTTCGAAAGCAGCGGTCGCCCCGGCGAGATACAGGCTCCACATGCGGAAGAAGCGGGCATCGTAGAGCGCCTCGATCTCCGCCCGCTTTTCCCGCACCCGTTCATACCAGGCGCGGGTCGTATAGCCATAATGCAGACGTAGCGCTTCCACATCCGTCACCATCAGGCGATTGGGCTCGCTGCCCCGCAAAATCTCGCTCAGTGCCGGAATATAGCCGCCGGGAAAGATATATTTGCGCGTGAACGCATCGGTCGCGCCCGGCCCGCCCATGCGGCCGATGCTGTGCAGCAGCATCACGCCCTCGGGCTTCAGCAGATTATGGCAGCAGCGGAAGAACTCGCGATAATAGGGCACGCCGACATGCTCGAACATGCCGACCGAGACGATGCGGTCGAACGCGCCCTTCATGTCGCGATAATCGATCAGCTCGAATTTCACATGATCGGCGACGCCTGCCTCCTGCGCGCGCTGCCGCGCCACGGCCAGCTGCTCCTCCGACAGCGTGATGCCGACGACATCGACGCCGCATTTCTGGTGCAGATAGAGCGCCATGCCGCCCCAGCCGCAACCAATGTCCAGCACCTTCATGCCGGGCCGGAGATGCAGCTTGGCCGCGATATGCGCTTTTTTGTCGAGTTGCGCCTTGTCCAGCCTCGCGCTGAAGTCCAGCCCCGCATTGAGGTCTTCGGGGTCATCGGCCCAATAGGCGCAGCTATATTGCTTGTCCCGGTCGAGGAACAGATCGTAGAGCGCGCCCGACAGATCATAATGATGGGCGACGTTCTTTCTGGAGGCGGCGCGGAAATTGGCCTGCTTCAGCCGCCGCACCGCCGCCTTGGCCAACCCTCGCACCAGCCCGGCCCGCTCCAGGCTCTTGCCGCTTTCCCAGCGCGCATTGCCGCGCACCAGCCCGACAAGACCCATGATATCCTCATCATCGATGACAAGGCGCCCGTCCATATAGGCTTCGGCAAAGCCCAGCCGCGGGTTGAGCACGATATCGCGCCCCACTTTGGGATCGGCGAGGCGCATCGTCACATCCGGGAAGCCGGGGGTGGCGACGCCGAAACGACTCGTCCCGCCCTTCGCGTCCACGAGGGTCAGCGTCCCTTTTTCAATCAGCCGCGACAGGAAATGATCAAGCAAAGCCATGGGAACCCTAACTCCTTGCTGTCATGGGAAAAGAATATCCCTTCCCGCGCCAGCGCGCCGGAAGAAACCGTCCTGATTTTCCGCCGCGCATATTGGTAAAGGGCCGGAGCGAAACTGCAAGCCGTCAGCCTATGACGCCAGACGCTTGACTTGCGCGCCTTCCCATCTGACACAGCGCTCATGATCGCGCCAAATCCCGATGCTCCCGTCCTGTTCTTCGATTCCGGCGTGGGCGGCCTGTCGATCCTCGAGCCCGCGCGCGTGCTGATGCCGACCATGCCGGTCGTCTACGCCGCCGACCGGGCGGGCTATCCCTATGGCACGAAGAGCGAAGCCGAGATCATGGCGCGCGTGCCCGCGCTGCTCGGCCGCCTTGTCGAACGATATCGCCCACGCATCGCGGTCATCGCCTGCAACACCGCCTCCACCATCGCGCTGTCTCATGTGCGCGCCGCGCTCGACATTCCGGTGGTGGGCACCGTTCCCGCGATCAAGCCCGCAGCGCTGTCCTCGCAGAGCCGCGTCATCGGCGTGCTGGGGACGGAGGCGACGGTGCGCCAGCCCTATGTCGATCGGCTCGCGGCAGAGCATGGCGCGGATTGCCTCGTACTGCGCCATGGCAGCGCGGCGCTGGTCGCGCTGGCCGAGGCCAAGCTGCGCGGCGAGACGCTCGACCCCGCCATCGCCCGCCATGCGCTGCTCGGCCTTGTGGAGCAGCCCGGCGGCGAGCGCATCGACCGGGTGGCGCTCGCCTGCACCCATTTCCCGCTGGTGCAGGAAGAGCTGGAGGCCGCCGCGCGGGACATAGGCGTGGGGCCGATCACCTTCCTGCACGGCGGCGACGGCATCGCCCGGCGCATCGCCTGGCTCAACGACACCCACCCCTGGCCCGACACGCCGCCGCCCGGCATCGCGATCTTCACGCGCATGGACCCGGACATAGAGCCGCTGAAACCCGAACTGGAGCGCCGGGGCTTGACCCGCATCAATGTCCTGTAAATCCCTTCCAGCTATTCCACCCCCGGCTTTCCGGCATGGGGAATCCAGTTGCGAACCGTTATCGCTGGAAAAAGGCGGGAATTGACATTACATGGGCAGCGCAGGGACGGGTGCGGCAGAACGAGGCTTTGCAGCGCAGTGAACTATAAGCATATCTTCAGTCAGGCCATAGAACGCCTGCACAGTGAAGGACGCTATCGCGTCTTCATCGATATCTTGCGCAACAAGGGGGCCTTCCCCAATGCGCGGTGCTTCCATGGCCATAACGGCCCGAAGCCGATCACCGTCTGGTGCTCCAACGATTATCTCGCCATGGGCCAGCACCCCAAGGTGATCGCGGCGATGGAAGAGGCGCTGCACGATGTCGGCGCGGGCTCGGGCGGCACGCGCAATATCGGCGGCAACACCCATTATCATGTCGATCTCGAAAATGAGTTGGCCGACCTGCACGGCAAGGAAAGCGCGCTGCTCTTCACATCCGGCTATGTGTCGAACGAGGCGACGCTCTCCACGCTGGCGCGCCTGCTGCCGGGCTGCATCATCTTCTCCGACGAACTGAACCATGCCAGCATGATCGCCGGCATCCGCAATTCGGGCTGCGAGAAGCAGGTTTTCCGTCATAACGACCTCGTCCATCTGCGCGAATTGCTGGCAGCGGCGGACCCTGACGCGCCCAAGCTGATCGCGTTCGAGAGCGTCTATTCGATGGACGGCGACGTCGCGCCGATCGCGGAGATCTGCGATCTGGCCGACGAATATAATGCGCTCACCTATTGCGACGAAGTGCATGCGGTCGGCATGTACGGCCCGCGCGGCGGCGGCATCACCGATCGCGATGCGGTGGCGCATCGCGTGACGATCATCGAGGGCACGCTCGGCAAGGCGTTCGGCGTGATGGGCGGTTATATCGCCGCCGACCGGATGATCGTGGACTGCATCCGCTCCTACGCGCCGGGCTTCATCTTCACCACCTCGCTGTCGCCGGTGCTGGTGGCGGGCGTGCTGGCCTCCGTGCGGCACCTGAAGCAATCGAGCGTCGAGCGCGAAGGCCAGCAGGCCGCCGCCGCGACGCTCAAGCAACTGATGCGCGACGCCGGGCTGCCGGTGATGCCCTCGGTGACGCATATCGTGCCGCTGCTGGTCGGCGACCCCGCCAAGGCGAAGAAGATCAGCGACATATTGCTGGCCGAATATGGCGTCTATGTGCAGCCGATCAACTATCCCACCGTGCCGCGCGGCACCGAACGCCTGCGCTTCACCCCCGGCCCCTCCCACAGCGAGGAAATGATGCGCGACCTGGTGGCCGCGCTGGTCGAGATCTGGGACCGGATGGAGATGGA
>CAYLKZ010000114.1:0-8636 GCA_964384275.1 uncultured Sphingobium sp. | reverse complement strand
GCCGGTCTTCCCCCTCAACGAAACGGCCCATCTCAAAGCCTCCCGAATGTCCGGGGAAAGCCTATCATGTGATCGCGTTTTTACACAGCCTCGGTCGTTTTCGCTCGGGCCGCTATTGCCCCTGCCGGGAATCACCTGATTCTCGTTCAGAGGTAATAACCTACCGGCAAACTTTGTCGCCGCACCAACCCGGACTTATCCAGCCTCCGCGTTGCAGCTTGAATTTCGATGAATCGAATAAGCTGACACGTATGGTCACACGACTACCGACAGGTGGCGTCCCCCAGTTTACAGAGTGGTGAGTAGCCCCGACTTCCGAATAACCAAACATGGTATCATATTTTAATGTTACCATGTTTAGCATAGCACCATCTTGTCCGTCGATCGTGCATTTCGGTTGGGCCGAAGAAATCAAGAAGGGTGTGGGGGCACATTGTTTTTCATATTTTTGAACGATAGCCTCGCGCGGTATGAATGTGGCCTCTGTCAACGCCATTTCAGTAATTCCAATACCCATGGCGGCGAAGAAGCCAAACGCCATCGGGTTTAGCATTGCGATTATCGCAATGATCGCGGCTGTTATACCAACAAGAGATAAGCAACCGATAGATCGCTTACGGACGCGCATATGTAACCCCTTGTTCGGAATTTCCTTGTGCGTAATCGCTAGTCGAAATCCATGGGGAAGCGGTTAACACGGACTTTTGATATTGATAGGCTTTGGCTCAATTCCCGAAAATCACATGATTCCCGACAGGAAGCCGCGCATTTCTGCGGGAATCGCAGCGCCTACGGCCTTGCTGGGGCGTGCCATTCCCCTGACTGTCCGAGAATCACTGTCGGATTGCGAATGTGTCCGAAAACCTCGCTCATGGGGTTTTCCGTCACCCGTTGGCGGTGTCCTTTGTCCCCCACGAAAGGACATGCCCGATGGGCGGCCCTGCCTGAGCAAGCCGATATTGTGCTACGGTCGGTCTTGATCGACAGCGCGTCTTGGCGCAGAATATGTCCTGACGGTGAGAGGAAGAACATCCCAAGCCGTTGAAAATCTGCCCTTTATGGGCAGCATGGATGCGTTAGGCGCCGATGCTCCGGAAGGAGATGATCGCGAAAACGAACGCCAGGATCAACAGAATGCCGGCCTACAGGACCTGTCGCGGGGTTGGCTTAATTCATCCGCGATCTCGTCCAGCCCACTCTGGTGCCGGGATCGGAACTGGCCGGGTCATGGGTTTGCATGTGGGCGAGCGCTTGCCCGAGCGGCACCGCCGCAACGGGATGCTGGTCGCGAACCGGGATGGAGATTGCGACCTGTCGCTTCTTGCCTGGGGTTCTACCCACTGGCTTCTCACCCTTCTACCGCGCTGAAATAGGCCTCCAGATGACTTACAGTGATGGGCATCAACTCGACGAAGTGACGCCGGCCATCGGTGGGATCCGCGACCTTGATGGTGAGGCCGGCATCGCAGAGCCTGTTGACCCAGCGCAGCGCTGTGCTCATCGGCGACAATGCGGCCGAGCCAAGGGCGCTGGTCGCGATCTTCTTTCCTTCGCAATGGTAGATGAACAGGACGATCAGCAACTCCCATCCGGGCTCGCTGTAGAGGTTGGCGTGCTTCGGATCGTTCTTCGCGAAAAGGTGTGTCAGATCGCTCATCGTGCCGCGAACCTGACGGCGGCGATATTCGCGGCGCGCATTTTCGAGCGCGAGCGCCCGGTTCCCGGGCCTTCCGCTCGTGCCGGAGACAAGATTGTCGCTGAGGACATGGGTGCAGACCATCGGATCATCGGCCGGGATGGACCCGAAAATACCAACGCGGCCGACACGGGTGGCCGTAACGACGATGTGATCGACGATCTCGATGTCGAGTGAGCGACCGATGTCCACGAGCCGGCGCGTCACCTTGATGTCATGATCGCTTGGGGTCGGGTCTCCGCTCGGGTGATTGTGGACGAGGATGACGCCGGTGGCGCCGTGTTCCATCGCGCGGCGGAAGATCGTGCGGGGATAGAGATCGAGATGTCGGACCGAGCCCTTCTGCAGCTGCTCGTCGGCGATCAGCCTGTGGGCGCAGTCGAGGAACAGGATTCGTAGCACTTCATCGGGCAGGGAGCCCATTGAAGCCATGAGGTAGCGACCGAGCTTCGGACAAGCCGGGTTGACGGGCTGGGTAGCGAATTCAGCGCGCAGGCTCTCGAGGATCACGTCCTTTGCGGCAAGGAGGATCGTCGCGATCGCGCGGTGCGTGCCGAGAACCCGCGCGAGGGCTTCGGGCGTCTGCGCGAAGATCCGGCCGAGACTGCCGAACTCGGCGAACAGGATACTGGCTAGCTGCTCGCCGTCAGTCGGCTCGATGGCCTCCAGGAAATGTGCCAGGATAGATCGCTGTCGTTGCGTCGCAAGCGCTGTTGGTGCCGCCAGGTTGCGAGGATGAGAATAGGCGGGAGCAGCCAGGACGAGGCGACTTGCATCGTGAGATAGGCGATTGGGTCCATTGTAACGTTGAGGGCGCGGCTGAGGTGCGCCAGCAAGGGGAGGATGTGGAGGACGGCCATGACCATCGGCCAGAAACGGTGCGCGAAGAGAGCCAGCGCTATCGTTGCTGTCGCTCCGATCAGGTCGAGCACCAGATATTCCCGGTCGATGGTGTGATACTCCACCTCGCCCTGTGACAGGAGGAGCCGGTCGAGCGTGACCATCGTCAGCGCGATGCCCACCATGACCCGCTCGGGCGCGCCACCTTTCCACGCGGCGTAACCGAGAGCAACCAGCAGAAGGGCGATGAAGATCGCTATACGCATTGCAATCGCATTTCATGCCAGTTGCTCCCGGTCAACCATTGTCAGGCCACGGCCGAAAGGTGGGGTGTGGATTCCTGAGCGCCCTTCGGGCAATCGCGCAGATCGTAGCTGCCCATTTCCTTGCCGATGTCGAGAAGTTCGCCGTGGACACGCAGGACGTCGCTGCTCACGCTGACGAGCGACATCTGTGCCTTGGCGAGGCGAAGGATCGACGATTGTCCGGTCTGCGCCGGTACGCCGGTTTCGCGCCGGGCCGTGACCATGCTGGTCATCAGCGAGGAAAGCGCGATGATCGCGTCGTCGACCTTGGCTTCGGCGGTCGGTACCTCGCGTTCGAGGCGAGCGGCCATCAGGGGTATCGATTGAGGCATAGTTTCTCCTTTGCCGGAAACGCACCGCGCGCCGGCGAACCTGGGTTCATATTGGACAGGTTCAGTTGGAGACGAGTCGCGTCAGCGATTCTGCGATGCCGAGCCCCAGGAATACGATGATGACCAGTGCAGCGAGAATCCCTACCATGATCATGACGCGAACCTGGATGCTGTGATCGTGTCTCCATCCGTCCCGGAACGGCGGGAGGAATTCCCGTGGCCCGATCTCGGCACGGAAGCTGTGCGCACCACTGTCGTGCAGCTTCAGGACCGGCATCGGGTCGCCGTCCGGGAAGTCGGATGGCATGAGTTTCGGCGTTGGCGGAAGCTGTACCGGATCATATATGACTCGATCATAGGTTTCTTTGAGGCGGGCGTAGATCAGAGCGGCTTCGTTTCGGTTGGCTGCACTCAGAATGGCGCGGACCGTTCCAATCCGCTGCTCGACGGCAGGCTTCGATATGCCGAGGATGCGGGCGATTTCCTTCGAGGTCTTCCGTTCGAGGATGAGATCCATCACCTCGCGCTGTTTGTCGGTCAGCCGCAACCAGCGAGCCAGATCGTCGTTCGCCGCCGTTGCCATCATCTGTTCCGATCCCGATGAGGAAGACGCATCATCACCGAAAGCGCAGGCAGGCTGCGCGAAGCCCGGGACAAGGTCCTTCGGGGCGGGCGTGACTGTCTTGTCATGAGGTCGCCGTAATCCGTTACCGGTCGTCATCGCAACCTCCGACATCTGATCGATCGCAGGCCTGACGTTGGGCGTAAGGCAATAGAGGGAGAGGGTCTGGGAGGATGTTTTGAGTAACGGTGTCCTTTCTGATTGAAAAATATAAGGTTTGATTGTTCATAATTCGTCCCGCCTACCCAACTTTCTAGGTTGAATGCGCAGCCTATATCATCGATGAACGACAATTGCCTACCAATTGCAGCGGCGGGTAAGGGGTCGCAGTGAGAAAGGGGGCGGTATTGGTGCGTTGGTGATCGCACGCGTAGATAAGGTCTAGGGCATAGACCTAGGTGGCGATGGTTTGCGCGTCCCTCAATTCTATTGCCGTCAGGCCAGTGCTTTATCTACAGGCGTCTCGTCTCATTGGGGGGAACGACGTGGTACGCCGGATCTTGTTGGGAGCGGTCAGCCTGGCCGCATTGTGTTCGAGCGGCGTTGCGACCGCGGCCGAACGCGGGGCCGGACCGGCCCCTGAAATCATCGTCACGGGCGAGAAGGCTGAGCGGTCCTTGCAGGATACGGCCGTCAGCGCCTCCGTAATCACGTCGAGGCGCATCGAAGCCGAGAACCTCGTGTCGATCCAGGAGGTGTTTCAGCGCACGGCAAATGTCGCCGAAACCTACAGCGCTGGCGGCTTCACGATTCGCGGCATAGCCGATCGGGGAGTCACGGGCGGAAACGGTGCGGCGCTCGCCACGATTTTCGTCGACGGCGCCGCGATGCCTGCGTCCGTGCTTCACGCCGCGCCTACCGATATGTGGGATGTCGCGCAGGTCGAGATCCTGCGGGGACCGCAATCGACGCTGCAGGGGCTCAATACGCTGGCGGGAGGGGTATTCGTCCTCACGACCGATCCGGGTATGGAATGGGAGCTGCGCGGCCGGGCCCTCATCACCGATGGCGAGGAAACGCAACTGGCGGCTGCCGTGGGCGGTCCGATCGTACCGGGCGAGCTGGCCTTTCGCGTGGCGGTGGACAAGCGGGATGCGGATGGGTTCACCTGGAACGCGACGCGCGGAGTGAACGAGAATCCCCTCGATTCCACGCTGCTGCGCGCCAAGCTGCTGTGGACGCCGATCGCATTGCCAGGCTTCGAGGCAAGGCTCGGTTATACCCACTATGACCGCTATGGCGGCTATTCGTTCAGTTTCACCGACACTTCCGCGCCCGATTTCTTCGAGCGCCGGCGCAACTATTCGAACGAGCCGAACGACAGCGATGCCAACACGGAAATCGTGACGGCTAATCTACGCTATGATGCGGGAGGCGGGTTCTCGATCGCCAGCATTACGGCTTACAGCGATGTCAGGGAAGCCAATCGGTACGACAACGACCTCGGCGCGGCGAACGATGGCACCTATCGCCAGAGCAACCACTACAGGACCTTCTCGCAGGAGTTCCGGCTGAATTATGAAAGCGATCGGCTCAGCGGACTGGTGGGTGCTTTCTTGTACGAACGCAAGAACGACATGGCCCTTGCCAACGACGATAGCGTTCCGACCCCGATCGACACGATCAAGGCCATGCTACGAGGCAACGGCATTGATGACCTGACCGCGCAGTTCGTTGCCGGGCTCTACGGTCAGGCGCTACCAAAGATCCCGGTCCACTTTTCCGCGCAAGCCGCTGGCCGAGTGAAGAACTGGGCCGTCTTTAGCGATGCCCGCTTGAGGCTTTCCGACGGGCTGTCGCTTCTCGCCGGCTTCCGGTATGACCGCGAGACCAACAGCACGGCAGTCGAGCAGACGGCCCGATTTGTCGGAACTTATCCCGATCCGCGGGCCTTTGGCCCCGTCGGGTCGCCACTCTACCTCGCGGTGGCGGGTATCAACGGTGGCGTGGGCGGTCTCGTCGGCCAGGCAAGTGGCTCTGCCACGGGTACGGATCGGACGTTCGAGGTTTTCCTGCCGAAAGCAGGGATCGAGATGGCTTGGACGCCCGATCTCAAGGCGGCGTTCACGGTCCAACGGGGCTACCGTTCGGGCGGATCGAGCGTCAACGTCGCGCGCTCCGCCACGTTCGCATACGATCCCGAGTTCACCTGGAACTATGAGTTCTCGATGCGATCGGTCTGGCTCGACGGGGCGCTCATGCTCAACGCGAACGCCTTCTATGTCGACTGGAAGGACCAGCAGGTTTCCGCGAACTTCGGCCTGAGCGTCTACGATACGAACATCGTCAATGCCGGCAGCTCCCATCTCTATGGCTTCGAGATCGAGGCCGCCCATCGGCCGAGCGCTGTCTTCGACTGGTATGCGTCGCTGGGATATACGCGCACCAAATTCGATGCGTTCACAACGACGATCGGCAGCGTCACGGACTATGCGGGGCTCGAATTCGCGCATGCGCCATGCTGGACGATCGCGGGTGGCGCGAACATCCGGCCGATCAAGCGCGTCAGCCTCAATTTCAATGCCAGCCATCGCTCGGCCGTGTTCAGTGAGATCGTAATCCCGCAGGTTGCGGCGCGTGCGGGCGCGCGCACGCTGGTCAATGCGCGGATCGCCTATGAGACGGAGCATTGGACGCTGTCGGCGTTCGCTTCGAACATCTTCGACGACGATTACTACCAGTACCGGATCGATGGGCTGCCGCATGCCGTTCTCGGCAATCCGCGTGTGCTGGGCGTGGCAATTGAGGCGGACTGGTGATCCGATCGCTCCGTGACAAATTCGCCGCGGAGTGATCGGCGCCGCCGCGTCCAGTGCCGCATATGGCAAAGCCTCTTGCGGAACCCAGCGTGTTTGAAGGCGAGCCATATTGACCGACGAGGCCGGTTGGTGGCGTCCTGTATCGAAAAGTTCGAATAACCGAACACAACTAGCCCATCTCCATGCCACGCCTGCTCTTCGGCGAGCTCTGCTCGGACTGGCGCTGGATCGTGGTCGCGCAAGGGCTGACGATCGGCCGCCAGCGTGCTATATCAAGCTCATGGCAACTCGACTGAAACGATCCGATTCCACTGGCGCGGACCTCTGGCCGATCATTGAGGTGGCCGCGCGCCATGACGATGGCGAAGCCGCGCGGTCGCATCTTGCCGCGGGACGGCCGATTTACTATGGTGAGCGCGACACCCCCCCCGGCTTGGTCGTGAAGGAATATCCTGACGGCCGCCGCGAACTGGTCCGCTTTGATCATCTGGGCGAACATCGCGTCCGCAATGTTGCGTGAGGCCGCAACTCTGGGTGTTTGCCGGCCCCAATGGAGCAGGAAAATCCACGTTCGTTGATCGCTATGTCGCGGGCAAAATCCCGGTCGTGAACCCCGACAATATCGCGCGTCAGCTCGCAGGCGACAGTGAGGCGAAGCGCGTCATCCGCGCAGGACGCATGGCCGTCGCGGAGCGCCAACGCCTGCTTTCAGAGCGCGCGAGCTTCGTCATTGAAACAACCCTGACCGGCAAGAGCGAACTCGATCTGATGAGGGCGGCGGCCAGCGCTGGCTACAAAGTCAACCTGATCTATATCGGCCTGGGCGATGTCGGCTACTCGATCGGCCGCGTTCGCAGCCGCGTGGCGAGCGGAGGCCATGACGTGCCGCTTGCCGATCTGCTGCGCCGGTTTCCGCGAAGCCAAGGCCATATTCACGCTGCCATGACGCTCTCCGATCGCGTGCTGCTGTTCGACAACAGCGGAACGCGAAGGCAGCTCATTTTTTCGCAGGAGCGCGGCAGAGTGAAATTTCGTGCGACGGCCTCGCCGCAATGGGCGCTCCCCTTTCTCCCGAAGTGAGCGCCGAGGCCGGGTGCGATCCTCGTCTCACATAGAACGGTATGTGAATCCGGGACAGGGCGCGGGCCGATCGCTAGTATTGGGAAGCGCGCTCCCGGCCAGCTTCAATCCGATCAAGGGCGGGAATCTGCGTGGCGATAATCTTAACGAAACGTCGCTACGGTGCCGAACGCGTTTGCGCGTGGGGTATATGCGGGGAGTTGTTGCGACGATGGATGATTTGAACGAGCAAGAGCGAAATCATCTCGCCGCAAACATCGCGTGGCTTGAAAGCACTGGCCCGGATGATTGGCATCGGTTAGCCCTCGATTTTAATTGGAGCGAACCCCTTTACTTGCTCGACTGGATCGCCCGGCAGGCCGATTGCGACGTGGCGACGGCATTGACCCTTTTCTGGAAGGGCGAACCGGGGTGCTGGATCGAGGAAGAAGGATCGAAGGCGGAACAGCCGAATGGCTTTTCCTATCTCAACAAGCAAATCTGCGCCCACGTAGCGAGCCGCATCGGAGCGGGAGGTTATACGCTATCCAAGATCGCCTATGCTCCTGACACATGGACGAAGAAGGACTACGTAGACCTAGTCGCCGAAGAAAAGCGACTGGCAAACCCCAATTTCCGCACCTATCCCGATCTTATCCGCAAACGCCGTGGTCGCCGGATCGTGAACGATGCGAAATTCTATTCGCGCTATCCTGAAGAATTTCGTCACTCCTTTGATTACGAAGATTCTGCTGATAGCCCCCGGTCGATCGCACTGATGGAGCGTGTTAGGATGATCGAACAGGCGACGTTGCGCCTGCTTCCATCCTGGCTGCGGAGCTAGGTGCGCGATGATTTCTGAAAGCATCCTCGCCGAAAATTACGAATCCTTCGCGCGCCAGATCGCCCGCATTGAATGGGTTGTGTGCGACCATGAAATAAATGGAAGCCGAATTGTCAATCACATCGGCAACGACCATTACGCACTCTGCGATATGTTGGCTCGTCTAGGTGTCATGTATG
>CAYLKZ010000113.1:0-8904 GCA_964384275.1 uncultured Sphingobium sp. | reverse complement strand
CGTTCGCATAATGATAGCGGCGCGCGGTCTTGATCGCGCATTCCACCGCCTCGGCGCCCGAATTGGTGAAGAACACCGTATCGCCGAAGGTCGAATCGACGATCATCCGGGCGAACTTCTCGCCCTGCGGGCTGCCGTAGAGGTTCGACACATGCATCAGCGTCGCGGCCTGATCGGCGATCGCCTTGACCAGCCGGGGGTCGCCGTGGCCCAGCGCGTTGACCGCGATCCCGCCCGCGAAATCGAGATAGCGCTCTCCGCGCTCGCCGATGAGATAACAGCCCTCGCCTCGCACGGGACGCACATCGCACCGGGGATAAACGGGCATGAGCGGCGTGATCGACATGAGCTTCCCTTTCTGCTGAACCGGAGGATTCCGGCCGATGATGATAGTCCGCGCGGGCAATCCCTGCGCCAAACGCAAAAAGGCGACCCCCGCCGGGCCGCCCTTCGCGAAGCGCGCCTATATCGCGCAACGCCCCTTTTCGTCAACCGTTGGTCTGACCGGGGCGGGTGCCGGTTTTCAGCCGATCCGGCTCCACGCCTCCGCGATTTCCGCGACGATGGCATGGCCCTGCCGCACGGGGGAGGACTCGCGGCTTTCATAGGAAGCGATCAGCAGCCTGCGGGCCTCGCGATAAATCTGGGCGAGGCTGATGGCGATGTCGCCGCCCTTGTCGAAATCGAGGCTGCTGTCGAGCGCATGGAGGATCGACAAGGCACGGACATGCTTGTCATTGGCCTTGATGGTTTCGCCATGATCCAGCGCCACCGCGCAGGCATCCATCGCCTGAAGCAACTCGTCGAACAAAATCCTGACCAAGCCGTGCGGCGATGCGCTCTCGATCCGGCTGCCCGCATGGACGGCCGCATAGCGCTTCATCGCATTCCCGGCAAAACCCGACGAATATAGCATGTCCCTCATAGTCCCCGTTCAGAAATGGATGGTCCCGAAGCTCACCGCGTCGTCATGGCGCGGCGCGCTTCCCGAATATGTGTCGTCGCCTTGTTTCTCGCGGAAAACCGCTTCCCGATTTTCCGCGCGACAGTTTAATCCTTGCTGGCGTTCCAGGCGGCGATCTGATTGCTCAGATAGGTCTGGGTCGCGCGCAGCGACGCCAGCCTCGTCTCCATCTTGGAATAAACGCTGGTCAGCCGCGCCTCATAATCCACCATGCTGTTGTCCAGTTTCGAAAGCTGCTCGGTGTAGTTTTTGGCGAGCTTCTGATAGACTTCCTGCGCTTTGGTAAGCGGGCCGTCCTTGCCCTTCAGCGCCTCGCTGATCGTCGATACCGCCTTGGCCAGACCCGGATTGCCGCTAGTGCTGACGGTCGGATTGATGAGCTGCGTCACGGCGGCGGGATTTTCGTCCATCACCTTGGCGAGCCTCGTCGTGTCCAGACTCAGCGTGCCGTCGCGGTTCGTCGTAATGCCGATCTCGCTCAGGCTCTTGTAAGGCCCGTCGCTGGAAAGCTGGGTCATGGTCAGCGAAGAAAGCTGGCGCTTCATTTCGCGGATGCTGCTCTCGCCCGAGAGGACGCCGCTGGTGCCCGAGCCGCCCGACGACACGGTGTTGAGCGCCCCGCGCAGCGAATTATAAGCGCTGACAAAATCCTTCAGCATATCCGCCATGGTGGAGGTCGGCTCGTCGGTCGCCAGCGTCACCTTGGTGCCGGGAGCGGCGGAATTGAGGTCGATCCGCAAATAGGGGATCGCGTCCTTCACGACATTGTCGGTATATTCCATCTCGACGCCGTCCAGAACGATCCGCGCATTCGTCGCCGCCTGCGTCTGCGTCATCCCGCTGGTGCTGGTGGGGGTAAGGCTGGTCGCGGTGCTGCCGACGATGAATTTCTGAAGATCGGCATCGGCGGTGTCGGTCGGCTCCATGGTCAGGGTGAAGCCGTTTTCCTGCCCATTGACGCCCTTCAGCACCAGCCGGGATCCGGCGGCATCCGTCATGACCGTCGCGGTCACGCCCGCATTGGCGCCGTTGATCGCGGAAGCGAGGCCGGAAAGCGAGCTGTTGCTGCCGTCGATGGTGATGGCATGGGCGCCCGAAGCGGTGGTCAGCGTCAGCGTTCCGGTGCCGATCGCACTGCCCGACGCCATGGTGGCGGAGGTGACGACCTGCGCCTGCGCAAGCTGCTTCACCTCCAGCTGGGCGGGCAGGCCCTTCGGCGTGCCGCCCTTCAGCAGCGAAACCGAGGCGATCGCCGTGTTGGTGGAAGCGGGCTGACCGGCATAGGCGGTGTCCGTCAGCATATTGGTCAGCGCGGTGGAGAAGGTATCCAGCGAGCTGATCGCGGAGCCCATCGCCGAAATGCGGGAGCTGTTGAGCGATTGCTGGGTGGTGATCGCGTTCTGCTTCGTCGACTTCACCGCGGAAACGAGCGAAGACACAAGCGAGTTGGTGTCGATGCCAGAGCCCGCGCCCAGCGTACTGATGATGGAGCTGCCGATGCTGGAAGTCATGATCTTTCCCTTCTGAGGATCAGTACGACCGCTAACAGGGAATGTTTAATAAATTATCGGCGGAAAAAGTGGCGCCCCGAACGGCTCAGCCTTCGGCGAGGATCTGGCTGACCGTGCCGGAATTGATGCCGGAATGGGACGACCGCGCCAGCGCCGCCTGCCGCGCCATGTTCTGGGCGATCTGTATGGCGCGTTCCATCGACTCGGAGGTCGCCGGGGGCAACGGAACGATGACGGTGGATTGGGGCAGCATGCCGTCCATCTGGGAGGCCGCCATCTGCTGCGACGGGATGGAGGACAAGGCGCTGTCCATTTCGGCCAGTATCTGGGAAATCCGTGCATGGACGCGGGCATAATCGGCCGCGCTCGCCATATGCTGGCGCCGCGCCTCCGCGCCATTGTCCGCCCCGACGCCCGCATCGCTGGCCGACCCCGCGAGCGACGCGGCTGGCTGCACCGGCGACACGGGTGCGACGACGCGGCTGGCGGCCGAAACATCGGTCGCGGAGCTGTCGATTCGAGGCACGAAATCATACATGGGATCGTTTATCCGAGATCGGGATAAAGGATTCGCCACCGAAACTGGATAAGACGCGGTTTACCCTGTTTCCAGATCAGGCGCCGCGATCCGCGCCGGGCGGCCTGCCCTTCGCCCCGCCGGACCTGCGTCCGTCGGCGTCGAAGCGCATCTCGTCGGGCAGGTCGATATTCGGCCGGTCGGATGCGCTCGCCATCTGCTTCTCGACGCGGAACAGGAAAGCCAGCACCGTCGCCACCGCGACGAAAAGCTGCTCGTCCACCACCTGACCGGCGCGCGAGGTGAAGTAGATGGCGCGGGTCAGATCCGGATAGTGCAGCACCGGCACCTTGTTGCTCTCGGCCAGATCGCGGATCGCAAATGCCACCGCGTCGCAACCGCGCGCCACCACGACGGGGGCGAGATCGACGCCGGGGCGATACCGCAGCGCCACCGCGAAGTGGACGGGGTTCATCAGCACCACGCTCGCCTCGGCCACCGCCTTGCGCGTGCCGCCCGACAGGCTCTCGAACTGGCGGCGGCGGATATGTCCCTTCAGTTCGGGCGAGCCTTCCGATTCCTTGTGCTCGTCCTTGATGTCCTGCTTGCTCATCGCCAGCCGCTTGCCGCGCTGGAACATCTGCGAGGGCACATCGATGCCCGCGATCAGCAGCAGCGCGCCCGCCATCACCAGACAGGCGGTGATGAAGATGGCGCCGATCTGGCCCAGCGCGGTTTCCAGCCCGCCGCTGCCGATGACCGTAAGCTCCGCCAGCTTGCCCCAGATCAGCCAGACGCCGACCGCGCCCATCAATATGACCTTGGCGATCGATTTGCCCAGCTCGATCAGGCTGTTCATGCCGAACATGCGCTTCAGGCCGCTGGCGGGGTTGAGTTTGGACGGCTTGGGCTTGAACCCGCCGGGCCGGAAACCCAGCGAGCCGAGCAGGGCGGGCGCCGCGATCGCCGCGAGGATGGTCGCCAGCATGATCCCGCCCACCGGCAGCAGCAGGCCGGACGCCAGCGAAGCCCCGCGCACCGCCGGGTCGAACTGCGTCACGTCCTCCCGTCCGAAACGCAGCGCGCTCACCATCATGGTGCGCAGCGCGTCCATCAGCATCGGCCCGGCCATCGCCAGCCAGCCCGCACCGGCCAGCATCACCAGCGCCGTCGCCAGATCGCGCGATTGCAGGATGTCGCCTTTCTTGCGGGCGTCGTCCAGTTTCTTCTGTGTCGGCTTTTCGGTCTTTTCGCCGCCGCCATTGGATTGCTCGGCCATGTCAGCGGCCCTCCGCGACGATCTGGGCCTGATCCAGCCCCTGACGCAGCGCCTCGGCGATCGCCTGGCTCATGACGGGAGCAGCGATGGCGAGCAGGATCAGCCCCGCCATCAGCGCCACCGGAATGCCGACCGAGAAGATGTTGAGCGACGGCGCCGAGCGGGCGAGCATACCCATGACGAGCTGGATCAGCACCAGCGCGAAACCCACCGGCAGGGCGATGGTAAGTCCCGCGCCAAGCAGCGCGCCCCCGAACATCACCAGCCCATAGACCGCATCATTGGCCATCAGCGGCCCGCCGGGCGGCAGCGCCTCATAGCTCTGCACCACATAGGCGATCAGCAGCAGATGCCCGTTCATGCCAAGCAGGATGAACGTCGCCAGTATCGAAAGAAACTGCCCCAGCACCTGCGTCGACTGGCCCGATTGCGGGTCCATCATCGATGCGAAGCCGAGGCCCATCGCGTTGGCGATGGTTTCGCCCGCGACGAACACGGCGGAATAGCCGATCTGCAATGCAAAGCCGAGCGCCAGCCCCGCCAATACCTCGCCCATCACCAGCAGTATGCCCGCGAAGCTGGCGATGCCCCCGTCGGGCACGGTAAAGACCACGCTGTTCATTGCCGCCATGCCGATGGCGAGGCTCAGGATCAGGCGCAGCTGCACCGGCACCCCGCGCGCGCCGAAAATGGGCGCGGTTAGAAAGGCTGCGCCCGGCCGGATCATCGCGATGAGCCAGAGCCAGAGCTGGTTTTCGACTCCGATGAAGCCGGTGGGGAACATGGCGCGCCCGCTCCCCCCTATCCGGTCACGAGATCGGGGATGCGGTCGAAGATCTCCCGCGTGAAGTCGGCGATCAGCACCATGATCGATCCGCCGAAAATCGCCAGCATCACGGCGACGACGATCAGCTTCGGCACGAAGCTCAGCGTCTGTTCGTTGATCGAGGTCGCGGCCTGCACCATGCCGAGCAATATGCCGGTGATCAGCGCCGGGATGAGCACCGGCGCCGAGGCCAGCGCGGTGATCCAGAGCGCGTTCTGGGCGATGTTGATGAAATAATCGCTGCTTTCCATCTGTCCCCTCCCCTATGCGCTCAGGTCGCGAACGAACTGGCGAGCGACCCCATGGTCAGCGCCCAGCCATCCACCATGACGAACAGCAGCAGCTTGAATGGCATGGAGATGATCGTCGGAGACAGCATCATCATGCCCAGCGACATCAGCGTGGAAGCCACCACGAGGTCGATGATGAGGAAGGGCAGGAAGATCATGAATCCGATCTGGAACGCAGTCTTCAGCTCGCTGGTGACGAAGGCGGGCAGCAGGATCGAGAAAGGAACGTCGGAAACGCTGCGGAACGGCTTGGCCTCGGCCAGATTGGCGAACATGCGCAGGTCGTTCTGGCGCGTCTGGCGCGCCATGAACACATGCAGCGACTGGGCAGAGCGGCCCAGCGCTTCCTCCAGGCTGATCTGGCTGGCGCCATAGGGGGTGACGGCCTGCCGGTTGATCTCGTCGATGGTGGGCCGCATCACGAAGATGGACAGGAACAGCGCGAGACCGACCAGCACCTGATTGGGCGGCGTCTGTTGCAGGCCCAGCGCCTGACGCAGCAGCGACAGCACGATGAGGATGCGGGTGAAGCTCGTCATCATCAGAACCAGCGACGGCAGCACCGTCAGCAGGCTCATCAGGATGAGTATCTGGAGGGAGAGCGACATCGGCGCGCCGTTGCCCGAAATATCGCCCAGCGCGCGGGTCAGCGCGCCGCCCGGCGAGACGCCCGCCGTTGCGGGGGGCGCGGCAGGCACCGCCTGCGCCAGCGCCGGATGCGCGGCCAGCAGCGCCAGCCCCGCCCCGATCAACGGCAGGACCAGCGCCCTAGAAACGCGCACGCGCATCCTCCGCCTCGGCCAGCTTTTCGATGCGGCCGCGGGTGATCGACACCAGCAGCCGCTTGCCTTCGAATTCCACCACGGCCAGCTTGCCGAAGGTGCCCACGGGCAGCATTTCGAGAATCTTGATCGCGCGGTCGCCCTGCGCGCCCAGCATCGCGGGCTGATATTTCCGCCACAGCCACAAGGCGCCATAGGCCATGCCGCCGACCAGCGGCAGCAATATGATCAGTTTGACGAAATACCAGAACATCGCAGCAAGCCCTTTATCCTCGCCGCTCGATCCCTGCCATCATGGTTTCGGTATTGGCGACGTCAACGACCCGAATGCCATAACGGCCATTGACTGTCACCACCTCACCTTTGGCGATCAGCGCGCCGTTAACCATTATGTCCAGCAGATCGTCGGCCTGACGGTCGAGTTCCACGACGCTGCCTTCGGCAAGGTCCATGATCTCCGACAGGCGCAGATTGGTCGCGCCGACTTCCACGGTGAGCCGCACGGGAATGTTCGAAAGCAGATGATATTGCGGACTGGACGCCATCCGGCCGATCGCGCTTTCCATCTTCGGCGCTTCGCTCATGTCACTCATGCTGTGGGTTCCTTGCTTATCTTTTCTATCATGAAGGCCGCTCGGCCATTTTGTTCGCCGACGGTCCCTTCCGCCAGCAGCCGGTTGCCGACGATCAGCGGCACACTGCGGGAAATGCTGACAGGGATGATGTCGCCATTCTTGAGGTTAAGAAGTTCGTGGAGGGTGAGGCTGGGACGCGCCACCACCGCGCGGGAGGAAAAGCGCACTTCCGCCACCTGCCGGGCCATGCGGGCCTGCCACAGCGGATCCTTGTGGCGGGGTTCGTCGGCGGCGGCATGGGGCGCGAACAGCGGCTCCAGCTGGCGCAGGGCCTGATGCGGGAACAGCAGTTCGATCGTCCATCCTTCGCCATTGCCGACGGAGACGGTGAAGCTCTGGCTCAACAATTGTTCGCTGGGGTCGGCGAAGGACAGCGCCTGCGGATCGCTTTCCCGCGAAATCGGCGCCATTTCCATCGGCAGCAGGTCAGCCCAGCTATCGACGATCGCCCGCATGATGCCATCCGACAAACGCGCGAGCAGCCTTTCCTCCATCCGGGTGAACTCCGTGCGCTCCGGCCCCGGACGATCGCCGGTGCCGCCGAAATAGCGATCCACGACGCCCCAGATCATCGACTGATCGAGACGCACGACCACCATCCCCTTGAGCGGATGCAGCTTATAGGTCGAATAAGCGCCAAAGGCCGGCGCCATGGCCGACCACAGATCATGATTGACCATTTCATTGGCTTGCGCGGTCACGACAGGCCGAACACCGACGATCGGCTCGACCATTGATCGTATCCTGCGCGCCATGCGGTCGCCCAGCCGGTCGAGCCCGGTGAGCAAAACAGGAGCATGCGGTTCGGATGAACCGAATTTATAAGGCTGCACGTCGTCCATATTCTGGTAGTCCCCAGCCCTCGGCCAGGGACGATACCCGGCTTTGGACGGGCCTATTGAATAACGAAATTGGTAAAATAAACGTTATCAACGCCGGAATAACCGGTTTTTTCCTTCAAAATACGGTTGATTAGCTGGGTAAGCTTGCGCTGGAGCACCTGTTTGCCCTCCGGCGTGGCGATCACCTGCTCCTGCTCCTGCGCCAGCATCATGAGAATCGCGGAGCGGATCGCCATCTCATGCGTCTTCACCGCGTCGGTGACGCGAGCGTCGTAAAAGGTGGACACCGCGAAGGCGACCTGCACCAGCGCGTCGCTGTCCGCGAGGTTGGAAGTATAGGCCTGGGGCATCTGGAAATAGGTCGCCTGATAGGCCGAACTGTCCTTCGGGCGCGGCAGGTCGATGCCTTCCTTGGGCGGCTTGATGTCGCTCTCCACATGCGGGATCGCGGCTTCCTTGCCGCCTTCGCCACCGCCCCCGCCAGCCCCGCCCACGGCCTTTTCCGCGATCGCGACCGGATCTTCGCCCTTGCGCACCAGCACAGGCTTGTTGGGATCTTCCTTCGGGCCTTCCGGGGCATGATCGAACACGCCCATCGCGAATAGTCCGCCCGTCACTCCGGCCCCGCCCATGACGAAGGCCGCCGCAATGAGGACGATCAGCTTGCCCTTGCCGCTTTTTTTCTTCGGCGCACCCGCGTCGTCACTCATGCCTGTTGCCCCATCCTTGGTTCATCGACCGCCAGCCGCGTCACGCGTAGCGCGCGCCGTCGGAACTGCCATTGCGCGCGGCAGCCATTGCATCGGCAGCCACTGCATCCCTGATAACGGTTCTGGTGAACGGAGTTTTAGCGTTACCGCCATTATTACCCATATCCATGCCCGCCAGATCGGGGCGGCCCTGTTGCTGCCCCTGCTGGCCGCCATTCTGGCCGGTGGAGGATTGCGCGCCGGACTGGGCCTGCTGCTGCGACGGGGCATCCTGCCTGCCCGCATCGCCATTGCCGCGCTGGCTTTCCGCCGGAGCGGAAACGCGGTCGATCCGCACGTCGCCAAGGCGCACGGCGGAGAGCTGCGCATCCTCCAGCAGCCGGCCCTGATCCTTCGTCAGCGCCAGATGGGCCGCTTCGCTATCGACCGTCATGCGGATGTCCGAACCATGGGCGCCAGGCCTGATATCCACCTGCACGCCGCCAAGCTGCTCCGAAGCGATGCGGAAGCTGCCCTGCCCCGGATTGCTGGCGACGGTCGCGATCTGC
>CAYLKZ010000112.1:0-8961 GCA_964384275.1 uncultured Sphingobium sp. | reverse complement strand
TTGAGGAAGCCGAAGTCGAACCGCGCATTATGCGCGACCAGCATCGAATCCCCGAGAAAGTCGAGCAATTCCTCCACCCTGTCGGCGAAAAGCGGCTTGTCGGAGAGAAATTTCTCGGAAAGGCCGTGCACGGCTTCCGCCGAAGCGGGCATGGAGCGCTGCGGATTGAAATAACAATGATAGGTCGCCCCGGTCGGCACCCGGTTCACCATTTCAATGCACCCGATTTCGACCATCCTATCCCCCGATTGGGGATCGAAACCGGTCGTTTCCGTGTCGAAGATAATCTCTCGCATCGACTCTAATGACCCTCTGTTTCCACTATTGCCTTACCCGGTGGAGAAGGCAAGCAAGCAACGCACGAACCTGGCCGCGAGTCCGGTGAAATGTGGTGCCTGTATCGATGATATGATCCGCCCGCTGCCGTTTCAATGCATCGGGCATTTGCAACGCGAGGATGGAACGGAACTTCCGCTCGCTCATGCCCGGCCGGGCAAGCACGCGCTTGCGCTGCTTCCAGGCCGGAGCGCTGACGACGATCACGCCGTCGAGCTTGCGCTGGCCATGAGTCTCGAACAGCAGCGGGATATCGAGGACGACCAGCGGGCGGGCGGCATGGCGACGCAGGAATTTCCGTCGTTCTTCCTGCACCATCGGGTGGATGATCCTTTCCAGCACCTTGCGCTCGCGTGGATCGGCAAGGACGATCGCGGCCAGCTTCGCGCGGTCGAGCCCCTTGGGACCGGTGGTGCCTGGGAAATGCGCTTCTATCGGCGCGAGTGCGCGGCCACCGGCGGCCTGCAATTTATGCACCTCGGCGTCGGCATCGAAAACGGGTATGCCTTCTTTCACCAGCATCGCCGCGACGGCGCTCTTCCCCATGCCGATCGAGCCGGTAAGGCCATAGATACGGGCCATGACGGCCTTCCTCCCTCAGCCCGCGGCGACCAGCAGCGCCTTCAACTCCGCATCATGCTCACGCGGGGCATCGGCGTCGAAGAAGATGTCGAAGGCGAGCGCGGCCTGCCCGATCAGCATTTCAAGGCCGTCGATCGTCCGCAAGCCACGCGCCCGCGCCGCCAGCAGCAATGGCGTATCCAGCGGGGCATAGACGATGTCATAGACGACCGCCTGCTCCGGCAGCGGGGAGAGATCGAGGTCAAGCGGCGGCTTGCCGGTCATGCCGAGCGGGCTGCAATTGACCAGAAGATCGACCTGCGGCACCGGCGCTTCCATGCCGATCACTTCGCCCTTCATCCCGGCTCGGTCGAGCAGAGCCTGCCCCTTGGCGGTATCGCGCGCCATGATCGTGATCGCCTCGACGCCGCTCTGGCTCAACGCATAGAGGACCGCGCGCGCCGCGCCGCCCGCGCCGACGATCAGCGCGCTGCGCCCACGCCAGCCCATCGCCTGCAACGGCGCCAGAAACCCGCCTGCATCGGTATTGGTGCCGATCAACGGTCCCGCCGTTTCGCAGGCAATCGTGTTCATCGCGCCGATAAGATCGCCGACCTTGCCGGGATCGCTGACGAAATCCATCACCGCGACCTTGTGCGGAATGGTGACATTGCACCCCAGCCAATCCGGATCGGCCCGGCGCTTCAGGAAATAGGCGGCCAGCTGATCGGGCCGCACATGGGTCTTGCGGTAATCCGCCTCTATGCCAAGCTTCTCCAGCCAGAAATTATGGATGAGCGGCGATTTGCTGTGAGCGATCGGATCGCCGATCACTTCGGCATAGGGAAGATCTGCTTTATCGGTGCTGGTCATTGCGCCAGAACGCCCCGGACGCGCAAAAAGTCAAGCAGGGCGAGCAACGGCAATCCCTGAATTGCGAAATGGGTGCCGCGAATATCGCTGAAAAGCTGCGCACCGCGTCCTTCGATGCGATAACAGCCGACGCACCAGCGCACCTCTTCCCATTCAGCGTCGAGATAGGCTTCGATAAACGCGTCGGAGAGCGGCCGCACCGTCATCTTCGCCTTTTCGATATGGCGCCAGACCGGCTTTCCGCCTTCACAGATGACCGCCGCGCTGTGGAGCGTATGGCTGCGCCCGGAAAGGCGGCGCAGGATATTGGCCGCATCCTCCCGATCCACCGCCTTGTCGATCATCGAACCGTCGTCCAGCTCCAGCGTCTGGTCGCAGCCAAGCACCAGCCCGCCCGGCGCCCGCGCCGAGAGGCGGAGCGCCTTTATCTCCGCCAGCGCATCGGCGATGTGACGCGCATCGAGGCCACGGGCGCGGAAATCCTCCTTGAAGGCCTCCTCATCCACATTGGGCGAGAGCGCCTCGAACGGAACGGCCGCGGCGGCGAGCATCGCACGGCGGCTGGCGCTCTGCGAGGCGAGCAATATAGGGTCGGTCATGCCTTTTCCTTAGTCCGCTTCCGACCGGCCCATGATCCGGTCGTTGAACAGATTGATGATAGCCGCCGTCGCCTCCTCTATCGACCGGCGGGTGACGTCGATAGTAGGCCAGCCATGGTCGGACATCATGCGCCGCGCAAAAGCGACCTCCTGCTGCACCCGATCGAGATCGACATAGGAGGTCTCCGGCGCCTGATTAAGCGAAAGCAGGCGATTGCGGCGGATCTGGATCAGCCGGTCGGGGCTGATGAGCAGGCCGACGATCATCGGATGCCGCAGGCGATAGAGGCTCGCGGGTGGGGGCGATTCCGGCACCACGGGAATATTCGCCGTCTTGTAGCCGCGATTGGCGAGATAGATGGAGGTCGGCGTCTTGGACGTGCGCGACACGCCGACAAGGATGATATCGGCTTCTTCCCAATTTTCCTCGCCAACGCCGTCATCATGGGCGATGGTGTATTGAATCGCCTCGATCCGCGCGAAATAGGCTTCGTCCAATATATGTTTGCGCCCCGGCCGGTTGCGGGTTTCCTGCCCCAATATGTTGGACATGGAATCCGTCACGCTGTCGAGCGGCGCGGCATGGGGAAGGCCCAGCGCCCGGCATTGATGCTCCAGCTTGCGCCGCAGCACCGGATTGAACAAAGTGAAGAGGACGAGACCGGGGTTGCCGGCAATCTCTTTCAGGATGCGCTGAAGATGATCTTCCGACCGGACCATCGGCCAGAAATGGCGGACAGCCTCGACATCCTCGAACTGGGCGACCGCCGCCTTGACGATGCTTTCCAGCGTTTCGCCGGTGGAGTCCGATATGAGATGGAGGTGCAGGCGGGTCATGGGATGACTCTGTTGACGGGCTGTGGATAAATCAAGGGACAGTTCCGGGGATAACTCACCCTCGAAATTCGCTCCCCAATGCCAGAGCCTTTATCCACAGTCGATCCAGAGGTGCGCAATTTTATCCACAGGCTGTGGAAAATGGGGACAAATGGTCCTACCCCCTGATTTTGAAGGGCGCGAAAGCACCTACCCCTGTTGGCAAAATCGGGGACAACGAATAAACCCCAGCTTCAACCGAACAACAAATTCTACAATAGAATCTTAATAAAAAGGAAATATTGGTCTCCATGACATCGGCGCCGGTCAAACCCCTCCTCGCCGTTCTGAAGGGAACGCCTCTTTCGATCAGACCGCGCTGGATGATGCGCCAGGCGGGACGCTATCTGCCCGAATATCGCGCGCTGCGGGCCGACAAGGGCGGGTTCCTCGAACTGGTCTATGACAGCAAGGCCGCCGCGGACATCACCCTCCAGCCGCTGGAGCGCTTCGGCACCGGCCAGAATGGGCTTCAAGGAGCGATCCTCTTCTCCGATATCCTGATCGTGCCTTATGCGATGGGCCAGAAGCTGTGGTTCGAGACGGGCGAAGGCCCTCGCCTTGCCCCGACGCTCGCGGAGGAAGGGCTTGATGCGCTGGCGCCGGACTGGTCGCGCTACGAACCCATTTACGAGACGGTCCGGCAGGTGAAGGCAAGGATGGCGCCTGAGACCACCTTTCTTGGCTTTGCGGGCAGCCCCTGGACGATCGCGACCTATATGGTGGCGGGACAGGGCAGCAAGGATCAGGCCCCCGCGCGACGGCTTGCCTATGGCGATCCGGAGCGTTTCACAGCGATCATTGATGCAATCGTAGAGGCGACCGTGCCTTATCTCATCGGCCAGATCGAGGCGGGCGTGGAGGCGGTGCAATTGTTCGACAGCTGGGCGGGCAGTCTCTCGCCGCAGCAATTCGAGCGCTGGGTGATCGCGCCCAATCGTTCAATCGTGGATAAGCTGCGCGCCGCGCGGCCGGATGTGCCGATAATCGGCTTTCCGAAGGGTGCGGGCGCGAAGCTGGTCGATTATGCCAAGGGTACCGGAGTCGACGCGGTCGGTCTTGACGAAACCGTCGATCCTTATTGGGCCGATGCCGCCCTTCCCGAAGGCATGCCGGTGCAGGGCAATCTCGATCCGCTGGCGCTGGTTGCGGGCGGGCAGGCGCTCGATGAGGCGATCGACCGCATCGTCGCCGCTTTCCCGACCCGGCCGCATATCTTCAACCTCGGCCATGGCATCGTGCCCGATACCCCGATCGCGCATGTGGAACAGATGCTCCGCCGGGTGGGAGGCGGGCAATGAGCTGGTTTCTCGGTGGTGCCTACCTCTGGGTGAAGGCGGCGCATGTCATCTTCGCCATTTTCCTGATGGCGGGATTGTTCATGATGCCGCGTTTCTTCATCTATCATCAGGAATGTGCCGTCGGCTCCGATGAGGACCGCAAATGGATCGAGCGCGAGGCACGGCTGCGCAAGATCATCCTCAACCCCTCGCTCATCATCCTGTGGATATTCGGGCTGATGCTGATGGTGAATATCGAGGCATGGACGATGCCCTGGTTCCACCTGAAGTTGGTGCTGGTGCTGGTGCTGTCGGGCTATCATGGCTGGCTGATCACCTATTCGAAGAAGCTGGCGAGGGGACAACGGGCGCTGAGCGACAAGCGATTGCGGATGATCAACGAAGTTCCGGGATTGCTGGCCGTGATCGTCGTCCTGCTGGCGGTGGTGAAGCCTTTTTGACCTCTGGCCGCAGGAGAGGGCGCGGCTGGAGCGATCCGCTTGACTTGCCGCGCGGCTCTCTATAACGCCGATCCTGTTCTTATCGCCGTTCGACCGCACATGGCGGCTCCATTCCATGATAGCGAACGGCCTCATTTTCCTTTAAAATCATATTATCTCGCATTCCGGACTCTTCCCATGCACCTTAAAGACCTCAAAAAACATACGCCCGCCGAACTCGTGACCATGGCCGAGGGACTCGGTGTCGAGGGCGCTTCCACACTGCGCAAGCAGGATTTGATGTTCGCCATCCTCAAGGCCGAGGCCGAAAATGGCGAGCAGATCATGGGTGTGGGGACAATCGAGGTGCTGCCGGACGGCTTCGGTTTCCTGCGCTCGCCGGAAGCGAATTTCCTCGCCGGGCCGGACGATATTTATGTATCGCCCAATCAAGTAAGGAAATATGGTCTGCGCACCGGCGACACGGTGGAAGGCGAGATCCGCGCCCCTAAGGATGGGGAGCGCTATTTTGCCCTCACAAGGCTTATCAGCGTCAATTTCGATGATCCGGAGGCCGTGCGCCATCGCGTCAATTTCGATAACCTGACGCCTCTCTATCCGACCGAGAAGCTGCGTCTCGATACGCTCGACCCGACCGTGAAGGACAAGTCGGCCCGCGTCATCGATATCATCTCGCCGCAGGGCAAGGGCCAGCGCGCGCTGATCGTCGCGCCGCCGCGCACCGGCAAGACGGTGCTGCTCCAGAATATCGCGAAGGCGATCACCGATAATCATCCCGAGGTGTTCCTCATCGTGCTGCTGATCGATGAGCGGCCGGAGGAAGTCACCGATATGCAACGGTCCGTGAATGGGGAGGTGGTGTCCTCGACCTTTGACGAACCGGCGGCGCGTCACGTTCAAGTCGCTGAAATGGTTATCGAAAAGGCCAAGCGTCTGGTCGAGCACAAGAAGGATGTCGTCATCCTGCTGGACTCGATCACCCGTCTGGGCCGCGCTTATAACACCGTCGTCCCGTCCTCGGGCAAGGTGTTGACGGGCGGCGTCGACGCCAATGCGCTCCAGCGCCCCAAGCGCTTTTTCGGCGCCGCGCGCAATATCGAGGAAGGCGGGTCGCTTTCCATCATCGCCACCGCGCTGATCGATACCGGCAGCCGCATGGACGAAGTGATCTTCGAAGAATTCAAGGGCACCGGCAACAGCGAAATCGTGCTCGACCGCAAGGTCGCCGACAAGCGCATCTTCCCGGCGCTGGATGTGGGCAAGTCCGGAACCCGCAAGGAAGAATTGCTGGTCGGCAAGGCCAATCTCTCCAAGATGTGGGTGTTGCGCCGTATCCTGATGCAGATGGGCACTGTCGATGCCATGGAATTCCTGCTCGACAAGATGAAGGATTCGAAGACCAACGAGGATTTCTTCGATTCGATGAATCAGTAATCTGAACATTTCTACTTTCGAGGCGTTTGTCCGTGATGCTTGAGATTTTGGCTACTGCCGCCACTGCGGCCGGTTCGACTTCCTCCATGGGGGATATCTGGTCCCATATCGTGGCCGATTTCTCCAACATAGGCTCGCCCAGTGCCTTGTCGGCTTTTGTCCAGGTGTTGATGATCGACATATTGCTGGCGGGCGACAACGCCATCGTTGTCGGTGCGCTGGCTGCTGGTCTGCCGGACGCGCAGCGCAAGAAGGTCATCCTGATCGGTATTGTCGCCGCTCTGGTGCTGCGTATCGGCTTTGCGCTGGTGGTGAGCGAGCTGATGCAGATTGTCGGCCTGATCTTCGCAGGCGGCCTGCTGCTGCTCTGGGTCAGCTGGAAAATGTATCGCGAATTGCGCGCCGATCCCCATAATATCGGTTCGCCGGAAATCATCGGCGACGAGAGCAGCGGTCTTCGCCCGGCGAAGAGCTTTGCGGGCGCGGCCTGGTCTGTCGCCCTTGCCGACGTGTCGATGAGCCTCGACAATGTGCTCGCGGTCGCTGGAGCGGCGCGGGAGCACCCTGGCATCCTGATCGTCGGCTTGATCCTGTCGGTGGCGCTGATGGGCCTCGCCGCCAATCTCATCGCCAAATATATCGAGCGTTATCGCTGGATTGCCTATTTCGGCCTGATCGTCATCCTGTATGTCGCCGGTTCGATGATCTATGAGGGCATTGTCGATCATAAGGTCGGCATTGTCACTCTGGTCAGCTAATCCGCGAATGGCGCCCGGCGGAATGGGGAGATAGGCTATGCAGATCACGGTCAATGTAGATTGCACACCAGAGGAAGCGCGGACCTTCCTTGGCCTGCCGGACCTTTCGCCGGTGCATGAAAAATATGTGGCTTCCTTGATGGGCGCGATGGACGGGGCGGCGAGCCTGGAGCAGATGGACAAGATGATGCGCGCCTTTGCACCGATGGGTGATGCGAGCATGCGGATGTTCCAGCAGATGATGGAACTGGGTCTTTCCGGCGCGACAGGCGGCAACAAGAGCAAGAGCTGATCCCACACGGTCGCTTTTCCGGACCGAGCTATGAACGATACCATTTATGCCCTGTCGAGCGGGCGCCCGCCCGCCGGCATCGCCGTCATCCGCATCAGCGGCCCGGACGCTTTTGCGCTGAGCGCGCTGTTCACCAAAGGCGCTGCCCTTCCCATGCCGCGTAAGGCTGGGCTGAGGACTCTGAGCAATCCCGCCAATGGCGATATACTCGATCAAGCGATTCTACTGCGCTTTCCTGGCCCCAACAGCGTCACCGGCGAAGATCTGGCCGAGTGGCATTGCCATGGCGGACAGGCGGTGGTGCGGGCTATTCTTGCAGCTCTGGAGGAGGTAGGGCGGACAGCTTCTTTCGCGCTGCGGGAGGCAAGGGCGGGAGAATTCACCCGGCGCGGATTTGAAAATGGCCGCTTCGATCTCAATGAAGCGGAAGGGCTGGCCGATCTGCTTTCCGCCGAGACGGAGAGCCAGCGACGTGCGGCGATGATGATGGCCGATGGTCATTTCTCCCGGCAATTGGAAGGATGGCGCGCGCGCCTGCTTGCCTGCTCCGCGCAGGTGGAATCGCTGCTCGATTTTTCCGATGAGGATGATGTTCCCGATAGCGGAATGGAGAAGCGGCTTGCCGAGGCTCTTGCGGCGCTGGCCGAAGAGATGCGTTTGCAGCTTGCCGCACCTTCCGCTGAGCGATTGCACGATGGCATCCATCTCGTGCTGGCCGGGCCACCTAATGCTGGTAAGTCGACTTTGCTCAATGCTCTGGCTGGCCGTGAGGCAGCGATCGTATCCGACATTGCCGGTACGACGCGGGATCGGATTGAGGTTCCGGTCAGTCTCGCGGGCATTGCTTTTGTCCTGACCGATACAGCGGGTCTGGCCGAGCAGAGCGAGGATAGCATCGAACTGATCGGTATCGATCGGGCACGACAGGCCATTGATGCGGCGGACATAATATTGTGGCTGGGCGCACCGGAGGATTGCCCACGCGGGGATGCGATCCGCGTGGCATCGCAGATGGACCGGCAGGGCTGGGTGAAGCCGGAGGGGGTGGATATCGCTGTTTCCGCTCTGTCTGGCGAGAATATGCATGAACTGGTCGAGATGATTCTCGGCAAGGCGCGCAGCTTCATTCCAGCGGAAGGAAGCTATGCTCTGCATGAGCGCCAGCGCAAAGCGGTAGCGATGATGGTTGAGACATTGGGCGCTGCGATGACGGAAAGCGACCTGCTGATAATGGCTGAATATCTGCGGCTGGCGCGGGATGCGATGGATCGGCTGATTGGTCGTGCGGGAGTGGAAGATATGCTCGACAGCCTCTTCTCCCGCTTTTGCATTGGGAAATAGCGACAGGCGCTGCATTGTTTCACGTGAAACAACACGGGGCCTTTGACGGGCTGGCATTGCTGCTCTAGACGCGAGACGGGGCGGAAGGTGTGAACCCTGTCCGCGTTTTTCTGATCCCGTTGGACCTGCATCGACAGGTGACCGAGGTTC
>CAYLKZ010000111.1:0-9007 GCA_964384275.1 uncultured Sphingobium sp. | reverse complement strand
TGCCGCGCCGAGCGCGACCGAGGGCGTGACGGTGTAAGTCGTGTTCCCGCTCGTGACGATCTGGAGCGCGGTCGCCGCCCCCGCTGGATGGCCTACCGTCGCGGCATCCGTGATGGCCGCGTTCGGACTCAGGAGGGTGGCAAGGGCGGAGAGATTGGCGATACCCTTGGCCACCGGGATTTCGATCGGCGGCGTGGCATTGCCTCCGCGCCGACGCCGACGCCCAGCGCGGAAACCATAGCCGAAGCTCATCCCCACAGTCCCTTGATCGCGCCTGCGCTGGCAGTGGATGCAGCCATCACGCGCTTAGGCGAAATGTCGACCGCGCCGGGACCATCGACGACGAGGCTGTTCGTCACGCCATCGTCGCCCATCAGCACCAGCGTACACGCCTCATTGACCCAGAGCGCTTTCGGCCGGGGTGACAGGTCGGCCGCGTCGTTCGGAACGATCGTCGAAATGTTGCGCGCGGGGTCCATCGACCCGGTGAATCGTCCGGTCATGCTTCGGTCTCCTCTTTGTCGTTGTCCTCGGCCGTTGGCGGTGGATTGGTGATGATGCCCATTTCGATCTTGGCAGCGACGCCGCGCGCTACTTCGTCGCAGCGGGCGGCTGTCTCCATTTCATCATAGGCCCCGGCAGCGGTCAGGCAGGCGTTGACCGGACGGCTGAAAGTCACCCCTTCATGGTCGAAGGTGACCGCCACCTGATTGGTGGATTTGTCGAATTTTCCGATAGTGATTTTCATGCTGGTTCCCCTGTAGGCGCAAAGTCATCATTGCCCCTCGGCCATCCAGTCCCATCCATAGTTCATATTGCCGGAGGAGGGGTGCTGATGCTGGACGACGAAGCGATCCGCATAGACCGCTTTGAGCTGGACGTAGCCGTCGCTGCTGCTGTCATTTCCATGCTGCCCTAACGTCACAAATGCCGATTCATCTCTTGGATACGGGACCGGGAAATAGACGGTTTCTTGGAATTCGCCGGTATAGGCGCTCCACCCGCTTGAGCGGCGGCCCCGCTGCCTGATGATCGATTCGCCGGATGCGAGGGGAATTTTATACCAAGAGCCATTGGCATTCGATCCGCTTTCGAAAGCCGACAGCAGGGGAAAGTCGGAGGCATGGCGACCATCGAGCTTGTCGGCATTGTCGACTGACAACAGGCCCGGGTTATAGGCGTAGAAATCGACGCCGTTGTTGGAGCCTATCAGATGTCCAGGCGCGGCGCCTTGACCAGCCCAGATGAGGTTCCACGCCTGACCATCCGCTTTACGGCCGTAAGCACGGCCCTCCGTGTTGATGTAGCCCGGCCCGTTGGCGAGTTGGTTTAAGTTTGTGAGGTTATCCGGCCCATATAGATGCTGGCCGTTGCGGCGCATGGTAGCGCCATTGATGTCGAAGTGCGCCGCTTCGAGGAGGTCAGCATCAACCGCGTAACGCCACGGCGACCATACGCCTGAGCCGCCCACTGCCGCAGGATTGCCAGTTCGCGTCCAGTGGCGGCCACCCGTGTTATTAAACAGTATTTGGGCAACCGTATCGGCTTGACCGCGTACAACGAGCAACTGCCCATAGTACACACCGGCAGGCCCGTTGGTCGGGACGTCGAAGCGGTACATCCCGGATTGAACGACCGTGTTGAGATCGCCATTGCCGATATAGCCGTTGCCAAGGGCTGGAGTGAACCCCAACGCTGCCAATACCCGCGCGCCGGAGACGACGCCATCCGGCGTCAAACCGCGATGAAGATCGCTGTCGAGGCCAGAGCCGGAACCGTCGACGGTAATCAGCCGAGCCAATATCTGCGCCGCCGTCATCTGCTGACTGATATGCGTGATAATCGCATCGCGGAGCTGGAGATCATTGCCTTTCAACAGGGCAATGCCCGCGCCCTCGATCGCGCGGCAGATCGCCTCCTGCACCGCGTTGTGCCAGTCGGCGTCCAGCTCGGTCGGCCATTGGCCGTTGGCCGGATCGCCTGCGGAAAATTTGTTGGCGACATGGCCGTCAGAATCGACGCGATGCACGGTCAGTCCTCCTCGTCATAGATGAAAAACACGGTGGTATGGGCGGGGGCATGTCTGCGGATCAGACATTCAAGGTCCAGTTCGGCCGGGCCGGGGATCAGCACGCGGACGCCCCAGGCGAACTGCCAGACACCCGAAAACAGACGGCGGCCGATGCGGTCACCGATCCGGGCCGCCCGAAATTCCTGAATTTCGACGGTGTAACCGATCTCCGCCGCCAGCTGCCGGAAATAGAGCGCGCTTTGCCCGCCGACCGCGACCAGCCGCTGATTGGCCGCCATCTGCCGGGCAGCCAGATCGCCGGTCGCAGGAGCGCAGCTATCCGGCAGATTCAGCACGCGTTCCCAGTCGCCTATCATTTCGGCGCTGGTCAGCGCATCGGCTTCATCGATCAGCTTGACCAGCCGCGCTTCGGCCCGTGCGAACTCCTCTGCCAGTCCAAAGAGCAGACCTTCTAAGACGCTGCCCGGTGTGGCCTGCCACGCGCGGCCGCGCGGCAGATAAGATTTCAGCATCTCGCGCCATTCCAGCGCCGTATGGCTGGCAATCTCGCTCACAGGAACGTCACCGTGCCGAGCATCGGCAGCTTGGAGGCGGCGCTGGCGATGAAGTCAGCCGCCGGAATGGGCAGATTATGGTAACTCTCGCCCGACGCGATGCTGATCGCCTCGGAAATGCGGCTGCGCCGGATCGTGCCGCCCGGCTCGCCGTCGCGCAGAAAAAGGTCGTTCAGCTCGGTGATGACCGCCGCCCGCACCGCCGGGGTCGAGGGCGTCAGCGCCACGCTGATGTTCACGAATTCAGGCACCGGCGCAAAGACGATCAGGTCGGCGGTTACCGGGCGCAGCGCATCGAGCGCGCCCTGCACGGCCGACACATCGCCTAGCGTCGGGATGATGTCGGGCCTGTCGT
Organism: uncultured Sphingobium sp.; assembly: GCA_964384275.1. GTDB lineage: Bacteria > Pseudomonadota > Alphaproteobacteria > Sphingomonadales > Sphingomonadaceae > Sphingobium. The sequence continues at coordinate 6,066 of CAYLKZ010000111.1, read as the reverse complement.
CCATCACGAAGGTAAGGCCGACGCTGCCCGCGCCCATCCATCCGGGCAGAGGCCATGCGCGCGTCACGCCGGGCTGTTCGAGCGCCCAATCCCGGTAATCGGCCGCGCTGCCGCCCTGCGGCGGCGTCTGCATGCGCAGCAGCAGCCGGTAAAGCAGGCTCGCGTCATCCTCCTCGGCCGAGCCGTCGGCGATGCCGCCCGCGCCGATCGTGACGGTCGCGGCCACCCCGGCGACCAGCTCGACGAAGGTCAGCGTCTGGCCCGGTTCCATCGCGCGGCCGGTGCCGGTGTCCACCGCCTCCAGCGCCAGCTCGGCCGACCCGCCCGCGATGGTGGCGGTCGCGGTCGCCCGGTATTGCGTGCCGTCGATGCGGGTGAACAGTGCCCCGGCCGCGATGATCGCGCCGTCCGTGCCGGTCGCGGTTGCCGCGCCGGCCGCGCGCGTGGCTGCCTTGCGGACGATGCCCCAGCGCCCGGCGTATCGCGTCAATATGTCCACGCTGGCGGTATCCGGGTGGATTTGCAGCGCGATCTGGCTGGCAAGGCCATAGAGATCGTTCATCGCACCCGCGTGCATCCTGACCAGTACGTCCAGGACATTGCGGCGCAACCGCGCATCGGCGCCGTCGAGCCGCGAATTGACGTCGCTGCGCGCGCGGTCGATCAACGTGGACAGCGTCGGACGTTCATAGCTCACAGGCTGACCTCCCAAACAAAATCATAGCGCGACCGGGCCGGGCCGCTTGGCCGGTCGAGGATGACCGCCAGCGCAAGGCGGGTTACCGCACCCGCTTCCTGCCGCTCCACCTGCACGTCGACCGCCGCCGCGATCCGATCCTTGACGATCCATTGCAGCGCAGCCCGCGCCCATTCCTCCGCCTCGCGCACGGCCTCGGCCGTCGCCTTGGCTCGTTCCAGCAGCCAGAGCTTGCTACCCAGTTCCTCTGCCTGCTCATGGTCGCCGGTCGGGAAGGCATTGCCCCACCAGCCGCGCCGATCAGCACCGGCTTCCGGCAGCTCGTCGTCGTCGGCCGCGCGTGCGTCGGTGAAGAGCGAGATCAGGATCGCGGTGCGCAGGCCCTCATCGGTCGCCAGCCCTCCGCCTTCGACCAGCAAATCGGCGCAGCTGTTCTCGTCATCCCAGATCAGTGCGATATCGGTCATTTCGCGTCCCCGCCGATCCTGGTCGCGGTGAGTTTCAGCGCCCAGCTGGACGACCAGCTGCCATCTTTCCGACGTGAGGCGGTAACCCGCCAGCCATTGGCATAGGGGGCGTGGATGCGCTGCCAGACACCGGCCCGATCGCGGAACCCATGCGCCGCGACGATCTCGCTGTCCTCGACCATCGCGCGAGCCGCCGGGATGAACGGCGCGATATCGACCAACGCCTGCTCGACGAACTCGACCCGCTGCCAGCCGCGCCTGTTGCCCCGCCGCGTCATGCCGCGAACACCTTGGCTGAACCGGACTGGATGATGCCACCGGAGACCGGATCGCCGACGCGCGCGACCGCCTCGCCACCAGCGCCGCCGAGATTGACCTGATCGGCAGTGACATCGACCTGCGGCGCTTCGACCGTCACCTTTAGAGGGCTTTGAACCACGATGCCGTCGCGCGTCAGGTGGACGGCCTGTCCGAGATCGTCATAGAGCGCGACTTCGCCCGCCTTCAGGTTCTTCAGTCGGAACTGGCGGTTCTCGACCGCGATCACGACCATATGGCCGCGCAGCCCGCCAAGGCTGGCGGCCAGCGCCTCCGATCCGGCGGGCGGATTGCTGGCAAGACCATATTGGCCGAAGCGCTCGACGCCATCCTGCGCTTCGTCCGCCAGCAATTCGACCTGAAGGGACTGAAGGCCGCGCGCGTCGTCGACCATCGTGACGATCGCGCGGGTCAGCATGTTGCGGATGCGGTCCATTACGGCGCTCATGACGATTTCCTTTTTTTCTTCTTCTCGATGGCGGACGGGTCGGAGCCTTCCGGCTCGGCGAGTTGCTGCCATGCTTCCGGCCGGTTCAGCGTCAGGATCGCGACGGTGCCCTGCTCGTCCCGCATCAGATCGACCGCGACGATCAGCATGGTCGATTCGATGTAGGTCGCGGGCGAGGACAGATCGACGCGGCTGTTCGGCCGCCAGATCGCGCCGTCCGGCCCGGTCCAGCCCTGCACGGTGACATTCGCCGTCTGGCCCTTGGCGGCGCGGACATTGGCTTCCCACGCCGCGCGCTTTTCCAGCGCGGCCTTGTCGCCCTGGTCCTCGGCTACGATCAGCAGCGGGCGATAGCGGGTGACGGCCGCGTCCTTCGCCTGCGCCTTGATCTGGGCAACGGCGCGGCCGTTGGCCTCGTCATCACCGTGCGCCTGGCCCTTGACCAGATAGGTGCCGAAGCGGTCGGAAACGTCATGATCGGCGCTGATTTCGAGGATGTTATCGCCCTCGATCAGCCGCCCGATCGACGCGCCGGTCGCCGGGCTGCCGATCTCGATCGACCCGTCCGCCCGGCTGAAATAGATCAGGCCCCGAAACCGGCACAGCCGTTCGATCGCCGCCTGCACCGTTTCGCCCGGCTGGATCGCGAACTTGCGGATCGGCCTGCCGGTCGACGCGGTGAAGTGGACGGCCAGCCCGAACGGCTGGACCAGGGCGCGCACGATGCTCTCCATCGACGCGTTGCGCCAGCTGCCCGGCGATGCGATCGCCGAGCAGTCCACCAGATCGGCCGCGCGATCGCGGCCGGTTACCGCGATGCTGTGGCTGTCCTTGGCGCGCGACGGCGACACGCGGTCGATCCACCCGGAAATCAGCGTCTCGCCATCCACCGACAGGGTGCATGCCGCCCCGGCCGCGATAGTGCGCGGTTCGTCTTCGGTGCGCTCCCGGCGCGTCAGCGACAGCTCGAAGGCGCCGGTCATCGCGTCGAGCGACCGGTGGATGCGGGCGGCGGTCCAGCCGACATGGCGCTTGCCGTCGATGGTGAGCGTGACTTCAGCCATCGACCAGCACCTTCAGCGCGCTGCCACCGGCGACGAAGGCCGGATTGCCAATCGTTCCGGCCACGATCTCCTCCGCCATCGCCTCGGCGCGGCGGTGACCATAAAGCCGGTTGGCGATGACCAGCGCCGGTTCGGTCGCCCTGGGCTGGTATTCCTGAAGGTAGGGCAGCGCGGGTACGCGCTGCGCGATATCGGCGACGAGGGCGCGGCGCAGGCCGTCATAATCGGCCGCGCGCCCATCCTCGCCCGCGTCGGCGGCCGCCAGCGCCAGATCATCGAGCCGCCCGATCGCCGCGTCGCGCACGGACAGCGCCGCCTCCCGGCTGGTGAAATCCGTCTCCGCGACGGTGCGGACCAGCTCGGCCGAAGATACGACCCGCACCAGATGCGTGATCGCATCGGCATTCTCGACCTGGGCGGTACGCGCGGCCGTCATGTAGATGGGCCGATCGACCGAGAAGTCCAACATCCGGTTGGCGGCCTGTATCGCCTGCGTCGGCGACGAGGAGGCAGACAGAGTTATCACCGACTGTGTCAGCCCGGCGAGCGATCCGCCCAGATCGAGCGGGCGACCGAGCAGCGAGGATACATCTTCGAGAAAGCCCGCAGCCTCGTTGAACGAGGCGAGCGCGTCGCCAAGGCCACCCGATCCGGCCGCGACCAGCTTCGTCACATCGCCGATCCGGCCGACCACGTCGCTGGCCGCGTTCTTCACGAATTCAGGCAACTTGGCGATCGAGAAGCGGCTGGCGAAATCGGCCGGTGCCTTGGCGATCGCCGCGTCGGCCGACAGGATCGCCTGCGCATTGGCGTCGGCGGCCTGCGACTGCGCGACCACGACGCCCGCCTCCGAAAACAGCACCGAGAAGCGGGCGATGCCGCCTTCCTCGGTGGTTTCCGTCAGGCTGTAGTCCAGCGCCTGCACCTGCTGCTCGCCGAGAAACGGGTGGATCAGCTTGCCGGGGCCTCTGGTTTCCAGCGCGGTGACCAGCGCGTCGCGCTCGGCGAAATACTCGCCGCCGACGACGAACAGCTCCAGCCGGTACTGGCGCGCCCGGCGGCCGAGGTCTTCGGATGACGGGTCATCCCGGTCGGGATATTCGAAGATCGGCGCGCGGCGGCCGCCACTCAGCTCGTGCTCGGCGGTGCGGAAACCCACGCCGCGAAAGCTGCCCTGCCGGTAATCGTCGCGCCAGCTCATCAGGCCGCCTCCGCCATGGCCTTGCCGGTCTTCGCGGTCAGCGGCACATTCCGGTTGTTGCTCGACAGCCGCGTGGTGCTGGCGATCAGGCCGGGCGCCGCGCGCACGCTGACCTCGACGCCGCCACCGACCTTCACGTCGTTGACGATGCGCTGGGTCTGGACCAGCGCCTTGATCTGGCCGCTGCCAGTGCCGCGCGCCGCGCCCCGCGTCGCGGTCGGCGTCCATGGCGCGATCGTCTTGCTACCCGGACGAATGACCGAGGGAGCCTTGGGCATCCGCATGAGGGCATTGGTCGGGGTCCAGTTGATCGAAGGTCGCGGCTGCGGCAATCCAGCCGCGCCGCCCCGGCCTGTGGCATCTTTCTGGCCAAACGTGCCCAACCATGCTTCGTGCTTACTACCGCGCACCTCCGCCTTCGGCGTAGCAGTCCAATTCAGCTCTTGCTGTTCCATTCGCAGCCGAAAGAGATTGGCACGGGCCTGTTTCTTGTCGGCGTCGCTAGTGAACCAGCCGTCCGCGATGCGTTGCTGATTCTTAATATCGACGCTGAGCTGCCATTCTTTCCATGTCCTGGCCGCCTTGCCGATCCAGCCAACGACGGTAACAAGCGTCCTCACGAGTGCAGCTGCGCCATTGGCCACTGCATCCCAGTCAACATCCTTCACAAACCGCACGCCAGCTTCCCACGCCGCGCTCATTTTGTCGGAAATGCGCTGCGCCCAGCTGTCGAGCTTACCGTCGTCTGCAAGCCGATTGGCATAGTCGAGAAGTGATGACAGACCGTTTTTCACGCGATCGAAGATGCCTGCATCAGCGACTTTTTTTTGGAACCCAGTCCACTGATCCTTCAGGTTGGAAATCATGCCGGAGAAGGTCCGAGATTGTCCCTCCATTGCGCCGCCGTAGTTACCGTCGAAAATCTCGGTCAACGCCTTGCGAATTTCGTTACCGTCCTTTTTGACGGTTTTCGTCAGCGCCTTACCGTTCTTCATCCAGTTGAAAGTTACCTTGCCGCCCGCATTACTGGCGACCACGCCGAACTCCTTCAGCCGCTCAAATTCGCCAGTAACAGCGTCAGCCATCATTTCGACAGCATCGTCGATGCTCTTGCCCATCGCCGACGCCGCATCACCAAGGCTCCGCATCGTTCCATCGGTTGGGTCGAGGCCACGCGTCTTCAGTTTTACGAAGGACGCCATCACCTCCTCCAACTCGTAAGGGGTCGCGGCAGCGAATTTCTGGACCCAAGCCATTGAGGCTTTGGCTGCTTCGGCCGAGCCGGTAACCGTCTTTAACATGATGGCGAACTGTTCGAATTGCGCTCCTGTGCGGATGATGCCGCCTAGGAAGTTTCCGCCCGCGTAAGCCGCCGATCCAGCCAAGCCTATGGCGCCCCACTTGGCTGTGCTGACGGCCAGCCCCGCTGTCTTTCGAGCAGTCCAGCCTATGGCATAGCCCAGTCCATATCCGGCCCTTTCAGCAATTCGCAGGTCACCGGCCATTTTGCGCGCGGCCGCACCGATCCGGGCGAACCGGCCCGGCGCGCTCTTCCCAGCCTTATCGATCGCCCGATCGGCGGCAGCGGCCTCCTTCTGCACCGGTTTGAACGCGGCCGTCATAGAGCGCGCCGCACCCGCCACCTTGCCGAACGCGGCCGAGGCCTGATCTTTTGCGGAAATGATGAGGGATGCGCGCATCGTCATCAGTCGTCACCCTGTTGCACCGGCAACCTCGTTGGCCCGGTCGATCCAGTAATCGAACCACTGAGCATCCATCGCCTCGATCTCAGCGGCCCCGAAATTCAGTGTCGCAGCTAGGAAGCCCGCGCACTGGTCTGCGTTTTCGGGCCAGGCGTCGTGAAACTTTCG
>CAYLKZ010000110.1:0-9049 GCA_964384275.1 uncultured Sphingobium sp. | reverse complement strand
TGATGGATGGGTTGTTGGGATGCCGCCATATGCGCGGCGGGTTTGCCATCCTTCAGATAGAAGCTCCAGCCGCCGAACTTGCTGCCCTGCGCGACAAGCGGGCCGTTGCCGCCGCCTGCCGGAATCTCCACATCGGCAACGATGCTGAAGGAGCGCCCGCGAATGACCGGCGCGACTTCTTGCGCCACGTTGAGGCCCTTGCCCCAATAGGTGAAGCTCTGCCGTTTCGGAGCAAAGGCGATTTTCGCGGCGGCGGCGCGGTCATGCGTCTGCCGGTCGTCGAGCGGAAAGACGTTGTTCTTCCGCGCTTCCGCCGTCCAGAGCGCCTGCAACTCCTTCAGCTTTTCGGGATAGCGCGATGCGAGATTGCGCGATTGGGCAAAATCTTTCGTCAGATCGTAGAGTTCCCAATCATAGGCCATGGGCGAACGGTCCGATCCGCCCATGGTCCAGGGCTTGCGCGCGGGGGTCGTGCTGGCCAGCCAACCTTTATGATAGATGGCGCGCGTGCCGATCATCTCGAAATATTGGGTGTCATGCTGTTCGGCCGCACGGGCGTCATTGAAGCTGTAGGCGAGGCTGACGCCGTCGATCCGCTGCTGGGCGACGCCGTTGACGCTTTGCGGCGCGGCGATCCCGGCGGCTTCCAAAATGGTCGGCATGATGTCGGTGACATGAGCGAATTGCGAGCGAACGCCGCGCTCCTTGATCCGCTCCGGCCAGGATATGACCAGCCCGTTGCGGGTGCCGCCCAGATGCGAGGCGATCTGCTTCATCCAGGGGAAGGGCGCGTTGGTCGCCCAGGCCCAGCCGACCGGGAAATGCCCGTAGCTGTCCTTACCGCCCAGCTTATCGACCATGCTGGTGAGCCAGGCCATGTCCTCGCGCACGCCGTTGGCAAAGGTGCCCAGCTCGTTGGTGCTGCCCTGCATCGAGCCTTCGGAAGAGGCGCCGTTATCGCCTTCTATGAACATCACCAGCGTATTGCCGCTCTCGCCCATGCGTTCCAGCTCGTCGAGCACCCGGCCGAACTGCGCATCCTGATAGGCGAGCATGGCGGCATAGACCTCCATCATCCGCGCATAGACGCGTTTCTGGTCGGTGCTCAGGCTGTTCCATGCCGGAATATCGGCGATGCGGGGGGTGGCCTTGGTGCCAGCGGGCGCAATCTTCATCGCGATTTGCCGCCGCAGGGTTTCGTCATGGATGGCGTCCCAGCCCTTGTCGAACTTCCCACGGAACTTCTCGATCCATTCGGCGGGCGCCTGATGCGGGGCGTGGGCGGAGCCGGTCGCATAATAGAGGAAGAAAGGCTTGTCGGGGGCCGCCGCCTTCTGGGCGCGGACATAGCCGATCGCCTCGTCCGCCAGATCGCGATCGAGGATATAGCTCGGGTCCTGATCATATTTTTGCGGAGCGGGCGCGTTGCCGCGATAGAGCTTCGGCGTCCATTGTTCGGTATCGCCGCCGATGAAGCCGTAAAATTGTTCGAAGCCCAGACCGGTCGGCCATTGATCGAACGGCCCGGCGAATGAAGTCTGCTGCTGCGGGATATTGTGATGCTTGCCGATCATCGCCGTGTTGTAGCCGTTCTGGCGCAGGATCTCCGCCACGGTCGCCGCGCTGTTCGGGATCATCGACCAATAGCCGGGATAGCCGGTCGCGATGTCACTCACCACCGCATTGCCGACCGCATGATGGTTGCGGCCGGTGAGCAGGGAGGCGCGAGTGGGGGAGCACATGGCGGCGGTGTGGAAGCGGTTATAAACCAGCCCGCCCGCAGCCAGACGATCGAGATTAGGCGTCGGTATCGGCCCGCCGAAGGTGGAGGCGGCGCCGAAGCCGACATCGTCGGTCATGATCAGAAAGACATTGGGCGCGCCCGCGGGCGCGGTGGCGGGCTTCGGGAAGGCCGGCGTGGAATCGGCATAGGTGTCCCTGATCGTTCCGGCAAAGGGCTGGGCCGGCGCGGGAAGAACCGTCTGTGCGGTCAGCGGCGCAGCGCTGCTCATCATGAGCGCGAAAAGGCCCGCTCGATATTTGCCGGTTGATTTCTTGGTCATGCTTTTCCTCTTCCGCTGATCATGATCTGGTATGGAATGGTTCGGTAACAGGGAAACATGCTGCCGGGCGAAGACATGCGGAACGGATATCCGCCCATGATCGCCGCAGGCTGGAGCAGTGTTGCGATGACTATAGGGGTTGCGCGTTTTGGTCATCGATGGGCGAATTTGCCCTTATGATGAGGCTCGCGGCGTCCGGTCATCGGCTCCATCATCAGCCTCTCCGGATGACTGTACAAGTGCTAAGGTACTGACTTTTCTTGCACAATCCCTCCTCATTTCCCGATCGCCGGCTGTTTTGCGTTGGACAGGCGCTCCGATTAGGCCGAAAGCGACGTCGCGGCGTAGGATTCTTCAAAACGCGCAATTTGTAAATCCAAAAATTACGAATTTTGAAAATGACGTCTTTTGCGGATTTTTGGTCCGTTCTTCGCCGAAGGAGCGGGGACTTTACCTGAAAAATCCTTGAAATAAGGATTTTTTAGCACGCTTATGAAGGATTCGAGCAAGAGCAACGATGCCCTTTTCCAGCTTTCAGGTGACGTGATGTAGCTGTTGGGGTGCGAAATGAATTTGCGAATAAAATACGCGATAAGCTTGGAAAGGATGGAGTTGCCGGCAAGCGGGATCAAGGCGGGCGCTGTCGCCGCCCCGCCCGGACCGGTTGGATTTCAGCGCCCTTTCCCTTGCCTGATGATGCACCGGAAGCCGACATGGCTTGTGGAGGAATCTATCGACTGGGGATGGCGGGCAGCGGGGCGGTAGCGCTGGCAATAGCTCGGCGCGCAAAGATGGGAGCCGCCCTTGATCACTTTGCGCGGGATCGTCAGAGCAGGCATGGCCGGGTCGAAACTTTTGGCTCGAAAGCCCCCGCGAGGATTATCGAGCGTGCAGCAGGCGCCGGCCTTCTTTTTCTGGATTTTCTGCGGCAGTGACCACCAATCCTCGGTCCATTCCCACACATTGCCGATAAGGTCGTAGAGGCCATAGGGATTTGCGGGAAAGGCGCGAACCGGCGACGTGCGCAGCCAGCCGTCCTCGCAAGTGTTCGCATAAGGAAACAGGCCTTGCCAGCTATTGGCAAGATGCTTTCCTTCAGGGGCCAGTTCGTCGCCCCAGGCATAGTTGCGTCCTTCCAGTCCGCCGCGCGCCGCCCACTCGAATTCCGCCTCGCTGGCCAGGCTTTTGCCTGCCCAGCGCGCATAGGCGACGGCATCCTGATGCACTATATGCACGACAGGGTGATCCATGATCTCGTCGATCGAACTGTCCGGGCCGGTGGGGTGACGCCAATCGGCTCCGGGTGTCCAACGCCACCATTGCGAAGGGTCATCGAGGCTGACGGGCTTGTCCGTCATGGTGAAGACAAGCGAGCCCGCCACGGCGAGCGAGGGGTCCATGCCCGGATAATCGGCCGGATCGGGGGCTTCCTCGGCAAAGGTACGATATCCTGTCTCCGCGATGAAGGCGGCGAACTGTTCGTTCGTCACAGGCGTTTCATCCATCAGGAAAGGATCGACCTTGACCCGGCGCGTGGGCGCTTCCTCCGGATAGAAGGTGTCCGATCCCATCAGGAAAGTGCCGCCTGGGACAGCGATCATGCCGGTCGGCGCAGAAATAATAGTCATGCCGCTTTCTTGAGGGGATCGGGCCGTAGGGCAAGGGAAATTTCGCTCCACTTTACGGGCTGGCCCTAACCGATCACTGATGGCATGATCCGGGATAGCGCGCTCAGCCGCTTTTGTTGGCATATCCTCCTGTCGGACTTTCACGGCATTATGTAGCAAACGCACCAACAGATAGATACGATGAGAGCGAGGATTCCCGTATTCTCACCCCATGAAACTCGTAGTGCATGGACTCATAGACAAACGGGCCGAACTGGTCGGAAAGATCGAAGCTCTACAGGCCCAGCTTTCTCAGATGCTGGCTGATCTCGATAGCGTTGAGCGGACAATCCGCATATTCGAGCCGGATATCGATCTACAAGATGCTCCCGTGAAGCCCGTTCCGCCTCCTCACGCGGCATTTCGTGGCGAGGTGCAGAGGTTCCTTCTCGACCGCATCCGCAAGAGTGACATTGCCCTTACAACGAAAGACCTAGCTCGCGAGATCATGGAAGCACGCGGCCTCAACACAGCCGATAAGGCACTGTTCAAACTGATTGCAACGCGAACGGGAAATACCTTGGGTAAACTGCGCAGGATGGGGCTTTTGATCTCTGAAAAGGCAAATGCTGGTGGATTACTCCGCTGGCAGCTTACAGGGCAGGACCATTGCTTTAAGCGCTCCTCGACAAAGTTATGGTAAGGCCCATTCTCAGAACAAAGGAACCGGGTTGGGGTTGGCGTTCATCCGATTGAGGATTTCCATCTCTTGGTCCGTCAGCTTGGCAGTCTCTTCCCTTTGTGAAGCTCCCAACTCTCCAAGCGAATTAACCGAATAATGACAGGTCTTTCTACCGCGAAGCATGGCTCCGAAGGAATTGGCGGCATCATAAGTGATATAGACCGAAGCCTCTTCAGGCAGCGCGAAGGCGAAGGACTCCACGATGGAGAGCGAGGCCGGCGATTTCAGTTCGCTCTCAAGCGCAGTGCGGCACCGGGCCAGAGCCTTCTTCTCCACCGGGTTTTCACAGCCAGCCAGCGTCATGCTCGCTAACACCATGCCCATGATTTTTCTCATGATATCCCCCATGTTCGTCCGACACTGGTGCCGGGTGGTTCGTAACGTGCGAACACGGGGCAGCACGCCTCCCGTATTTACGCGAGGCGCTATTGTATTCCGGGAGCCGCCCGACATAGCGGTTCCGTGTTCGGCACGTCATGTGCACCGCTGAGGCTTACGAGACCCAAGCGGTGGACGGAGATTTAGTCCGGTACGAATGCATTGTCCATGAGTCTTTGGATATGTTCGTGGGTCGACGTTACGCGGCGATCGGGGACAGCCCATGGAAGGGTGGCGGGTTTTCCTTACCTCGTTGCCAATAACCTTTCCATTGACGGCTTACCCGGCAAACCAATGCTGCATTGGTAACTAGCGCTGCCTGATCGCCATTCGATACGCGGCGATTATCCTCTCTCCACGAAGCCTCCCGCGCATATTGGCCGATGTAAGGGCCAGCGATATGATGGTGGGTTCCTACCTCCATGCGCCGCAGCCGGGAGAAATAGCTTTCAGCCTGATTCGTGCAGACGCCCTTGTCCATGAACGAAACCGAATGATTTACCCGCCTGGTATTCCAGCCAGCGTGCAAAGCGTCCCATCCGCTACCTTCGTCGGCATGGATGGTTGCAAGATTCCCGACATGATCGCGAACGAAAGGAACGGCGTCACCTTCATTCCGAACGACGAAGGATAATGACCTGCCCTCACGCTCGCGCATGATGACCACGCATTGACGCTTGCCGCTGCTGTTCACCTTCAGGCGGCGGTCCTTCCGATCTTCCTTGCGGTTTTCGGGTTTCACATGACCACCGAAATAGGCCCCGTCGATCTCGACAATGCCATTGAGCATCCGATCCCTCTGTTCGCGCGCCATCGCCTCCCGCAGCTTATGGGTAAGCACAAAGGCGGTCTTATACTGGCAATCCAGATCCCGGCTCAATTGGAGCGCGGCCACGCCCTTGGCGCCATTCACAAAGATGACGATCGCGGCCAACAGGTCGGTGAAGGTCATCTTGCGGGAGGCGAAGATCGTTCCAGATGTGACCGAAAACTGATGATGGCAGGCAATGCACTTGAATTTCCGCCGCGTGGCGATGTCATAGGTTTCGACACAGCCACAACGCGGACACACAGCCTCACCGTCCGTTTCAGGCCAGCGCATCCGGTGAAACGTCTCATAAGCCTTCTCTTCACCCATCGTGAACACAGCCTTGAGGCTGATCGAACGGGCGGGGGCGGAAAGGAGAAAATGTTGTGTCATCTTATTCAATGTTGTTACATCGAATATAATGATATATCGGTGTAGCCGTCAATGATTTTACATCGGATATGATGATATTTTTAGCGGAGGTGATATGGCTACCGACAAGGAATGGCAGGAACGCGCGAAGTCGCTCTTGAAAGCGGAACTGAAACGGAAGAACGTCGGCTATCGCGAGTTGGCAGAAAGACTCGCGGCTATGGGGGTACATGACAGCGAACGGAACATTGCCAACAAGATCAGTCGGGGAGGGTTCAACGCTGTGTTCTTATTGCAATGCTTAAAGGCAATAGAGGTTACTTCATTGTCGCTGGAATAATTGCGTTCGCTTTTTTTGGTTGGGCCGGAACCGCAGAATTACGGTGCCAGCGCAATTATTACGCTCAATATGCCTATTACATTCATGACAATGCCGAGCGCAGCAAGCCGAGCCGGTTTGATCGTGGCTGGGTTCCCTGCTTTGTTGAGAGCCATACAACCAACCCAGACGCTGGATATGCCGAGGAGAAGGAACAGCGTGATCTCATAGCCCAAGAGTTCATGGCCCTTTGGGCGTTCTGGATGGCGGTTTTTGCGGGCATCACCACTCTTGTCACTTTTTTCGGCACCATATTGATATGGCGCCAAATTATTCTCACCCGCAAAGCTGTCGAGGATACAGGCGAAGCTACCAAGGCGATGCGGGAGGCCAACGAGATAGCTCGGAGCAATGCTATGCAGTCGCTTCGGGCATATGTTGATATTCACAGCGTGAACATCGTTTCTCCCGATCCAGAAATCGGGAGAGATCTGCGCCCGGTAGACCGGGAATTGGTGGTTATCGTGAGGAACTACGGGCAAACGCCTGCTAAGAGCGTCTGTCTCAAATGGGCTAGCTGTATAGATAGCGTCAGCCCCCTTCCCAATGATATGCATGTAGCCGCCAGAACAGTGAGCATAGCGCCAGGGGCAGAGATCAAAGTCACCCGCCCTATCACTGACAATGCGGCAGATAACCACGCCATTGAGACAGGAGACAAGTTTTTCCTGCTCGAAATATCCTTGTCCTATGGGGACAGGTTTGGTGGCTCCTACGAAATCAGCAAAAGCTATATGACAAGCCGCGAGGACTATAAGCGCGGCATAATGCGTGATTTTTCTGGCGGAGCAGTTGGTTAGGCGGCTCATGCCGCCTTCCTTGGTGCGTTTGCTACATAATGCCGTAAATTTGCGTCGCTTTTCCCATTGGAGTTCCATCTAGCTGCCATTCCACTTTCGCTTCAGGCAAAGGCGTCGTCGAAGGAGAGGTGGAAAACCACTGTATCGGAAGCCGCCCGCCAACGGGCAGAGGATACCGTCGACCTCGTTTGGCTGAGGATGACACACCGCTGGCCGTCACCATCTTCTATTTCCCGACCGCCCCGATGGCAGGTGACGTCGATAACATCGTGAAGCCAATCCTCGATGCGCTGAATGGCCAAGCCTATCTAGACGATAAGGTAGTGGAGCGGGTCGTCTCCCAAAAATTCGAACCCGACACGGGCTGGTCATTCGGGGCTCCGACACATCAGTTGGCTGCGGCGCTCGACACCATTTCGGCCGCAGAAGAACGGCAGCCGGTCGTATATATCAGGATCGATGACGATCTGAGCTGGAGAACACACCCATGAGCGCAGCCCGACACGAACCGAGCCAGGCAGAACTCGATCTGCTCAACTCTTTGCGCCGACAATATCAAGCAGAGGGCTTCTCGTTCGAAGTCGCACCAGACCGGATGGGTCTACCGGAATTTCTTGGATCGTACGTGCCCGACATCCTCGCGCGCAAGGGTGATGACTATGTGGTCATTGAAGTCAAGAAGAACCGCAGCCGTGCAAGCAATCTGACGCTCCAACAGATCAGATCCCGGTTTGAAGGGCAGCCGAATTGGAAGTTCGTAGTCGCCTATGTCGCCGATGACCCCCTCAAGTCCTTGACCATCAAACCCGCGGCCGTGTCGGTGATACGCCGTCAGCTCGACGATGTGCGCACTCTGGCGGAGCAGGGTTACCACAGAGTTGCGTTCCTTCTCGGGTGGACCTTGCTCGAGTCTGCTCTCCTCAACGTCGAAGCCGAGCAGGAGGCACGTCCGCGCACTCCGGGTAGCGTTGTGCAGGCGCTCACCATGCTAGGCCGCATCGACCCCGACACGGAACGGCGGCTTCGCCCCCTGATCCTGCTGCGCAATGCCGTCGTGCATGGGGACCTGACTGTGGAACCCACGGCAGCGGACGTGTCGTTCCTCGTGTCCGTGATTGAAGACGCGCTCTCGGACGAATGAGCGTAGTCACCGCTGAATGCGACATCGGTTACGGTTGAGGTCAAGCGCTATCGCCCGTCCCCGTGACGAAGTGAAGGCTGCGCGGGGCGGTGCTGCCTTTAGTGCCATCGTCGCTTACAGAAGGGCGTGCCGCAGCCGAGCAAGGGATCAAGACGAAACCGCAGGACTTCCGCTAAGCGCGAGCTTGTGCCGATCAGCAGCCTAGCTGCAATGCGCCAATTTGAACGCTGAAGAGCGATGAGCGGACCGTCCGCACCTGAGAACTGAAATTTGGTTCTTGAACGACGACAATGGGTCGGGCCCGGAAGCCGATACCGATGCATTCGAATGGCCGCTATCCTTATCGGGCGCTCCTGAAGCGGACTAACCGGAGTGTCCGACATTTCGGGCGCCATCTTTCGCGTGAACGCGAGACGGGATTGAAGTTGATCCGTCGATCAGTGTTACAGATCGCCCGGCCCCGGATCGGGGAGGCGCAATGGCGGCAAGGTGAGATCATGCTGGGTCATGCCAAGATCCGCACCAGCGACATTTACGCGCTGTTTGACCCGGCCAATCTGGGCGTCGCTTTGACAGTCGCAGAGGGGATTATCGAGGAGATCAAGACCCTGTGTTCAGAAGGGTTTCGCGGCGCTTTTCACCGGAGGACACCGGACGCAACCTCACCCAAAATGGCAGGTATCGCACCTAACCCATTGAAATTGTTGGTCGGGGAGAGAGGATTCGAACCTCCGGCCCCTGCCTCCCGAAGACAGTGCT
>CAYLKZ010000109.1:0-9277 GCA_964384275.1 uncultured Sphingobium sp. | reverse complement strand
TGGTTAGAGCAGCGGAATCATAATCCGCGTGTCGGGGGTTCGAGTCCCTCCTCCGCTACCATCCCTTTATCCGGAAGCTTCCGACAGCTTCCGCATTTTTCCAAAAATCGAAAGAAAAGCAGAGGGTTGCGGGTGATTCGCGTCCGCATGCGCCCATGGTCTTCCACATGCAGCCAGATTTGGTGTGGGGGTATTTTGGGGGTAGTTTTGCGGAGTATCGGAAAGGAGCGATACCCCCATGCCTCTGACGGAGACTCAAGCCAAAAAGGCCAAGCCACGCGAGCGAGCTTATAAGCTTGCTGATAGCGAGGGCTTGTTCCTGCTCGTCCAGCCAAACGGCACGAAGCTATGGCGGATGAAGTACCGCATTGCAGGTAAGGAAAAGCTGCTGTCGTTCGGAGCTTATCCGGCGCTGGGGATCGCAGCTGCCCGGGATAAGCGCAAAGCCGCTAAGGCGCTGCTTGCCGAGGGCAAGGATCCGATGAAGGCCAAGGGCGAGGTAATCTCGGAGAACGGTGACACCTTCTACATGGTGGCGAAACGCTGGCATGAGAACCGCCAGTCGGCATTGAATCCGGCCCATGCCGAACGTGTATGGTCGAGAATGGAGAGGGACGTATTCCCCGCGATCGGCCAGAAACTCATCCACGAGATTACAGCTCCTGATGTTCTGGAGATGATCCGCAAGATCGAGGGGCGCGGTGCTCTCGATATTAGTCGACGCGCCAAGCAAGGGGTGGGGCAGGTCTTTCAGTTCGCGATTGCTTGCGGGCTGGCATCCAGCGATCCCACAGCTCATCTTCGCGGCGCTCTAAAGCCCCGGCCCAGGGTGAAGCACATGAGCCGTCTTCCTTTGGTTGAATTACCTGCCTTCCTCGAAAAGCTGCGAGCCTACCAGGAGGAAGGTGACCGACGCTCGGCTATCACCCGCGATGCGGTACTGTTCGCCTTGCTTACCTGGGTCAGGACAAAGGAGCTTCGGCTTGCCGTCAAATCCGAGTTCGAAGATCTCGATGGGCCGGACCCGGTTTGGCGCATTCCAGCTGCGCGCATGAAGATGGGGCGCGAACACCTTGTTCCACTTTCCGCTCAAGCCGCGCAAATTGCTAGAAACATGGTGTCAACGGCGACCGGTAGTTACCTGTTTCCCGGGACCCACCCAGACAAGCCGTTGTCCGAAAATACGATGATCTATGCGCTTTATCGCCTCGGTTATCATAGTCGGCAGACCGTCCACGGCTTTCGAGGGCTCGCCAGCACATGGGCGAACGAGCAGCTGGTTGAGTTTGGCAAGCCGGCGATGTGGATCCGGAAGTACCATGAGGATTGGGTTGAAATGCAGCTCGCTCATTCAGAGAAGAATGATGTCCGAGGTGCCTACAACGCTGCGGAGTATCTCGCCCCTCGTCGGCGGATGATGCAGGATTGGGCGGACTTTCTGGATGGAAGGAAGGTTGTGGACATCAGCAAGGGACGCAAGCGGGCTGCTTGAAGCACCTGGTCAGACAGGGCCGATCCAGTCGGCCCGCAAACGGTAAATACCTGACATGGCTCCATCCACGATGACGGTGGAGTCAATAAGTTCATCGCATGGCTCGTCGTACTCGATGACCCAGACCTCATTGATCTCTGTCGTCAGGATCAGGCCGCGCCGGGTCCGGCCCAGTAGCCCGGCCACGCGCCGTCGGCTCGTATTCACTGCTTTCCTCGCTAAAAGCGCCAATGGCGGAGGACGTCGCGAACGTATCCTGGCGTCTCGTCGTTCCGCGGGATACCGCCCGCGCGTTCGACTGCACCTGGACCGGCATTGTAGGCCGCCACGGCCAAGTGGACCATGCCGAATTTGTCGAGCATCTGTCGCAGATATCGGGCAGCGCCGAAGATGTTAGCCATCGGGTCAAAACGGTTCGAAACACCGAGTTCGCGGGCCGTCGCCGGCATCAGCTGACCGAGGCCAGCTGCGCCCGCCTTGCTCACGGCGAGTGGATTGTATCGGGATTCTGTCCAGACAAGTGCATCGAGTAGGCCGGTGGGCAAAGAGTACTTTGCTTCAGCGGCATAGATGTGAGGCAGAAAGCTTGCTCGTCGAAAGCCGGATGGCCCGGCACCAGTCTTGGGTTGGTAGCGATAGGGAAGGCGGACCCGGCCTACCGCGCCGATCTCGGGATTCGATGGTGTCGAATTCAGCGCCGATTGCCAGAGCCCATGCTCGACCAACTGGAACCCGTTTGATGCCTGTGCAATCCGGATGCCATCGGAGCGGCTGTCACCTTCTTCGGGCATGTGGGGAGCCGGCAGGTCTTGCGCGCTGGCAGGAGTGGCAAACGCGATGGCGATGCCAATGCTGCCGATCATCAGGGTTTTCAGTGGCATTTCTCGATCCTTCTATAGCCGAATCGAGAAAGAACATATATAGAACATGGGGCGTAGGAAATCGGTTTGGCGCTGGTGCAGAGCGGAGGCTGCACGGGGAGGGCACCTCAAACGGAGTAGGTCGATGCCCCAGCTAAAGAATAGTCATCAACTCGAACGCCGCGCCCGCACGATTGTCGAAAGTCTCAAGGGAACATGGCGCCAGGGCAAGGGTATGTGCTGCTGCCCCGCCCACGACGACCGTACGCCGTCGCTCAGCGTGACACTGGGGCGGAAGGCCATTCTGTTCCATTGCTTTGCCGGATGTTCGAATGAGGACGTCATTGCAGCATTGGATCGCCAGGGCGTTCGCAGCCGCGAGCTCTTTGATGGTTCTGGCGCTGGGACCGCTGATCGGCAAAATCAGGGTGACTTCAGTCCCAATGCGCGACGCTTGTGGCAATCGGCTTCGGCGATCTCCGACAGCCCCGTCGAACGATATCTAGCACAGCGCGGTCTCCAGCGCGCATCTGACCAGTTCCGTTACCTGGAACGTACGCCGCTTGGGCCACGCGGGGCTGTCCAATTTCTCCCCGCCATGTTGGCGGCAGTCACGACTGACATGGGCATCATCGCAGTGCACAGGACGTTTCTCGACCTCGCGAGCGGCAAGTTAGCTCGCTTCGAACGGCCCAAGCGCGCGCTGGGCAGCCTCGGCGTCGGTGCCGTCAGGCTTGCACCGGCAGTGCAGGGGCGTCTGGGTCTTGCCGAAGGTATCGAGAGCGCTCTGTCCGCAATGCAGCTCTTCGGGATCCCATGCTGGGCGACGCTTGGAAACGAGCGGTTCGGTCTCGTTTCGATCCCGGAGAGCGTGCGCGAGCTCGTCCTGTTCATCGACAATGACGCCGGAGGCGCTCTCGCCGAGGAGCGAGCGGTGAAAGCCTACGCTGCGCCTAATCGTGTCATCCACTCACGAGCACCAGCCTCGTCCGGTTTTGACTGGAACGATGAGCTGAAGTCGCGGCTTGCCCGAAAACATGATCCATCAGCAGAGGGGAGGGAGCCTTCGGCTGATTGAGGCCTGCCCGCCGCAGGACCTCGTCAGGAGGTTCCCATGTCCAATTCTTCCCTCGCCTTCGCATTCGATGAACCATCACCACCCGTCGTTGTGATGGCGGCCCAGACCATGGCATCCGAGTTGGCGGCAGGCCGCGCGCTTTCACGCAGCGATGTCACGCGCATCATGACGGAGCACTTCGGGGGGAGCGATGCTCTCGGGCGGTGGTCAGTTCGTGACGCCCATGCAGCTACCGAACTGGCACAGGTTCAATACCTGCGAGCAGCGGATCATATCCTGCTCTCGGCGTCGATCGACGAGGCGGCACAGTTCTTCTGCTCCCTCGATGTCCGACTGCCGACCCAGACCAATCGCAGCGACGAGCAGATCGAATGGCAGCAGTTCGCGACGCCGCCGCGCCTTGCCTGGCTTGCTGCCCGGGCTTGCGCGCTGGACACTGGCGAACTTGTGCTCGAACCCTCGGCCGGAACAGGAATGCTCGCGGTCTGGGCGGCCAAGGCTGGCTCGCGCCTTGCTCTCAACGAAATTTCGCCGCTCCGCCGCGACTGTCTTAATGCCCTGTTCCCGGCTGCCCGAGTGGCCGGTCATGACGCTGAGCTGATCGACGAACTGCTTGATCCCGCCATCACCCCAAGCGTCGTGTTGATGAACCCTCCCTATTCGCACGGCATCGAGCGAGGGCACGATAGTCGCACCGGCTCGCGCCACCTGAGGTCGGCCTGGAACCGTCTGGCGTCCGGCGGTCGGCTTGTCGCAATCATGCCCGAATGGTTCGATTGCGCGAGGTTTCTGGCGGGTCTGAAGGGGCCAGTCTCGCTGCGGCTCAATGCCGCAGTCGAACGTGCCTTCGTGAAGCACGGCACCGGGATCACCACCCGGCTGCTGGTCCTGGACAAGGTCGAGGGCTCTTTCGAACCCGTCACTGAGCGCACAAACGACTTCCGCCAGCTGGTCGATATAGTCGATGCCTTGCCGGATCGCACCAGCTTGGATGCCGTTCCCGAGCAATCGAGCCTTCCGGTTCGTTCGCCGTTTCGCCTGGTGATCGCGCCGCGCAGGCCGCTGCCGACACCAGCCAGGGTCACGCCCGCAGCATCCGCCATCGGGGCGCTCACATATCAGTCGCTCGAAACCCCTGCGCCGCTTGCCCCTCAGGTCGGCCACTATCTGCCCTATCGCCCGAGCAGGATTGTTATCGATGGCGCGGCCGAGCATCCAACGCCGCTCGTTGAGTCGGTCGCCATGGGGTCGATCGCCGCGCCGATGCCCGATGTTGTCCCGCAGCTACCCGATGGGCTGGTCGCCAAGGGACTACTGTCGGCTGCGCAGGCGGAGACCCTCATCTACGCGGCAAGCGCCCATGCGCGCGATCTTCCCGGTCGGTTCGAGCCAGAGGACAAGGGTTGTTCGCTCAAGGCATCTGCGGAAGGCCAGACGTACCGGCAGGGCTATTTCCTTGGGGATGGAACGGGCGCGGGCAAGGGCCGACAGGTTGCCAGCGTCATTCTCGACCGCTGGGTGCGCGGGGAACGCCGCCATATCTGGATTTCGAAGAACGAGGCGCTGCTGGAAGATACCCGGCGCGACTGGGCTGCGCTTGGCGGCCTGCCGATTGACATCCAGCCACTGGCTTCCTGGAAACTCGGCACCCACATCGCCATGCGCGAGGGCATTCTCTTCGTAACCTATCCGACCCTGCGTTCGGGCCGAAACGATGCGACCCGCCTAGACCAGATCCTCGCCTGGGCGGGCGACGACTTTGACGGCGTGATTGTGTTCGACGAGGCGCATGCCATGGCCAATGCAGCTGGCGGAGAAGGATCGCGGGGCAAGGTCAAGGGCTCGGAGCAGGGTATCGCTGGCGTCCGCCTACAGAACCTCCTGCCGCGGGCACGCGTGCTCTACGCCTCGGCAACAGGTGCATCAGACGTCAACAACCTGGCCTATGCCACGCGCCTTGGACTGTGGGGTCCGGAAACCGCCTTCGCCAACCGCGAGGCCTTCGTTGCCGACATTCGTGACGGCGGGATCGCCGCGATGGAACTGGTCGCACGGGACCTCAAGTCGCTCGGCCTCTACACCGCGCGCGCACTCTCTTTCGCGGGTGTCGAGTACGAGATCCTCGAGCATTGCCTGAGCGAGGATCAGATCGCGGTCTACGATGCCTATGCTGAAGCATGGGCGATCATTCACGCCAACCTGCGCGAAGCGCTGGAGGCGACGCGGATCGTCGATAGCGAAACCGGCGGGACGCTCAACACGGGTGCAAAGTCCGCAGCGCTGTCAATCTTCGAAGGAACCAAGCAGCGCTTCTTCGCGCAGCTGCTTCTGTCGATGAAGCTGCCCAGCCTGTTACCGGCCATCGACGCCGCGATTGCCGATGGGAACGCCGTTGTCGTCCAGCTCGTCTCGACCGCAGAAGCCATGCTTAACCGACGGCTTGCCGACCTCTCGGACGAAGAGCGCGAAGCGCTGGAGATTGATCTGTCCCCGAGGGAATATGTGATCGACTATCTCGCAAAGAGCTTTCCTGTTCGCCTGATGGCGGTGTTCACCGACGAAAACGGCAATCCTCGCTCCGAGCCGATGAGCGACGAACACGGCGCGCCGGTGCTCTGCCGATCGGCACTCGCCGCGCGCGACCGGATGATCGAGCAGCTTTGCGCTTTGCCGCCCATCGCGACCGCGCTTGATGCCATCATCGAACGCTTCGGCGTGGATCAGGTGGCGGAAGTGACCGGCCGGACACGCCGGCTCATCGTCGGCCGCGATGGTTGTCAGAAACTCCAATCCCGGTCACCGCGCGCCAACGTCGCTGAAACGCAGGCTTTCATGGACGGCAGCAAGCACATCCTCGTCTTTTCCGACGCCGGGGGAACGGGGCGTAGCTACCATGCAGATCTAGCTGCGAAGAACCAGGCTCGCCGCGTGCACTTCCTGCTCGAGCCGGGCTGGCGAGCAGATGCGGCAATCCAAGGGCTGGGACGGACCAATCGCACCAATCAGGCATCGGCTCCGCTATTCAGGCCGGTGACGACCGATGTCCGCGGCGAGCGCCGCTTCATCTCGACAATCGCGCGGCGGCTCGACAGCCTCGGGGCCTTGACGCGCGGGCAGCGCCAGACCGGCGGACAGAACCTGTTCGATCCGGCTGACAACCTCGAGAGCATCTATGCCAAGGAGGCGCTCCACCGCTGGTTCGGCCTCTTGTTCACCGGCAAACTCGAAGCGGTCAGCCTTGGACGCTTTCAGGAGCTGACAGGTCTCAGGATCGAAGCCCCTGACGGGTCGATGATCGATGACCTGCCGTCGATCCAGCGCTGGCTCAACCGCATCCTTGCGTTGCCGATCGCCCTGCAGAATGCGATCTCTGACGAGTTCATGGGGCTGGTCGAGGCGCGGATTGATGCCGCGCGTCAGGCCGGGACGCTCGATCTCGGCCTTGAGACCATCGCGGTCGATGACTTCACGATCCTGTCAGACACGCTGCTGCGCACCGATCCGTCCTCGGGCGCGACCACCCATCTGCTGGAACTGGAAATCGCCCGGGCCCTGAAGCCGCTGACGCTGAAGAGGCTCGAAGATCTCCATGGTCTCGTTGGGCAGCGGCAGCGGCCTGTTCGGAACGCCCGTTCAGGCCGGGTTGCCTTGCTGGTGCCCGCCCGCAGCATTCTTGCTGATGACGGCAGTCGCGTTTCCCGCTTCGAACTGCTGCGCCCGTTGAAGCGCAGCCACATCGCCGAGGATCAGCTGGCTGAGAGCAGCTGGGAGGCAATCTCCGTCGACGCTTTCCGCGAAGCCTGGGCAGCCGAGGTTGAGGAAGGGCGGACCAGCCATAAGCGCGAGCGCCTCTATCTTGCGACGGGCCTTCTGCTGCCGATCTGGGACAAGCTTCCTTCGGATTTCGTAAGGGTCAGCCGCATCTCGGCGGCGGACGGCCGCTCGCTCCTTGGCCGGGAGGTTCCTCTCCATTGTGTTCCGGAACTGTGCCGGGCGCTGGGTCTGGAACGCGAGCAAACGCTCTCCGCCGATGACATCGTCCAGAACGTTCTCGCGACCGGTCGAGCCATGGAATTCACTGGCCGCGAGCAGCTCATGGTCAAGCGGAGCCTGGTTAATGGCTCACAGCGAATTGAACTGACCGGATGGAGTGCGGTTCGCCTCGACTGGTACAAGGCCCAAGGCTGCTTCACGGAAATCATCCGCTACCAGACCCGGCTGTTCGTGCCGATCGAGGGTGCGACGAGCGTGATTGCCAGATTGGCATCATCCGCATAGACCATTGCCAAATGGCATTATTGGGAATATATACTGCCATATGGAGAAATGGCATGCTGGCTCTGCAACCCGTTGATACTGCCGTTACCGCTTTCCGTCCCGATCCGATTACCCAGGACGAGGCAGCTGCCATGTTCCGGGCAGTCCTCAATCTGTTCGGCAAATGGGAGTTGACCGACGAACAGGCGGCAACGCTGCTCGACATGCCATTGCGCTCCTATCGCCGCTGGAAGGCCGAAGGCCCCGGGCGCGTCTCGCGCGATGGCCGCGCTCGGCTGTCCAACCTCATGGGCATTCACAAGGCGCTTCGGATCATCTTCTCGGAGGCAACCCGTGGCTATGCCTGGATCAGGTCGGCCAACGATGCGTTTGGCGGATCCAGTGCGCTCGACGTGTTGCTCGGGGGCGAACTCACCGATATCATGCGGGTGCGTCGCTACCTCGACGCCGAGCGTGGTGGCTGGTGAGCGGAACGGCGGATATCTCCGTTTCTCGAGTTGAATGGAAGGGCGCTGTCAGGATCATCCGCAGTGCCTTTCCACCGATCGACCTGTTTGAGGACATCGCTGATCCAGCCGACTGGCCGCTGCTGATCTCGGCAGAGCAGAAGACCAATCCCCGCATCATGGCGACGATTGGCAATCTGGATTTGGTCCCTGTCGACCGCCGCGTCGGCGGCAACGGCGCTTCCTACCTAATGGCGCCGTTCACCCATGTCAGCACCGACCGGCCAAGCCGCTTTACCGATGGCAGCTACGGCGTGCTCTACGTCGGGGACGGGTTTGAAACTGCGCTGTTCGAGACGATTTACCATCATACCCGTTTCATGGCGCGAACCCGGGAAGCGCCGGGCTGGACCTCGCAATTCCGGGAGATCGTCATGGCGGTTGATGCAGACTTGCATGATCTCCGGCCTCAGGCGGGGGAGCCAGTTCCGGCGCTCGATCCCGACAGCTATGCAGCATCTCAGGCGCTCGCGCAGTCCCTCAGGACAGCAGGATCGGACGGGATTGCCTACCCGAGCACCCGGCATACGGGTGGGGAATGCGTCGCGCTCTTCTACCCAGACTGCGCGTCGAACCCCCTACAGGGGCGGCACCTCGATTATCACTGGGATGGCGCGGGGGTTGATCTGGTCCGTGATGCGGGATCGGGGGCTGTTTTCCGTATCGTCGATTTACCAGATTAGTCAGCTTGGCAGGATCGGCTAGGTTTGTGGTCGGGTACTATACGGTTGTCGAGAACTGTGGACGGCCAGCGGCTACCTTTTCGTTTGTCCACTTACTTCTTTCCAAAGACGGCACAAAGATAGCGGATGCCCCCTTTTTGTTCTCAAGCGGAACCCCTATATTGCCAGCAACAGCTTTTGGATGGGGCTCCCGTGACTCAAGTGACATTTTATCCGCTAGGCAATGCCGACACCTCGCTTGTCGAACTCCACGATGGCAGGCGTATATTGTTTGACTATGCGCATACCGCTTCCGGTGATGATGGCGATAAGCGGTGTGATCTACCTGTCCCCCGTCAGCACCAATGGCACAGATTTGAGGTTGTGATTTAAGGAGGGTT
>CAYLKZ010000108.1:0-9333 GCA_964384275.1 uncultured Sphingobium sp. | reverse complement strand
GGCGGAGCGCTTCTTGTCCTGCGCGCCCTTGCGATGCATGATGTTCTTGAATTTGGAATGGCCTGCCATGGTATCGCCGTCAGCTAGGGTTTGGTCTTGACCGCCCCCTAGCCGACCGTTGCGTTTCAGACAACCACTGCGGTTCCCGAACAGCTGACCATCAACATCGACCCGCTGGAACCCAGCACTTCATAATCGATGTCCACGCCGACCACGGCATTGCCGCCCAGCCGCGCGGCTTCGCCTTGCATCTCTTCAAGAGCCTGCTTGCGGGCGCGGGCCAGAACGTCTTCGTAACTGCCGGAACGGCCGCCCACGATATCGCGCACGCTGGCGAACAGATCGCGGAACAGGTTCGCGCCAACGATCACCTCGCCGGTCACGATGCCGAGATACTGCTTGATCGGCTGGCCTTCGATGGCGGGGGTCGTGGTAACGATCATCGACGTTCTCCTTGCAGGTCAGGCGCTTGAGATAAGGCCTGACCGCAAGGACGCCAAGGGTCAGCCGAGGCCGAGCGCCGCCTTGTAGGTATCGAGGACCATTTCCATTTCGCGGCGGTCGTCGGGCTTCATCTTACGCAGGCGCACGATCTGGCGCATGATCTTCACGTCATAGCCGACCGCCTTGGCTTCGGCGTAAACGTCGCGAATATCCTCGGAGATGCCCTTCTTTTCCTCTTCAAGGCGTTCGACGCGCTCAATCAGAAGGCGCAGGCGGTCGTCGGTGGTTTCGGCCATCGGGAAGAACTCCGGAAGATATGATGAAAGAGAATCAGGTGTCAGCCGGATAGCCGCCCGCAGCCCGCCCGGCAAAGGGGCGGACAGTGATTTCCACGCCTATGCTGTGCGCACGCCAGCGCGGTCGGTCAGGCGGTGGACGGCAGCGGCGAAGGCGGCGACATCGCCGGGCGCTCGCAAATCGGCCACGCCTGCCCGCAAGGCATCCCAATGAGCGCGGTCCTCTCCCAGCCGTTGCATGAAATGCGCCAGCCCACGGGAATTGTCCGGTTCGATCAGGTGGCCATTGACCGCGCTGCGCACCAGTTCGTCGGCGGCGCCGCACGCGGTGGAAATCAGCACCGGCAGGTCAAGCGCCTGCGCTTCGGGAACGACATTGCCGAACTGTTCTTCGTGGCTGGGCAGGATCAGGCACAGCGCATCGCGCAGCCGGCGAGCAACTTCATCGGTCTGGACGAATCCGGCAAACTCTACCCGCCCTGCCACACCAAGGCGCTCGGCCTGCGCCGACAGATCGCCCAGCAGCGGCCCATCGCCGCACAGGACCAGCCGGCGCGGCCGGTCCACGCCCGCCGTATAGATGGCGTAGGCATCCAGCAGCATGGCAAGGTTCTGATCTGCCCCCTTCTGAGTGGCCCAATTTCTATTTTAGAATTGGTCACGAAGGAGGAATGGAATGGCGAGGAAGCACAAGCCGGAAGAGATCATCGGCAAGCTGCGTGAAGCGGAGATCGTGCTGGCGCAGGGCGGAACGGTGGCGGATGCATGTCGCCGGATTGGCGTCACCGAGCAGAGCTACTACCGCTGGCGCAAAGAGTATGGCGGCCTGAAGATGGATCAGGCCCGGCGCATGAAAGAGCTGGAGAAGGAGAACGCTCGGTTACGACGGGCGGTATCGGACCTAACCCTGGACAAGCTGATTTTGCAGGAGGCTGCCCGGGGAAACTTCTGAGCCCCGCGCGCCGCAGGCGCTGTATCGATCATATCCGGGGCATGATGCCCGTGTCCGAGCGGCGGATCTGCCGTGTGCTCGGACAGCATCGATCGACACAGCGCAAGATGCCGCGTGGGGCAGATGACGAAGCCGCACTCACTGAAGACATCATCGCCCTGGCCCGGCAATATGGTCGCTACGGCTACCGTCGGGTGACGGCCCTGCTGCGGGATGCCGGCTGGCATGTGAACCGCAAGCGGGTAGAGCGCATCTGGCGACGCGAGGGTCTCAAGGTGCCGCAGAAGCAACCAAAGCGGGGGAGGCTCTGGCTCAACGACGGATCATGTATCCGCTTGCGACCCGAGTATCCAGGGCACGTGTGGTCCTACGACTTCGTCGAGGGACGGACGCATGATGGTCGCAAGTTCCGCATCCTGTCGATCATCGATGAAGCCAGCCGGGAGTGCCTGGCATTGCCTGTCGCGCGACGACTTCGCAGCGAGGATGTGCTGGCGGCACTGGCCGAGTTGTTCGTCACCCGAGGCCCGCCGGCGCACATACGGTCAGATAACGGCCCCGAATTTATCGCCAATGCGGTGCAGAAATGGCTGACAAAGGTCGGTGTGAAGACGCTCTACATCACGCCCGGCAGCCCATGGGAGAATGGCTACTGCGAGAGCTTCAACGGCTCGATGCGTGACGAGCTCTTGAACGGGGAAATCTTCTACACCCTGACCGAGGCCCGGATCCTGATCGAAGCCTGGCGGAGGCATTACAACACCATTAGGCCGCACAGCTCGTTGGGGTATCGACCACCGGCACCGGAAACGGCGACACCGCCATGGCTGCCCTCCGGTTCCGCTTCGCTCCACCTACGGCCAGCCATGGCGCCAGAGGCAATCTTGCACTAACAATCAACGCGGACCACTCAGTGGGGGCCGGTCAATCCGCCGGGCAATAGAGGGAGAAAGCGCGGGCACCCCTTCCTTGATCTGCTGCAATTGGCGGATGATGCCTTCGCGTATCTGCTCCTTCAGCAGATAGCCCGAGGCGCCAGCCGAAAGCGCGCCGACGATAGAGCTGTCATCGGAGATCGCGGTGGTGACGATACAAATGGTGTCGGGAAAGGCCGCGCGCAGGCGGCGCAGCACATCCAGTCCTGACCCGTCTGGCAGGCGCAGGTCGATAAGGGCAAGATCGAACACTTGCCGGTCCATTGCGGCGAGCGCATCGCGCACGCTGGATGCGCCCGTCACCCCGCAGCTCGGGAAAGCCTCGGCCGCGATCTCGCCCAGCCAGTGCAGCGTTTCCGATACATCTTCCAGGATCAGCACGGATTTCATGCAGGGACGCCTTCCAACGGAAAGCGCACTTCGATCATCGTTCCGCGCATCCCCATGGCCGCGCCGCGCGAAACCGTCATCGTGCCGTGAAGCGCAGTCGCGCGTGAGCGCATGTTGCGCAGGCCGTTGCCCGCCGGCGCGGTTTCAGGATCGAAACCCTTTCCATCATCCGCAACCATCATCACAAGACCTCCCGTCGTATCACCCAGGCGAATGCCGACCGTCGAGGCTTCGGCATGACGCAGCGCATTGCCTACGGCCTCGCGCAGGATCGAGCGCATGGCGGCCACCGATTGCGGTGGCAGTTGCGCTTCAGTGTCTACCTGCCAGACCAATCCAATGTCAGCGGATGAGAGCAGGTCGGCAATCTCCACCCTGAGGTCCGCCATCAGCTCGGCAAGGGTCAGTCGCTCGCCCGCGCTGTTGTTGATGATTTCCCGGAGGTCCGCGAGCGTGTCGCGGATCAGTTCATCCTTGCGCGCCGGATCGCGGCTGTGCAGCGCGCCGAGCAGTTGTACGCCGATATTGTCGTGCATGTCGCTGGTTATGCGCTGGCGCTCTTCGGCAACACCTTTTTCGTGGGCCAAGCGGCTGGCGATGGCGTGATCCAGCATCGCGCACAGTTCGCCCGCCCTTGCCTGCTCACGCGATGAGAACAGACGACGACCGTGCATGGCATGTACGAGCCGAAGCGGCGGCAGCGCCCCGGTGGCGGGGATGGCAAGGGCTGCGCCTTCATCAATCACCGTGGGCTTGGCAATCGCTTCACCCGCCACGATCTTCAGCGGCTGGAACACCCGCTCGAGCAAGGCGCGCCAGCGGACCATGCGTTCCGCCTCGCCCTCTGCGAGCGCGATGGCGAGCATGTCCTGGAAACTTGCCTTGCCCTCTCCGCCACGACGGAACAGCTTGCGCGCAATCATATCGCGCAGGGGCAGGTAAAGGAACGCGACCAGCACCAGCGCCAGCCCGAACGCCGGCGCGCGTTCCAGCGCGATCCACGAGATGAGCGCCGCGTCCACCGCGATCAGCAAGGCGGCGCCGGTCATGTAGAACAGGATGCGGAAGGCCCAGCGGTCGAGATCGAACAGCCGGTACCGGGCGACGCCGATGGCCATGCCGGCGTGGATCAGGAGGAAAAAGGCAAAGGCATAGCCCTGCGGCAAGCCGGGCATCAGCCCGATCAGGCTGGGGGCGATGACTGTGAATACGAAAGCCCCGGCCCCAACTGCGACCGACAGGCTGAACCAGCGCACCACCGCCCGTGCGCCGGGGTCGCCACGCGAGTGCCAGTACTGTAGCGCCGCTGCCAGCAGGATGCCGATCATCTCCAGCATCGTCGGCAGGTGCGAGCCGGCAGGAGGTCCGTCGAACACCTGCATGGAGTCCGCCAGCCACCAAGCCCCGAACAGTACGAACGGAGCCCATAGCCAGCGGGCCAGAACCAGGGGCGTGGGATATCGCAGCAGCAGCGCGATCATCGCCGCGCCAAATAGCAGCGCGCCGCCATGGTTCATCACCGACAGGCCACGGAACAGGCCGCCATCGAGGGCGAGTTCCCGGGTGCTGTAAAGTGCGGCTGGAAAGGTGAAAACAAGAATGCCAAGGCTGACCAGGGCGAACAGGCGCGCGGCCGGATCGTCACGTCGCAGCGCCCAGACCCAGCCGCCGATCAGAAAGCTCGACAGGCCGACCAGCATCTGCACCCAGAAGGCGGGGGGAAGATCGCTGATTGGCCGCATTCTTGCGGGTGAAACCCTCGTTTGTCGCAGCGCGTTGCCGTCCATTGCCTCGATCGAGACACTCTGGCCGCTCACTAGCCCGACAAGCGCGGACTGGCGGGCAAAGAAGCGCCGCATGTCGGCATAGGTTGCCAGCGTGTCCGGCTCTTCGATCAGGTCGCCGGCCTCGATCACAACTCTATGTTCGTCATTTCCGAGAAGGGCCGTAACCTGCGCCGGGCCGGTCAGGGATCGATCAAGGCCCGGCGCAGGCGCCGCGTGGATGGCGCCGGTTTCATCGGCGGCGAACGTCACGCCCAGCCATGGACGGCTGATCGCCAACTGAATCAGGACAGCGCCGGCCATCAGTCCGGCCAGAACCAGCCCGATCATTACAGTTGCCAACGACAGTCGCGCGGTCATGAAAGTTATTCGCCCCCCGATATTACTGCCTCGGTTGCCAGACTTAACGGCGGCGGGGATTCGCGCCACCCCCTGAACAGGGCATTCGCACAGGACGCTATCCCCTGAACCGGGGGATGGGTCCGGCGGCTTGTGGCTCGCCGTATTGCTGCCCGTCGTAACGCGGTCGCCAAGCGCATCATCAAGCCTGCGAATGATCGATGACGCAGCGCGCGGTCTGACATGCTCGGCAGCCTGAAGCCACTCATCGAGTTTGGTCCACCGCCGCCCGGACTCATTCTTTACCGCGATGGCGATTGCCGTTGATTGGCCGACGAGGACCACCAGTCCCTTGCCGCGGGTCACACCAGTGTAGAGCAGGCTCCGCTGAAGCATCGCGTAATGCTGGGCCATGACCGGAATGACGGCGGTGGGGTACCTGCTCCTCAAGCGGTGCCGACTTGCAGCCCGGGGGAAATCAGGAGTGTCGTCGCAAGAGCTGCCGTCGGGATCATATTTTACTCCACGCGGCGGCTCCGGGACCGCCGAGGGCGGCTTTAGCCATGTTTCAAAGGCGTCAGGACCGGGGCGGCGAGCTCTCGGGAGAGGCAGGCCTGAATCCGCCGGCGGCTAGGTTCCATTCGAGGGGGACCGTCTCGCAGATCTCACCAGCAAGACACCGCGGACCGTCGAGCAGCCATGCGGGGGCGCGGTCTACCTGAAAAGACGGCCAGCGACCCGGCGCCGCAGCAAAGGCTCGGGAAGCGCCGTCCGTCCCATTGGAGACCCAAACTTCATAGCCATAGTCCGAAGCGGCTTGGCCCTTACAGGCGCTAGGCGCTTCAATAACCCAGTCCCGCTGGCCGTCTCCGTTCAGATCCGGTGTTGAAGCGACGGCGGGGTAGGAGATGTTAAACTCTTCGGGGTCGTCAGGGTTGCCACAGGCGCGACGCCCGCCGAGATGGCGGTCGACCACTGGTGCCGGGATGTTGTATGGCAACACGGGCCTCCCATCACTGTCGCCAAGATCCACGGTCTCCTCGCTAAAGCCGCTTACGATAGCTTCGCCATCGGCGTTTGGACGCTCGGAAAGACTGCGGGCGACCGGGTCCCAGGCCCATGCGAGGCGACATACTTCGCGGGGGGACGAGCAGCTCAGGTGGTGAAACGATGCCTCCAGTCGGACTTCGTCCCCGATATTCCGAATAACCAAATCCCAGGCTTGACGGTCAAACACGCGCATGAAGTGATCGCCGTCGCTGACGTACAGGCTGTGGCGACAGCCTCCTGTTCCGCAGAAACGTTGGTCCTCCGGCCACCGGATTAGCCAGTCCAAGACCCCATCCATGCTGACATCAACTGGTATAAGCACGCCGGGAGGCGTTTCCGTCAACAGGGGCGAACGGTTGGTAGGGTCCTCGATATCGAACGATGCACGGTTCAGTTCGTCCAGGACATACCAGCTGAATCCGGAAGGGGGCTCCTGCGCAAGAACGACGGTCGGCGCCAAGGCGAGCCAGAGGCCTGCAAACACGGCCCTTCCCGGTTGGCCTAAGACCATTGAGTTCGCCATCCCCCTAAACAACCCTCCGTTACAAGGATGGGCGATCCCCCACCGACATGTTGCTAACTGAACAGGTCGTCACCTCTTGGGCTTGCTGCCCATGCCCACTCTCTGGCCAGACGCTGGTGCAACCGTCTGCGGAATGCCCAGACGGCGCATGGCCTGCTGCACCTCGTCCATAGCCAGGGTATCGAGGGCATCCTGGAAGCCCAGTGCCGCAGCCGCCTGCAGCAATTCGATCCCGCGCTGCTCGTTGCTGGTGATGCCGGCCTCTCCCACAAAGGTCATTTTGCCCAATACGGTCAGCGATTGTGGGTCGTTCTGTGCCGCGCCCAACTGCACATAGCGTAGGCCTTCGGGAACATTTTCGGGCACGCCCTGTCCCAACATCAGCGAAAGACCGTAAGCACCCTGCGCCTCGGGATGGCCCAGGTCAGCCGCCCGGCGAAACCATTCCAGGCCAGACGCCTCGTCCTGCGCCACGCCTTGCCCGGTCATGTAGAGCTGACCCAGAAACGACATACCACCCGGATCGCCCGCTTCGGCGGCGCGACGAAACATGGCCACGGCTCCCTGCAGGTCTTGTGTGACGCCGCGCCCAACAAACATCATCCGCGCCAGTTCGGTCATCGACGGGCCGTGGCCCTGGTCAGCCGCGAGGCGGGCATAGTGGGCTGCGCGTTCCCAGTTCTCCGCGGTTCCCACGCTCAGTTCGTAGACGATGGTACCGAGAGCAACCTGGGCAAACAGTTCGCCCGCATCGGCTGCCCGCTCCAGGTTGGCCACGGCAACAGGATCACGCTGCCCATCTTCCAAGCCGCTGAGCCGATAGAGCCCGTTCAGTCCCGCGCCGTATGAACTGCCTGCAGCCGCCGCCCGGGCGGTGGCGTCAAGCGCCAGCGTCCGATCCTGCGGGCCGCCGATCCCCTCGTACGCGAGATAGCCTAAGTTCGCCAGCGACTGGGCATGGCCGCGCTCGCCCGCCGTGGCAAACCAGCGGCGCGCCTGCGCATCGTCCCGCGGGACCCCGGCGTACCCGGTGTAATAGAGCCGGCCGAGGTTCCACGCACTTTCGGGATTGCCACCTTCAGCCTCGGCGAACAGGCGAGCCACCACCTGTTCGGACGTATCCTGCTGGTAGATGGTGTACGTGCGGCGATCGACCACGGACTGCGGCCCCCCGGTTGACTGATTGCCGCTGCCCAGCGCAGCCGCCAGCCCGTCCAACGGAGTGCCCATGCCACCCGATCCAGACGAGGACGAGGAGGACGAGCCGCTGCCCAGCGAACGCTGCTGCGCCAGCCCGGCCTGGAACGCGCGGTCGGCTGCGGCGCGATCGTTGGCCGCGTCTTGCGCCCGCATCGATGCCATCATGCGCTGGCGGTTGGCCTCGTCGTTGGCGGCGCTCCACTGCGCCTGCGCGGCCTGCGACGCGGCGAGTAGGCCGACTGTCAGCAGCGCATGCAAAAATCGACTGCTAGCCACTGAAGGGCACCCCTGGGCCTACCGGGCCGTTGTGGTTCTGACGGATGCTCATGATGAACTCCATCGCGTCCTTCTGCTGCACAAAGAATTTGCAATATTCGGACAATTCGGGGTCGGATGCATAGCTCTTGTCGCGCACCGTCGCGGCGAATTTCGCGGCAAGCGCCGCCATCGACGACTCTTCGGCGGCAACCGGATTGGTCCACAGCAGGCGGTTCTTACTCGGCTGGATCGCTACGCAGGCGCCGTAGCCCGACCGGGCATGGGCGGGGGTTGCCGCGAGCGCCATCGCGAGGGTGGCGGCGGTCAGTAGGATGCGCATTAAAGTTCTCCCAATCAGGAATGTGAGGTGGCCCTTAGAGATAATTAGACTGGGTTTCCCGAAACGAAATAAACTACTCGTAAATTAAAAATTGGCGGTGCGATGGAATCGCACCGCCAGAGTTACCTTCAAGAAACTCCATTACTGAAGCACCTTGGAGGCCGGGTCGCCCCTTGATAATGAGCTGTCCGCTGATCGCCGCACACCCCCCGAACGGGGGGGCAAAGATAATATCCCACGCCTCGGGTGATCTGCCCCCTTCTGAGTGGCCCAATTTCTATTTCAGAATTGGCCATGAAGGAGGAATGGAATGGCAAGGAAGCACAAGGCCTTGCATCTCGGCACCGACCTCATGTTCTTTTACGAAGGCGGCTGCAAACGGCGGCGGGACACGCGCTCCATCTATCACCTTTAGTTTACTGTAAGGCTACCGCACGCCTGCGTGCTCGTTCGGGCTCAGAGGCCGGGTCTGTCCCTTGGCGAGATCGCCGAGCGACACCCCGCCGATGGCAACGCGCACCAGCCGCAGCACATTCGCGCCGCGCGCGGCGACCATGCGCCGAACCTGCCGGTTGCGCCCTTCGGTCAGCACGATCTCGATCCAGCTCGACCGCCCGGAGGTGCGCAGCAGCCTCACCGATGCGGCGCTGAGCCGCTCGCCGTCATCCTCGACCGGTTCGGAAAGGGCAGACACCAAACGCTCGTCCGCGGCGCGGTCGATCTTGACGTGATAGGTCTTCGTGACGCCCGAAGCTGGGTTCATTAGCCGTTCGGCCCACTGGGTGTCGTTGGTGAGGAAAAGCAGCCCTTCGCTCGCTTTGT
>CAYLKZ010000107.1:7418-9405 GCA_964384275.1 uncultured Sphingobium sp. | reverse complement strand
ACGCCCTGCATCAGGCCGATATTGCCTTCGGAAATCAGCTCGCTGACCGGCAGGCCATAGCCGCGATACCCCATCGCGATCTTGGCGACAAGGCGCAGGTGCGAGGTGACGAGCTGGGCGGCCGCCTCCGGATCCTGATGCTCCTGATACCGCTTGGCGAGCATATATTCCTGTTCCGGCGTCAGGATAGGAAATTTGCGAATCTCGGCGAGATAGCGATTGAGGCTCGCATCGCTGTTAAGCGCAGGCACGACCGCCCGAGAGGTTTGCTTGCTGGCCATATCGAAATCTCAATCCTTTCCAGCCATCCCCGCATGGGCGATAGCTTTCTCTTCCCCGGCTTCCCTCATCATAGGCGAAGCTGGCTTAACAGTTCCTGCATGTCGGCGGGCAGCGGGGAATCGAATTCCAGAGGTTCACCCGTTATGGGGTGGATAAAGCCCAGTCGAGCCGCATGCAATGCCTGCCGCCTGAACGCGAGGCGGCTTGTTATGGTTCCCAGCCCCCCGCCGCGTGAATTGCGCGTGCCGTAGACGGGGTCTCCGGCCAGCGGATGGCCCAGATGCGCCATATGGACGCGGACTTGATGGGTGCGCCCGGTTTCGAGGCGGCATTCGACCAGCGCGGATCGGCCCAGCGTCTCAATCGTGCGATAATGGGTGACGGCATGCTTGCCGCGCCCTTCATCCTGCACCGCCATTTTCTTGCGGTCATGGTCGGACCGGCCGATCCAGGTGTCCACCGTGCCCGCCATCGGGCGCGGATGGCCGAAGACGATCGCCCGATAGAGGCGGGAAATGCTGTGATCCTTGAACTGGGCGGCAAGGCCCTCATGCGCGGCATCGCTCTTGGCGACGACGATGAGGCCAGAGGTGTCCTTGTCGATGCGATGGACGATGCCGGGCCGCGCGACGCCGCCAATGCCCGAAAGCCCGCCTTTGCCGTCCCGGGCGCAATGGTGGAGCAGCGCGTTGACCAGCGTGCCGTCAGGGTTTCCCGCCGCCGGGTGGACGACAAGGCCCGCGGGCTTGTCCACCACGATTAGATGGGCGTCTTCATAGGCGATGGAAAGGGGGATATCCTGCGGCGCCGCATCAGCGGGCACGGCTTGCGGCAGGTGCAGCGTGAAGCTCTGCCCCACATTGACCTTGCGGGAGGGGTCGGACACGCTTTTGCCGCCCTTGTCCCTGACCTGTCCGCCGAGAATGAGCGCCTTCACCCGCTCGCGCGAAAGCGTCGGCACCAGCCCGGCGAGCGCCTTGTCGAGCCGCGCGCCTGCATATCCTTCATCGACCGTGGCGGTCAGGATGGAAAGTTCGTCCCCCATTGCCTAAGCATGTGGGGATGACGATCCGCATATCAAGGGCGCTGCTCGCGCAAATCATCGATGCCGCCGCCGCCAGCCCGGAGCGGGAAATATGCGGGCTGCTGATCGGACAGGAAGGGGAGGTGCGGGGAGTGTTGCCCGCTGCCAATGCCGCCGCCGATCCCGCAACCCGGTTCGAGATCGACCCCGCGCTGCTGCTGCGCGCCCAGCGGGAAGCCCGGCGGAGAGGAGACAGGGTGCTCGGCCATTATCATTCGCATCCGCGCGGCGGGGCCTTGCCCTCCGTTCAGGACGCGCGGGAGGCGCATGGCGATGGCGCGCTCTGGCTGCTTTGCACGCCTGCGGGGGATCATTCCTTGTGGCGGGCGGCGGGCGAGGGGCTGCACGGCCACTTCGTCGCGGTGGAGTTGTGCGTGGAATGAGACGGCGCGGGCGCTCTTGCCGCAATGCGCGCCATCCCATGCTTGCATGTCCGTGGCGATGAGGTCTAACAGAGGCGTTCAGGCAGACGAAGGCGCTCCGGCCCTGACGCGCGGAGGCGGGTTGCGGTCGGTGATGCACGATATGAAAAAAAGGCAATGGGATGACCGGCAAGGTTCAGGCGCAAGACCAAGATCAGGCACTGCATATCGCGGCGCTTCTCTGTTCGCGCCTGTGCCA
>CAYLKZ010000107.1:0-7318 GCA_964384275.1 uncultured Sphingobium sp. | reverse complement strand
GATGCGCTGGTGCGCGGCGGTCAGCTCGATATCGGCGCGGAGGTCCATGACGACGGGATAGAGATCGCCGTGCGCGCGCAGGGGCAGAAGATCGTCCTCGACGAAGAAATGCGCGCCGCGCTCGCGGGCACGCTGCGCGAGGAGGCGCTGTCCTCCCGCAATGCTGCGGCGTGGATGACGCGCCGCCTTGCCGAGCAGATGGGCGGGCAGATCATGCTCTCGCCGCCGGGCGAGCCAGCGCTGGTATTCGGTGCGTTTATCCCCCGCTAAGTGGTTTGATCGGCACGGCCCTTTAACCATGAATTAACCGCGCTCGACCGATCATGCGCCCCCACCGGGTTGCGCAGGCGGAATGATGGACGAGCTGTTATCGGATTTTGTGGCTGAAACGCTGGAGTCGCTTCAGGCTTTGGCCAACATGGTCGTCGCGCTGGAGGCCGACCCGTCGAATCGCGCGCTGATCGACCGCCTGTTCCGCTTTTTCCACACCGTTAAGGGAAGCTGCGGCTTCCTCGACCTGCCCCGTTTCGAGCGGCTGAGCCATGCTGCCGAGGATGTGCTGTCGGACATTCGCTCGGGCCGTGCGGCCCCCGACGCCGCGACGATCAGCGCGGTCCTCTCCGTGATGGACCGGATCGGGGAGTTGTGCGCCGCCGTGGCGGCAGGCGATTCGCTGTCCGACCGCAATGACGAGCATCTGATCGCCACGCTGCGCCTGTGCCATGACAGAGCGCGCGAAGGGCGGGACGGCATTCGGCAGGAGCATGGTGTCTTCGACGCGAAGGAATATATGCGGCCCCTGCCGGAGAGGCGGGCTTCGGCGCCTGCTGCCCGCACGGTGCGTCTGCCGCTGCCGTTGATCGATGAGTTGATGGACGGCATGGCTGAGTTGATGCGCGCCCGCGATGAACTGGCGCAGACGCTGCATGTGACGGGTGTTGCGCCCAATGCCGACGCCGCTTTTGCATCCCTTTCCGCTCGTATCGCCGATATGCGCGACACCATATCCAGAATGCGTCTGCAACGTGTTGACCGCCTGTTCATGGCGTTGCCCCGCGTAGTGCGCGATCTGAGCCGTGAGCAGGGCAAGACGATCAAGCTCGAAATGGAGGGCGGCGAAGTCGAGATGGATCGCGAAATAGTCCAGATGATTCTCGACCCGCTGATGCAGATCGTCCGCAACAGCATCGGTCATGGCATAGAAACGCCCCAGGAACGGCGCGCTGCGGGCAAGCCCGAGGCAGGCGTGCTGCGCGTGTCGGCGCGCCGGTCCGGCGAGCAGATCGTGATAGAGATGAAGGATGACGGGCGGGGCGTCGATATAGATGCCGTGCTTGCGCGGGTGGTCGCCAGCGGACGAATGAGCGAGGACGCAATCGCCAGTCTGGACGATCAGGGAAAGCTGGACCTTATCTTCACGCCGGGCCTTTCGACCGCTCGCCGGGTGACGGCGGTGTCCGGCCGGGGTGTCGGCATGGATATCGTCCGCGCCAATATCGAGCGCATCGGGGGCGTGGTCGCGCTTTCCAGCGAACGGGGCAAGGGGCTGGCGATCGCGATTCGCGTGCCGCTGCGCCGCGCCATCATGCCGGGGGCAGCCGTTGCCGCGGGTCGCGGGGATATGGCGCCGATGGGGCACCGTCATGGCGCCATGGGGGAAGTGCTCTCGTGCTCATCTTCTGCGGCATGAACGCGGCGCTTAGGATTCCATCAACTAATGAGTCGATAAAGTCGGCGTATTCGATGCGGATCAGGGTGGCCCATGAAAAATTGTTTGGTTGTTGACGATTCCAAGGTGATCCGGAAGGTCGCCCGCCACATGCTGGAATCGCTCAATGTCCGGGTTACGGAGGCCTGCGATGGCCGCGAGGCGCTGAACCAGTGCCAGAATGGCGATCATGATCTCGTGCTGCTCGACTGGAACATGCCGGTGATGAGCGGAATGGAGTTTCTGCACCATCTGCCCACCCTCAACGGCCCCCGGCCCAAGGTGATTTTCTGCACCACCGAAAACGGCCTCGATCATCTCCGCGCCGCACTGGAAGCGGGCGCGGACGAATATGTGATGAAGCCCTTTGATCGCGATATATTGGAAAGCAAACTGCATCAGGTCGGGGTGATCTGATCGGCGCTGCCCTTCCTGACCGGCGCCGGGGGAGCAAAAATGTTGCCAGCCGGAGATTTCGCGGCGCCCATGAACGGGCCGGGCCATTGCCCTGAGACTTCGTCTCCAGCGATTCCGTGCCGTCCGATCCGGTCGCTGGAACCGTTCGGCAGGCTCGCGCCCGGCTGTGGCGGAGGATGCGGCAAGATTCCCCGCTTGATTGCGCCTCTTTTGTTCGTCATGCTTTTCGCCTGCGCCGATGGAAGGGGCGGGCGTCCGCCCTTCCCGCCGGTGGCGAGGCAGATACAGGGAATTTCGGTGATAGAGAGGCTGTCGCCCAATTTTGACGAACGCAGGTTGCCGGTGACGATGCTGGTCCTGCATTATACCGGAATGCCGGATGCGCAGAGCGCGATCGACTGGCTGGCCAATCCCGAATCCCGGGTTTCGGCTCATTATGTCGTGACCGAGGACGGGCAGGTCGTGCATATGGTGCCGGAGGAAAAGCGCGCCTGGCATGCGGGCGCCAGCTATTGGCGCGGCATCAGCGACATCAACAGCGCCAGCATCGGCATAGAGATCGTCAACCCCGGCCATGAATGGGGTTATCGCGGCTTTCCGCAGGCGCAGATCGAGGCGCTGATCCCCTTGGTGCACGATATCGTCACCCGCCATGGCATCACGCGCGGCAATATCGTCGGCCATAGCGATGTCGCGCCGGAGCGGAAGCAGGATCCCGGCGAGCTTTTCCCCTGGGCGACGCTCGCCCGGTTGCGTCTTGCCCTGCCGCGCCCGACCAGATATCTGATGGACCCGCTGTGGAGCGACGGCGCCTTCCTGCTGGCGCTGGAGCGCTTCGGCTATGACATCAAGGAGCCGGAGGCCGCCGTGCGCGCGTTCCAGCGCCGCTTCCGGCCGGAGATGATCGACGGCGTCATCGATGGCGAGTGCCGCGCCATCCTGCTCGCGCTGCTGCTGCCCAAGCCGAGAGGGGATGAATGAGCGCGGCCAAGAGGGCGCTTCCCATCGCGCCCGCAACGCGCTAAAGCCCGTTTCGCCAGAGGATCGGGCGGCCGCGGCCTGCTTTCATTAGCAGGGCGAGGAAAGTCCGGGCTCCACGAAACAACGGTGCCGGATAACGTCCGGCGGGCCGTGGCGTTCTCTTTCGGGGGATCGCCCACGGTTCAGGGACAGTGCAACAGAAAGCAGGTCGCCAAAGGCTTCAGGCCCTAAAGCTTCGGCGAGGCGACAGTGAAAGGGTGCGGTAAGAGCGCACCGCGCCCCCAGCAATGGCGGGCGGCTTGGTAAACCCCACCGGGAGCAAGACCGAATAGGGACGGCGTTGCATGGTTCGCGCCATGCGGGGGCGGTTTCGGCCCCGATCGTCCGGGTTGGTTGCTTGAGGCCGGAAGCAATTCCGGTCCTAGAGGAATGGTCGCCCATCCGCCCGCAGGGGTGGTGGACAGAACCCGGCTTACAGATCCTCTGGCACGGATTTCGGCTGTCGGGGCAGGCGCCGCCTTTTCATGGGCGGCACATTTTACTAGATTGGCGGGATGGCTAGAGCAGGGCGCAGAAATGATTGGGGCTTTCCCCGCTGGGGTGGCTATGGGGCGGAACGGCAGGCGCAGAGCGTACGCATGTGCGACCGCCATGGCTGCGACCAGCCCGGCGATTGTCCCGCGCCTAAATCCCCCAACAGCCCGGAGCGCTGGTATTTCTGCCAGAGCCATGCCGCCGAATATAATAAGGGCTGGGACTATTTTCAGGGCCTCGACGAAGAGGAACGCGGCCGCCGCGAGCAGGAGGAACGCTCCACCGCGAGCGGCTTTGCGGGCGGGGCCTTCTACGGTTGGGGCCGCCCGGGCGACGGCACCCGCTCCCGCGACGAAATGCGCGCGCTGGAGATATTGGAGCTGGATGCCGACGCCGATTTCGAGATGATCCGCAAAAGCTGGCGCCGCCTCGCCAAGGAATCTCACCCCGACGTGAAACCCGGCGACAAGGACGCCGCGCTGCGCTTTCAGGCGATACAGGCGGCCTATGACGTGTTGAAGGTCGCGGAGGAACGGCGTCAGGGCAAGGAAGGGTGATCGGCCTCAGGGCAAGGAAGGGTGATCGGCCGAGGCGGCGGCCTCGGATGATGAGCGGACGGGCGTTCAGGGGAAAGCATGGCCGCAACTCGTCATTTCAAGGGGGGTGGCAAACCCTGCCCGGCAGGCTGTCTTGCAATTCCCGATCCGGCAGTGTTTTCCGGTATCAAAATGAAAGCAAGGGGCTGACCCTGCAAGCCGCCGGGTCTGCCTCATGATTGCGCCCCATAATGATGTGCTTTCCGATAGTCGGCGCTCGTCCTTCTGCCGCGTTATTATTCGTCAAATAGCCGGGGCTGGCGCTAGGCTGCATCTGCCTGACGACCCTTCAGAAGCGGAGTAAGGGTCGAAGCGCCGACAGGCTTGCCAATATGCCAGCCTTGCGCGACATCGCATCCCATGGCGCGCAATATGTCGAGGCAGGCGGCATCCTCCACTCCTTCCGCCACGACATCCATGCCCAGCGCGTGGGCCAGCTCCACCGTTGAGCGGACGAGCACCCGGTCGTCGGCGTCATGTTCAAGGCCTCGCACGAAAGACTGGTCGATCTTGATCTCGTTCGCGGGGAACGCCTTGAGGTAGGTGAGTGTGGACTGGCCGGTGCCATAATCGTCGATGGAGATGCGCACGCCGCTGGCCCGCCAGCTTTCCAGCACGGCGATGGCCGCCCTGCCGTTGTCGATCGCGGCGGATTCCGTTACTTCGAAGGTCAGCTGGGCGGCAAGGTCGGCATTCTCCGCCAGCCGCCGCGCCATCGCATCGATGAAGGCGGGCCGAAGCAGGAGCGTGCCCGAGATGTTGACCGCGACATTGATCGGCAATCCCTGCTGCGTCCAGCGGCGAAGATCGGCCAGCACGATGTCGAGGGCGTAAAGCGTCGGCTCCTGCATCACCTGCTCGCCCTCGAACAAGGGAATGAAGTCCTCCGGCGATATGGCGCCCAGTTCCGGATGGGCCCACCGCATCAGGGCCTCCGCGCCGATGATCTGGCCGGAGGCGATATCCATCTTCGCCTGATAGGCCATCCAGATATCGCGGTTGGCGAGGGCGGTGGAGATGTCGGCGAGCAGGCGCTGGCTCCGCACCGCGGCCTCCGCCAGCCTGCCGTCGTCGAGAACCCAAAGTTTTTCGTCCTTGTCTGCCTGGTCGGCGGCGTTGGTGGCGCGGGCGAGTGTGCCGACCGCCTCGCCGGACGTGCCGCTGGCCACGCCGATGCGCGGCGTCACGGCGATCGAACGGCCGCCGATCGGGACAGGCGGCAGGAAGAGGCTGGCGAGGCCCGCGAACTGCTCGCTCATCGTCGTGCTTTCCACAGGCAGCGGATGGAACCAGCAGAAGGTTCCGCCGCCCTCCAGATGGATGGCCGGCGTCCCCGCGCTTATGCGCAGGCGGTCGGCGATGATGAGGAGAAGCGCCACCCGCTCCTCCTCGCGCAGGATCGCCATCGCCTCCGTCAGACGGGGAAAGCGGACGGCGACGATGTGATAGCCGCGCGCATCCCCGATCTGCTCGATCAGGGCCAAACCATTGGGCAGTCCCGTGCGGGCCTCGCGCCGTTCGGTCCGGCGGATCGCGCGCAGGAAGTCGATGGTGCCCCAGGCTCCACCGGTCAGCACGAGCTGGAAGAGCGCGGGCACCTGCTGGAACGAGGCGGCGCCGAGCATCTCCAGAACGCTGCAAATGAGAACAAGGAGAACCGTCGCACTGCCCAGCGCTATCGCGCGCGGCTTCCATTCGTCGATTCGGGCGAGCAGGGCGAGGATCAGCGTCACGGCCAGCATGGCCGGCCATGCCGCCGGTCGGCCAAAGGGGCGGCCCACGCGCAGGGTCTCGCCTGCCTGCGCCTGCACCACGGGACCGGCCTGCACGCCATGGCGCGGAACCGCATAGCGGTCGCCCAGTTCGATCGCCGTCGCGCCGACGATGATCGACTTGCCCCGCACCATGGCGGGATCGAAGCGGCCGGAAAGGATGGAGGCGAAGCTGATCGTGGGGATGGAGAGCGGGTCGATGGACTGGTCGATAATGAACTCTTGCCCCAGCCTGCCCGATTGGCCCGCCAGCATCGCGCCCATGGACGGACGTGTCAGCCCGTCGGTATGCTCGCCAAAGCCATAGGCGCGCAGGATGCCGTCGCTGTCGGCGTGGACATTGACGGCGGCCAGAAAGGCGGAACGGCGCAGTTCGGGCAACGGCAGGTTCTCGATGAAGCCCGATGGCGCGTTGGAATCGCGCTGGCGGAAGGTCGGCAGGATGATCGTCGCGGGGGACCGCTCTATGGCCTCGGCGAGGCGCTGGTCGGCGGCAGGGGTGGAGCGCGCGGAAAAATCGACGTCGAAGGCGATGCTCTCCGCCCCTGCCTGGCCGAGGCGATCGATCAGCCGGGCATAGAGGTCGCGCGGCCAGGGCCAGCGGTCATAGGTCTTGAGGCTGGCCCCGTCGATCGCGATGAGAAGGATGTTGCCCGATGCAGGGCGGCCGCTGAGGGAATCGCGCAGATCGCGCCCGGCCTGCTCGAACCCGATTCCCAGTCCGCACAGGGTAAGCAGCAGCGCGAGCATGCTGGCTGCGGCAAAGGCGCAAAGGCGGCGGTAATGCCAGAAGCCGATGGACAGGCGTGGGCGCCGGGGCTTGGCGGACCGGCATGTCACCGCCCGCCACCGCTCCCACCGGGGCCGCTATTGCCGTTCGACCCGCCGTTTCCGTTCCCGAAGCCCGAGTTTCCGTTGCCGTTGCCCCCAGCATTGTTGTTCCAGAAGCCGGAGTTGCTGTTGCCATTCCCATTGCCCTGACCGGAATTGCCATTGCCATTGCCATTGCCATTTCCGTTCCCGCCGGAATTAGCGTTTCCGCTCCCATTGGCATTGCTGTTGTTGCTGGACCCTGAGTCGCTGTTGCCGTTCCCGCTGTTGCCAAAACGGCCATTCCAGATCCAGCTCCAGTTCCAATTCCCGTTTCCGGAGCTTGAGCTTCCATTGCCGTTGCCATTGCCACCGGCGTTATTGTTCCCGGAGCCGGAGTTGCCATTCCCATTCCCGTTCCCGTTGTTCCCGTTGTTCCCGTTGTTCCCATTGGAACCGCCATTGCCGTTCCCATTGCCCTGATTGCCCTGACCGGAATT
>CAYLKZ010000106.1:0-9457 GCA_964384275.1 uncultured Sphingobium sp. | reverse complement strand
ATTATTATCCCAAGCTCCAGATCGCGGTGCCCTTCTCCCCGGTGCCCGGCAACCGGCTGCTGCTGGCCGACGACGCCCCTGCCGGGCTGGCGGCGGCGTTGATCCGGGGCGCCGAGGCGGTGGTCGAGCAGAACGACCTAAGCTCCGCCCATGCAACCTTCATCGCGCCCGCGCAGGTGCCGCTGTTCGAGGAAGCGGGCTGGCTGATCCGGCAGGACAGCCAGTTTCACTGGGAAAATGCGGACTATGCGAGCTTCGAGGATTTTCTCGCCGAACTGTCGAGCGCCAGACGCAAGACGCTGCGCAAGGAAAGGCAGCGCGCGCAGGCAGGGCTGGACATCGTCCAGTTGCGCGGGGAGGAGATTCAGCCGCACCATTGGGATGCTTTCTGGGCCTTTTATCAGGATACGGGCGCCCGCAAATGGGGCCGCCCCTATCTGACCCGCCGGTTCTTCGACCTGCTCGGCGAGCGGATGGCCGACCGGCTGCTGCTGGTTCTCGCGCTGCGCGACGGGCGGCCGATTGCGGGCGCGCTCAACATGATCGGCGCGGAAACGCTCTATGGTCGCTATTGGGGCTGCGTCGAGGACGTGCCCTTCCTCCATTTCGAGCTATGCTATTATCAGGCGATCGATTTTGCCATCGCCCATGGGCTGCGCCGCGTCGAAGCAGGCGCGCAGGGCGGGCACAAGCTGGTGCGGGGGTATCGCCCGGTGGCGACATGGTCGGCCCATTATATCGCCGACCCGCAATTTCGCGCGGCAGTCGCGCATTTTCTGGACCGGGAGCGGCAGGCGATCGAACAGGACCGTGACTGGCTCCACGAGAGGACGCCTTTCCGCAAAGCGAATCCCTGAGGCGTCAAAGCCCGGAACGCATCCCGGGCGCGCAAATCAATGCATCGGGGCGCTGTTGCCGCGCAGG
The DNA here is from genome assembly GCA_964384275.1 of uncultured Sphingobium sp. Lineage (GTDB taxonomy): Bacteria > Pseudomonadota > Alphaproteobacteria > Sphingomonadales > Sphingomonadaceae > Sphingobium. The sequence goes on along the minus strand of CAYLKZ010000106.1, from coordinate 8,533 downwards.
AAGGCCCGCGCCTGACGCTGCGCTTCGGCGATCTCTCGCGCAGTCATTTCCTCGGCGACCTCGGTGCGGAGCGCCTGCCCTTCTTCGCTGCCCGCCAGCGCGGCGAGGTTGAACCATTTATGCGCCTGAACGAGATCCACTTCGACCCCGCCCGTGCCGCAACTATACGCTATGCCCAGTTCATAACAGGTCTGACCTTTGTCGCGCGATGCGTCGGTCAACCGGCTATCGATGAGGAACTGCGCACTCCCCGGACTATTACCCACAATCAAATCCCCTGATTTCGTGCAGGGGGGAAGATTGCGGATCATGGCTAATATTTGGTTAACCGCAGCGACGCAGGTGAAGATGTGACCTCTGTTTACAATTTCACCGGGGAAGAACCGCGAAATTATCGATGAGCCGCGTCTTGCCGAGCCGGGCTGCGGCAAGCAGCCGCGCCTCCGCCGCCAGCTCCCGCACCGGCGCCAGAGAGGCAGCATCGCACAGCTCGACATAATCGATCGGGCCGAAACCGGCCTGCGCCAGATCGGCGCGGATATCCGGCAGCACCGCTTCGGCTGCCTCGCCCGCTTCGAGTCGGGTCACGCCGCGCTTCATCGCACGCGACAATTCCACCGCCCGCGCGCGCTCTTCTCCGGTCAGATAGGCATTGCGGGAGGAAAGGGCGAGGCCATCCTCAGCCCGCGCGGTCGGCACCCCGACAATCTCCACCGGCTGATTCAAATCGGCGACGAAGCGGCGAATCACCGCGAGCTGCTGATAATCCTTCTCCCCGAACAGCGCGACATCGGGCAGCACCTGATTGAACAGTTTCGTCACCACCGTCGCCACGCCGTCGAAATGGCCCGGCCGCGCCGCGCCGCACAGGCCGTCGCTGATCCCGGTGACGGAGATGCTGGTGGCAAAGCCTGTCGGATACATTTCCGCGACCGTCGGCGCCCAGAGGATCGACGTGCCCTCACCCTCCAGCAGCGCGGCATCCTGCGCCTCCTGTCGGGGATAGGCGTCGAGATCCTCATTCGCGCCAAATTGCCTGGGATTGACGAAGATGGAGGCGACGACATGATCGGCCCGCGCCTTCGCGGCGCGAACGAGGCTCATATGCCCTTCGTGCAAGGCGCCCATGGTGGGCACCAGCGCGATGCGCGCGCCTGCCGCCCGCAGCGAAAAAACAGCATCACGAAGCGAAGCAAGGTCACGGATTATTTGCACGGCGGTTGAGGCTCCGGTAAGGCACTTTCGAACGCCCGCCTACCCGCGGGCGGGAGGGCGGCCAAGGCCGCATCTATACGGTTTTTGGGGAGTTCAAAAGTCTTCTATGGCTGGCCAGCAGACGCATATTATCGTTTTCGCCAATGAAAAAGGCGGCACCGGCAAATCGACCACGGCTGTGCACACTGCCGTCGCGCTGGCGATGATGGGCCACGAGGTCGGCCTGCTCGACCTCGATCCCCGGCAGCGGACCGTGACCCGCTATATGGAAAATCGCGTCGATACCGCGCGGCGGCGGGAGATCGACCTGCCGACGCCGGACTTCCGCGTGTTCACCGGATCGACCGAGGCGGAACTGGATGCCGCCTATCTCGCCCTTGCGGAAGGCAAGGATTTCCTCATCATCGACACGCCCGGTCGCGACGATCCCTTCGCCCGCCACATGGCCGCGCGCGCCAATACGCTGGTGACGCCGATGAACGACAGCTTCGTCGATTTCGACCTCATCGGCCAGGTGGACGCCGAAAGCTTCAAGGTGAAGCGGCTCTCCTTCTATTCCGAACTGATCTTCGAGGCGCGCAAGAGCCGGGCCAAGGCCGATGGCGTGTCGATCGACTGGGTGGTGCTCCGCAACCGCGTGCAGCATCACGACGCGCGCAACAAGAAGCGCGTCGGCGATGCGCTGGGCGAGCTTTCCAAGCGCGTTGGCTTCCGCGTGATTCCGGGCCTGTCGGAACGCGTGATCTTCCGTGAATTGTTCCCCTCCGGCCTCACCCTGCTGGACAAAGGCCATCTGGGCGATCTCGGCTTCAGCCATCTGACCGCGCGGCAGGAGCTGCGCGAAATGGTCGCTGGTCTTGCCCTGCCGCAGGTTTCCGATGCCGACCGGGAAAAGATCGAACAGAACGTCGCATGAGGGGCATGGCATGAGAGGCGCGGCCTGATGGGCCTGCTCGCGCTGCTGCTGCTCGCGCTGGCGGGCTGGCTCATCCTGACCGGCCGATTGCAGCGCCTGACGATGACCGATGGGCTGATGCTGGGGCTGGCGATCGTTGGCGCGATCCTCGCCGCGAGAGGACAAAGCCTCTTCGGCGGCGGCGCCCTTGCGCTGGCGGGCCTGCATGGCTGGCGGCGGCTGGCCGCCAAGGGTCGCGCCGACACTGCCGCTGCGCATACCCCTGTTTCTCCCTCTCGCGCCCTCTCTCCGGCAGAACAGCTGGAGGAAGCGCGGGCGCTGCTGGGGCTGGACGATAACGCCGATGAGGAAGCCATCCGCGCCGCGCACCGGCGGCTGATCGCAAAAAATCATCCGGACGTCGGCGGCACCGAGGCACTCGCCGAAAAAATCAATGACGCGCGGCGCATTTTGTTGCGTCATGCGCAAGAAAACAAAAGGTCGCACCTTTCGCCTTCCGATTTTCCTCAAGACCCAACAGGACCTTCATGACCCATAAATTCCACCCCACCACCCTGCGTGAATATGACATTCGCGGCATCATCGGGGAAACACTGGGCACGGACGACGCCTATGCGATCGGCCGCGGCTTCGGCACGCTGATCGCGCGGGCGGCGGGCGCCAAGGTCGCGGTGGGCTATGATGGCCGCGTCAGCTCGCCGGTGCTGGAGGAAGCGCTGGTGCGCGGCCTCAATGACAGCGGCATCCACGCGGTCTGCATCGGCCTCGGCCCCACGCCGATGCTATATTATGCCGAAGCGACGGAGCAGGTGGATGGCGGCATCCAGATAACCGGCAGCCACAATCCCGCCAATTATAACGGCTTCAAGATGGTGTTTCAGGGCCGCCCCTTTTTCGGCGCGGATATCCAGACGCTCGGCGCGATGGCGGAAGCGGGCGACTGGGTTGAAGGCAGCGCGGGCAGCGAGACGATCGACATCATGGATCGCTATGTCGCGCGGCTTGTCGAGGGCTTCGACGGCGACGCGTTCCGCATCGGCTGGGACGCGGGCAACGGCGCGGCAGGCCCGGTGGTGGAGAAGCTCGTCAAGCTCCTGCCGGGTGAGCATCATACGCTGTTCACCGATGTCGACGGCGATTTTCCCAATCATCATCCCGATCCTACAGAAGAGAAGAATCTGGCCGATCTGCGCGCCCTTGTCGCGGAGAAGAAGCTCGATTTCGGTCTGGCTTTCGACGGCGACGGCGACCGCATCGGCGCGATCGACGGCGAGGGGCGCGTCATCTGGGGCGACCAGCTGCTGATGATCTATGCGGAAGCGGTGCTGAAGGACGAACCGGGCGCGACCGTCATCGCCGACGTGAAGGCCAGCCAGGCGCTTTACGACCGCATTGCCGAGCTGGGCGGCAAACCGCTGATGTGGAAAACCGGGCACAGCCTCATCAAATCCAAAATGAAGGAAACGGGCAGCCCGCTCGCCGGGGAAATGAGCGGCCATATCTTCTTCAAGCATCAATATTATGGCTTTGACGACGCGCTCTATGCCGCCGTTCGCCTGATCCGCGCCGCGACTCTGCTGGGCAAGGGCGTCACCCAGCTGCGCAGCGAGATGCCGGACATGATCAACACGCCGGAAATGCGCTTTCAGGTCGATGAGAGCCGCAAATTCGCCGTGGTGGAAGAAGTGCTGGCGCGGCTGGAGGCAGCGGGCGCGAACGTCAACGCCACCGATGGCGCGCGCGTCAACACGTCAGACGGCTGGTGGCTGCTGCGCGCCTCGAACACGCAGGATGTGCTGGTCGCCCGCGCCGAGGCGAAGGACAGCGCCGGCCTCGACCGGCTCATGGCGCAGATTGATTCGCAGCTTGCCGATTCGGGACTGGAACGCGGCCCGCAGGCCGGACATTGATTCGCCGGGAACAGCACGAAAAGAAAAAAGAGATTTTTTTGCGGGAAGATGACGTTACGGAAAGCTGGTGATAAACTTGTAGTTGCAATAAATGCAATCGGGACAATTTCTTCGCACTTGCGAGATTCCTGCTGCAACCGCAAAAGGAACTCGCCTTTCAGGCATCCTCTCCTAGACTTTCAAGCCGCCCTTCGGGGCGGTTTTTTTTGACCTTCAGAAGCAGGAGGGGGGGAGGGAGCAACCGTGGCGCTCAGTGCGCCGGGCAGCGATGCTTGTCCTGCGGCCCATAGGCCCGGCCGCAATCGGCGCACTGCCGGTCCTGCGTCAAGGCGAGGCCATGGCCCACCGACACCCGCTCGTCGAACACGAAGCAATTGCCTTGCCAGAGGCTTTCTCCGGCGGGAACCTCCTCCAGATATTTGAGGATGCCGCCCTTCAGATGATAGACTTCCTCGCAGCCGATGCTGCGGGCGAAAGCAGTGGATTTCTCGCACCGGATGCCGCCGGTACAGAACATCGCGATCGCGGGAGCCTTCCGCCCCTCATCCGTCCACTGGTCGCGCAGTGCCGTGAACCAGCCGGGAAACTGGCGGAAATTCTGGATTTCCGGGTTGATCGCACCGGCAAAGCTGCCGATCTCGACCTCATAGTCATTGCGCGTGTCGATCAGGATCACATCGGGCCGCGCCAGCAGGTCGTTCCAGTCTTGCGGCTCGACATAGAGGCCCGCATGCTGCACCGGGTCGATGCCCTCGACGCCCATGGTGACGATCTCGCGCTTCAGCTTCACCTTCATCCGGCCGAAGGGACGGTCGTGCGCGACGGAATATTTGACCTCCATCTCCGCGCAGCCGGGCAGCAGGCGCAGCCAGCCAATCAACTGCTCGATCGCCTCCGGCGCGCCCGCGACCGTGCCGTTGATCCCCTCCGCCGCCAGCAACAGCGTACCGCATATATCGAGCGCGCGGCACCGGTCCAGCACCGGCTCCCTCAGCGCGGCCGGGTCTTCGAAAAAGGTGAAATGATAAAGTGCGGCAACGCGGAAATCCGCTGCACTTTCCGTAGATGCGGAGGGAGGAAAAGGGGACGACATGGCGGGTCTATAGCCCGGCCGCCGCCACGAGAACAGGGGCAATGGGGCAAGGAAGCCAAACCCCCTGCTTCTGTTTTTTTTGTGTTATCGAGCCCTCTGGCCCGGATCTTTTTCTTCTGTTAGCCTCTTTGCAGATAGGAAATATCTTATGTGGCGGAAAAGCCACGCAAACGGGAGAGAATGATCGTGAAGAGGGGCAAGCACTTGCTGTGGGAAAGCGCGGCCATGGTGACGCTCGCGCTGCCATTATCGGTCCATGCACAAACGGAGCCACCGTCCCTGCCCGGCGCGGCGGAACAGGGCGATATGCCGATGGACATCATCGTCACCGCCACGCGGCGCGCAAGCCCGCTATCGGACGTCCCGCTCGCGGTTTCGGCGGTGACGGCGGCGACTCTGGAAAATAGCGGCGCCAACGATATCCGCCAGTTGAACCAGCTAGCCCCATCGCTGCTGGTTTCTTCGACCGGCAGCGAGGCCAATGGCGCGGCCCGCATCCGTGGCGTCGGCACGGTGGGCGACAACCCCGGCCTCGAAAGTTCGGTCGCGGTGTTCATTGACGGCGTGTACCGTTCCCGCACCGGTTCCGGCCTGACCGATCTGGGCGAACTGGAGCGGATCGAGGTGCTGCGCGGGCCGCAGGGCACGCTGTTCGGCCGCAACGCCTCGGCGGGGCTCATCAACATCGTCACCAAAGCCCCCGAATTCACCTTCGGCGCCAAGGGTGAGCTGACCTATGGCAATTATGATTATTGGCGCCTGTCCGGCAGCGTGACCGGCCCGCTGAGCGAAACGGTGGCGCTGCGTCTGGACGGCGTCTGGTCGAAGCGCGACGGCTTCATGAAGCTGGTCAATACGAGCGGCGCGAAAGTCGGGGAAACCAATGATCGAGACCGCTGGCTGCTGCGCGGCCAGGCGTTGATCGAACCCAATGACGCCCTCTCGATCCGCCTGATCGGCGATTATACCCGCCGCGACGAAAGCTGTTGCGGGGCGGTCTATATCTCCAACCGGGAGGTGATCGATCCGACGCCGGCTGGCCCGACGGGCGACGCGCTGGACAATGGCATCAGCCGCATCGCCACCATATTGCGGACGATCAGCGGACAGCCGGTCACGGTCGATCCCTATAGCCGCAAGAGCAGCATCACACCCGGCCGGGAATATGCGAGCAAGCTGCGCGACTGGGGCTTTTCGGGCGAGATCACCTATGATCTGGGTGGCGCGAAGCTGACCAGCATTACCGCCTATCGCGACTATAAATCCCGGGACTATGGCGATTATGATTATAATGCCGCCGACATCCTCTATCGCGATCCCAACACCTATCGCCAGTTCAAGACTTTCACCCAGGAGCTACGCCTGCAAGGGTCGGCTTTCAACGACAGGGTCGACTGGCTGGTGGGCGGTTATTATTCCAACGAGCGGCTGACGCTGGTGGATAATATCCGCTTCGGCAATGATTATGGCCTGTTCGCGACGTGCCGACTGCTGGCGACCAGCGCCAATGCCGCAGCCTTGCCCTGCAACGACCGGACGACGATGCAGGCGGGCGTCATCGACGTCAGCTTCCCCACGTCAGCGGGAGGCGCCAATATTATTTTGAATAACGCGTTGACGACCCTGCTGAATATCGGCGCGGACGGCTCAAGGGGTGATAACGATGCGCGCTATCGCCAGAAGAGCGAAAGCCTTGCTGCTTTCACTCATAATATAGTTCGCATTACAGATAAACTCGATCTGACCCTTGGTTTGCGCTATACCCATGAAAAGAAGCGTCTGGACGCCAGTTTCGTCAACGATAATGCCGCCTGTGCGGCGCTTCAGACCCGTGTTGCGGGAAGCCCCAGCCCCAATGATCTGGTCGATCTGGCGACCGGTTCCTTCGGAACGGGCACCGCGCTGGCGCAAGGCATATTGACGCTCGGCTGCCTCGGCAACAGCAGCACGGGCCTCAACGCGCTGACGCTGTCGGATGGGTTCAGCGATGACGAGCTTTCCGGCACCGCCGTCCTTTCCTACAAGCCGACGCCGCAGACGCTGGCCTATGCCAGCTATTCGCGCGGCTACAAGGCAGGCGGCTATAATCTCGATCGTTTCGAGCTGGGCAATAGCCGCACCCTGTCGCCGCCCGCGACCTATTTCTTCTCTCGCTCCCCGGCGGATGCGCCGACGCTGCGTTTCGCGGCGGAAAAGGTCGATGCGTTCGAACTGGGTTTCAAATATTCGACACGGAAATTCAGCGCGAATATCGCCGCCTTCCGGCAGGAATTCAGCGACTTCCAGCTGAACACCTTTAACGGAACCAGCTTCCTCGTGCAGAATATCAATGGCTGTGGAGAAGCGCTCGCTGCGAATGGCACCTGCGGCGATGTGACGCCCGGCCTCATCAGTCAGGGCGTGGAACTGGAATTGAGCGCCTCCCCTATCAATTATGTGCGGGTTAGCGGCGGCCTTACCTATGCCAAGGCCAAGTTCCGGAATCGGCTGGTCGGCAGCGGCGATGGCACAGCCGCTCTCGATCCCGCATTGTTCCTGCTGCCGGGCAGTCTGAACAGCAATGCGCCGGAATATGTCGCCACGGTCAGCTTCGCGTGGACACCGCCACTGGGTTCGGGGGGCCTTTCCGGCCTCCTCTATTTCGACGGGCGCATGAACAGCGATTATAATACCGGCTCCGACCTCTTCACGGAAAAAGAGCAGGACGGCTTTAGCGTGTGGAACGCCCGCATCGGCGTGCGCGGGCCGGAGGATCGGTGGGCTGTGGAATTCTGGGGCCAAAACATCTTCAACACCGATTATACTCAGGTCGCCTTCAACTCACCGTTGCAAGGTTCAGGATCGCTGGCGCAGGTTCAGGCGGGGAGCAGTGCCGCTGGCACGCAGCTTTTCAGTGCTTATCTGGCCGAACCCCGTACCTATGGGATCACGCTGCGCGGCAAGTTCTGAAGCGTGCGCTAAATTAAAAGGGCGCTTCCGACTATCGGAGGCGCCCTTTTCTATATCAAGCGCTATAATTTCGAGCGCCGAACAGGGCGGTACCCACCCGGATGTGGGTAGCCCCCAGCATCAAGGCGGTTTCATAATCGCCCGACATGCCCATGGAAAGACCCTTAAGGTCCTGATCTCGCGCCATTTTGGCGAGAAGTGCAAAATAGGGCGCTGCCTCCACCTCGGCGGGCGGTACGCACATCAGGCCAAGGACCGGAATATCGGCATCGCGCGCCGCCGCCAGCAGCGCGGGAACTTCTGCAATGGCGCAGCCGCCCTTTTGCGGTTCTTCACCGATATTGACCTGAAGGAAACAGGGAATGCGGCGCTCCGCCGCGTCCATCGCGCGGGCGAGGGCGGTCAGCAGGGAAGGGCGATCGAGCGAGTGGATCACATCGAACAGCGCCA
>CAYLKZ010000105.1:0-9459 GCA_964384275.1 uncultured Sphingobium sp. | reverse complement strand
GTGCTGGCGGCGCGGACGCTGGGGCTGGAGCTTCAGAATTAGGGCATCGTGCGGATTGGCCAAGGATCGGCTTTTCCATAAAAATGACGTGACACCAGAGACTGGTAAAGGGCAGCCCGCGCCATATCCGACGCGGTGCATCCTTGAACACGAGAACGGCGCCCCATGTCACGCAGCGAACCCCGGCGAGGAGCGCTAGCGCAGGAAACCGCCAGCCTTTCCATGGGCGTTATGGGTGGAAGCTCCCCCCCTTTTCCTCCAATCGGGCCGGGCGCGCCAAAAGCGCCGCGCCTTTCTAGCAGCCCCACCAGCGCGCAAACCCGCCCTCGGATCGCCCAGTTCAAGCCAAAAACCTCGCTCTATTCCGCCGCCAGCGCGCCGTCATTCCCGTCAAGCCAGCGCAGCAGGGCTTCGGGCGCGGCCGGCTTGAGGAATAGCGTGACGCCCTCTGCCCGGCACCGTTGCGCCGTTTCGGGCGAGCGATCGGCGGTGACGAGCGCGCAGGGCAGCGCGGGATTGACTTCCTTCAGGCGCGCGATCAGCGTCAGCCCATCGCCCTGATCGCCCAGATGATAGTCGATGAGCGCGCTGTCCACGCGCCGCGCCCAGCCCAGGGCCTCCTCCATATTGTCGGCGATCAGCGGCTCGAAACCGCTCTGCCGCAGCACCAGCAGCGTCGCCGCCCTGATCTCCGGCTGGTCGTCCACCACCAGCACCTTGCGCCCGCGATTCTGGGCGGAGCGAGGCAAGGCGCGCTCCGGGTTCGCCGCTTTGCCGGGGATGCCGGGCAACTCCACCGAGAACCGGCTGCCCCGGCCCTCGACCGAACGCAGCGCGACCGTCGCGCCGAGCAGCCGCGCAGTGCGATCGACAATCGCGAGGCCCAGGCCGATGCCCGCGCCATCGCTGTTGCCCAGCCTCTCGAACTCGCGGAAGACGCGGGGCTGATCCTCCTCGGCGATGCCGGGGCCGCTGTCATAAACCTCGACCCGCGCCATCGCCCCCCGCCCCCGGACGCCGATCACGATCCTGCCGCCCGTCGTGTAGCGCACCGCGTTGGACAGGAGATTCTGCACAATCGAATGGAACAGCGCCCGGTCGGTCTCCACCAGCGCATCGCCCGGCCCGACCCGAATCGACAGCCCCTTGGCCGCCGCCTGCGGGGCGAAGATCCCGGCCAGCTCGACCAGCAGCGGCCGCAGCGCGAACCGCGTCGCCTGCGGCTGGATGCCGCCCGCATCGAGCTTCGATATGTCGAGCAGCGCGCCCAGCAGCGTCTCGGCCGCCGCGATCGAATTGGAAATGCCGCCGAGCAGCGGATGGAGATTTTCAGGCAATTGCCGTCCCAGCCCGGTCGCGAACAGCCGGGCAGCGTGGATCGGCTGCAACAGATCATGGCTGGCCGCCGCGAGGAAACGGGTCTTTTCCGCATCCGCCCGCGACAATTGCGCATTGACGACGCGCAGCTCATGCGTGCGCTGCTCCACCCGGCTTTCCAGCTCCACCCGCGCCCGTTCGAGCGCCGCGCGCGCGTCGGCCTCCGCCGTGATGTCGGTGAAGCACATCACATAGCCGCCATCGGGCATCGGCCCGCCCACGGTCTTGAGCACGCGCCCGTCGGACCGCACCCGCTCGAAACTGTGGACGGTGCCGCGCCGCATATGGCCGAGCCGTTTCTCGACATGCGCATCGACCTCGCCGGGGCCGCACTCCCCACGCTTTGCATTGTAACGGATCAGTTCGGATACCGGCGCACCTACATAGACCAGCTCCGGCGGATAATCGAACAGTTCGAGATAGCGGCTGTTCCACGCCATCAGCCGCTGACGACGATCGATCACGCTGACGCCGGGGTCGATATTCTCCAGCGTCGCCGCCAGCAAACCCTTGGAGAATTGCAGGCTCTGCCCGGACTGGTCGAGCATCCGCGCGACATCGGCGACGCCGAGCCGCGCGCCGGACAGCGCGGAGGCCATGATCTGTCGCGCCGAAGGACCGCCTATCACGCCCGCGATAAGACGCTCGGCAAGGCGCGCATCGCCCCGGCCGATGGACGCGCCGCGCTCGCGGTCGGAGCCGAAGGCGTTGCGCACCTCCTCCCACCCCGCAAAGCGCGCCACCATATCCATCAGGTCGCCGATGGTCCGCGCCTCGGCGATGCGGGGATCGCGCCCGAAGCCGCGCGGCAGCGGAGAACGCACCCCACGCGCCGACACCAGCGCAAAGGCGAAGAGATTGGCGCCCAGACTCCACAGGGTGCCATGGGTGATCGGCGAGAAGCCCGTCATGCCCATCAACGCCAACGGGTCGAGCATCGTGCCGCCGAGCGGGCGCAGCAGTTCGGGCGTCAGGAATTCGGGCAGGAACAGCGTATAGCCCCAGACGATCAGACCGGCGAGCAAACCCGCCTTCGCCGCCACCGCATCGCGATTGCCCCGGCGCACCGCAAGGATCAGCACCGGCGCGAACTGCGCCATCGCGGCAAAGGCGGTGAGGCCGATCACCGCCAGCCGCTCGCTTTCCGACACGGCGCTGGCATAGCCGAGCGCGGCGCCCATCACCGCGAGAATCGCCGCGCGGCGGACATGCAGCATCAACCGGCCCATGTCCGCCCCGCCGATCACGCGGCCATGGCGCAGCATCATCGGCGCGATAAGATCGTTCGACACCATGGTCGACAGGGCAATCGTCTCCACCACCACCATGCCGGTCGCCGCCGAAAAACCGCCGAGAAAGGCGAACAGCCCCAAAAGCTGCGCGCCATGGCTCAACGGCAGGCCGAGCACCAGAAGATCGGGCGGCATCCCCAGCGGCGCCACCGTCATCCCCGCAAGGCCGATTGGCAGCACGACCAGTGCGATGACCAGCAGATAGGCGATGAACGGCCAGCGTGCGCGGGCCACATCCCCGGGTTCGCCCGCGCCGATCACGCCGACATAGAATTGGCGCGGCAGGCAGAGGATCGCGGCCATGGACAAAAGGGTGATGACGACAAAATCACCCCCGATCGCCGAGGGCGAAAAAACCTCGCGAAAATGCGCCAGCCCGTCCATCCGCGTCGCCACCGGGGCGGAAAGGAACAGCAGCGCCGCGAACAGGCCGACCGTCATCAACGCGCCGAGCTTCACCAGCGATTCGACCGCGATCACATAGAGCACCGCCTCGCTGCGGCTGGAGGCGACATAGCGGCGTGTGCCGAAGGCGATGGCGAAGATAGCGAGCAGAACCGCCGCCACCGTCATCGCGACCACCGGGCTGCCCCTATCGCCGGAGATTGCCGCATAGCCGGTGCCGATCGATCGCAATTGCAGCGCGAGATAGGGGATCGATCCGAACAGCGCCAGCAGCGTCACCAGCGCGGCGACCCCCCTGCTCTTGCCGAAGCGCGAACCGATGAAATCGGAAATAGAGGAAGCCCCTTCCGCCTGCACCTCGCGCACGAGAGCGCGCAGAAAACGCGGGGCGAGCAGATAGAGCAGCACTGGCCCCAGATAGATGGGCGCATAATTCCACCCTTCCGCAACGCTGCTCCCCACCGCGCCGAAAAAGGTCCAGCTCGAACAATAGACAGTGAGAGCAAGGGCATAAGCGGGCACGCGCAGGCGCGAGCGTTCGAGCCGGACGCGCCGCCCTTCCGCGACGGCGGCGAGCACGAACAGCAGCGCGGCATAGCCGACAGCGACCAGAAAGGGAGCGAGGCCTCTCACCCCCTTGTCCTAAACCATTCCGAAGCGCGCTGGAATAGCGGATGGCACGGGATGGCTGGGCGTGCCACGCACCGCCTCACACAACGCTGGCGACGACATTCACGGTCAGCGCCAGCACGCCCAGGTTGAAGATGAAGGCCAGCAGCCCATGCGCGGTCGCCAGACGCCGCATGCGCTGGCTGGTGATATCGATATCGGCTGTTTGGCATGTCATGCCGATGACGAAAGCGAAATTCACGAAATCGGCGAAGACCGGCTGCTCGCCGCCGGGGAAAGAGAGGCCGCCCTGATCCTCCCCCGCCGGTCCCCTGCCATAATAGAGCCGCGCATAATGGAAGGTATAGACGAGGTTGGAAAAGAGCCAAGCGAACAGCAGCGTCCCCACGAGCAGCGCGATCTGACCGCCCGGAAGGCGCCCCTTCTCCGCCAGCAGCAACCCGACGGCGACCAGCATTACCATGATGATGATCGCTGTCAGCAACAGCAAACCCATCTGGCCCGCATCGTCCTGCTCTGCCTCCCGGCGGATATCCTCCGGGCATCCTTCCCGCCAGAGCGGCCAGACCGAGACCAGAAAAGCAAGCACCGCCAGATCGAAACCCGCCACCAGCGCCACCCCAGCGGGCAAGAACGCGGACAGCGGCCAGGGCAGAACCAGAAACAACGCCAGAAACAACACATAGCGCCCATGCGGTATCCGGCCATATAAAGGCGGGCGTTTTCCGGCCATGCCTCACTCTCCCCCAACCATCCCGGACAAGCCGGATCAGATATATTTAGCCGATCCTGCGATGCCGCGCAGCCTTATGCTTTCATGGACCGCCGCCCGCCGATCCATCCTGCCGGGCGGCGGGACGGCGCTCACTCGCCGATCAGGTCGAGATAGGCGATCACGTCATTGTCTGTCGCGAGGTAGAGCCCTTCCTGCACCTCGGCGGGCTGGCTTTCCGCGACGCGCAGCGCCTCGGCCATAGAGCCGTAGAGCAGCGTCGTGGCCGCGCCGCCTTCCGCCGCGTCGTCGAGATGATAGAGCCGCACCGTCGCGCTGTCGAAGGTCGTGCGCATCAGTTTTCTCCCTCGTCCTGCGGCGCATCCCGGCGAGCGCCATCGATGTGCCGCGCCTGCCGCTCCGCCTCGTCGCGCTGACGCTGCTTTTCGCCTTTGGAAAGGCCATGGCGCACGCGGTTTTCCGCGGCTTTGTCCTCAGCCGCCTTGCGGGCGAAGCGCTTGCGCGCCAGCCGCAGATTGATCACGTCGCCCATCAGCCTTGCTCCCCGAAATGCAGCGCGAGCCAGACCGTCGGCCGGTCGGGCGCCGTCCATGTGACGCGATGCACCGCATGGGCGGGCACCAGTTTCCGGTCCCCGGGCAGCAGCCTGATCTCTTCCTCACCGTCGATCCACAGCCGCGCTTCCCCGGCGAGCAGCAACACCCATTCGTCATGGGGCTGGCAATAAGGCGCATGCTCCGGCGTCACCTGCCCATGCGAAACGATCCGCTCCACGCGCACGCCGGGGCGGACGAGCAGCGTCTCGAACAGCTCGCCCGCACGCGCATCTGGCAGCGGATCAAGGAGGTTGCGCGCCGCGCTCATTCGGGCAGGCGGCTGATATCGACCCAGCGCGCGCGGGTCAGGTCCGCCAGCCGCGCCGGGGTGAGCTCGACCGAACTGTTGAGCGAGCCAGCCGCCGGAAAGACCGTATCATAGCGCTCCAGCGCGCGGTCGCAGCAAATCGGCAGGTCCGTCGCCAGCCCGAAAGGACAGACGCCGCCCACCGCATGTCCGGTGAGCGCCAGCGTCTCCTCCGGGTCGAGCATGCGCGGGCGGGCGCCGAACTCCGCCTTGGTCTTGGCGTTGTCGAGCCGGGCATCGCCGCGAGTCACCAGCAGGAACACGGCATCCTTCACCCGGATCGCCAGCGTCTTGGCGATGCGCCCCGGCTCGACGCCGAGCGTCGCGGCGGCCTCCATCACGGTGGCGGTGGATTGCCGCATCTCGATGATCGCGACATCGGGAGCATGATCGTTCAGCCAGTCGCGGACGCTTTCAAGGCTCATCGCTCATTCCCCCAGCAGATGCAGCGCGATGCCGCGGCGGTGCGGGCGCCTGCGATGCTCGAACAGATAGATGCCCTGCCAGGTGCCGAGCGCCAGCCGCCCGCCGATCAACGGCACGGATAGCTGAACCTGCGTCAGCGCGGCGCGGATATGCGCAGGCATGTCGTCCGGCCCTTCGTCGTCATGGGCGTAAAGCGCGCGGTCTTCCGGCGCGATGCGGGCGAAGAAGGCGACAAGGTCGTCCTTCACCTCCGGCGCGGCATTTTCCTGAATTAGCAGGGAGGCGGAGGTATGGCGGCAGAAGAGCGTGAGCAGGCCCTGCTCCATGCCCTGCCGCGCGACCCAGCCGGTGACGGCCTCCGTTATCTCGACAAGGCCGGTGCCCTGAGTGGCGACCTCCAGCATCGTCGCGGCCTGCCGCATCACCTCAGCCTCTGGACCAGCGCAAGAGCGGCGGCGGAGACATCGGCCCAGGTCTCTTCAAACCCTTCCGGCCCGCCGAAATAGGGATCCTTGACGCTGGTTCCCTCGCGCCCCGGCACCATGTCCATCAACAGAGACAGGCTCGCCCGCGCTTCGCCGGGCGCTATCTGGCGCAGATCGCCGAAATTGCTGCTGTCGAGCGCGAATATATGGGTGAAGCGCGTGAAATCGGCGCTCGCCACCTGCCGCGCCCGGTAGCGGGAAATATCGATGCCATGGCGCAGCGCCTCGGCCTGCGCGCGCGGATCGGGCGGATTGCCGACATGCCAGTCCCCGGTTCCCGCCGAATCGACGAACGCCCCCAGCCCGGCCCGATCCGCCTCGGCGCGAAAGGCGGCCTCGGCGAGCGGCGAGCGGCAGATATTGCCGAGGCAAACGAACAATATCGCAGGGCGCCCAAGCTCAATCATCCTGTTCTCCGTCGCGTTCCATGCGCCAGGCCGCGGTCAGATAGGCCTCCGCCGCCGCGCGCAGCGGAGCCTCTTCCGGCTCGGCAAATGCCTCGGCGGGGACCGGCGCGAAGCCCAGCGCCTCCATCACCGTCCAGAGCGCAAATCGCCGCCCCGGCTCGCTCTCGGAGCCGAAGTCGATCGCCAGCCGCTCCTTGCCCAGCACCAGCGCGGTTTCGCTTATCTCCTCCAGCGCATCGGTACCGAAATAATGATGCAACAATATGTCGAGGTCCATCGCCTCAAGCCTCCATCGGCGCGGTGGTGAGGCCGAGTTCCGGAATCCCGATGGAGCGCCGCCCGCTGAAATCGGTGCGGATGACGATCAGGTTGTTGCGCTCCATATACTCGACCAGACGCCGCACCCGCCCAGCCGACTGGGTGCCATAGGCCCGCGCGATATCCTCGTCATTGGGGCAGGGCGCGCCGGTGATCGCCGCATGGGCGAGCATCAGGAAGGGCGCCAATATATCCTCGCTGACGCGCTCGGAAAGCTTCAGCGCCTCCGCCCAGCGCGGATCGGCGGGGTTGCGCATCCCCGCCTGCGCGACCGGATAGCGGCGGCGGAAGGCAGGCAGGTCGATCGGCGCGCGCGTCAGTTGACGCATGCGGCAGCGCACAGTGAAATCCTGATAGAGCGAGGCGATGGGCTGGAATTCGCATTCCGGGTCCGCCGCCATTTCATTGAGGATTCCGGTCATCACCTCGTCGCTGGTGTCGAAAAGATCGGCGAGCGCGGGCCTGCTCGCCTCCTCGGCCTTTTCCTCCTCGGTCTTGCCGAGTTCGAAATGTGCGATCCGGTCGATCAGCGCCTCGCTATCCTGCTCGGCATGGACCGGCTCGGGCGCGCCGACGCTCAACATATCCTCTTCCCCGTCGCGCTCGAACAGCATCGCGGTCATTTCCTCGCTGGGCGCGGTGGGGAGCGGCACCAGTTTGTGCGAAGAGGTGCGCGCGCTGGTCTGCACATCGCCGATCTTCACCGACACCGGGCGGCGGCAGATGGCGGGACCGAGCGCGAGGAAGCGCCCGCGCTCCAGATCGCGGATCTGCTCGGCCTGCCTGCGCTCCATGCCCAGCAGGTCGGCGGCGCGGGCCATGTCGATATCGAGGAAAGTCCGCCCCATCAGGAAGTTGGAGGCCTCTGCCGCGACATTCTTGGCGAGCTTGGCGAGGCGCTGCGTGGCGATGACGCCCGCAAGGCCGCGCTTGCGCCCGCGGCACATCAGGTTGGTCATCGCCGCGAGCGACATGCGGCGCGTCTCGTCGGATACGTCCCCGGCGGCGGCGGGGGCGAACATCTGCGCCTCATCCACCACGACGAGGGCGGGATACCAATGGTCGCGCGGCGCGTCGAACAGGGTGGAGATGAACTGCGCGGCGCAGCGCATCTGCGCCTCCAACTCCAGCCCGTCGAGCGCCAGCACCACCGAAGCGCGATGGGCGCGGATGCGCGAGGCAAGGCGCTCTATCTCCCGCCCGTCATGCGCGGAACCGTCGATCACCACATGGCCGAAAGGTTCGGAAAGGGTCACGAAATCGCCTTCCGGGTCGATGATGACCTGCTGCACCATGCGGGCGCTTTCTTCCAGCATCCGGCGCAGCAGGTGCGACTTGCCGGACCCGCTATTGCCCTGCACGAGCAGGCGGGTCGCCAGCAATTCCTCCATATCGACCGGGACCGGCGCCCCGTTCGGATCGGTGCCAATGACGATAGATGAACTCACGCCCGCTTCCTTGGCGTAAGGCGGGGCCGAGGGCAAGGGGCTTATGGCCTCGCGCGCCGGGGAAACGGACCGCCCGGTCGTTTGATCGAGTTCCTCGATATCAGTGACAAAACTGATTTGTTTTTTCCATAGACTTTCCTCTGGTACCTACCCACCGTCCAACTGTCTCATGAAGGAGGGGAACATGCGTAAATCATCCATATCGTTATTGGCCGTGCTGGCGGTGACGATGGCGCCCATGGTCGCGGCCAACACGGCGCGCGCGCAGGATCAGGGGCAGACCGCCACGGAATGGTGGCCCAAGAGCCTCGACCTGACATCGCTGCGCCAGCATGAGGCGCAGTCCAACCCCTATGGGGCGGACTATGACTATGCGAAGGAATTCGCATCGCTCGATCTCGACGCCGTGAAGGCCGACATCCGCAAGGTGCTGACCACCTCGCAGAGCTGGTGGCCCGCAGACTATGGCCATTATGGCCCCTTCTTCATCCGCATGGCCTGGCATGGCGCCGGCACCTATCGCACCGGGGATGGCCGCGGCGGCGCCGATGGCGGCGAGCAGCGTTTCGAGCCGCTCAATAGCTGGCCCGACAATGTCAGCCTCGACAAAGCCCGCCGCCTGATCTGGCCGATCAAGCAGAAATATGGCCGCAAGCTCTCCTGGGGCGACCTGATGGTGCTGACCGGCAATGTCGCCATGGAGGATATGGGCTTCACCACCATCGGTTTCGCCGGTGGCCGCGTCGATGCCTGGCAGCCGGACCTCGTATTCTGGGGCCCCGAAACCAAGATGATGATGGACCAGCGCCGCGACGAGAAGGGCAACCTCAAGGGTCCGCTCGCCGCAACGCAGATGGGCCTCATCTACGTCAATCCGGAAGGCCCCAACGGCAACCCCGATCCGCTGGCGGCAGCGGCAGACATCCGCCGCGCCTTCGGCGCCATGGCGATGAACGATGAGGAAACCGCCGCGCTGATCGCCGGTGGCCACACCTTCGGCAAGGCGCACGGCGCGCACAAGGTCGAGGATTGCCT
>CAYLKZ010000104.1:0-9613 GCA_964384275.1 uncultured Sphingobium sp. | reverse complement strand
TGCCGATGCGGTGCGTATCCGGCACCTGCAACACTTCGCGCATCAGGTCGATGGCAAGGCCAAGACGAGTCTTGCCAATCTTGGCGCGGTGCGAGCGGCCCAGCGATTCGGTAGCGAGTCTGGAAGCTTCCCAGCCCGGCGGCTTCGCGCAGGGGCCGGAGGAAAAGAAAGGACGCGCAGGCTTTGCCTGCGGCTTGGTCACTTCAGTCATGTATTGCGTCTCCTTGCAGAGAGCACGCGCGGCGTTGGGACCGCGTGGCCCGGCGATGGCTCTAGCGGCGGCTGCCGGAATGTCAAATGAAAAGCCCGGCGAAAGGAGGGAGAAAGTGCGTCAGGCGAGAAAAACAGGCCCGAATTCAAAATATTTCGAAGTTTTTTCCTGTTTTCGATCATCTGGTCGCAATATCGCCCCGCCGTTAACTTTTGGTTAACCAAATTACGGTGCAATGTCCTGCATGCATGGGCAAAAGGGATCATATAAAGGACCGGAAACAGAGACGGGTCATGGTGTAAGAACGCTCGTCCGACTAGCCGCCGTCAGCCTCGTCGCGCTGCTGCTCTCCGCCTGTAGCGGCCATATGGTCCCGGCGCGCAAGGGCGCCCAGCGCCCTCCCGCCAAAACCCGGCCCTCCCCGCCCCCCGCCTATAGCGCGAACAGCCCCGAATACAGGCAGTGCCGGGTCAATCTGGCCGGCCTAAAAGTGCAATACACGCCCCTGCCGGACCGTCGCTATGATGGCGGCTGCACCGCCTATGGCGCGGTGAAGCTGCTCGACGTGGGCGTGCCGATCACCAATCTGGGCGCCATGACCTGCCCGTTGGCGGAGAAATTTTCCGCCTGGGCGCGCTATGGCGTGGCCCCGGCCGCGCGACTGTTGCTTGGCAGCGACCTCGTCCGGATCGAGACCATGGGCACCTATAGCTGCCGCCCGATTGCAGGCAGCAACAAGCTCTCGGAACACGCCCATAGCAATGCGGTGGATGTCTCCGCCTTCGTGCTCGCCGATGGGCGCCGCATCACCATTCAGGGCGACTGGAATCAGGGCAGCAAGAATGCCCGGCAGTTCCTGCGCGCCATACGCGAAAGCGCGTGCAAGCGGTTCCGCACCGTGCTCAGCCCCGAATATAACGCCGCCCATTATGATCATCTGCATTTCGACATGGGCGGCAAGGGCATCTACTGCCGTTGACCCCTGCCGTTCCTTTCCTTCTCCACACCCTTTTGCTGATCCCGAAATCCGGCTAGGCGCTTATTCCCATGAAAAGAAAACCCAAGAAAATCGCAGAACGCATCTTCCGCCCCGCGCGGCAGGAAGCCCGCGACGCCAAGATCGCCATCGACACGCCACAAACGCACAGCGCGTCCTACCAGCTCGCCTTTCAGGATACCGAATTCCTGCTGCGCGAGGATTTGCGCCCGATTCGCTTCCAATTGGAATTGCTGAAACCGGAATTGCTGCTGGACGAAGCGCAGATCGCCTCCACCTTCGTCTTTTACGGATCGGCGCGCATCCCTTCGCCGGAAAAGGCGCAAGCGCTGATCAATGCCGCCCGGTCCGATCAGGACCGCTGCATTGCCAACAACCTCGCGGCCAAGGCCAAATATTATGATGAAGCGCGCAAATTGGCGCAGATCGCCGCGCGCTTTCCCGCCGACATCAGCGGCAAACGTAATTTCGTCGTCTGCTCGGGCGGCGGCCCTTCTATCATGGAAGCGGCGAACAGGGGCGCGTCCGAGGTGGGCGCGCGCACGATCGCCCTCAATATCGTGCTGCCGCATGAGCAGGCGCCCAATGAATATGTGACGCCGGAGCTTTCCTTCCAGTTCCACTATTTCGCGCTGCGCAAGATGCACTTCCTGTTGCGCGCCCGCGCCCTGGCAGTGTTTCCGGGCGGCTTCGGCACGTTCGACGAGCTGTTCGAACTGCTGACTCTCGTGCAGACCGGCAAGATCCAGCCGATCCCGATCCTGCTCTATGGCCGCGACTTCTGGAACCGTGTGGTGAATTTCGACGCGCTCGTCGATGAAGGCGTGATCGCGCCTTCGGATCTCAATCTCATCACATGGGTCGAAACCGCCGAAGAAGGCTGGGCGGCGGTGGAAAGCTTTTACGGTGCCGAGGCGAGCACGCCTGCACTGTAGGGGCCAGCCCGCCTCAGTCCGAACAAAAAAGAGGCCGCGAATTTTATCGCGGCCTCCCTTTTATCGATATCGGATCAGGCGATCAGAAGGCGAAAACCACGCCGACCGTGCCCTGATTGTTGATCACGTCGTCTTCGAAGTTGAACTGGCTGAACTCGGCGCGCAGCGAGAGGCTGTCGGTCAGGCTGGTTTCGAGACCCGCGCCATAGCGCACGCCGTCACCCCAAGCGCTTTCCCCATAGCTGCCTACCTTCGCGCGAGCATAACCCACGCGGGCGTAAAGCGCGGTCGAATCGTTGACCTTGGTGCCCAGACGGCCGGAAATGCCCCAGCCCCACTTGGCTTCAACAAAATCGTCAACATCGGCGGTATAGCCATCGATATTGCCCTCGACGCCAATGAACACGTTGGAACCGACCGGCACGTCATAGCCGACAAAGCCGGAGACGCCCACGCCCGAAGCGCCGAAGCCTTCATAATCGCCGGACGTCTGGACATTATCCAGAGTCAGCGCGACACCGGCATAGCCGCCGTTGAAATCACGCGCAGAAGCAGGCGCAGCAACAGCGACAACCGCCGAAACGGCAGCGGCAACAAATACAGATTTCATGAAATTACCCTTTGAACAATTATACGATATGCTCGTTTTTATAATATCGGGCGACCCGAAGGAGGCGCGATTAAGCATATTAACCGTATAAGGCAAGGGCGTAAAAGAGCCGAATCTTATGGACGATCCCGCCTGACTTATCGATAATCAGAGAAAATCATGGATTATCCAGCTTTAATCTTTCTTCATGCCGAACGAAAACTGTCCATTATGGATAGATTTCGTTCGGCACAGGAAGAAGCGGGATCAACCAGCGGCAGGAACCGCCGCATTATCAGCTTCAACGGCATTGGTGGCCGCGCCAGCGGCATTGACCGGAGCCGCAGCCTCTTCCGCAGCCGGGGCCGCATCGGCGGCGGGCAACGGCAGGTTCGACCCCTGGCTGTTCAGATAGGCGATGATATTGGCGCGGTCTTCCGGCTTGCCGAGGCCCGCGAAAGTCATCTTGGTGCCGGGCGCGAACTCACGCGGACTCTTCAGCCATGCATCCAGCGTGGCGAAATCCCATTTGCCGCCCTTGCTCTTGAGAGCATCGGAAAAGGCGAAGCCGGGATGGCCCGCCCCCACGCCTTCGCCGACAATACCGTGCAGATTGGGGCCAATGCCATTGGCGCCGCCCGCGTTGATGGTGTGGCAGGCCACGCATTTGGCGAAAACCTTCTCGCCAGCAGCGACATCCGCGCTGGCCAGCAGCGTATTGAGCGAAGGCCCCGCTGCCCCGCCCGCATCGCCTTCACCTTCCACGCCTTCAATGGCGTAACCCATGGTTTCGGGCCGCTCGCTATGAAACATCTTCGATGAAACGATGCCCCCGCCCAATGCGATAATTCCGGCAAATAAAGCCCAGCCGGCGAAAGTATTGAAACGACCGTCCATGCTCTTGTGATCCTCTTTTCAACTTGAGGCTATTTGTAACTGACCGAACCTACGCATTTTCGTCACAACAGACAGCCCGTTCCCCTGCTGGCAACCCTTAATGGGAGGACGCCCCCGGCGCAAGCCCGGTGGGAGACCTCTTCGCAAGGATGCCTTGCGCCGCCACGCGGCAACGCCTAAGCGCGCTCCATCTTTCAGGAAGACATGATGGAAAGCTATCCCCTCCCCGCCCGCACCCTTGTCGAGACGCTGAGCCGGGAGGCTGCGGCGGCACCGCAGCGCGCCATCGCCTTTCAGGGCGCGCCGGGCGCCAATTCTCACCTGGCCGCCCTCGGCTATCGCGCCGATTGCCTGCCCTTGCCCTGCTTCTCCTTCGAGGATGCGCTGGATGCGGTGCGCGACGGGCAAGCCGACCGGGCCATCATTCCGATAGAGAACTCGCTGCACGGGCGCGTTGCGGACATGCATTTCCTGTTGCCCGAATCGGGGCTTTCGATCGTCGATGAATATTTCCTGCCCATCCACCACTGGCTGATGGCGCCCGACGATTCGCCCGTCTCGCAGGTGCTGAGTCATGTGCAGGCGCTGGGCCAGTGCCGCAAATATCTGCGCGCACACGACATACGCCCGGTCGTCTATGCCGATACGGCAGGCGCGGCGGCGCTGGTCGCCGAGCGGCGGGAGCCGGGGGTAGGCGCCATCGCGCCCGGTCTGGCGGCGGACCTCTACGGCCTCCACGTTCTCGCCCGCAATATCGAGGACAGCCATGACAATATGACCCGCTTCGTCGTGCTCGCGCGCGAAGCCGTCACGCCGCCGCGCGAAGGCCCGGTGATGACGACCTTCCTTTTCGAGGTGAAGAATATTCCCGCCGCGCTCTACAAGGCACTGGGCGGCTTTGCGACCAATGGCGTCAATATGACGAAGCTGGAGAGCTATCAGCGCGGCGCAAGCTTTTCCGCGACCGAATTTTATGCCGATATCGAGGGCATGCCGGGCGACCCGGCGGTGGACCGCGCGCTGGAGGAACTGCGCTTCCACACCAAATGGGTCCGCCTGCTGGGAAGCTACCCCCAAGCGCGCGCGCGCGCCATCGTTTGAATAGGGCGAAGCAGCAGACCCTCCTCCAGCGGAGGAAGGCAGAAAATGGCCTTGTCGCGCAAAAAGGCAAAAAGCGCCGTTGCAAAGCACGAATGCCACCGCTATAGGCCATGCCTCAGCCAACATCGGTCGTTGTACCGCTGTTATACCTGTGCGGAGACGTGGGTGAGTGGCTGAAACCAGCGGTTTGCTAAACCGTCGTAGCCTTAAGGGGCTACCGAGGGTTCGAATCCCTCCGTCTCCGCCACTTTCCACCCTCCACCCGCATAATTCCTGACTCCATTTCGGACGCCGATCGAACATCCCCGATCCGACCGGATGGGGACAGAAACAGCATTTCCTCGATCGCCGGATGATCAGAAGAATAGATTGGGCCACCCCAGATTTTTCTACTCTTCCTGTCGTCACAAGAGCGTTGCGGATAATACTCTATCATATTAATTGAGTTTTACCCCAGCGCGATTCGGTCGATTCATCGCGTGGCTCAACGGGGTATCGACCCGCGGCTTTTGATCGGGATGCAGCTTGCTCCGCGTTACCAACCGCTAAAGCGCACGATGCTAAGGCGACACCGCCAGGCGTCGTGATCCCCTCCAAAGCAGAGGTGATACGATGCGACTATATCTCTCCACATCCTGATCCGTCCGGATTGACCGGAACCGCGTTACGCGCGGACCGGCTTTCCCCTCATCGATCAATCCTTCACCGCCCGTCGCGGTTGCGAGGATCATAACGCATGTCGTTGCCACGACGCAGGCCCCGCCCGCGCCGGAGCAGCAGCGATGCGCACCCAAAAATCCAGTTTCAAGGAATTCCACCATGGCTACCATTATTTCCAGCTATTCCAACGCCAAAGACCCCGCCTCCCCGCTCGACATCCGGCCTGTAGGGGGGAGGATCGGCGCTGAAATTCGCGGCGTCACCCTTTCCGGAGATCTTGACGCCGCGACGGTGCAGGCGATCGAGGCCGCCGTCGTCCGTCACAAGGTCGTATTCTTCCGCGGTCAGGACCACCTCGACAATGACGAGCACGAAGCGTTCGCCTCCCTGTTCGGCGATCCCGTCGCCCATCCGACCGTGCCGGTGGCGGAAGGGTCCAGATATCTTCTCGAACTGGATAGCCGGGAAGGCTATGCCGCGTCGAGCTGGCATACCGATGTCACCTTCGTCGACGCCTACCCCAAGGGTTCCATCCTGCGGGCGATCACCGTTCCGGAAGCAGGCGGCGATACGGTCTGGGCCAATGGCGAGACGGCTTATGAGAGCCTGCCCGAGCCGCTGCGCCAACTCGCCAACACCCTCTGGGCGTTGCACAGCAATGATTATGATTATGCCGCCCTTCTCAGCGCCGCGTCCGGCAAGGAGCAGCAACAGCAGCAGCGCGATTATGCGAAGCAGCATCGGAAGGTGTTTTCCTCGACCATCTATGAAACCGAGCATCCGGTGGTGCGGGTTCACCCGGTTTCTGGCCAGCGCAGCCTGCTTCTCGGCCACTTCGTGAAAAATTTTGTCGGCCTAAGCCAAGCGGATTCGCAGCGGATTTTCAACATTCTTCAGGATCACATAACCCGCGAGGAAAATGTGGTGCGCTGGCGCTGGCAACCGGGCGACGTGGCCTTCTGGGACAATCGCTCGACCCAGCATCGCGCCGTCGCCGACTTCGCGCTCCAGCGCCGCACGCTGCGCCGCGCGACCATCCATGGCGAGGTGCCGGTCGGCATCGACGGCCGCACCAGCCAGACGACCCGCAAGGAGCGCAATCCCAGCGCCGAAACCGTCTGACCGGCCGGGTCGGGGCGTCTCGAACGTCCCGACCCCCTTCTTCCCCACGCGAACACAGCGCCCGCCCGCAAGGGGGGAACGGGCGGCTGCGTGCCTGCACGATCTTCAGATTCCAGTTTCGGGGCATACCCAGATGATTGCGACTAAACATACAGGATTTTCCGTCCAGCGCCGCGCCTTGCGGCTCCTCGCTCTTGGCGCGTCGAGCCTGATGGCGCTCGCCACGCCGGGGGTCGCCCTCGCCGAAGAGGCCCCGGATTCCGAAGCGGCGCCCGATACCAGCCTCAACGACATCGTGGTGTCGGCGCGCCACCGCGACGAGCGCCTGCAGGATGTGCCGCTCGCCATTTCCGCCATCGCGGGCAAGGAGCTGAACGATCAGCACCTCGACCGCCTGCCCGATTATGCAGCGAAGATCCCCAACTTCAGCGCCTTTGCCACCAACCCGCGCGTCGCCACCGTCAACATTCGCGGGCTGGGCGGCAATTCCAACAATGACGGCGCGGAGGGCGGCGTCGGCGTGATCGTCGACGATGTATTCTTCACCCATGTCGGTTTCGCCTGGCTCGATTTCGTCGATCTGGAGAGCGTCGAAGTGGCGCGCGGCCCGCAGGGCACGCTGCTGGGCAAGAACACAACCATCGGCGCGGTCGTCGTGCGCACGGCCAAACCGAGCTTCGACCCTTCGCTCAAGGTGACGGGCACCATCGCCAATCATGGCCGCTACCAGTTGCGTACCAATGCGACCGGGCCGCTGTCCGACACCATCGCCTTCCGCCTGACCTTCGCGGGCGACACCGGCGGCGGCTGGGTGAAGAACAAATATGATGGCGAGAAGCTGCTCGACAATAATCGCTGGTCTGTGCGCGGCCAGCTTTTGTTCGCGCCGACCGACACCATCTCCGATCGCCTGATCGTGGAGCATTATAAATTTTCCGAATATAACAACCACGCTTCCCCCATTCAGGATCTGACCAGCAATCTGAGGCTCGACAACTCGGTCTTTTCGGCGCGCCCGCTTAACTGGACCGCCGCCGTCAGCCGTCTGGCGCCGGGCTACACGCCCGATCTGAACGGTCCCCAAAACGCCAATGTCGATACGCTCGGGCGGACGCGTCAGCGCGTGACGGGCATCTCGAACATCCTCGATATCGATCTGGGAGGGGCCGATCTCACTTCGGTCACGGCGTATCGCGGCCTGTGGTTCCGGCCGCAAAACGACCTGGATCTTACGCCATTGCCCGCGTGGCACACCGGCTTCGATGTCGATGTCGATCAATATTCGCAGGAACTCCGCCTCGCCTCGCGCACAGGCGGCAAGACGGACTGGCAGGCAGGCATCTATTATCTGCACGAGGATCTTGTCAGCGATAATCAGAACCGCTTTTATTCGGGCGCCTCGGCATGGTATCGCATTCCCGCCTACACCGGACCTGCCCCGACATCGGCTGCGCTCAACGGCCTGACCTCCAGCCGCAGGGGCAAGATCACGGTCGATAGCGGAGCGCTGTTCGCGCAGATCACCCATCATCTGACCGACAGGTTCAACATCACCGGCGGCGCGCGCTACACGCGGGAACGCAAGAAGCTTGATGTGATCGGGCAGGCGCTGGTCGGGTCAAACGGAGTGGACGATGCCTCGCTCAGCGCCACCGATCTGGCTTTCCGCAATTTCATATTGGGACCAAACGTGCTGGGCGCGCCGTTCTCCACCCGCTCGCTTTCGAGCACCGGCAATTACTGGTCCTGGCTCATCAATCCGTCCTACAAGGTGTCGGACGATGCGCTGCTGTATCTGAACATCAGTCAGGGCGCGAAGTCGGGCGCGGCCAACACCACCGCCACTCCGGCGCTGATCGCCGCGAACAAGGCGCTGATCCGCCCCGAAAAATCCTTCGATATCGAATTCGGGATCAAGTCGAGCTGGTTCCGCAAGGCTCTCGACATCAACCTGAATTTCTACCGCAACGATATCACCGATTATCAGGCGTCGCAGATCGACCCGACAACGCCGCTGCTCGGCACCATCCTCGGCAATGTCGGCAAGGTGCGGCTGCAAGGCTTCGAACTGGAAACCCGGCTGCATCCGGTCAGCTGGATCACGCTCTCGGCCAATGTCGCGCGCAACAACGCGAAATACCGATCCTATGACACCGCCCCGGCGCCGGTCGAATATCAGGCCTATCTCGCCACGATCCAGCCCGGCCTGCCGCTCAATGCCGCCGGCCAGCCGGTCGCGGCGGCGACCACCCTGTCGCTGACCGGCCACCAGGTCATCGGCGCGCCCCGCTGGACCGCCAATGCCTCGATCGACATCGATCTGCCGGTTTCGAACCGCGTCAACCTCTTCGCCTATGTCAACGAGAGTTTCCGCAGCCGGACAGCCTTCATCAACCCGCATTCGCAATTTGGCTGGCAAAAGGCCTATGGGCTGACCAATGCGGGGCTTGGCTTCAAATCCGAACCGGGCAACTGGTCTGCGAATCTCTGGGCCAAAAACCTGTTCGATAAGGAATATGCCATCGGCTACGGCGCGCCGACCGCCTTCACTCCGCTGTTAAAATATTTCGGCGAGTCCCGCACCTGGGGTCTGACCATCTCCAAGGGGTTCTGACCATGGCGGCGGACAAAAAATCCGGTTTTAGCGGCGGCCGCCTCGCCCGTTTCTCGGCGCTGGGCATGCCGCTGGCTGCGGTGGAGGTGCCTCTCAGCACCTATCTTCCGCCGCTTTATGCGAGCGCCTTCGGATTCAACCTCGCCACTGTCGGTCTGGTTTTCCTTGCCGCGCGCCTGTGGGATGCCGTGATCGATCCCGGCATCGGCATCCTGTCCGACCGCACCCGCAGCCGGTTCGGGCGAAGGCGCCCATGGATTGTGGCAGGAGCGGTGATCTTTGCCATCGGCGCGGTGCCGGTATTCCTGCCACCCGCCGGTTTCGGCCCGACATCGCTCTCGATCGCGCTTTTCACGCTCTATCTCGGCTATTCGATGATTGCCACGCCGTTCGCGGCCTGGGGCGGCGAGCTTGCGGGCCACTATCATGAGCGCACCCGCATCGCGACTTACGGACAGGTGATGACCTGCATCGCGCTGCTGCTCGC
>CAYLKZ010000103.1:0-9982 GCA_964384275.1 uncultured Sphingobium sp. | reverse complement strand
GCCGACGGCTATACGCGCGTCTTTTCGGGCGCGGGCACGGCCCTTTCGGGCGATGCGCGCCTGCCGGTGATCGGTCGCGTATCGATGGATCTGGTGACGATCGACGTGACCGAAGCGCCGGACCTGAAGGAAGGCGATTGGGTCGATATCGATTATGACCTTTCCTTCACCTCGCTGGTGTCCGGCCTCTCGCAATATGAGTTGCTGACGGGACTGGGCGCGCGGTTTGACCGTTATTGGGCTTAATGCGCGGAGGCGTTTGAAAAGAGATTCATCACCGCGACGCCCGCGACGATGAGGGCCATGCCGATGATTGCGGGCAGGTCGAGCTTCTGCCCCTGCACCAGCCAGGCGATGGCGGCGATCAGGACAATGCCGACGCCTGACCAGATCGCATAGGCTATGCCGGTGGGGATATCCCGCAGGGTCAGCGACAGGAAGTAGAAGGCCAGGCCATAGCCCGCCACCGTCAGCGCCGACGGGCCAAGCCGGGTGAAACCGTCCGAGGCTTTCAGGGCAGAGGTTCCGATGACTTCGGCGAGGATGGCGATAAACAGATAGAGATAGGGCATGGCCTGCGATAGCGCCCGCCGCCGAGTGGGGCGAGGAATTTCTGGCGCTCTTGATGGGGCAGGGAGGGCGGATCGGGATTGCCGCCATGACCACGCCATCGCGGTGGGAAGGGGCGCAACCCGATCCCCTTTTCGGTACGCGCATGGTGGCCAGAAAGCCGCACGTTCGCCAGAAAAAGACCCGCCTTCCGGTCTGGAAAGCGGGCCTCTCATGCCGTGTCCGGAAAGAGGGATCAGCGCTCGATGCACATGGCGATGCCCATGCCGCCGCCGATGCAGAGGGTGGCGAGGCCCTTCTTCGCGTCGCGCTTGCCCATTTCATAGAGCAGGGTGGTGAGAATGCGCGCGCCCGAAGCGCCGATCGGGTGGCCGATGGCGATCGCGCCGCCATTGACGTTCACCTTGTCCATGTCGAAGCCGAGCTCCTTCGATACGGCGAGCGACTGGGCGGCGAAGGCTTCGTTCGCTTCGATCAGATCGAGATCGCCGAGCGACCAGCCCGCCTTCTGCAAGGCGGCCTGCGTCGCAGGCACGGGGCCGATGCCCATGATCGACGGATCGACGCCGCGCGTGGCCCAGGAGGCGATGCGCCCCAGCACCGTGGCGCTGCGCTTCGCCGCTTCGTCTTCGCTCATCAGCACCAGGGCGGCCGCGCCGTCATTGACGCCCGATGCATTGCCCGCAGTGACGGTGCCGTCCTTTTTGAAGGCAGGCTTGAGGCTGGCCATCGCATCGAGCGTCGCGCCCTCGCGGATATATTCGTCGGCATCGACGATGGTTTCGCCCCTGCGGGTCTTGACCGTCACCGGCGCGATCTCATCCTTGAAGCGGCCAGCGGCGCGCGCGGCCTCCGCCTTCTTCTGGCTGGCGACCGCGAACACATCCTGCTCCTCGCGGGTGATCTGGTATTTCTCGGCCAGATTTTCGGCAGTGATGCCCATATGATAGCCGTTGAAGGCGTCGGTCAGGCCGTCATGGACCATCGTGTCGACAAGGCTGCCATTGCCCATCTTGAAACCGGCGCGCATCGCCTGCGCATGGGGGGAGAGGGACATATTCTCCTGCCCGCCCGCGATGATGATGGACGCATCGCCATTGGCAATCTGCTGCGCGCCGAGCGCGACGGTGCGAAGGCCCGATCCGCACACCTGATTGATGGTGAGCGCGGTGGCGCCGATCGGAATGCCCGCCCTGATCGCCGCCTGACGCGCGGGGTTCTGGCCCTGCGCGGCGGTCAGCACCTGACCGAAGATGACCTCGTCCACCTCTTCGGGGGAGAGGCCGCCCTGCGCCAGCGCCGCCTCTATCGCGATGCGGCCCAGTTCGTGCGCCGGTGTCGTCGCATAGGAGCCGAGGAAGCTGCCGACGGCGGTGCGCTTGGCGGCGGTGATGACGATTTTGCTCATGGGATGCTCCTGAACAGGGTCGATGGATATCCCCGGCGCTTTATCATTATTGGCCCGGATTGGACAACCAATCCGAAAGGGGCCGCCATATTTGTTCGGGCGCCTTCCGGCTCACGACCATGCCGACATGGCCCAGCGGATTGTCCCGTCGCAGGCGGAGCGGCGGGGTCGCGGCGGCGGGCACGATGCGGTCGGTGGTCGAGCAGATGGCGAGAGTGGGGCAGGGCAGCGCCTGCGGGATGACAGGCTTGCCCGCGACGATCCATGTCCCTTCGCCGGTCCGGTTTTCCGCATAGAGATTTTCGAAGAGATCGCGACCCGCCGCGAAGCTGAGCGGTGCGCCCTCATTGGCCCAGTCCTCCACCGCGAGAAAAGCCTGCTCCGTATCGCTGCCCGGCTCCACCGATGCAAAACCGGCATATTTGCGGATGGTGCGGGTCGGGTCGAGCGACCAGAAGCCGTTTTGCAATACCTCCATCGGCACATAGCCAAGCTTCTCGCACAACGGCTTCGACTGTGCCCAGAGGGCGGCGATGCGCTCGCGCTCTTCGGTGGAAAAGCGGTCGAAATGCCAGGGCGCGGCGATGGTCGCGACAGAGAGCGGATCGACCATCGCCGCCGCGCCCAGCACCATCGTGCCGCCCAGGCAATAGCCGACGAGATGCGCCCGGCGGCCGATCGAACGGATCAGCGGCGCCAGCCGCCACTCGACATGACCGGCCAGATCGAGCGCGGCATCCTGCGGCGACGGCGTGCCCCAGTCGATCAGCCAGGGATCGAACCCGGCCCCGGCAAGATGGAGGCCCAGAGAAAGGCTGTCCGACAGGTCGAGGATGAGATGCGAATTGACCAGCGAGGGCACCAGCACCACGGCGGGACGAGAGGAAGAGTGTTGCGCGGCATCGCCGGTGGCGAGATGCAGCAATCGCGCGCTGCCTTCCTGTGCGTGGACACTGTGCGGGCGCACAAGGGACGGGCGCGTCGCTTGCTGATAACGGCGCAGCCCGCGCAGCGCCGACTGCCTCAAAATGGGATCATTTTCCGTCTCCTGCCACAAAAGGGCAAGAAATAGCGGTAAAGGCCGCGGCCCGTGTTGCGGTGCAGGAAGATTTGATGTTATCCCTGTATCGGGAAAGTCAGGAGCGGGTGTAGACATGGCTCAGAAAAAAAGCTCTGGCGAATCATCGCCGGTAATAATCAAGAAATACGCTAACAGACGTCTCTATAACACGGAAACTTCCAGTTACATCACGCTTGAACTGCTTTCGCAGATGACGCGCGAGGGGCGCGAATTCGTGGTTGTGGACGCCAAGACGAATGAGGACATCACCCATAACGTCCTCACCCAGATCATCATGGAAGAGGAACAGCGCGGCGGGCAGAATATGCTTCCCGTCACCTTTCTGCGCCAGCTGATCTCCATGTATGGCGACTCGATGCAGTCGATGGTGCCGCAATATCTGGAAGCGTCGATGGAGGCGTTCCGCAAGAACCAGCAGCAATTTCAGGAGGCGATGCAGGGTGCCTTCACCAGCGGTCCCTTCGCGGAGCTTACCAAGCGCAACATGCAGATGTTCCAGGCGGCGACCCACGCCTTCAAGCCCGGCTCCGCCACGCCAGAGGCGCCGCAGGAGGATGAAAAAGACGATGAGATCGCCCAGTTGAAGGCGCAACTCGCGGCCCTCAACGCGAAGATCGACAAGCTCGGCTAGTGACCCGAATCTGAAGTTCGTCACACAGTGAGGCAGGCGTTGAACGAACTTCAGATTCATCAGGGTCACTAGCAAATATATGATTCTAGTGTGGTTTATGGAATTGAAATACGCTCCGCGCCTAGCCGCTATAATGAGGCGTATTTCAATTCCACCACACTAGGCGCGGGGTTCCGAAAGGGAATAGACAAGGGCTGCCTTGATGGGCGGCCCTTTTCTCGTTGGGGCAGGGCTGCACCCAAGATACTCGACTTGCCTCTCGCTCTTCCCTATGGGGCTGGGACCATTTCAACGCATCGCCCGACAGGACAAGAATATGAAGCACGCGCTTCCCGTCACCCGTGAACAGGATTTCGCCGCCTGGTATCAGGCCGTCATTTCCGAGGCCGATCTGGCCGAGGATTCGGGCGTGCGCGGCTGCATGGTGATCCGCCCCTGGGGCTATGGCATGTGGGAACGCATCCAGAAGCTGATGGATGCGCGCATCAAGGATGCGGGCGTCGACAATTGCTATTTCCCGCTCTTCATCCCGCTCTCCTTCTTCGAGAAGGAGGCCGATCATGTCGATGGTTTCGCCAAGGAAATGGCGGTCGTCACCCATCACCGCCTGAAGGGCGTGGACGGCAAGCTGGTGCCCGATCCGGATTCGAAGCTGGAGGAGCCGCTGGTCGTGCGCCCCACTTCCGAGACGGTGATCGGTCAGGCGATGAGCCGCTGGGTGCAGAGCTGGCGCGATCTGCCGCTGATGGTCAATCAGTGGGCCAATGTCGTGCGCTGGGAAATGCGCACCCGCATGTTCCTGCGCACCAGCGAATTTCTCTGGCAGGAAGGGCACACCGCCCATGCCGACGAAGCCGACGCCCGCAAGGAAACGATGCGCGCGCTTGAAATGTACCGCGAGTTTGCCGAAAGCGAACTGGCGATGCCCGTGGTGACAGGCGAGAAGCCGGAGAATGAACGCTTCCCCGGCGCCGTCGCGACCTTCTCGATCGAGGCGATGATGCAGGACGGCAAGGCGCTTCAGGCGGGCACGTCGCATTATCTCGGCACCGGTTTCGCCGATGCGGCGGGCATCAAATATCAGGATAAGGAAGGCGGCCAGCAACTCTGCCACACGACGAGCTGGGGCACGTCCACCCGCATGATCGGCGGCGTCATCATGGTGCATGGCGACGATGACGGGTTGCGCTGCCCGCCGCAGATCGCGCCGCATCAGGTCATCATCGTGCCGATGCTGCGCGACGCGCCGGAAGACGAGGCCGTGATCGCCTATTGCGAGGAACTGGCGAAGGCGGTCAAGGCCGTCGATGCTTTCCGCGAGCCGGTGCGGGTGCTGTTCGACAACCGACCGGGCAAGGCGGCCAACAAGCGCTGGGCCTGGGTGAAGAAGGGCGCGCCGATCATCGTCGAGGTCGGCGGACGCGATGTCGCGGGCGGCAATGTGTCGGTGCTGCGGCGCGACCGCCTCTATAATGAGGGCGGCAAGCTGGCGAGCGCGATCCTGCCGAAAGGCGATTTCGTCGGCGCCGTCGCCGCGACGCTGACCGAAATTCAGGCCAACCTCCATGGTGAGGCCAAGGCGCGGCTGGAGGCGAATATCCGTCGCGGCATGAGCGATCTCGATACGCTCGCCGCTGCGTTCGAAGGCAAGAACCCCGGCTGGGTCGAGGTCGAGTGGGCAAAGCCCACCGGCGCGGCGCTGGAAAAGGTGGTCGAGTGGCTGAAGGGCCACAAGCTGACCCTGCGCAACGCCCCGCTCGATGCCGCGGCGGCAAGCGGCGCCTGCATCTTCACCGGCGAGAAGGCGGTGGAGCGGGTGATCGTCGGGCGGTCCTATTGAGGATGAGGGGGCGGGCTGCCGTGTAACCCGCCTGCTTGTTGCTTCGGCAGGCATCCTGCCGAGCGTCCTTCCCCCATTGAGGGCTGGCGGAGGGGCCGCCTCCTCCCTATAGTTGGCCCATGGCCTCATCCAAAAATCCGGGCGGCAAGCCCCGCAATATCCGCCCCGCCGGCATGCCGACGCGCGAGCAGATCATGGAGTTCATCGAAAGCAGCGGGCAGCCCGCCGGAAAGCGGGAGATCGCCAAGGCTTTCGCGCTTCATGGGCAGGAGAAAATCCTGCTCAAGGCGCTGCTCAAGGATATGGCGGACGAGGGGCTGATCGATATCGGTCCGGGCCGCGCGTTCCACAAAATGGGCGGCGTTCCGCGCGTCACCGTACTGCGCGTGATCGAGGTCGATGGCGACCAGCCCATCGCCGTGCCGGAGCGGTGGGAGGCCGAGGGCATCCCCCCGCCTCGCCTGCGTGTGATCGAGCGGGGCAGGAAAACGGGCGCGCTTGGCATCGGCGATCGCATCCTCGCCCGCACCGAGGATGCCGGGAAGGGCATGGTCGCCCATCCGATGAAGAAGCTGTCCAAGAGCGAAGAACAGTTGCTCGGCGTGGTGCAACTGGGCGAGAAGGATCGCTTCTGGCTCAGCCCGGTGGACAAGCGCATCCGCCACCAGACGCTCATCTCCGATATCGGCGAGGCGAGGGTCGGCGACCTTGTGCTATGCGAGGCGAGCGGGCGGCCGCCCAAGGTGACGGCGCGCGTCGTCATGGTGCTGGGCGATCCGTTCGCGCCCAAGAGCTTCAGCCTTATCGCCATTCATAAATTCGGCATCCCGCATATTTTCTCCGAGACGGTGGAGGCGGAGGCGCGCACCGTCTCCGCGCTGCCGCTCCATGCCGAGAAGCGCGAGGATCTGCGTCACCTCCCCATCATCGCCATCGATCCGGTCGATGCGCGCGATTTCGACGATGCCGTCTGGGCCGCGCCGGATGACGACCCCGGCAATCCGGGCGGCTATAAGGCGATCGTCGCCATTGCCGATGTCTCTTATTATGTCCGCCCTGGCAGCGCGCTCGACCGAGAGGCGAGAAAGCGCGGCAACAGCGTCTATTTTCCCGACCTCGTCGTGCCGATGCTGCCCCATGCCCTGTCGTCGGACAAATGCTCGTTGCGGGCCGATGAAGACCGGGCGGCGATGGCCTGCCACATGGTTTTCGACGCCAGCGGCAAGATGAAGGCTCACCGCTTTTCCCGCGCAATCATCCGCGTCGCGGCGAACATCCCCTATGAGGAGGCGCAGGCGGCCATCGATGCGGCCGAGGCGGGCCAGCCCGCCGAGGAGGTGCCGCATGAGAGCTTCGCTAACAAGGAGATGGCGCGCCGCGACCGGCTGCGCACCGGGGACGGCGTCGATCTGGTCGAGACGGCGCTGAAGCCGCTCTGGGCTTGCTGGCGGGTGCTGGAAAAGGCGCGGGATCATCGCGCGCCGCTGGAGCTTGACCTGCCGGAGCGGCGGGTGGTGCTGGACGATGCGGGCCGGATCATGAGTGTCGCGGTGCGCGAGCGGCTCGATGCCCATCGGCTGATCGAGGATTATATGATCGCCGCCAATGTCGCTGCGGCCAAGGCGCTGGAAAAGCAGAAGGCGCCGGTCATGTATCGTGTGCACGAGCCGCCCTCACGCGAGAAGCTGGTCGCGCTCAAGGAATATCTGGCGACCTATGACATCCCGTTCGCGCTGGGGCAGGTGGTGACGCCCGCGACCTTCAACCGGCTGATCGCCAGGCTGGAAGGGCATGAATCGCGCGCGGTCATCATGGAGCAGATTCTCCGCAGCCAGACGCAGGCCTATTATTCTCCGCAAAATCAGGGCCATTTCGGGCTCGCGCTGGGCAGCTACGCGCATTTCACCTCGCCCATTCGCCGCTATTCCGACCTGCTGGTGCATCGCGCGCTGGTGGGCGCCTTCGATCTGGAGATGCCCGCGCCCGCTGCCCCCATCGGGCTGCCGTTCTCGACCGCGCTGAGCCAGGAGGATTACAAGCATATGGCGCGCGTGGGCGAACTCATCAGCCAGCATGAGCGCCGGGCGATGGAGGCTGAGCGCGAGACGGTGGACCGCTATGTCGCGGCTTATCTCTCCGAGCATGTCGGGCAGGTGCTGCTGACGCGGATCACCAGCGTACAGAGCTTCGGTTTTTTCGCGACGGTGGACGGGCTGGGCGGCGACGGGCTGGTGCCGGTCTCGACGCTGGGCGCGGAGCGGTTCCGCTATGACGAAAGCGACCGCTCGCTGGAAGGCGAGCGGAGCGGTGAGCGCTATGAGCAGGGCCAGATGATCGAGCTGCGGCTGGCCGAGGCGGACCCGGTATCCGGCGCGCTGCGCTTCGAGTTGCCGGAGGGGGGAGCTTTCCTCCCGACGGGCGGGGGGCGCGGGCCGGGCAGGGGGCCGGATCGGGGGCCGGGCGGAGGAGGCAAGAGCAGGGCGAGGCCGGTCCAGCGGCGCGGACGCCCGGCTAATGTCCGCCATATCGGCAGCGCGCGGGGCAAGCACAAGAAAAGGTGAGCAAAGGGGTGGCTGGTGTCCAGGCCGTTGGGCCGGAACGATCCGGACTGCCTTTGATCCTTCGGAATTTGAGGAGGCGCGCCGCTTAACAAGCCGTGCTATTCGGTCGATGGCATCTGCCCGTATGGCCTATGGATAGTGCCTGCCTGCCGTGCCTCTAGCTCAACTGCTCGATCTCCTCATTGCTGAGCGAACCGGGTACGATCATGATCGGGCAAGGCATTTTCCCGGCTCCGACGCTGGTGAAATGGGCGATGAGGGGGCCGGGCGCCCCGCTTGCCGCCGCGCCCAGCACCAGCGCGGCGATGTCGCCTTCTTCCTCCAATATCGCGCGGACGATGGGAATTGGCTCGCCGGTCTTCACCGTAATCGTTGGGCGGATGCCGGATTCCTGCATCAAGGTTCCCGCCAGCCCCATGGCGAGTGCCTCGGCGCGCTGACGCGCTTCCTCCTCCATCGTCGCCTGCACTCCGCCCCACTGGACGAACTCTGCGGGAGGTATGGGAGCGACGATCCGGACGCCGCCGCCGGTCTTGGCGGCCCGCCGCGCGGCGAAGAACAGGGCTTTCTCCGCCTCCGGGCTTTCATCCAGTATAACCATATAGGTTCTCATTTGCGCTCCACCCCCGCGATAATGTGCCAGATATGCATTTTTGCGTCGATTTTGAGGATGCGACCCTTGACCCTCGCCTTGAATGAGACAAACATCGCCCCTTCCTGTTTAAACCGCTCGAAAGAAGGGCGCCAGACCCCATGGCTATAGAAATCAAAATGCCGGCACTTTCCCCGACGATGGAGGAAGGCACGCTCGCCAAGTGGCTCGTGAAGCCGGGCGACACCGTTTCTTCCGGAGACCTGCTGGCAGAAATCGAAACCGACAAGGCGACGATGGAATTCGAGGCTGTCGATGAAGGCGTGATCGCCGAAATCCTCGTCGCGGAAGGAACCGAGGGCGTGAAGGTCGGCGCCGCTATCTGCCTGATCGCCGAAGAAGGCGAGGATGCCGCGTCGGTCAAGGCTCCTGTTGCGAAGGCGAAGCCCTCGGAGGCTGCCGCCGCTGAGCAAGAACCCGCGCCGGCCTCGGCTCCGGTCCCTGCCTCTGCGCCGGCGCCCGCAGCCCCGCCTGCCGTTTCCTCCGCTTCCAGCGATCGCGTCAAGGCCACGCCGATCGCGCGCAGGATCGCTGCCGCCCGTGGTGTCGATCTGTCCGGCATCCAGGGCACCGGCCCCAATGGCCGGATCGTCAAGGCAGATGTCGATGGCGCGGGCGTTTCCGTTCCAGCGGCCTCCGCCGCGTCGGCCGCCCCTGTCGCCGCACCCGTCGCTGCGCAGGATTTCGGCATCCCGCATGTTGCGGAAAAGCTTTCCAACATGCGCAAGACCATCGCCCGCCGTCTGACCGAGAGCAAGCAGCAGGTGCCGCACATCTACCTCACCGTCGATGTTCGGCTGGACGCGCTGCTTAAGCTGCGGTCGGAGTTGAACGCCTCGCTTGCCGCGCGCGACGTCAAGCTGTCGGTCAACGATCTGCTCATCAAGGCGCAGGCCATCGCGCTGATGCAGGTGCCGGAGTGCAATGTGCAGTTCGCGGGCGATCAGCTGCTGAAGTTCAGCCGCGCGGATATCTCCGTCGCGGTGTCGATCCCGTCCGGGCTGATCACCCCGATCATCAAGGGCGCCGATGCCAAGGGCGTTGCCGCCATCTCCACCGAGATGAAGGATCTGGCCGCGCGCGCCAGGGACGGCAAGCTCAAGCCCGAGGAATATCAGGGCGGCACCGCCAGCATTTCCAATATGGGCATGATGGGCATCAAGCAGTTTGCGGCCGTCATCAATCCGCCGCAGGCGATGATCCTCGCGGTCGGCGCGGGCGAGAGGCAGCCCTATGTGA
>CAYLKZ010000102.1:0-10243 GCA_964384275.1 uncultured Sphingobium sp. | reverse complement strand
CCACAAGGCCCGTCGACTTCTTCGCTTGAGGAAGACCCACCCCCTGCAGCGCCTAAATATCGGACCCAATGGATATTTTCAATCCGATATAGATGTTTATAGTTGCTGCCTATATGGAAGAACAAAAATGAATATCCAAATTTCCAATTCTTTCTATTGCTTTCTTACGTTCCGGTGGCATCCAGATATATAGTGAGTGGCAAGTCTCCAGCGCATCGCCCATCTGCCAATGGGCAATCGTGCGGCGATTGTTTGCGCGCTCCTTCGCCAGGCGGGAACGAGTTCAAATTGAGGCCAGTGATGCGGGCGCGAGGATCATCTTTGTAATGTAGCGCGCCGATGGAGGGTGAGGAATGGCTGCCATCATACATGACAATATGCCTGAAAGCGCAGAAGCATGATCACGCGACGTGCCGCGGTCGGTGTTCTGGCAATTGGCGCTTCGGCGCTTGTCACGGGATGTGGCCTGCTGGACCGTAGCAGTAGCTACCGGTTCCGAATGACCGTTGAAGCTGAGACGCCACAAGGTCCGCGCAGCGGATCGGGAGTGTTGCAAGTCAACGCGATGAAATCTGTAGCCTTAACAGCACACGAGCATGCTGGAGGTGTGGGTTTACAAGGTGAAGCTGTCGTACTCGATCTGCCAGAAGGTCCGGTATTCGTGCTCTTGCAGCCGGTGAAGCCAAGTTCGACACTCCTGCCAGTCCGGATAACCAAGGCACTCGACCCTAATGCAGTGCCAAGCGATGCCGGCGCGTTCCTATCTTCTGTGCAAAGACTAGGCCGCGAACCCGGGCAGGCAAAGGCGGTGTTGCAGCAAGCTGACTGGCCTTTGATGGCGCGGTTCCGAGACATCAGCGATCCCAGAACCGTGGAAAAGGTTGATGCTGAAGCACTGGGCGTAAAGTGGATACGGTTAGAAACGACCGATGATCGTCTAACTACCGGTATCGAGAAAATAATAGGGTGGCTTCCAAAAGTTTATCAAATGGGAATTGGCCCTGAGTTCCACCCAGACGGCATACCTGTTGGGGATTTTAAGCGTCTTTTTTCAACGGAGATTGAGTGATGGCCAACGATCCTAGCGCCGACTTGATCTATGCCATCCTTTCTCTCGATTCATACAACCGAGGGTATGGCAGTGGCATAAGGGGCTTGGATGAAGCAGGCCATATTGGCGATTTCTCGATCCGCCAGTTCAACATAGGCGAACGGGACAATTGGTCTGACGCAGGTTTTTACGCCATTGCGTATACGAACACCTCTACTGGCGAGGTTGTAATTTCATACCGTGGAACTGACACGAATAGTGATCAGACCGCAAAAGGGGCTGGGAACAGCGATGCTCGCTACGGCTATGGTATCGCTCTGGGTGCAGCGCCTGGTTCGATCTTCGACCTTGCGACCGACCAAGCAGTACTCGCAGCTGCATTCTACAAGGCGGTAACTGGCAAAACCTCCACAGAGTTTGCCAACAATGTCACCCTTGTTGGTCATTCTCTTGGCGGCGGTCTCGCGGGTTTCATCAATGCCACGACTGATACCAATACAGTTGTTTTCGACAACCTGCCTTATGACGTCTCGGCGAAGGTGCGAGCGGATATTCTTGGAGTTGCCGCAAGTTTCAACACAATTCGTGGCTATTTCACCGAGGGTGAGTTTCTTCAGGCCGCCCGCAATGGTGCGATCCAGGCCGCTCTTCTCGAAGCGATCAGCCTGACGCGAGGTCCGCTTGGTACGCCTGGCGATACACTGATCGGCAGTGTAGGCGACAATGGCAATGCGGGTGCGCGTATCGCAAACGACAATAAGCCCGAAAAGGCGGTGGCATGATCTCGCGCAGGAACGTACTTGGGGTTCTTGCCGCCGGTTCGGCAACCCTTCTCGGCGCGTGCGGGATTTTTAGCTCGAACTACAGCTATCGCTACAAGATCATTGTTGAGGTTGACACGCTAGAGGGTGTGAGGTCCGGCTTCGCTGTCCACGAGCAGATCGTAAGCAAAAGCAACGTCGATCTAGGTGATATTTCTGCCAAGCGTAGAATTCGTACACGCGGCGAGGCGGTTGCCGTGGATTTGCCTAACGGGCGCACTCTATTCGCCCTAATTCCAGACAGCCAGCTGACTCAAGCTGCGCTCGATCCGGAATGGAAGAATGACTGGGTTGAGAGTGCTCAACGAATTACGTCAGGAATGACGCCCAAAGGTCCTTTCCCACTGATACCTCGAAATATTGACGCTCATTCCTCCACATCTTCGGGGCAACCGATCTTAGTGGTATTTCGGGATTACAACGATCCAGGAACAGTCGAAGCTGTCGATCCTCGCAATTTATCGGCGAGCTTAGGTTCCGGCTACGTCCTGCGCCATATCAATGTGCAGCTCACGAATGAGCCAGTGACAACAGGAATTGAGGGCCGCTTCAAATGGTGGGAGCAATATCGGAATGAGCGCTTGCGCCTAAGTGGAAGGAAAGGCGCGGTACTTACACATGAACTAGCTGACAACCTTGGAACCGGCTCCTTTAAGTCTGGAGAAAGATAATGAACCGTGATCTGTTTCTTGCCATTCTTGCAATGGACTCATACAATCGCGGTTACGATCAGGGCATTAAGCTAACATCTTCTGACCCCAATCATAGCGTAAATGAGATCGGCCTAACGATCGGAAACGCAACCATCTATGCTCAAACCGATACTGATCCGAACAGTGATGAGGTAGGGGCGGGGTTCTACGCCATTGCCTATGAGTGGAATGGTGAAAAGATCATCTCATTCCGCGGAACGGATAACCTAAATCCATCCTCCGGCTTTGAAGGCGGCCTCGATTTTTGGTCCTACGGAATTGGAGCTGGACAGCCATTTGCAATCACGGGCGGTCTCACCGAACAAGCAAGGCTAACCATCGAATTCTATCAGGATGTGGCGGGTTCAAATGCCGATCCTTTCGCAGCCAACATTACGCTCACAGGTCATTCTCTTGGAGGGGGGCTCGCAGGCTATGCTGCGATGCTCTACGGTCAAGAAGCCGTAATATTTGCAAACATGGCGTTCGAAGATTCCGCTGCAGCAACCCACGACGCTGCATTGATCGGAAGCATAGTAGGCCTTGACACAATCGTATATGGTGCTGGACCAATATACCTCCCTAACAGCTCTGGTATCACTGCGTTTGCGGTGACGGACGAATTGCTGACAACCAATCGCAGCGCTCAATCAACGCATGTCGCAGCCCTTGAAAGCCAAGATTCCGATAATCTGGGTTTGGTCGAACTCCACTCGATGGCGCTTCATACCGTGCTTTTGTGGAATAAAATCTATGGCAATCAGAACTGGGCGCCTGTCGCTAGTGAGCTTTGGCAGGCATTTTACAGCCCGGACGTGGCGACTTCAATACCTGGCGCGACGGCACTTGTGGGTACCCAAGATGAAGTCGCAGTCATTGATCGCGCCATCGCCTACAGCGCGATAGATGAAGGAGAGAAGCCCTTCGGCGATACGGCCATCTGGGCAATGTTTGACGACGCGGGCGATCTCGGTCGAGCAATCGCTTCCCCCAACACTTCCAACAGCCTAGCGCTATCCGTCGGCGCGATCGCAGAAATCCTAGTTCAATACGCCGGCAAGCTCGCGCTCGGGAAGGTCGAGCAGGCGAGCGATGCTGACGCAATTGCCGGCGTCATCACCAACAACGACGAAGTCCTCACCATCGACTTCGCCGAGGATCTTTGGGACAAAGGCTCTGCCCACGACAGCATCGTCGGCCGCGAAACGCTGATCAACCGCGCGCTGTCGCGCCTGGCGATCAACATCGACCCGCTCGATCCTGAGGTCGTCAAGATCCGCTCCGATCTAGAAGCCGGCCTGCGCTGGTTTGCCAACATCAACGAGATCGAGGTCACGAACCACGCCGAGCTGATCGACCGCGTCGCGTTCCAGATCTCCAATGGCGCGTTCACCGGCACTGTGCCCGATCGGCCTGCTGGCGCCTCATCCGAAAGTCTCTCGCTCTTCGTCGTCGGCGACGGTCAGGACACGATCACAGGTTCGGCGGAAAACGATTTCATTCATGGAAGCGGAGATAACGATATACTGATCGCAGGCGCGGGCGACGATATCCTCGCTGGCGGCGCCGGCGATGACACATTCATTGGGGAACGGGCCGCGACTTCTTCGCAGGCGGGGCCGACTTCGACACGATCGATCTGCAACTCGGCGCCTACACCCACAGAGCCGAGTTGCACCTGGGAGATAGCGGCGTGATTACGCGACGGTCCCTTGCACATTCGGCAACTCTGCTTTCGCTCACGCTCTTGATATCCAGTTGCGATTCGACCGAGAAGTTCCGATACAAAATGACGGTCGAGGTCGAGACGCCCGAAGGCGTGAGGACGGGCTACACCGTTCGGGAGATGCGTTATCGCGACAGTGGCGGCTTTATGTTTGGCGAAGGCAGGCCCCAATTACAGCTGATCGGTGAGGCGGTTGCCGTAGATTTTCCGGAAGGGCGAACCTTGTTTGCGCTTTTGACGGGCCAAGATGGCGACCAGGATTACGCGGGTCGCGGTGTATCTACAATTTTCAGGGTGCTGGACCGCAGCATTGGTCCAAAGGGCGGGCCGCACGAACTCTGGCCCAAAGTTCCAGTGATTCAGGAACCGATTACCGATCCCCTCCCCATGCTCGTGTCATTTCGCGATCTGAACAATCCGAAAAGCGTTGAACGAGTAGATCCTGAAGCGCTCGACAAAGTATTTGGACGAGGCGTCTTTCTGAAACGTATCACAATACAGGCAACCGACCAAGAAGTTGAAATGCGTATTGATAAGCGTTTGGGTTGGCTGAAGCGTTTCTATAACCGTCAGCTTGATGGTCACAGATATAATGACTCTCAGGAGTTTTCTAACAGCCTGAATGTGCTCTCATTTCAGCAAAGGGGCGATCAATGATTACAAGCCGCGACTTGTTCCTCGCGATCCTATCGATGGACTCCTACAATCGTGGTTATGGTCGGAGAGTTAAATTCAGCGCATCTGATTCTGCCGCCGTTAAGAATGAAATCGATCAGCAGATCGGCAACGCCAAGATCAAAGCGCAAGATGTCAGTCAAGCAGCCCTAGAAGCCGGCTTCTACGCAATCTCCTACAACTTGAACGGCGAGACGATTATCGCCTATCGCGGCTCTGATAATATCAGCACGGGTGTTGCATTTGCTAACTACCTCGGCCGAATAGGCACGTTCGGCCTAGCGTATATTCCGACAGATGAAGATATCACAAACGGATATGGGGTAGCATTTGGGCATCCCTACGGCCCGCAGGCAAGCCTTGCAGTGGAGTTTTACAAGGCGGTCGCAGGCGACGACGTCGATCCGCGTACGCGCACGACCAACAATATAACGGTGACTGGCCATTCACTCGGTGCAGGTCTGTCCGGCCTAGTTGCAGACATCTACAATTTGCCGGGAGTTCATTTCGATCCGATGCCATTCGGAAAGGCAGGCGACGAGGCTTATCAAGACGCCCTGTCCGACTATGCCTATAATCTGATTCATCCCAATGATCCAGTTGAGAACCTGTTTTATGGCACGGCACTGCATCATGGGGGAGCGGGTGCATGGGCCAATGGTTTGGCCGCGGGATCCAAGGCCTATGCGATTTCTGCTAATGGCCGAATGAACCAGAACCTGCTCGACTATTTCAGCCGGGATGTTTTTGGCTTCAATGTTGGTATTGGAATTGACTACCTAGGGCTGCCTTCTGATGTCGAATTGACCGCGACCGGCCGCAACGCGGTCGGTCAGGCTCACGCCAACAACCTGATCGTGATGACCATGTTCGGCGACCGGCTCGATGACAAGAGTTGGAAGGCCGCCGCGAAATATTTCGTCCCCGCACTTTTCAATGAAGATGTTGGCAAGGAAGCCGGAGGCGAGTCGATAGACAATACGCCAAACCTTCCGCAAAGCTTGGGTTCCCACGATTATTCCGGCGCGATGCGCGATGCTATTGCATATTCGGCGATTG
The DNA here is from genome assembly GCA_964384275.1 of uncultured Sphingobium sp. GTDB lineage: Bacteria > Pseudomonadota > Alphaproteobacteria > Sphingomonadales > Sphingomonadaceae > Sphingobium. The sequence goes on along the minus strand of CAYLKZ010000102.1, from coordinate 4,219 downwards.
ATAGTGGAGTGCTGGTTTTTGGAGACACAGGCATTCACGCGCTGTTCGACGACGCGGGAGATTTGGGCCGCGCACTTACTGCTCCTAATGCTTCAAGCACCATATCCGCCGCTGCAAAAGCGATAGCAGAGATTCTCGTCCAATATGCCGGTAAACTGGCTATCGGGAAGGTCGAGCAAGCAAGCGATTCCGTAGCGCTTGCTGGCGTGCTTACTAACAATGACGAAGTCCTGACTATCGATTTCGCCGATACCCTATGGGAAAAGGGTGCGGAGCATGCCAGCATCCTCGGTCGCGAAACGCTCATCAACCGCGCGCTGTCTCGTCTATCGATCAACATCGATCCACTCGATCCCGTAGTCGTCAAGATTCGCTCGGACCTCGAAGCTGGTCTACGCTGGTTCGCCGAGAACAACGAAATCGAAGTCACATCTACTGCTGAGTTGATCGACCGCGTCGCTTTCCAGATCTCCAATAGCTCGTTCACCGGCACTGTGCCCGATCGACCGTCAGGTGCTTCGTCGGAGCGCCTCTCGCTCTTCGTTGCCGGCGACGGTCAGGACACGATCACAGGTTCGGCGGAAAACGACTTCATCTACGGCGGTGGCGAAAACGATACGCTGATCGGTGACGCGGGTGATGACATTCTCGCGGGTGGCTTCGGCGATGACACCTTCATCGGTGGCTCGGGCCGCGATTTCTTTGCTGGCGGCGCCGGCTACGACACGATCGACCTCCAGTTGGACGCATACACACACGGTGCCGTCCTGGAGTTGAAGGCTATCGACGCCACCAACGACACCGAACGGTCGACCTTTGAGCTCACCTTTGAAGGAGACACCGATCGCGCCATCGATATCGAGCGCATTGTCCTGACCGGCTTCTCCGACACCGTTAGCGTCGACAAACTTGGCGCGCCTGATGGTCCGAGCGCGCCGATGGGCATCCTGAATGTCGATTTCGGCGCCGCTCCCCTCGCGCAAAATGCCGATATGCTCGATTTCTCCGGCGTTGGGATCCAGAACGGCGCGACAACTCTCTTCGGCCTCGTCGGCGCCGATGTCGGCGTGCGGGTCGATCTGCGCGACGCGTCGAACCAGACCGTCAACTACTACTACGACTGGGGGCTGATCCACACGGCCAGCGCCGACGTGCGCCTGCGCGCCAGCGGAGCCAATTCCGTCACCGGCACAGCGTTCGACGACTATCTCATCGGCAATGGCGGCAGCGCCGCGAATGGCGAAGGCTATTCCACGCTCATTGGCGGAGGTGGTGACGACATCCTTCAGGCCGCCGGGTGGGAAACCCACATGTACGGCGGCGAAGGCGGAGACCACTTCAAGGTCGGCGCTAACACCTGGATCGAGGACGGCGACACCCAGGACAGCGTGAGCTACGGCGGCATCACCATCTTCGGCGGCGCCAAGCAATGGTGGATGGAAGGCAATACCGCCTATTGGGCGCCCTTCAGCACCGTCATGAGCGGCTTCCCGGTGATCGGGTCGCAGATCCTCACCGCCGCCGCCTTCTTCGTAGATGTCGCAACCATGAAGTTCGCCAGCTTCCAGCGCTCGGCCGACGGCTATCTGGTGATGAGCCTTGGCTGGGGTCATGGTGGCACCGCCGCCATCAAGGACTATAGTCTCGATCTCGACAGCGGTGTGGGCACCGCCGGCATCACCGTGTTCCAGCACGAATGGGCCGACGACTTCTCCTTCGAAAACCTCAAGCAATATGTGAACCTGGCGCTCAAAGCAGGCTTCGGTGTCGGCCTTTACGGCTTCGATCCGCTGGTGCTCGATCTCGACGGCGACGGTTACGAACTGACCACCGAGGGCAACAGCCGCGCCTATTTCGAGTTCGACAATGACGGCTTCGGCGAACGCACCGGATGGGTCCGGCCCGACGACGGGCTTCTCGCTCTCGATCTCAACGCCAACGGCAAGATCGACGGCATCACCGAGCTGTTCGGCAATCAAACGACCTCCGGCTTCGCCATGCTCGGCGCCTATGATTTGAATCTCGATGGCGTGATCGATGCCGCCGATGCGATCTATGCCGGCCTCAGGATCTGGCGCGACACCAACCAAGATGGCGTTTCCGACGCGGGCGAACTGCACACGCTCGCCGACCTCGGCATCGTATCCATTTCCCTCACCAGCACCGCTCCAACCGAGCCGACCGCAGTGGCCGGCAACCAGATCGTGAGGACCAGCAGCTTCACGCGCTCCGACGGTTCTACCGCCGGCATCGCCGATGTCGCATTCACCATCAGCGAAACTGCCACGCGCTGGCTCGGCGACAGCACGGCGAGCACATCCGCTGCCGCTCTCCCCGAGTTGCGCGGCTTCGGCGAGATCAAGAACCTGCGCCTCGCTATGACGGGCGATGCCACGCTCGAAGGCATGGTGTCCGACTTCGTCGCCCTCACCATCAACGATCTTTCCATTCTCAGCGCAGAGGCAGAAGATATCCTCTACCGGTGGGCCGGCGTCGACAGCGTTGCCGCTACCGCCATTGGTACGAACGGGTTCGATGCCCGCAAGCTCGCCTTCCTTGAGCAGTATAGCGGCTACGAACTCATGCCGCGCGACACCGGCGGTAATGTCCAGACGACCAACCTGTCCGAAATGGAAGCACTCTGGGCCGACCAGGTCCAGCGCCTGACCCTGCGCCTCGTTGTTCAGGGCCCGCTGGCTGACACTTTCGAGGGCATCTCCTACCGGACCGACATCGATCTCCTCGTCGCGGACACGCCCACGGCGCTGGCCGATCTATACGCAGAGCTGCTTTCCGACCTCTCGAGCGATCCTGTCGACGCCCTCGCACAATGGGAAAGCTGGGCTCCGCTTCTGGGCGCCATGGCAGATGGTATGCGCCGGACGGACGCCAATCTCGTGCGTTCCGATTTTATCGCCGCGCAGCTGCTACGGGCCATGGACGGCGTCACGCAGCCGCTCGATTTCGGTGCGCTCGCCGGCGCTCTGGGCATCGAGAATCTTCGGATCGGCACGTCCGGTTCGGACACGCTCTCGCGCAGCGGTGCGAGCGGGACAGCGATCTACGTTTCAGGCGGCGGGGCCGATAGCCTCGTGGGCGGATCGGGTCAGGACGTCTATATCCTTGGCCGCGACATCGGAGCGGTGATCATCAACGATGTGGAAGCGAAAGCAGCTGGCGACCGCATTCGCTTTGCCTTCCTTAACCCCGACGATGTGAGCCTCACGCGCGACGGCAACGACCTCCTCATCACCGTCATCGCGACGCAGGAAACCGTTCGCATCCTGGGCCAGTTCGCACCGGTCACACCGCTTTCATCTGACGTCCTGCTTTCGAGCAACAAAGGCATCGAGGACATCCAGTTTGCCGACGGAACCGTCTTCGAAATCCCGCAGATCATGACGGCCGTCGGCACCGGCACGAGCGGCGACGATCATATGATCGGCACCATGCATTCCGATGTCCTCATCGGAGGCCTCGGCAACGACCGCCTGGAAGGTGGTGATGACGCCGATCTTTACGTCATTCATGCCGGCGACGGGCAGGATGTCATCCGCGATCAGCAGACCACGCCGCTCCTTCGCGCGGCTGACATGCTGATATTCGGCAACGATATCGCGCCTGAAGACCTCGTCTTCTCGCGCACCGGGTCAGGCGGGGACGATCTCCTCGTTTCAATCGGCACGGATGGCCAGACCGTGCTGATCGAGAACCAATTTGCCTATTCGGTGCTCGGCTACAACGACAAGCTCGCGCTCAACAGCCGGATCGAGATCTTCGGTTTCAGCGATTACGGCGACAACTGGGGCAACAAGGAACTGCAGCAGCTTCTGATCGCGCAGGCCACTACCGAGGGCGACGACGAAATCCTCGGCTTTGGCGACGACGACATATTCTATGCAAGCGCCGGTAACGACCTGATGATCGGCCTCGACGGTGCCGATCGCTATCACTGGGGAATTGGCAGCGGCAACGACGTCATCGACGAGCGCGGCCGCTACGTGGACGTCAAGGTTGGCCTCGGGGGTTTGAGCCTGGTCGACGAGGCGGACACGATCGTCTTCGGTCCAGGCCTCACGCTCGATCAGGTCACCTTTTCCCGGTCGACGGAAGCCCCTCACCTCCTCATCACCGTCAACGCAACTGGAGAAACACTGACCGTCCGCAACCAGTTCGACGGCTTCCAGACCGGGCCGCTTGGCGCGCAATGGTTCGACCG
>CAYLKZ010000101.1:0-10468 GCA_964384275.1 uncultured Sphingobium sp. | reverse complement strand
TGATCTCGGCAGAGCAGAAGACCAATCCTCGCATCATGGCGACGATTGGCAATCTTGACCTCGTTCCAGTCGACCGACGCGTCGGCGGCAACGGCGCTTCCTACCTCATGGCGCCATTCACACATGTCAGCACCGACCGGCCAAGTCGCTTTACCGATGGCAGCTACGGCGTGCTCTATGTTGGCGACCGGTTTGAAACCGCGTTGTTCGAGACGATCCACCACCATGCCCGCTTCATGGCGCGGACAAAGGAAGGGGCTGGATGGACCTCGCAGTTCCGGGAAATCGTCATGGCAGTCGATGCAGACTTGCATGATCTCCGAACTCGGGCGGGGGAGCCGGTTCCGGCGCTCGACCCCGACAGCTACGCGGCATCCCAAGCAGTCTCGCGGCACCTCAGGGGCGCGGGATCGAACGGGATTGCCTACCCGAGCATCCGACATCCCGGTGGGGAATGCGTCGCGCTCTTCTACCCGGACTGCGCGTCGAACCCCCTACAGGGGCGGCACCTCGACTATCACTGGGATGGTGCGCGCGTTGATCTGGTTCGTGATGCCGGATCGGGCGCTGTCTTCCGGATTGTCGATTTGCCGCCCGATCCCGTCTGACCGCATGAGTTGGGCCTCCGACCGAGTGCTGAAGGATCTCTGAGCACAGTGTCCGGCCAGCAGACTCAAATCTGCGAACTAGCCTTCACGAGTTCGTGGAGGGCCTTGTCCGGCGAAATCGGCCCCTTGTATAACGGGCTACATGGGGTCTCCGCGAGCTTAGCCGAAATCGCTAAGAGGTCATCATCGTCGCCCTTTTGATAAGCATAGGCGGCGAGCCAGAACTCAGCTTGGCGAACGAACTCATTGAGAATTCCGACGACGCTCCGGTTCGCTGTCTTGGCATACTGGACCTTGTCCATCCGCCAGACTTCCTGGGCAATGAATTCGGATGAGACGCCGTGCTCTTTCAAGACGAGCGCGAGCTGGCCAGGGAATCTTCGAGCAAGCGTGGCCGCTGGGGCCAGCGGCATAAGAACGGGAAGCAGCGTACGCTCAGAAACCAGCAAAGCCACTTGCGGCTTCCAGAAAAGGACGGTGGCATACCAGTTGCCCAGAGCGGTGTCGCTTTGCCCGGGAACAGAAATGTCGGGCTTGATCCGATCAAGCAGTTTACTGGTGCATTGGAGATAGAACATCACGGCGAACGATAGTGCTCGCTGCTGAGCGAGTCCATTTACGCTACCGACTTCGAGGCTGGAATGGCAATGACCGACCCAAGTGGAGCTGTTCCAAGCCCGCGCCAGAACGGCCGCTCTTGCCGATACCCGCTATTCTAGCTTTCTTGAGCAGTCCGACAGCAGTCCGCACCTGTGAGGGGTCCAGCAATGGTTCGATCAATCCCGCAAGCGCCATTTCTGTCGCTGTTCGCGAGGTTCGATAGGCCAAGGCTCGATCTTAGTCGAAGCAAGCAGATGGTTACAGCTCACGTCGGGAAAACTTACACCGAGATCAGCCATGTTCTCTTGACCTCGAACGGCGACTTCAACAGCATGGCGGACAAGGGGGCTAACTGATGAATGCGGAGACGAAACCTGCCAAGCACAGCGCCCCGGGGCAATATCTAGGTTTTGCCTTGCAGCCAGTGCGGGTCTTTTATCATCTGCTGACAAGCCCGAAAGGCGCTAAGGTATCACTGGAGTTCAAGGACGACGTTGCGGTCCATCATGCGGACGGCCAGCTGTTGCTGGAGCAGACCAAGAGTGCACTCCGCCAAAACCCAGTGTCTGACTGGGCTGGCGATCTCTGGAAAGCGTTCGAGAACTGGCGCGCCATGATCGTCGGCAAAGAAATCGATGCGGGCTTTACCAATTATCGCCTGTATGTGACGCCGCAGAAAAAGGGTGATTTCGTGCAAGCGCTGTCGGCGGCTGACGATGTCGCTACCGCCGAGGCTGCGTTGAAGGTCGTTCGGACCAAGCTGGCGAAACTGAAGACGGTGCCTAGTTGCGCCGAGCATCTTCAGCCGTTTCTCGATGCGCCTGCCGAACAGCAGATGGCGATCGTGACGCGGTTTGCGCTGGAGTCGGAAGGGGCAGATCCCCTCGATGTGATCCGGGCCGTTCTCTTACCGGTCATCAGCGAGAACCAAATCGACGTCCTCATTAAGTCCGGTATCGGACAGGCCAAGCAGGCGCTCGACCGTCTCATTCAGCGGGGCGAGCGTCCGATACTGGATGCCGACGCCTTCCGGCGCGATTTTCACGCGTTCGTCCGGCAAAACAATATGCCTGGCTTGCTCACGTCGTTCGGCGGTGCGCCAAGCGACGACTTGGTGTCCGACATCGCCTCAACTAGGCCGACCTTCATCCGGCAGCTTGAGCTCGTCGAAGCCAATGACGAAGAGCGCCTGCGTGCCGTCAGCGACTATCTGCGGGCTTCCGCTGACAAGGCTGACTGGGCGGATCGCGGCGTGATCTTTCCCGGCAGCCTTGATACCTGGGACGACGATCTTGTTAGGCGTCATGGCATGATCCGGGGCGATGTCTCAGATCTTCATTCCGACCGGTCGGCACCGGTTCAGGGGCGGCTAGTCTACCGTCAGTGCGCGCAGCATCAGGCCCCGCTCGAAGGGCGGGTAGTGCCCGGGCATTTCGTCCATGGGAGTTTCAACGATCTGGCCGATCGCCGTCGACTCGGCTGGCACGCGGACTATCAATCGCTTCTGGGAGAAACCCCTGAATGACGGCCTTTGCAAGCACAGACCTCACCGAACTCGAACTTATCCAGAACCCTGCCATCGGCGCCTATCTCATCTGGAATTTCGCGCTGGGGTATCAGGAGGACGGTGCCGCCGAGGCTGCGCCGTTCCTGCTCGCTTTCCTCGTCCTGCCGATGCTGCTCCACCGGCAGACGTTCGACGCCGTCGCGTCGACCAGAAAGGCATCCGGCCTAACCCTGTTCACCGCCAAATTCGACCGTGAACGGGAGGTCCTTGTCGAACTTCACTCGCGCGCGCGTTTGCTCAGGCAGCTCAGCCTCCAGTCGATTGGAGTCGCATCGACATCTCGGCTCATTCGCATCGACCATGGCTCCGCACTGCTGCACGCATATCCACTCGATCTTCTCGATGTGAAGAAGCCCTCCATCCCTGAACGGCTGAAAGGATTTTCGAGCGCTGCCGACAAGATCGGCTACTGGTTTTCCAAGCTCGGCCTTCCACAGATCGCCTCAACCTTGAGGATCGACTTCTAATGTATTTCCAGCTCCTCAAGTTGATCCTCTGGCCACGTACCGATGAAAAGCCCCGCGAGCTGGATTTCCATCCGGGTGCCGTGAACGTCATCAGCGGCGCGTCGAAGACTGGCAAATCCGCGGTCATTCCGATCATCGACTATTGCCTCGCCTCCGACAAATGCGCGATCCCAGTCGGCGTCATTCGCGAGAATTGCAGCTGGTTCGGCATTGTGATCGACACGGTTGAAGGGCAGAAGCTGCTCGCGCGCAGGGAGCCCGGGGATCAGCAGAGCACCGGCGACATGGTCCTGATCGAGGCTGACACGATCGAGGTTCCGCACCGGATCGAGGGTAAGGATACTACCCAAGGCAACGTCAAGAAGATGCTCGACCGCCTGGCCGGCCTCACCAATCTCGGTTTCGATCCCGATTCCGACGCCGCCTCGCAGTCGCGTCCGAGCTTTCGAGATCTCATGGCGTTCACGTTTCAGCCGCAGAATATCGTCGCCAATCCCGACGTCATGTTCTTCAAGGCAGATACCAGCGAGCATCGCGACAAGCTGAAGACGATTTTTCCCTACATCCTGCAGGCTGTGACCGCCGAGGTTCTTCAGGCACGCCATGAGCTTGACCGGTTGAACCGGATTTTGCGGCGCCGTGAGATCGACCTGCGCGCGCTTGTGACGGCCGGAAATGCATGGAGGCTGGAAGCGACGTCGTGGATCCGTCAGGCTATCGAATTCGGGCTGCTGCCGTCAGATCAGGTAATCCCGACCGAATGGCCCGACATCGTCGATCTGCTGCGCGGGATTGTCGCGTCCAATAGCGAGGCGGCACATCCGACCATTGCCGGCATCGACGCTGCCCTAGTGCGGTTGCGCGAACTGCGCGACGAAGAGAGCAAGGTCGCCGCCGAACTGACACAGCGTCGCCAGCGCTTGAGCGAGTTGCGTCGTCTGATCGAGAGCAGCGACGCGTACGGGAGCGCACTGCGGATCCAGCGGGATCGCCTGTCGATCTCCGCATGGCTCAAACAACTCGTTCCCGAAGGTCGCCCCGAGGACGTCGTTGCGATGCTTGGTGAAGGCGGCCGCGAGAAGGTAGAACAACTGAGCGACGCGCTGTCTGCGATCGAAGTTCGTCTGCGAACCCATCCCAGTGTGTCCGATACGCTTGACAAAGAGATCCTCCGTTTGCGTGCAGATGCGGAGACCTCGCTGATCCGGCTGAACGAGATCAAGCGTGAGATCGGGCTTTTGGAGCGCAACTCACAGCAGGCTAAGCAGGCGATCGACCGGTTCGACCGGATGGAGCGTTTCCTTGGGCGGCTGGAACAGGCGCTCGAGCTTTACGACAAGACCGATCAATCCGCCGGACTTCGTCAGCAGATTGATGTGCTCAAGTCGCAGATTGCCGAATTGCAGCGGCGGGTCTCGGAAGGCGAGATCCAGCGGAAGCTCCGCAATGCGATCGACAGCATCGAAGCGACCACCGGTCGTCTGATACCGCGGCTCGATGCCGAATGGCCCGAAGCGCCGGTCCGTCTGATGATCCAGGACCTGACGGTGAAGGTGATCCGCGGCACCCGGGATGACTATTTATGGGAGATCGGCAGCGGCGCGAACTGGCTTGCCTATCACGTTGCGCTCACCCTCGCGCTACAGACATTTTTCCTGTCGCTGCCCCATCACCCCGTTCCCGGATTGCTGATCTACGATCAGCCTAGCCAGGTCTATTTTCCACGCCGGACAGCCGGCGATCAAAAAGCCGATCCAGTGACGTGGCGCGACCAAGACGTCGAAGCGGTGCGTAAAGTGTTCGCGTTGCTCGGGGAGCAGGTGGCAGCCGCCAACGGACGCCTTCAGGTTATCGTCCTCGACCATGCCGACGAGGATGTATGGGGTGACCTTGATAACGTGGTACTTGCCGAGCAATGGCGCGATCACGCGCTTGTCCCGCTCGGTTGGCTGGAGCCCGATCTCCCGGAATAGCTTGAGCTGAAGGGCTATCTGAATTGAGCGGCAGGTGCCTCCCGCCAGCTAAATAGGACTGGCACCGGCCCAGACCTAGTCGCTTAAATCAGCCACTAGGAACACCCGCTTTTGGACAAAGGCTGCCGATGGGGGGGCGGACAAAGCTGCCGAGGCGATGCGAATATGTGTATAGGGTGAATTCAAAGGAGGGAGGGGGCACCATGCACTTATCACGCATTACGATCGAGAATTTCCGTAATTTCCAGAATCTTGATGTCGCACTTGGCGGCAACCTCGTGATCGTAGGCGAGAACCGGGTAGGAAAGAGCAATCTCCTCTACGCCCTTCGGCTCATTTTTGATCCCTCCCTACCTGACAGCAGCCGGCAACTGGGTCTGGCCGATTTCTGGGACGGCCTCGACGCGATCGATGAGAATTCCAGGATCACCGTCACGGTAGAGATCAAGGATTTCGAGGACGACCTCGACGTCCTTGCGGTACTGACCGACTTTCGCCTTGACGACGATGCCGACACGGTGCGGCTGACTTACCAGTTGCGGCCTGAGGTAGGGCTGGAGCACGCGCCGACGAGCGATGATGATTTCTCCTTCGTCTGTTTCGGCGGAGAGGACGAAGCCAAACGCTTCGGCCACGACCTGCGCCGACGGATCACGATGGACATCCTGCCTGCACTGCGAGATGCCGAGGGAGATCTCGCAGCTTGGCGCCGCTCGCCCCTCCGGCCGTTGGTCGAGGACGCGTTCGTCGGAATCGATGCTGATGCTTTGGCAGCGATCGGCGAGAAAATTTCGGAGGCATCAAACGCGGTTCTTGGATTCGCCGAGGTCAAGTCGCTCGAGGAGCGGATAGCCGAACTGTTCCTCGCAATGAGCGGTCCAAAACAGAATGTGAATCCATCGCTCGGCTTCTCGGCGACCGATGCCGCGCGGATCAACCGCCAGATCCGGCTGCTGATTGACCAGGGACGCCGTGGCATTGCCGATGCCAGTCTCGGCTCTGCGAATTTGATCTTCCTGACCCTCAAGCTCCTCGACCTTAAGCGGTTGATCGACTCTAACAAGCGCGATCACTCGCTGCTCGCGATCGAGGAACCGGAGGCGCATCTCCACCCACATCTTCAGCGCCTCGTCTACAAACATCTGTTCGAGACGATCGTCGAAACTGATCATGATGATGGTGAGGAAGATGCCGATGCCCAGCCGCTAACGGTGATTCTGACCACGCATTCCCCCCACATTGCAAGTGTTGCGCCGCTCACCTCGCTGCTGCTGTTGCGTGAGCAGGCGGGGGCCGGAACTAAGGGATATTCAACAGCGTCGGCCGAGTTCTCCGATGACGATGTCGAAGACCTCGAACGCTATCTGGACGTGACGCGCGCCGAGTTGGTCTTCGCGCGGGGCGTGATCTTGGTTGAGGGCGACGCCGAGCGCTTTCTGATCCCGACCTTCGCTGGGGAAATGGAGGTCTCGCTCGACGAGCACGGTATCACGGTTTGCTCAGTCGCCGGCACAAACTTTCAACCCTATGTAAAGCTGCTCTGCGCGCTCGGCATCCCGTTCTCGGTGATCACCGACTATGACGAGGTGAACGAGGTGCCTCGCGCTTATAATCGCGGCTTGAACCTTGTTCGTACGATCGACGGGGCACGGGACGGCGAGGATACCGATGCCGTCATCAGCGACATCGAAGAAGGTAGCTACAAGGATTCCTTCGAGAAAATGGAGCTGTTCGGAATATTCGTGAACACTGACACACTTGAGACCGAGTTGTTCGACGGGGACTATGCGCAGGAGATGATCGAGACGCTGCGCGAGCATAGCTTCAGCCAGGCGCGCATGACGTTGCTCGGCGAGTGGGAGGAGGATGTGGACACCGTCGACCATAAGGTCCTGCTCAAGATGATCGAGCAGATGGGCAAGGGCCGGTTCGCGCAGCGTCTAGCGACCCGGGTCTCCGGGAATCCGGTGCCCGACTATATTTCCAAGGCGATCAATCATGTGATCGGTCTTGTCTAACCGCGCGCTGTATCTCCGCAGCGCAGAGGACCTGCGCCGCAACGAGTGCCAGTGGCAGGCATACGAAACCACCGGTAACTGCGTGCTGCTTGCTGGTCCGGGAAGCGGCAAGACCAAAACCCTCACTGTAAAGCTCGCCCGCATGCTCAGTGAAGACGTCGATGAGCCACGCGGTATCGCTTGCATCACCTACAACAACGAGTGCGCTCGTGAACTCGAAACGCGGCTTGACGCCCTCGGCATTTCGCCAAGCGGCCGGGTCTTCATCGGCACGGTCCACTCATTCTCGCTGACCCAGATTCTGTTTCCCTACGCGAAGCTGGCCAGGGTCGGATTGCCGGACGAGTTCACCGTCGCCACCCGGCAGCAATCGCGTGCTGCGCTCGAGCGCGCCCATGCCAAAGTCATCAAAGGACCGGAGAACCCGCAGACCTGGGATTTCCGGATGGGTGTGTATAGGCGCCGTTTCCTTGTACGCGAGCAATCCGATTTCGATACCGCTGATCCGCAGCTAGCGAGGCTCGTGACAGCCTATGAAGCCGAATTGCGGGCGCAGGGCCTGATTGACTTCGACGACATGCCTTTGCTGGCAGTTCGCGCGCTCGCGACCAACCCGTGGCTTCGCAAGGCCCTTGTCGCCAAATATCCGATACTCGCCGTCGACGAATACCAGGATCTCGGGCGCGCGCTGCACGGTATGGTCATGGGGCTGTGCTTTAGCGCCGGCATGCGGCTGTTCGCGGTGGGCGACGTCGATCAGTCAATCTACGGCTTTACCGGCGCCCATCCCGAGTTGCTGCGCCGGGTATCCGAACGCCCGGATGTCGAGACGGTCCGTCTCGGTCTCAACTATCGCTGCGGATCAAAGATCGTTGCTGCGTCTGAATACGCCTTGGGCGAGGAGCGAGGCTATCGTGCGCCCGAGGATGCGCACGAGGGGACGATCTACTTCCATCCCTGCGTCGGCAGCTATGTGGGCCAGGCCCGCCATCTGATCGAACAGCTGATCCCCGAGATCCGGGGGCGCCGCCCCGACCTCGACCTTTGCGAGATCGCCGTGCTCTATCCGGCAGCTTTTATCGGCGACGAGGTCGCGAATGCCGCCGCCGATGCGGGCTATTCGGTCACCCGCACCGATGCCAATGCACTGTACCCGCGATCAAGCCGGCTGTTACGCTGGCTCGAACAATGCGCGATGTGGTGTTGCGGAGGTTGGCGCAGCGGTGACCCGCGACTTAGCCGTGTGATCGGCGAAGGTTCGCGGCTGTTCCACGAGGTTCTGACTGACGACGCGGCCAGGCTCGAATTCCAGCGGACATTGACCGCCGCTTTGTGGAGTCGGCGGGATGAGACCCTTCAACTCGATGCCTGGCTGACAGCGCTTCGAGCGGAGGTCGTCGCTCCGCATGTGGTCGGCGCGCGTTCACTCAACGACGATCTGGGTTTGCTCGACGATTTCATCGCGCGGCTCGGCCCGGAAGGGGATGTCGAAGACCTGTCGCTGGGTGAGTTTGCCGGCATCGGTTCAGGCCTTAACCGTATCAACCTCTCGACACTTCACAGCGCCAAAGGGCGCGAGTTCGATGTCGTCATCCTGGTGGGAATAGAAGAAGGCCGATTGCCGCGAAACAATCCGAGCGCGAATGAACTGCGCGAGGCGCGACGGCTTTTTTACGTCGGGTTCACCCGAGCGCGCCACGAGGTCCATCTTGTCTACGGTAAGAATATCCCGTCGCGGTTCGTGACCGAGGTTGAGGAGCGCCTGGCAAACGAAGCGGAATGACCCATACCGCTCCACCGAATGAAGCGCGCTGGCGGCTTTCGAGCATTCTGCGCCAAAAGCCGCCAGTCCGCTCCCGGCCTGTTCTAGTCGCTGTCCACGCCCAATCGGCCGTCTTTTCAGTGACGGGTTTTGGCGAAAAACTTGCCGTTGAACACGTCGCTTGGGAACGACCGCAAAGTCCCAACCATCGCCATCCGTCATTGTCCGTGCCTATCGGGAGATCTGCTGCGAACGTACTAGAGGGGAGTGGGCTCTGCCCTGAATGAGCCAGTTGGGCGTCGATGGTCGATGCGCCGGGCTCACATTCAGGAGTGTGTCCCATGATCAAATCGGTTCCGTTGAACAAGCTCGTTCAATCTCCCCGTAATGTCCGTCGTCACAGCGATCCGGCTGCAGATGCCGAACTCAGAGCGAGCATTGCTGCACACGGTCTGCTGCAGAACCTCATCGTCAAACCCGCTGCCAAGGGCAAGTTCGAGGTTGAAGCCGGCGAGCGCCGTCGCCGCGCGATGCTTGCGCTTGCGGACGAAAAGATCCTCGCCCGTGATTACGAAGTTACTTGCCTCGTGATCGAGGACAGTGCTGAAGCCGCGGTCGAGACCAGCCTTGCGGAGAACTTCCACCGCCTCGCCATGAACCCGGCCGACGAAGCCCAGGCCTTTGCCGCGCTTGTCGCAGGCGGAGCGACTGTCGAGGACGTAGCGCGCCGCTTCGGCCTGACTGTACGCTTTGTCGAGGGCCGACTGCGTCTCGCGACGCTTGCGCCGGTCGTGTTCGAAGCACTGGCCGCCGATGAGATCACGCTCGACATCGCCAAAGCATTCGGGGCAACTTCTGATCAGGACATCCAGGCCCGTGTCTTCGAGCAGGTTTCCTCTGCCTACTATGCGCCCAATCCGGACAGCATCCGGCGCATGGTCCTCTCCGGCACAGTCCGGGGCAGCGATCCGCGAGCGCGCCTTGTCGGCCGCGATGCCTACATTGCCGCCGGCGGCCGGATCGAGCGCGAGCTGTTCGACAACGACGACAGCGAGTCCTGGGTCGATGTCGCGCTGCTCGAAAGCCTCGCGGCTGCAAAGATGGAAGAGCAGGCCAAAGCCCTCGCCGCCGAGCAGGGACTCGCCTGGGTCATGCCCACGCTCGATCCCTATGCCAGCCACGATTTGGTCGAAGGGCTGGTTCGGCTTCCCGCCGAACCGGCGCCGCTGACCGAAGCCGAATTAGCGAGGCTCGACGAACTCGATGCCTCCTATGACGAGCATGCGGCGATCCTCGAGGATGAGGACAGTGCCGAGGAGGCTGTGGCTGCGGCCGAATCGGCCATTGAAGCGATCGAACGCGAATGCCAGGAAATCCGGGCCCGGCCGCCCGTCATCGCGGCCGAACTCAAGGCCGAGGCAGGGATGATCCTGGTGCTTTCGCGCGATGGCACGCCGGTTCTCCAGCCGGTGT
>CAYLKZ010000100.1:0-10685 GCA_964384275.1 uncultured Sphingobium sp. | reverse complement strand
CCCCGACACGCGGATTATGATTCCGCTGCTCTAACCAGCTGAGCTACTCCGCCCCGTTGCCTTGCGCCTGTTCAAGCGGAAAAGCCAAGAGCACCGCAGCGGCATCGCCTTGCGGTTGGCGCGCTATACGCAGGCTTGTCTGCGGGGTCAACAGGGCAAATGCAGCTTTCCTCCAATTGTGTGCTTGTATCCCCCCGGAAACCGAGCCAATCAACGGAAGGATCAAGATTATAGGGGCAAGCAGCATGGCGATAACCTATGATGTGCTGATCGTCGGGGCCGGGCATGGCGGCGCGCAAGCCGCGCTGCTCTTGCGTCAGGCGGGTTTTGGCGGCACCGTCGCGATCGTCGGGGACGAGAAAGACCCGCCCTATGAGCGCCCCCCGCTGTCCAAGGAATATATGGCCGGCGACAAGGAATTCGACCGCATCCTGATCCGCCCCCGCTCCTTCTGGGAGGAGAAGCAGGTCGATCTGCTGCTCGGCCAGCGGGTGCGAAAGGTCGATCCCGTCGCCAGGACGGTGAGCATCGGCGAGGACCAGCTGGTCGGCTATGACAGGCTGATCTGGGCGGCAGGCGGCAGCCCGCGTCCCCTCACCTGTCCCGGCGGAACGGCAAGCGGGATTCATTCGATCCGGCGGCGCGAGGATGTCGACGCGATCAGGGCACGTCTTGCTGAAACCGCCCGGGTGGTCGTGATCGGCGGCGGCTATATCGGGCTGGAGGCCGCCGCAGTCCTCATTAAATCGGGCAAGCAGGTGACGCTGCTCGAAGCGCTGCCACGTGTGCTGGCGCGGGTCGCGGGTGAGGCGCTTTCCCACTTCTATGAGGCGGAACATCGCGCCCATGGCGTCGATCTGCGCACCAATGCGATGGTCGAGAGCATAGAGGAGGAAGACGGCGCCGCCCGCGCCGTGATCCTGACCGACGGCACGCGCATTCCGGCGGACATGATCATCGTCGGCATCGGCATAGTGCCCGAGACAGGCCCCCTCATCGCCGCGGGGGCGATTGGCGGGAATGGGGTGGATGTGGACGCCTATTGTTGCCGCACCAGCCTGCCCGATATCTATGCAATTGGCGATTGCGCCTGCCATGCCAACCCTTTTGCGCGGGGCGAGAGGATCAGGCTGGAATCGGTGCAGAACGCCAACGATCAGGCGAAGGTCGCGGTGCAGCACATCATCGGCAGTCCCATCGAATATGATGCGGTGCCCTGGTTCTGGTCCAACCAATATGATCTGAAACTCCAGACCATCGGCCTCTCCTCCGGCCATGACCAGACCATCCTGCGCGGTTCTCTGGCGAGCCGCAGCTTCTCCATTCTCTATCTGCTGAATGGCAGGCTGATCGCGCTCGATTGCGTCAATGCGGTAAAGGATTATGTGCAGGGCAAGGCGCATATCCTTTCCGGCGCGATACTGGATCAGGCGCAGCTTGCCGACCCATCGCGCCCGCTGAAGGAAGTAGAGCTCGCCTGAACTGGCCTCTGATCTAACGTGGCGCGCTCAAAAGCGCCTGCTCCAGCACAGCGAGCCATTCGGGCGCCGCCATCGAGAAGCGGGTGGCATCGGCGGCGCGGGCTTGAGCCAATATCGCTTGCGCCGCCCGGCAATAGCCCTGCGGCGAATGTTGATTGGCGAAGCGATTGTAGATCTGCGTCAGATGGCGGTCGAGTTCGGACTCGGCGAAGCGATTTTCCTCGAACGCATAAGCGCGGGAGAGCAACGCATCATGCTGGTCGAGCAGCAGATTATAGTCCGCGGCGAGCGTCTCATAGCCACCTCGACAAGTCAGCGCGCCGACATTGAGCGCGGCGCGAACATGCCAGATCGCCTCAAGATCGGGCTGCGTCGGCAGTGTCGAGCCGGTCTGCGGCGGCGGCGCAGCGGGTGGGGGTATCGGGACGCCGCCATGTTTCTGCGCGCAGGAGGCCAGCAGCAGCGTGCCGACTATCGTGGCCCCAAAAGCCGCGCCTTTTCTCGTTGCCCGCATGGCGATGCCCCCCTTTTGCATAGTGCCAGCGCCTTTACCGGCTTTTCACGGCGATAAGGCAATGGGAAGGCGTCAGGCGCGGGGTCGGTCCGTGCCGATCCCGCGGCCAAATGCCTGCCGGACCCGCAAATCTTCAGAGTTCGCCGCGTTCCCGGCGGATTTCAAACCATTTGCGGACATTCTCATTATGCTGTTCCAGCGTGTCCGCGAAAATATGCCCGCCCTTGCCGTCAGCGACGAAATAGAGCGCCTTTACGTCCTTGGGGTTGAGCGCCGCCTCGATAGAGGCCTGGCTGGGATTGGCGATCGGTCCCTTGGGCAGACCGGTCATCGCATAGGTGTTATAATCATTGACCGCCGCGATCTCCGACTTCCTGATCCTGCGACCCAATGGCTTGCCCCTGGTGATCGGATAGATGATCGTCGGGTCAGCTTGCAGCATCATCCCGGCGCGAAGACGGTTGGTGTAGACGCCCGCCACCGTCGTCCGTTCAGACGCGACCGCGGTTTCCTTTTCGATAATGCTGGCGAGCGTGACCGCCTCTTCCTTTGTCTTGACGACAGCGCGAGGCGAGCGCTTTTCCCAGGCCTCGTCCAGCGCCTTCTTCATCGCCGCCTGCATCCGGGCCAGCACGAGCGCGCGGCTCTCGCCCTTGTCATAGGCATAGGTGTCCGGCAACACGCTGCCTTCGGCCGGAACCGGAGCCGTCCCGGTCAGCTGGTCATTCGCCATCAGCCGCTCATGGACGAGGATCGAGGGCATGCCTTCGGGAATGGTGACGAAGCGGTTGATGCCGATCCCTTCGGTCAGGATCTGCATGATCTGCCGGTTGCTGGCGCCCTTGGGGATCATATATTCGCCCGCCTTCACCATCGGCGAGCCGCCAAACAGGCGCGCGCGCAGGTAAAAGGCGTCGGCGGACCGAATCAGGCCCGCCCGCTTGAGCGCCACCGCCGTGCCCTTGAACGAAGCACCCTCGGCAACCGTGAAGGTTTCGTCTTCGACGGAAGGCCCTGCGGCGGTCCAGCCATAGACGAAGCTCCCCCCCGCGCCGAGCAGTCCCAGCCCGATGACAGCCAGCAGGATCTGGACCGCGCGGCGCATGAGGCTGTCAGATCGCCTTCATGATGAGGCTGGCATTGGTGCCGCCAAAGCCGAAGCTGTTGTTCAGCACCGCCCGCACCTGCCGCTGCTTGGCGACATGGGGAACGAGGTCCACGCCCTTGCAGCTTTCCGACGGATTATCGAGGTTGAGCGTCGGAGGCACGATCTGGTCGCGCAGCGCGAGGATGCAGAAGATGCTCTCCACCGCGCCCGCGCCGCCCAGCAAATGGCCGATGGCCGATTTGGTGGACGACATCGACATGCCGCTAAGCGCATCGCCGAACAGGCGGCGCACCGCGCCCAGTTCCAGTTCGTCGCCCAGCGGCGTCGAAGTGCCGTGCGCGTTCACATAATCGATATCGGAGAGCGACAGGCCGGATTTGCGCAGCGCCATCTCCATCGAGCGGTAGGCGCCCGAGCCTTCGGGATGCGGAGCGGTGACGTGATAGGCGTCGCCCGACAGGCCATAACCGATGACTTCGGCGTAGATTTTCGCGCCGCGCGCCTTGGCCCGCTCATATTCTTCGAGCACGACCACGCCCGCGCCCTCGCCCATGACGAAGCCGTCACGGTCGACGTCATAGGGGCGGCTTGCCCTTTCCGGCGTGTCGTTGAAACCGGTGGAGAGCGCCTTGGCCTGAGAGAAGCCAGCGATTCCAATCGGGCAGATCGCGCTTTCCGCGCCGCCCGCCAGCATCACGTCGGCATCGTCCATCGCGATCATGCGCGCGGCATCGCCGATCGAGTGGGCGCCGGTCGAGCAGGCGGTGACGACCGCATGGTTCGGCCCCATCAGGCCATATTTGATCGAAACCTGGCCCGAGATCAGATTGATGAGGCGGCCATGGACGAAATGCGGGGAGACGCGGCGCGGCCCCTTATGCTCCAGCACGAGCGATTCGCTCTCTATGCCCGGCAAGCCGCCGATGCCCGAACCGATGGAACAGCCCGCGCGCAGGCGGTCGGCCTCCGGCATGTCGGTAAGACCGGCATCCTCCAGCGCCTGCCCGGCGGCGTCGATGCCGAAGACAATGAACGGATCGACCTGACGCTGGACCTTATGGTCGACGCGCTTGCTCGCATCGAAGCCATATTCATGGTCTGCGGGCTTCACCTCGCAGGCGATGCGGCAGGCATAATCGGTCGGATCGAAGCGGGTGATCGTGGCCGCACCGCTTTTCGAAGCCAAAATATTCTTCCAGGTGGTTTCGACATCACTGCCCAGCGGCGAGACCATGCCAAGGCCGGTTACGACCACACGACGCATATCCTAGCTCCCAATATGCGGGGCATGTCACCCCGAAGATCTTTCAAACCAATCGAAATGCCAAGCAAATCGAAATGGCGGCTTCCATACACGGAAAATGCCCGCGTGGGAAAGCCGCCATTTGTTCAATCTCGACTCAGGGAAAGCGCATCGCACATGATGCCATCCCCGATCAGCCAGCCTTACTGCTTGCTGTTGATATAGTCGATCGCATCCTTGACGGTGCCGATCTTCTCAGCCGCATCGTCAGGGATTTCGACGCCGAATTCTTCCTCGAACGCCATGACCAGCTCGACGATATCGAGGCTGTCCGCGCCAAGATCGTCAATGAAGCTTGCGTCTTCGGTCACCTTGTCGGCTTCGACGCCGAGATGCTCGATGACGATTTTCTTTACGCGATCCGCAGTCTCACTCATGAGTGGTCCTTCTACTTAAAAACCGATGTGGACGGGTATAATCCCGCCGCTGTGTCCCTGCCCTAGTGCGATGAAACCCAAGAGGCAAGAGGCAAAGAGGATGCTTTTATGCCTCCCCCCGCACGAAAAGGCAGGAGGATGCGCGATCAGATCATTGCCATGCCGCCGTTGACATGCATCGTCTGGCCGGTGACATAGCCGGCTTCCTTAGAAGCGAGATAGGCGACCGCGGCGGCGATATCGGCGCCTTCGCCCATCACGCCCGCCGGAATCTTCGCGTTGATCGCGCCCTTCTGCGCGTCGTTCAGGGCTTCCGTCATCGCCGAGCGGATGAAACCGGGCGCGACGCAGTTCACGGTGACGCCCCGGCTCGCCAGTTCCTGCGCGAGGCTTTTCGACATGCCGATAATGCCCGCCTTGGACGCGCAATAATTGGCCTGACCCGGATTGCCGGTGACGCCGACGACCGAAGTGATCGACACAATACGGCCGAAACGCGCCTTCATCATCACCTTGGCGGCGGCGCGACAGAGGCGGAAAGCAGCCTCCAGATTGACGCGGATTACCTGATCCCACTCCTCATCCTTCATCCGCAGGATGAGATTGTCGCGGGTGACGCCCGCATTGTTGACCAGAATGTCGAGCTTGCCGCCCAGCGCCTCGACGGCCTGCGGCACCAGCGCATCGACGGCGGCGCTGTCGGACAGATCGCAGGGCACGATCACATGATCGCCGCCGAGCGTCGCGGCAAAGGCTTCCAGCTTCGCGACATTGCTGCCCGAAAGCGCCAGCCGCGCGCCCTGCGCGGCGAGGCCTTCAGCAATGGCGGACCCGATGCCGCCGCTCGCGCCCGTTACCAGCGCGGTCATTCCCGTAAGATCGAACATGGCTTTTCTCCTATTCTCCCCGGAACACCGGCGGGCGGCGTTCCACAAAGGCATCGATGGCTTCCTGATTGTCGGCGGTCGCATGGGCAAGGCCCTGCATCGCCGCCGACATTTCGAGTATCGTGGGCAGGCTCGCCGTCTGCGCTTCCCGCAGCAGGCGCTTGCTCATCCGCGTCGCGTGCGGCGGATCGGCAGCCTCCAGCCCCTCGCGCAGCGCATCGACCATCGCCTCGCCGGAAACCGGGTTGCGCTGCTCCGGCAGGTTGAGCGTGAGGGTGAGGACGCCCTCGTCCCGCTCTTGCAGCAGGAGGGGGGATCGGTTCACAGCGCCGCCAGCAGGGCTTCGATATCGTCCATGCCGATCACGCTCGTCACCTTCGCGTCGGGCGCGATGCGCTTCACCATCGGACCGACGACCTTGCCGCCCAGCTCGACGAAATCGGTGACGCCCGCGTCCCACATCGCGGCGATGCTCTCGCGCCAGCGGACGCGGCCCGTCACCTGCTCGACCAGACGCGCGCGAATCTCGTCGGGCGCGGAGACGGGCGCGGCGAGCACATTGGCGTAGACCGGCAATAGCGGCGCGGCGATCGCCGCCTTGCCCAGAGCTTCTGCCATCGCGTCGGCGGCAGGCTGCATCAGCGGGCAGTGGAACGGCGCCGACACCGGCAGCAGCACGCCACGCTTGATGCCGAAATCCTTGACCAGCGCCACCGCGCGCTCGACCGCGGCCTTATGCCCGGAAATCACCACCTGCGTCGGGTCATTGTCATTGGCGACGGTGCAGACCTCGCCCTCCGCCGCCGCATCGGCCAGCGCCTGCGCCTTTTCTATATCCGCGCCGAGCAGCGCGGCCATCGCGCCCTCGCCCACCGGCACCGCCGCCTGCATCGCCTGCCCGCGCAGCTTCAGGAGGCGCGCGGTCGTCGGCACGTCGAACGCCTCGACGCCGCAAAGCGCGGTATATTCGCCAAGGCTATGACCTGCAACGACATCGCCCTTGTCAGCGAGACGAAGGCCGCCTTCTTTCTCCAGTACGCGCAGCGTCGCGATGGCGTTGGCCATGATCGCGGGCTGGGCGTTTTCGGTGAGGGTGAGGTCGCTTTCCGGGCCTTCCACCATGATGCGGAAGAGATTTTGCGACAGCGCATCGTCCACTTCCTGAAACAGTTGCTTCGCCACGGGGCTGGCGTCCGCCAGCGCCTTGCCCATGCCGACCGACTGGCTGCCCTGCCCCGGAAAGATGAATGCGCGCATGATTGTCCCTGACCTGCTTGCTAGACTATGGTTATCGCTGCTCCATAACGATGTGCTTGCGTTACGCAACACACACTTGCTTTCCGCCATGATTTCCGCCATAGGCCCGCCTTCGCGTGGCGGCCTGCCGCCCCGTGAAAATCAGAGGACGACAGCCGGAGGGGTGTTCCGCATGGGGCGGACATCAGCGATCGGCCAACCAAGAAAGCAAGCAATCATGCCGCTTTATGAGCATGTTTTCCTTGCGCGTCAGGATCTGGCACAGGCCCAGGTCGATGCGCTCGCTGAAAACGCCACCGCCATCGTAGAGGCGAATCAGGGCAAGGTCACGAAGGTCGAGAATTGGGGCCT
Organism: uncultured Sphingobium sp.; assembly: GCA_964384275.1. Taxonomy (GTDB): domain Bacteria; phylum Pseudomonadota; class Alphaproteobacteria; order Sphingomonadales; family Sphingomonadaceae; genus Sphingobium. The sequence continues at coordinate 3,407 of CAYLKZ010000100.1, read as the reverse complement.
GCGCTCCCTCGCCTACAAGATCGCCAAGAACCGCAAGGCGCATTACGTCATGCTCAACATCGACGCCCCCGCCGGTGTCGTCGCCGAGCTGGAGCGCCAGACCCAGATCAACGAAGACGTGATCCGCTACATGACCGTCAAGGTCGAAGAGCTGGAAGCCGGTCCGTCGGTCATGATGCGCAAGAACGAACGCGACCGCCGTGGCGGTGGTTCGCGCCGTGAACGCGACAACGACTGAGGAGGAGCATCATTATGGCACGTCCGTTTTTCCGCCGCCGCAAGAGCTGCCCCTTCTCCGCGAAGGAAGCGCCGCGCATCGATTATAAGGATGTTCGTCTGCTTCAGGGCTTCGTCTCTGAGCGTGGCAAGATCGTCCCCAGCCGCATCACCGCGGTTTCCGCCAAGAAGCAGCGCGAACTGGCCCAGGCCATCAAGCGCGCCCGTCATCTGGGCCTGCTGCCCTACATCGTGAAGTGAGGAGCTGAACAATGGAAATCATTCTGCTCGAACGGATCGAGAAACTCGGCGCCATCGGCGACATCGTCACCGTGAAGGATGGTTACGCGCGTAACTATCTGCTGCCGAACAAGAAGGCGCTGCGTTCCAACAACGCGAACAAGGCCGTGTTCGAAGCCAACCGCGCGAAGATCGAGGCGGACAACGCCGCTCGTCGCTCCGACGCCGAGAAGGAAGCCGCAACCGTCAACGGCCAGCAGATCGTCCTGATCCGCCAGTCGTCCAACGCCGGCCACCTCTATGGCTCGGTCGCCGTTCGCGACATCGTCGAAGCGCTGCATGCCGATGGCCACACCATCGTCAGCAAGGCGATGATCGTCCTCGAACGCCCGATCAAGACGCTCGGCGTGTTCGACGTCAAGGTCTCGCTGCACCCGGAAGTGGCCGTCACCATTCAGGTGAATGTCGCCCGCTCGCCGGAAGAAGCCGACCTCCAGAAGGAAGGCGTCGACGTGATGGCCCAGATGTTCGAAAAGGACGAAGCTGGCTTCACCGAGGATTATGATCCGAACGCCGAGCCGGGCGAAATCGCCGTCGAGGCAGCGGAAGAGGAAGCGGGCGAAGAAGCCTGATCCTTCCCTTCCCGCGCACGGGAATTTGAAAGGCCGCGTAGAGCAATCTGCGCGGCCTTTTCCTTGTAACCGCCATTTTTCGCGAACAGGATGAAGCGAAAGGCGGATCATTGCGCAGCGGCGACCACTGCGCAGACTTCCGGATTCCGCCTGTCGGCCAAATGGCCTTCACGCTCTCCCGCAACCTTTTCGGGAATAGTACGCCCGATCAGCCCCCCTGCCGCAATCAAAGATGCATGAAGTCGCGGGAATAGCTTTCCAGATGCGCGCCGCCATCGACCGCGATCACCTGCCCTGTCACCGCCCGCGCCCGCGCGAGATAGAGCACCGCCTCGGCGATCTGCGCGGGGAGCGGAAGGCGGCCCAGCGGCATCATCTCGGCCAGCCGCGCCATCTGCGCATCGTCATAATCCTGCGTGGCGATGGTGAGGCCGGGCGCGACCGCATTGACGCGAATTCCCTTCCCCGCCAGTTCCCTCGCCGCGATCCGGGTAAAACCGGCCAGCGCCTGTTTCGACAGCGTATAGGCGAGTTGATCGCCATGGGGATTGGCGAGCCGCTGATCGAGAATATTCACGATCGCGCGATTGCTGCCGCCCTCCGCGCCATCGATCGCCGCCATCGCCCGCACCAGCAAGACCGGCGCGGCGCAATTGATCGCATGATGGCGCATCAGATCGGCAGCCGTCACCGTCTCCAGCCGGTCCTGGCCGAAGGCCGCGGCGCTGTTGACCAGCAAGTCGGGGCAGGCGCCGAAATGGGTCGCGACCTCCGTCATCAACAGGGCCGCCGTCTCGGGCTGCTCGAAATCGGCGACGAAGCCGCGCCATTCCACCCCGGTTTCGGCCAACCCTTGCGCCAGATCCGGCTCCAGCGCGACGTCATGGCTGCCATGCAGCGCCAGCCGATAGCCCGCATGCGCCAGCGCCGCAGCGATTCGCGCGCCGAGCCGTCGATGCCCGCCCGTTACCAGAGCCAGCGGGGGCAGAGCCCCGCCCCTGTCCTCCTGCATCGTCAGGAAAAGCCCATCAGACGCAGCACTTCCTTGCGGCTCTTCTCATCCTCGCGGAACACGCCCATCATGCGGCTGGTCTTCATCACCACGTCCGGCGTGCGCACGCCGCGTCCGGTCATGCACCCATGGGTCGCCTCGATCACCACGGCCACGCCACGCGGATGCAGATTATCCCAAATGCAGTCGGCGACCTCAGCCGTCAGCCGCTCCTGCACCTGAAGGCGTCGCGCGAAGCCGTGAAGCACGCGCGCCAGCTTGGAAATGCCGACAACATAATCGCCCGGCAGATAGGCGATGTGCGCGACCCCGGTGATCGGCGCCATATGATGCTCGCAATGGGACTGGAACGGGATGCCCTTGAGCAGCACGATCTCATCGTAACCGCCGACTTCATGGAAGATGCGCGAAAGATGATAGGCGGGGTCTTCCTTATAGCCCTCGCAATATTCCAGCCATGCGCGCGCGACACGCTTAGGTGTATCGAGCAAGCCCTCGCGCGCTGGATCATCGCCTGTCCAGCGGATGAGCATACGGATAGCCTCCTCGATTTCCTTCGGCACGTCCGGCTTGGTGGAGATACTTCCCGCCTTTTCTTCCCTGGCCTTCACATCCTGCATTTTATTTTCCATCAAACTTATCCACGCTGATTTCCATAAGCCCCCGGCATGGGGCAATGCCAGACATTTATAGGCAAAGGGATCATATGATGCCCCTCTTCAGCGCAAAAGAGAGTTTCGCCACAATTTGAAATATAACGCATCGCCGATAATTTTATTTGCTGCATTGCATCATAATCAAAAGGCGCAGCCCCTTTATCGGGCATCGCGGCGAAGGGGGGACAGGCATCTTCATCGGGACGGAACTGCCATACATCGAGGCGACAAGGGCCGATGCGCCCCTCATTCCCGCCAAAGCCTGCATCCCTGCCTAAAAAACAGGCACGCAAAGGCGAAAATGCCCGAATCTCAAGCATCATAGACTTTTCTTCCCGCATGGCCGAAGGTTCCTTGTCGATTCGATTTGCGGCGACGGCGGAGCTTTGCATTCGCCCGCCATGGTGGGGATCAGACATCGGTGGGGCGATGTTCCCGACGGGATGGCGCAGTGCAACAGAGTGGGCGGGCACGGAAGAAGCGTGCCGGAAGATTGAAGATAGGAATGAGATGAAAAAGATCGAGGCCATCATCAAGCCGTTCAAGCTGGACGAGGTGAAGGAAGCTCTGCACGAAGTCGGCGTTTCCGGCATCACCGTGACCGAGGCCAAGGGCTTTGGCCGCCAGAAGGGGCATACCGAGCTCTACCGC
>CAYLKZ010000099.1:0-10915 GCA_964384275.1 uncultured Sphingobium sp. | reverse complement strand
GCGCGATAGAAACTTGTGCCGTCGAGGCGGCCGTCATCGACATAAGTAAGGAAATTGGCGCTCGTCACCGGCGCGCGCTTCAGGTCGAGCGCGATGGTGATGCTGCCCATCGACGTCACAAGCTCCACCCGCACATAGCCGGGCATCGGCCGGTTGGCGAGTTGGGCTGCTACGGGATGGGGGGACATCAGCAGCAAGGGAAGCAGCAAGACGAGGAAGCGCGCGACCATGATCCCCTGTCTAGCCCTCGCGCGGAGCCGAGGAAACCGCTTTTTCTTAGGGATTGCGGGGGAAGAAAAGGGGGCATCCCGCCGATCTGCCAACCGGGGAACCAGTGCGATGAAAGAGCGATGATGGTCGCGCGCGGGCGACACCCCTGACCGGACGCGGGCATTCAGCGGCGCGTTTTACCTTTCCTAAACTTTCCGCAGGTACAATAAAATCTGTCGGTCAGCACGGAGTTACCCTCTCGATGTTCTGGAAACCTATCCCCTTTGAAGAGTCAGCCCGTCTCAAGCGTCTTTACGAAGAGCTTGGTTCGCTGGAAGCCGTGGCGCAGGAAGTGAACATGACCACCGGCAAGCTTGGCCGCCTGCTGATGCAGCATGATCGCCGGGTCGCTGGGTCGGACACCGACTATACGGGGCCGGAGCGCCGCCGTCGCAAGGCTTAGTCCGGCAATATTGTGAAGAACATGGCGCGGGCAGCCTGCTCGCGCCTTTGTTATATCCAGATGAGGTCCGGCCTGGCTTATCCGGCCAGCCCATCCGGCTTTTCCAATCCTGTGATGGCTTGTCGCCGGATGCGGGAGATATGAGAGGGGCTGCCGGAGAGGAAGACCTGCTCCGACGGCCCATCATGACATGGTCAGCGGCCGGAAAGGCTGCCCCATAATCGGAAGGAATGTGGTTCGCGCTGGCTTGCCGAAGGGCGCGGGCGGCAGCTTATGTCAGGGCTGCGCGACCGGAGCCGAAATCCGGCAAGGCGACGCTGCGCCGTCGCTCAGCCGCGCATTCCCCGAATGGACTTGTCCGACCCCCTTGCTGAACCATGAGACATCGGATCACCTCCTTTCGCGCTGTTAAAGCCCTTGTGTCGCCGGAAGGCGGAAGAGGTTGGCCCATTTCGACCAGACACTCCTGAAACCACCGGCCACATCTGAAATGTGAGTCAAACCCCCGCCCTTATCAAGGCTTGTAATTTTCTTTTTTGGAATCATACTTCCTGCTCCGCGCAGAATGGCACGTCCGCCATGCGGCGCTCGCGCCGGGCGCAAGTCCTTGCAAAAACAGCGAAAAGATGCGGTTCTGGCCTGAAGCCGGTTGAGGAGGCGGGGCTTCAGCCCCGGCAATCCTCGATCACGCGCGACACTTCGGCCCATCCCGGCACGGAAAGCGGCGCGGCGCCCGGCGCCTCTATCGCGAAGCGGCCACGCGTGAAGGCGATCTTGTCGAGCGCGGCGTCATTGCTCGCGCGGATCGCGATTGCGAAGGTCGCGCTGGTGCCCTTCGCCTCGCTCGCCACGGTCGGCAGGTCGGAGATCGGCCACTGGAAGTCTCCGAAAGTCGTGCGCACCGTCATCTGATCGCCGGGCCGGGTCTGCGCGGCGGTGGCGCGCGCGAAGAACAGGCGGCGCGTCGCCGTCTCGCAACGGATCGCAAGTTCCGCTGTTTGTCCCTGTAGGCCGAACGTCGCGAGCGTGCCGCCGGCGATCGGGCGATAGCTCCAGTCGCCGCGCGCGACCGGCCACTCGCGCCAGTCCCTCGCAATCGGTGCGGCAGGCGGCGATGCCGCGGGAGGAGCCGCCGGTCGCGGCTGGGAAGGCGGCGGCGCGCTGACGCAATTGGTAAGGAGAAGAAGCCCGCCAACAGCGGCGGCCGTGCGAGCCATGGTCGATCCGGTCATGCGGCGCTTATGACGCGGAGCGTGCGCGCGCTCAACCCCATAAAGGCGAAACGACCCTTTGCCGTGTTGGCGCAGGGCGGACCCCTGATGGAGTGAAAGGGGCGAGAGGCTGCCTGCTCCTCGCTGTCCATCAGGCGTCCGTCGATAGGGTCGGATGCATGGGGGAGGCGAAGGCCCCGGACAGTTCGTGGCCGACGCGACTCTCTTCTGTCCGCCGCCGACCCCGGCAGGCGGATCGGCGATTCTCGATTGCGGCGGCGCAAAGGTGGCAGAATGCGGAGAGTCTGCCCTCAACACCGCGTGCACCGATCAGAAACGCCCCTTCTTCTGCACCTTGCCATAGCGCAATTTGCGCGTGCCGGGTTTGCCCTCGGTCGCGCGGCCCAGGGGCCTTGCGACCTGTTGCTGCGCGGGCAGGCCGAGTTCGGTTGCCTCCAGTTGCTTGATCTGGTCGCGCAGGCGGGCGGCCTCCTCGAATTCCAGTTCGGCGGCGGCGGAGCGCATCTTGCCCTCCAGTTCCTCGATATAGGCGCGCAGATTATGGCCGACGAGATGCTGCGGCCCGTCCTCGCCCATATCCACGGTGACGCCGTCCTTATTGGACACGTCGGCGATGATGTCGCCGATCTGCTTCTTCACCGTTGCGGGCGTGATGCCATGTTCGAGATTATAGGCCATCTGCTTTTCGCGGCGGCGGCCGGTTTCGCCGAGCGCCCGTTCCATGCTGCCGGTCACGCGGTCGGCATAGAGGATGACCCGTCCGTCGACATTGCGCGCCGCGCGGCCGATGGTCTGGATCAGCGAGGTTTCGGAGCGCAGGAACCCTTCCTTGTCCGCGTCCAGAATCCCGACCAGTCCGCATTCGGGAATGTCCAGCCCCTCGCGCAGCAGGTTGATGCCGACCAGCACGTCATAAACCCCCAGCCGCAGGTCGCGGATCAGCTCGATGCGCTCCAGCGTCTCGACATCCGAATGCATGTAGCGGACGCGCGCGCCTGCTTCGTGCATGAACTCGGTGAGGTCTTCCGCCATGCGCTTGGTGAGCGTGGTGATGAGCGTGCGATAGCCCTTTTCGGCGGTCAGCTTCGCTTCGTTGATGATATCCTGCACCTGATCCTCGACCGGGCGGATTTCGACCGGGGGGTCGATGAGGCCGGTCGGGCGGATCACCTGCTCGGTGAAGACGCCGCCGGTCTGCTCCATCTCCCAATTGCCGGGGGTGGCGGAGACGCTGACCGTCTGCGGGCGCATCGCGTCCCATTCGTTGAAGCGCAGCGGGCGGTTGTCGATGCAGCTGGGCAGGCGGAAGCCATATTCGGCCAGCGTCACCTTGCGGCGATGGTCGCCCCGCGCCATCGCGCCGATCTGCGGAATGGTCTGGTGGCTTTCATCGACGAAGAGTAGCGCATTTTCGGGCAGATATTCGAACAGCGTCGGCGGCGGCTCGCCCGGCAGGCGGCCGGTCAGGAAGCGGGAATAATTTTCGATCCCGGCGCACGCTCCCGTCGCGGCGATCATCTCCAGATCGAAATTGGTGCGCTGCTCCAGCCGCTGCGCCTCCAGCAGCTTGCCCTGCGCGTTCAGTTCCTTCAGCCGCTCGCCCAGTTCCATGCGGATCGCCTCCATCGCCTGCTTGAGCGTGGGGCCGGGGGTGACGTGGTGGCTGTTGGGAAACACCTTCACATAGTCGAGCTTCGCGGCGGTCTTGCCGGTCAGCGGGTCGAATTCGGCGATCTCCTCTATCTCGTCGCCGAAGAAGCTGATGCGCCAGGCATTATCCTCATAGTGCGACGGGAAGATTTCCAGATTATCGCCCCGCACCCGGAAATTGCCGCGCGCGAAGGCGGCGTCGTTGCGCTTATATTGCAGCGCCACCAGCTTGCGGATGATCTCGCGCTGATCGACGGTATCGCCTTTCTTGAGCGAGAAGGTCATCGCCGAATAGGTCTCGACCGAGCCGATGCCGTAAAGGCACGACACCGAAGCGACGATCAGCACATCGTCCCGTTCCAGCAGCGCGCGCGTGGCGGAGTGGCGCATCCGGTCGATCGCCTCGTTCACGCTCGACTCCTTCTCGATATAGGTGTCGGTGCGGGCCACATAGGCTTCGGGTTGATAATAGTCGTAATAGGAAACGAAATATTCGACCGCGTTTTCCGGGAAGAAGCTCTTGAACTCGCCATAAAGCTGCGCGGCCAATATCTTGTTGGGGGCGAGCACCAGCGCAGGGCGCTGCACCGCCTCGATCACCTTCGCCATGGTGAAGGTCTTGCCGGATCCGGTGACGCCGAGCAGCACCTGATCCCGCTCGCCCTCCTCGGCGGCGGCGACCAGTTCGGTGATGGCGGCGGGCTGATCGCCCGAGGGCTGATAGTCGCTGACGAGCTTGAACGCGCGTCCGCCCTCCGCCTTGTCCGGCCGGGCCGGGCGGTGAGGGACGAAGGCGGAGCCGGTTTCCGGCTCCTCCAGGGTGGTGCGGATCTGGATGGACATGGAACCTTGATATGGTAGGCCATGTGCGATGACGCAACAGGCGGATCGTGAAAGCGCGGTCGGGCGTGGGGGTTGAAAAGGAATTTGCGATGAAATCATCTTCGAAAAAAGCGGCAAACGGACTTATGGCGGTGCTAGCGGGTTCCGCGTTGATGGCGCTGGCCGCTTGCGACAAGGGACCGGACAAGACGCAGAACCAGAGCGTTGAGGAAGTCGCCAAGGAGATGAAGAAGATCACCATGCAGCCGGGCGAGTGGGAAACCACGCAGGAGGTGGTCGACGTGAAGATCGAGGGCGCTCCCAACGACATGCCCGCTGGCATGATGGAGGCGATGAAGGGCCGCAAGACCACGGTCAAGACCTGCATCACGCCAGAGCAGGCCGCCAATCCCACCGCCGATTTCCTCACCGCGCAGAAGGACAGCAAGTGCAGCTATAGCGGCTTTGAAATGTCGGGCGGCACGATCAAGGGCGTGGTGAGCTGCCCCAGCCCCGATGGCAAGGGCAAGGCGGAAGTGATCCTCAACGGCACATATTCCGCGCAAAATTACGAGATGACGATGGAGATGCAGGCCGCAGGCATGGGCGGGCCGAACGAGTCGAACATGACCATGCACATGAAGATGCGCAGCAACGGCAAGCGGATCGGGGAATGTCCCGCCGGGAAGGACGGCCAATAAAGCTGGAGTGAGCGGATATGGCGGATACGACTGAGGCAGGCGACTTTCCCCTCGGTGCTTATCTCGACCGGATCGGGCTGGACGCGCCGCCGCCGGTGAGCGTCGATGGCATTGCGCGGCTGGTGCAGGCCCATCGCCGGGCCATCCCGTTCGAGAATCTGGACATAATATTGGGGCGCGGCGTCAGCCTCGATCCCGACGTCATTTTCGACAAGCTCGTCCATCGCCGCCGGGGCGGTTATTGCTTCGAGCAGAATGCGCTCTTTCATCGCGCGCTGGTGGCGATGGGGTTTGAGGGGCGGCCGTTGATGGGTCGGGTCTGGCTGCGCGTGGCCGATGATGAGCCGCCGCCGCCGCGCACGCATCAGTTCGAGCTGGTGACGCTGGAAGGGCGGCAATGGATCGTCGATGTCGGCTTCGGGGGTAGCCTGACCCCGCCGTTGCCGCTGGTAGAGGGCGAAACCGGGCCGGGGCCGGACGGCGTGCGCTTTTGCCTGACCCATGCGGAGAAGCATGGCTGGGTGCTGGCCCGACTGGGCGCGCCTTCCTATCTCGACGTGCCGGAGGAGGAAGCCGTGCGCTGGCAGCGCCAATATAGCTTCACCACCGATCCCGTATTCCGCACCGATCCCGTATTCCGCAGCGATCTGGAAACAGGCAATCACTGGACGGCGACCCGGCCCGGAACGCCCTTCACCAGCCTGCTGATGGTTCACCGCGTCACTGCGGAAGGCTTCGCCTCGCTCGACGGGCGATCGCTGCGCCTGCGTGATGGGGAGCGCGCGCGCAACTTGCCGCTGCCGACGCCGCAGGCCTTGGGGGAGGCGCTGGACCGGCATTTCGACATCCTGCTGGGCGAGGACGAGCTTTTGCGGCTGCACCGCTTCGGCGTGGAGGGCTGAGGCGGCGCTGCTTGCATCCGTCGCTACGCTCTCCATATCGGGGGGCGATCATCCCTCGCTCGATCACTATGATCGGAAGAGTCCGCTTTGCCCACAAGGTGGACGACGATATGATTATGCCAGCGGTGGCAAGGCGGGGCTTGCCTTGCCGGGGGAGTCTCCATAGGGGATTTCATAGGTAAAGCGCGCGGAAAATGGCGTGCATTTCAAGGAGTGATACAAGTGGCGGCGAATTGGACGCCCGGCAGTTGGCGGGAACAGGAAGGGCTGCAAATGCCCGTATATCGCGATGCGGCGGCGCTCGCCGAAGCGGAGAAGCAGCTTGCCAGCTATCCCCCGCTCGTTTTCGCGGGCGAATCGCGCGCGCTTCAGGCGGAGCTTGCCAAGGTCCAGCGCGGCGAGGCGTTTCTCCTTCAGGGCGGCGATTGCGCCGAGAGCTTCGCCGAGTTCCACCCCAATAATATCCGCGACACCTTCCGCGTGCTGTTGCAGATGGCAGTGGTGCTGACCTTCGCGTCCAAGCTGCCGATCGTGAAGGTAGGCCGCATGGCGGGCCAGTTCGCGAAGCCGCGTTCCGCGCCGAACGAGACGATCGGCGATCAGGATCTGCCGAGCTATCGCGGCGACATCATCAACGACATCGCTTTCACGCCCGAGGGGCGGGAGCCCGATCCGCAACGCATGGTGCAGGCCTATAATCAGTCGGCCGCGACCCTCAATCTGCTGCGCGCCTTCGCGCAGGGCGGCTATGCCAATCTGCATCAGGTCCACCGCTGGACGCTGGAATATATGGGCCGCAGCCCCTGGGCGCAGAAGTTCACCGAAACCGCCGATCGCATCGGCGAGGCGCTGGACTTCATGAAGGCGTGCGGCATCGACGCCGATACCGTCCCGCAGTTGAGCGCGACGAGCTTCTACACCAGCCATGAGGCGCTTCTGCTGCCCTATGAGCAGGCGCTCACCCGGCAGGATTCGCTGACCGGCGACTGGTACGACACATCGGCGCATATGCTGTGGATCGGCGATCGCACCCGCTTCGAAGGGTCGGCCCATGTCGAATATCTGCGCGGTATCGGCAACCCGATCGGCATCAAATGCGGCCCCTCGCTGGAGCCGGACGCGTTGCTGCGCATGCTCGATATCCTGAACCCGCAGCGGATCGAAGGGCGCATGACGCTCATCACCCGCTACGGCCATGACAAGATCGAGGCCGGTCTGCCCAAGCTGGTGCGGGCCGTGCTGCGCGAAGGGCATCCGGTGCTGTGGTCCTGCGACCCGATGCACGGCAATGTCGTCAAGGCGGCCAATGGCTACAAGACGCGCCCGTTCGAGCGGATTCTGGCGGAAGTGCGTGGCTTCTTCGCGGTGCATCGCGCCGAGGGCAGCTTCGCGGGCGGCATTCATGCCGAGATGACCGGGCAGAATGTCACCGAGTGCACCGGCGGCGCGATCGCCATCACCGACGAGGGACTGGCGGATCGCTATCACACCCATTGCGACCCGCGCCTCAACGCGGCGCAGTCGCTCGAACTGGCGTTCCTGCTGGCCGAAATGCTGAACGACGAACTGGCGGAGCGCCGCAAGGCCGCCGCCTGACCGGAAGCATCGCCCGGCGATAATCCGATAAAATGAAGGGGCCGGATTGCGCATGGGGCGCGATCCGGCCTTTTTTCATTCAGGATATGCGGTTGGCAAGGGCCATGCTTGCTCCGCGACGGGCGCGGGCCGGCACGGCGTTATGATAACAAGGCTTGATTCCTGAAAACCTAGGCGCTAAGGGCGTCATCCACCAAGGGCGCCCCCGGCGCCTGTTGGCCCCTTCGTCTAGCGGTCAGGACGCGGCCCTCTCACGGCTGAAACACGGGTTCGATTCCCGTAGGGGTCACCACTATTCGGCTTTCCCGAAAACTGATGCGCGCGCCCTGTCACGGAAAAGGCAAGACGCCGCCGAACGGCGTTTCCCTCCGGCCCGAAAATACTCTAGGGGCCAATGCCATCATGCCGATCAAAAAGTCCTTTTTGTCCTTTTCGTTTTTCTGCGGAACGGCTGTGCTGATGTGCGGTGCGCCTGCCTTGATCGCGGCGGGGGCGGCGCCGGTGGCGAAGGTCCGGCCGCAGCGTATCGTCTCGCTCAATTTGTGCACCGATCAATATCTGCTGGCGCTTGCCGATCGGGCGCAGATCGCCGGGCTGACGCCGCATGCGGCCAATGTCGAAATGTCGGCGGCGGCGGCGCAGGCGCGGGGGCTGCGCATCTTGGGGCAGTCAGCCGAGGAGATATTGGAGATCAATCCCGATCTGGTTGTCGGCATGCCCGCGCGGGGCAGCGGGGTGCTGACCGCGATCAAGTCCCGGCAATATCGCACGCTCGATATGGGCAGCGCTGAAAGCTATGCCGATATCCAGCGTCAGATCCGTCTTGTCGCCGATGCGGCAGGTCATCCGAAACGGGGGGAGGCGCTGCTCGCCGCGATGAATCGGGATCTGGCGTTGCTGCCCAAGGCGGGGAAAGGGCGCGTTGCCGCTTATTATCAGCGGCGCGGCTATCTCACGGGCACGGGCACGCTGGTCGATGACCTGATGCAGCGCATCGGGCTGGTCAATCTCGCCTCCCGTCTGGGCCGCCCGGCCCTGTCGCAACTCTCGATCGAGGAGATGGTCGCGGCGCGGCCCGATTTCATCATCCTGGAATCCGATACGGCGCAGATAAGGGACAAGGGCACCGAAATGCTGCATCATCCCGCCCTCCGCGCTATTCCGCGCATCTATGTTCCGCAGGCGTGGACGGTGTGCGGCGGCCCGGCCTATGTGCAGGCGGCGCGCAGCATTGTGGCGCAAATCGGCCGGTGAGCATCGATACCCGGCCGGGCTGATAGCTGTGTGGAAAAGAGGCTTGGCGGAGTGCTTCCCCTCGTTGCTTCGGGCGGAAAGGGAGCGCGGCCCCGGCCCTGAAGCTGCTTATTGCAGCGAGAGCAGATACGCCACGACCACCTTGCGCTTCACCGGATCGCTAATGCCGGGAAAGGGCATTTTGGTGCCGGGCACCGCCTTTTGCGGCGAGGTCAGCCATTTGTCGAGATTTTGCGCGGTCCAGACGAGGCCCGACGCCTTGAGTGCCGGGCTGTAGCTATAGTCGGGCAGGCTCGCGGCCTTGCGTCCTGCGATGCCAAAAAGATTGGGACCAAATGCTTTTTTGCCCGGTTCCGTCGAATGACAAGCGGCGCAGGCCGTGAAGGCGACAGGACGCGTCTGTCCGCCACTGGCCATCGCGGCGGGCATGGTGGCGGCCATCCACAGGGCCGTGGCCATCAGAGCGGGCAGGCTTTTTGTCATGGCTTTCTCCGAAGGCAGGCAAGTGGGGAACGACGGCAACGGGCCGGGAGCGGTGTCCCGCTGCTGTTGGAAGCCCGGGGGGCATTTCAGATTTGATGATCCTGCATCCAGGCATCTGAAAATGCGGCCCGTAAATGGGGTGATCGGGGCGCGATCCGATGGAATCGCGCCCCGGTCCTTTTCGCCTTAGTGGCGATCGTTGTTCATCACCTTGGTCCAGGCGGCGACGAAATCCTTGAGGAACAGGTCGCTGCCATCTTCGGAGGCATAGACTTCGGACACCGCGCGCAGTTCCGAATTGGAACCGAAGACAAGGTCGACCGGGGTAGCGGTCCACTTCGCCGCGCCGGTGGCGCGATCCTTGCCTTCATAGAGGCCCTGCGCCTTCGCCGATTTCGACCAGACCGTATCCATCGACAACAAATTGACGAAGAAGTCGTTGGACAGCGTGCCCGGACGGTTGGTGAAAACGCCATTGGCCGATTTGCCGCTATTGGCGCCGAGCGACCGCAGCCCGCCGACCAGTGCCGTCATTTCCTTGACGGTCAGGCCCAGCGAGTCCGCCTTGTCGACCAGCGATTCCGCGGGACCGAAATCGGCCTTGGGCGAATACCAGTTGCGGAAACCATCGGCCCTGGGTTCGAGGAAGGCGAAGGAAGCGACGTCGGTTTGCGCCTGCGTGGCATCGACCCGGCCCGGCGTGAACGGCACGGACAGCTTCTGCCCGGCGCGCTCCGCCGCCTGCTCGACGGCGGCGTTGCCGCCCAGCACGATCAGATCGGCGAGCGAGACCTTCTTTCCGTCCTTGCGGCCCTTGTTGAAGTCGGCCTGGATGCGGGTGTAGGCCGCCAGCACCTTCTTCAACTCCGCCGGATCGTTGACCGCCCAGCCGCGCTGCGGGTCGAGCCCGACGCGCGCGCCATTGGCGCCGCCGCGCATATCGGTGTCGCGATAGGTCGAGGCCGAGGCCCATGCCGCCCGCACCAGCTCGCCGGTGGAGAGGCCGGAAGCGGCGATCTTCGACTTGAGCTGCGCGATATCGCCGGCATCGACCATCGCATAATCGGCCTTGGGCAGCGGGTCCTGCCAGACGAAGGTCTGGTTCGGCACATCCTTGCCCAGATAGCGCGTCTGCGGGCCGAGATCGCGATGGGTCAGCTTGAACCACGCGCGGCCGAAGGCGTCGGCGAACTCTTCCGGATGCTCACGCCAGCGCGACGTGATCTTGCGGAAACCGGGGTCTTCGCGAAGCGCGATGTCCGTGGTGAACATCATCGGCGCATGGGTTTTGCCCGCGACATGCGCGTCGGGAACCATGCTGCCCGCTGCCGGATCGACGGGCTTCCACTGCCAGGCACCGGCCGGGCTCTTGTGCTTTTCCCAGGTGAAGCCGTAGAGGTTGTCGAGGAACTGCGAGGTGAAGGCGATCGGATTGGCCGACCATGCGCCTTCGAGGCCGCTGGTGATCGTGTCCTCGGAATGGCCCTTGCCGCACTTGTTGGCCCAGCCCAGACCCTGGCTTTCTATCGCCGAAGTGCCGGGGTCGCCACCCAGGCAATCCTCGACCTTGTGCGCGCCGTGCGCCTTGCCGAAGGTGTGGCC
>CAYLKZ010000098.1:0-10949 GCA_964384275.1 uncultured Sphingobium sp. | reverse complement strand
CGCTGACGCTCTTGCCGCGGAACAACAGCACGAACTCCTCGCCGCCATGGCGTGCGACATGGCATTTTTCGTCCGAAATACGGGCAAAAAGCGAAGCCACGAAGCGCAGCACCCTATCGCCCGTATCATGGCCATGGCTGTCGTTGATGGACTTGAAATGATCGATGTCGCAAAACGCTACGCTCAACGCTTCCCCATTGCTGACGGCTTCCTGCACCTGCTCTTTCAGGAACACCTCGAACGCTCTGCGATTGGGCAGGCCGGTCAGATGATCCTGCTCCGCCGCCTTGCGCGCGGTTTCGAGGCTCTGTTGCAACGCCTGGGTCTTTTTCTGGTTCTCGCGCATCTCCGCCTCAATCTGGCGGGTCTTGTCGACCATCGAGCGGGTGAGATCGACCAAGGCACTCACCAGCTGTTCGGGCGAATCGGTGCCGCCTTCGCTGACCTGCGCCTGCAACGCCTCGCCATAGCTGGAAGCCGACGCTCGGGATTCTGTCGCGAGCAGATTGAAGCGGTCCAGATTTTCTTCGACCGAGCTAAGCATCTTGCTCAGCCCATCGACGGTCAACTCCTTGGAATGCCGCTCGGCGATGATCTTTTCAGCCAGGCCATTGGTGATCTGACCCCGGTCGGAAAGGATCGCCCGCACCGCCTTTTCTATCTCAAGATCATTGCCGGTGAGATAATCGAGCACGAGGCCGAAATTAACCGGCGTAAGGTCGAGATCATGGACGAAGAGGAAAGAGCCGATATCGTCATAGAGTTGACGCCGTCGCTCGACCTCACGGCTTGATCCGTTGCGGGATTTTTCGCGCGCGCTGGCCGGAGCAGGCGGAGGCGCCTCCTCCTCATCGACCGAAACGCCCTTCGCCCAATTTGCGATCCGCCGCGTAAATCCTATCTGCGCATTCATCCCTGATGCTCATCCTCATTAGCCTTGAGCATCAATACGGCCGTATCGGTAAAAATTTTCGTAGCGAGTCAGCATTTTAAGTAAAAAATGCGTTCAGCATCATACTCTGTGGCCAACCAACCAGTCGTGGAAGATGCGGACAGCACGATTTTGGAGCGCGCGCGGGCGGCAAACGAAGAAATAGCGATAGGGGCTTTCGACCTCCTTATCGAAGATCCGCGCCAGCCGGCTATCATGCGAATGATCGTAATGGCTCGCCAGCATCGCCGCGATGCCAAGCCCCTGCGCGGCGGCTTCCAGCATCAGCGGCCCCGAGTCATAAGTGTCGATGGCCATGGGCTGAACATCGTCGCAGCCCACGCCTTCTTTCCAGTCATCCAATATGGTCGGCATGTCCCTGTGGATCAGCAGGGTATGCCGCTTCAAATCCTCTGGCTGGGCCACCGGATGCTGCTCCAGCAGTTCTCTGCTGCCGAACAGATAGATATATTCGCGCCCCAGATCATGCACATAAAGCGCGGGATCGACATCCCTCGCGAGCACGATCGCGGCGTCCAGCCCCTCGCCCAGACGCGCCACCGCATGTGGCGTCGTCTCGATATCGAGGTGCAGCATCGGATAGGCGTGCCGCAACTCCGCCAGCAGCGGCAAAAGGCGTTGCGATGCGAAAAGCGGCATCACGGCGAGCCGCAACCGTAGCTGGTTGCCGCCGTTCATCAGCTTCTCGACCGCCACCGACATTGCATCAAGCGCAGGCGCGATGTCGTTCAGCAGCCCCAGCCCATCGGCGTTGATCTCCAGCGCCTGATGCTTTCGTTCGAACAGCGGGCGGCCGACATAGCGCTCCAGCGCCTGAATCCGCCTGCTCAAAGCAGGGGTGGACAGGGCAAGCTCTTCCGCCGCAGCTTTCACGGAACCGAGCCGGGCGACCTGCACAAACGCCTCAAGCGCCGTAAGAGGGGGCAAACGCCGCATTCATCCTCATGCATGATAAGTAGGGTATACGCGTTTCTCATGCCCGAATTGTCGAAGCACCACAACAGCCCTCGGCATAAATGCGGCTGTTGTCGGGGCGCGAGCCATCCAGTTGCACTATTTGCAACCGTCACACAACCCTTCGCATTTGCACAAAACCCTTCCGCAGCGCACATAGGACGGGCCTTTCAGGCATCCTCTCCTAATGAACTTATACAGGGTCAACTTCGGTTGGCCCTTTTTTTTGAATCCGCGATGGGCGGAGGCACCAATAGGGCTTTCGCTGTGCCAGCGCGCGCGATAGAGCCGCGACGGATCGGATCGCCACCCGCATAGTCCCTATTCATTTGCGAGAGAGAACACCCTGTCGATGCACAGCTTCGCCGACAAACTCAAATTCTTCGGGCAGTTTCTGCGGTCCCCGAAAATGGTGGGCTCGATCATCCCGACCTCGCCGGGTGTGATCGATCATCTGCTTTCGCAGGTAGACTGGGCCTCCACTGCCGTCTTCGTCGAATATGGTCCCGGCGTGGGCACCTTCACCCGGCCGATCCTCGACAGGCTTCGTCCCGATGCGCGGCTCATCGCGATCGACACCTGCCGCGACTTTATCGATCATCTGGGGGGCGGCATGCGCGACCCCCGGCTGAAGCTGGTCCATGGGTCCGCCGCCGATGTGGAGGCCATCCTCGCCGATGCGGCGGAGGGACAGCCCGCGGATTATGTGATCTCCGGCCTCCCCTTCTCCACCCTGCCGCCCGGCATCGATGCGGATATCATGGCCGCGACGGCCCGCGCCCTCTCACCCCAAGGCGCCTTCCTCATCTATCAATATTCGAAATTCGTGCTGCCGTTGCTGCGCCCGCATTTCCCGGCCATCGGCCATCAGCGGCTATGGCGCAACATCCCGCCCTGCTATGTCTTCACCGCCCGCAAGGGGTAGAATAGGCCCGGTTTCATAGAAATTGAGGCGCCGCGTCACCTTATAATCGAGGATGCCGACGAGGAAGTAACTCAGCCAGCGCTTCAGCAGGCGCAACGGCGTCTGGTTCGCCTTGTGCCGTGCAAAGTCGACTGCCTCGCTGACCCGGGCGCGCTCATCGATGAACCCGCGCATCCGTGCAGCAAGCGCGGCATCCTCTATCCGCAGCATGATCTCCAGATTGAGGAACAGGCTGCGCATGTCGAAATTAGCCGAGCCGATATAGACCTTATCGTCGATCACGATGAGCTTCATGTGCAGGCGGCATGGCAGATATTCGAAGATCCTGGCGCCCCGCTTCAGCAGCGGCCCATAGAGCAGGCGCGCGGCCGACACCGTCGCGGCATTGTCGGAGCGGGAGGGCAGCACCAGCCTCGCCTCCCCGCGCGCGGCGACCCGCCGCAGCCGGGCGAGCATCCCGCTGCCGGGCGCGAAATAGGCGGCGATCATATCGACCCGCAGCGCCTGGTCGAGATCCTGACGAACGGTATGCGCCCAGGGGCTGAGACGCCGGGAAGGCCCTCCCACCAGCCAGCGGAAGGGCTGCCGCCGATCACGCCAGCCCCGCACCATCGCCCTCAAACGGCGGAAGCGCTGATGCGAGGACGAGACCCAGTCCCAGAGCCATTGATACCATTGCGCCAGCACGCCGACCTCCGGCCCCTCGATCAGCAGGCCGAGGTCATGCCAGCAATCGTCCTCCGGCATGCCGAAATAGGCATCGGAAATATTGAAGCCGCCGATCATCGCCCGCCGGTCGTCGGCAATCGCCATTTTCTGGTGATTGCGGATGAGATAACGCGTCGACCAGCTCGCTCCGAACCACCCGAAGCGCCCCCCCGCCTTCACCAGCGGATCGAAAAAGGAGGGAGGAAGATCGCCGCTGCCGAAGGCATCGACCATCAGCGTCACCGCCACTCCGCGCCTTGCCGCGCGAACCAGCCGGGCGAGCACCAGACGCCCGCTGCCGTCATTGGCGAAGATATAATAATAGAGCTTCAAACTCTCCCGCGCGCCGTCGATCAGCGCGACAAGCATATCGCGCAGGTCCGGCCCGCTGCCGCTGACGGTCAGCCTGTTTCCATCCAGCTCATATATCAGCCGGTCCGAACAGCCCCCGGCCTCCTCTTTCAGCGTCATGGCGCCATCATGACCCGGCGGGAGCCTCCGCGCCATCGCTTTTTTAAGGGGCGCCAAGGCATCCTACATCCTTTGCGGCGCTATTATTGCAACGGCCGGGAAGGAGGAAATCTTGACTCGGCCACGTCCCATTGTTAGAGCAAGTGTTGGATTTTCTATTTTTTCAGGAGGCCCGATGGCCCGCGTTACTGTCGAAGATTGCATCGACAAGGTTACGAACCGTTTTGACCTCGTTCTGCTGGCAGCCCAGCGCGCCCGCGAAATTTCGGGCGGCGCGGAGCTGACCCTGGAGCGCGACCGGGATAAAAACCCCGTCGTCGCCCTGCGGGAAATCGCGGAATCGACTGTCCTTCCCGCAGATTTGCAGGAAGCCCTGGTTTCGGACCTGCAAAAGGTTCGGATCGACGATGACGATATGCCCGATGAGATCGGCAACATCGCCCAGTCTGCGGAGGCCCTGCGCCTGACGGCTGCAGCCCCGCCGCGCAACCAGAATATTGGTGGCGACTACGACGGATGATGCCATAATCCATTGAGTTTATGGGGAGGAAGGAAAGCCCGGCCACCGGAGAAGTGGCCGGGTTTTTCTTATGCGCTGGCGCCCGATGAATAGGAAGGCAGGGATGCGCCCTGCCCGCTATTATCTCGCCCGTAAAACAGCAGTCGCCGGTCTGAACGCCCCTGGCTTCATGTAAGCGAGCCACTCTTCAGGCACGGCACAAACTGATAATCTGGTCCGCCAACCGATCCGGAAAATCCGGGTCGATGCGCAGGCGCGTCAGCGCGGTATAAACCGCCAGCACCGAGGAAATCATGGTGAGGATCATCTCACTATCGACCTCCTGTCGAATCAACCCAGCCTCCTTCCCGATCCGGATCGGCTCCTCATATTTTTTGAGGATGGGGGCCCAATATTCCGCCATCTTCTGATGAAACAGAATATTGTCGCTGACCGCCAGCATCCGGTTCATCAACAGCTCGGTCGGCTCTCCGAAGAAGCGGAAAAGACCCCAGGTGATGCGCCTTATATCGACCTCCCAATCGCCCGACAGATCGATCACGAGTCGTCCGACATGCGCGCCCATGGCTTCGGCCACCAGCGCGCCGCGATCGGGCCATCGTCGCGAGATCGTCGTGCGGTGGACGCCGGACAGGGCGGAAATCTCCTGAATTTCGAAATCCGCGCGGCCCTGCCGGAGAAAGGTCAGCACTGCCTCCGCGACCGCCTTGCCGGTCCGCTCCGTCCGGCCGCCGGGGCGAGCGCGCGGTTTTGACCCTTTTTTCATTTCACCCCCATCCAAACAGGCGCGCCGGGACCAGCCGACGCGCACCGACGCCCTCAATAGAAGCGCGGAATTGGGAACGGAAGAGGGCTATCTCCCTCTCGCATCCGGCCCTTTTCAAAATGCGCATTGACTTAATGCATCATATGATGCGTTAATAACCCATCGAAATAAAAACGAGAATAGGGAGATGATGATGAAGGACCGTCTATTGATGCTGACCGCCCTGCTGTCCTCTGCGGCATGGAGCGGACAGGCACTGGCGCAGAATGAGAACATGCCGGCTGGCCAGACCGCCAGGGACGGCGGCTTGCAGGATATCGTCGTGACCGCGCGGCGGCAGAGCGAGTCCTTGCAGAAAACCCCAATCGCCATCACCGCCCTCGACACAGCGGCGATCGAGAAGGCCAATGTTCAGCAGATCGACAAGATCGCCCAGATCGCGCCCAACCTCGTGATTCAGCCGACCAGCGGATATACCGGCGCGGCAGCGGTATTCATCCGCGGCATCGGCGAATCCGATACCTCTTTGACGGCCGATAGCCGCGTCGGCATCTATCTCGACGGCGTCTATGTCGCGCGGCAGGCTGGCGCCCTGTTCGATCTCGTCGATGTGGAGCGGATAGAGGTGTTGCGCGGGCCGCAGGGCACGTTGTTCGGACGGAACACCACCGGCGGCGCGATCCAGCTCGTCACCCGCAAGCCATCGGACACATTCGGCGTCGATGCGCGGGCGAGCTATGGCCGCTATGATGACTGGTCGACGCGGGCGCGCCTCGACACGGGCCTGATCGGCGCGCTTCCGCTGGCGGCTTCCTTCTCCTATCTGCACCGCGAACGCGACGGCTATTTCGACAGCACGGCGACGGGCGATGCCCGAGACCCCGGATCGCTGAACACCGATGCGCTGACCGCCGCGCTCAAGGCGGATCTGGGCGATGTCCGGTTCGATTATGCCTATGACCGAAACAGCCAGATCGGCGCGCCCACATTCTTCCAATATAGCTGCTTCTTCGGCGCGCCCGGCTGCGCGCAGCCAAACCCGATGCTCGGTCAGGTCGATAGCTATGCCTATTTCTCTCGTTCCGCCTCTCTGGGCGGCGCGCCGTTGCTTTTCACCGGACCGGGCACCCGGATAAATAGCGGCGGAGAACAAAGCGCGCTGATCCCCGGCGAATATCGCAACCACTCGGTGGTGCAGGGGCACAGCCTGACCGGCAGCTGGACCCTTTCCCCGGCCTTTGCGATCAAATCGATCACCGGCTACCGCAAGACGAGCATTCTTGCCGCAGGCGGTTTCTCGCAAGGCGGGCTGGTGGGACAGGTTCTCGATTTCACATCGCCAACGCTGTTTTCGGTGCAGCCGGTGGTGACTTTCGATGCTTATGACAACGCCCCCCAAAGCTCGAAACAATTTTCCCAGGAGGTCCAGCTGACCGGCGAAGTGGGGGATTTCCGCTATATGGTGGGCGGCTATTATTTCCGCGAGAAAGTATCCTATGACGAAGCCCAGCCGCTGACGTTCGTTCTTGGCGTCGATCAGTTGGCGGCGCTCGGTCTCCCGGATGAAATCGGCGAAGCGCTCGCGTTGCAGGGTATCGACCTGATCGGCCTCAACACCACGCCCACGCAGGCGTATTCCCAGACGGCCAAATCCCACGCGGCCTATGCGCAGGTCAGCTGGCGGCCCTCCGCGCTGAATCAGGATCTCGAAGTCACGGCAGGGCTGCGCTATACCAAGGACAAGAAAAACCTGACGCTCGCCAACCTGACCGATGGCGTCCCCAATGTAAGCAACGCCAGCGGCCGCCAGACGAATGACAATATGTCCTTCCTCCTCTCCGTCAGCTATCAGGTGAACCCCGCCGCTACCGTCTATGGCAAGCTCTCGACCGGTTTCAAATCCGGCGGTTTCAATCCGGCGGCCAACGGCCTGTGCGAAGGCGCGGTCGATGACGCCGGGGCCTGCTCGACCGGCTATCGCCTCAACAGCTTCGCACCCGAAAAGCTGACCGCCTATGAGTTGGGCGCGAAGATGGATCTTTTCGACCGGCATCTGCGGTTGAATCTGGCGGCTTTCTACACGCGTTATGACGATCTTCAGGTCAGTCAGTTTCTTGCCGGATCGAGCGGCGCGACGAGCACGATCGTCAATGCGGGCAAGGCCGATTACAAGGGCATTGAGGTGGAAGCGACCCTTCTGCCCATGCGCGGCCTGACGCTGACCGGCTCCTTCGGCTATACCGACGCGAAATATAAGGAGTTCCTGTTCCGCGATCCGTTCACCGATACGCTGTCGGATATCAGTGCGACCGCGCGTTTCCCGAACCTCGCCAAGATCAACGCCAATGTGGCGGTGGACTATGCGTTCGAGCCGATGAAGGTCGGGGTCGTCGATGTCCGCCTTTCCTATGCCTATCGCAGCAAGATCTATTTCTTCGTCAACGACATGGTCAGCCCCTTCAATCAGGCCACCGCTTCCCCCGCGACGAACTCGGTCGATGCCCGGCTATCGCTGGCGGACATTCCGCTGGGCGGCCGCGCGAAAGGCGAGATCGCGCTGGTAGGCGAAAATCTGCTGAATGAAGATCAGATCCAGTTCGGCATCGATTTCGGCCCGCTCGGTTTCGCGGGGCAGACCCATTCGATAGGCCGCCGCGCCGCCATCCAGCTGCGCGTCACCTATTAAGCGTACCGGGGACTCTCGCACCCTGCGGGGGCCTCCCCCTTTCCATTTCCTCTCCGGAGTGAACGATCTTGACCGACAATTCCGAACAGCTTTCCGATATTTATAATTATATGCCTTATGTGAAGGCGGGCGATCTCGTCTTCTTTTCTGGCATTATCGCCAGCAATGCCGATGGGGCAGACCCCGCGACGCACTATCGCATCGCCTTCGAGGCGCTGGATGCTGCGCTGGCGAGCGCGGGGCTGACCAAGGCCCATCTGATCGACCTGACCACGTTCCACGTCCGCTATCCTGAGCATATGGCGGAATTCATGCAGGCGAAGCACGATTATCTCGGCGAGGTAAAAACCTGCTGGACGGCGATTGGCGTGGCCGCGCTGGGCACGCCGGAAACGCTGTTCGAAATCAAGGCCATCGCCCGTATCTGACACCCGGCACCGCCTGACCGAACCCCTCCAGCCACCCCCTATCAAGGAACAGTCATCATCATGCGGCGAAATGTCCTCTACGCTTCTGCTCTCACTCTTGGCGCCGCAGCATTAGGCGGCCGGCGGTGGCTCAAGGGCGGCAAGTCCTCGCTGGTCGAGGCCGATGAAGCTGCACACAGCGAGCGGGAACTGTTCGATCGCGGTCTGGTCGATATCGCCCGCAGCGGCTGGACCAGACCGGAAGGGCCTGCGACGGGCTACCCCGCCCTCTCCGGCGACGTATCGGTCGATGTGGCGGTGATCGGCGCGGGGCTGGCCGGGGCCTCGCTGGCCCTGCATCTCGCCGAAGCGGGGATAACAGTTGCCGTGATCGAGACTCGCCAGCCCGGATGGGGCGCATCCGGGCGCAATGCCGGGCATGTTCTCCCGACTCTGCGGGACCGCAAGGTTTTTGCCCATTTTCCTGACAAGGGACGGCGGTTTCTGGAAGCCTTCCGGGACAATCGCAACCTGCCGTTCACTATCGCCCACAAGCATGGGATCGAGTGCGACGGCGCCGCGACCGGCTATCTCACCGCCGCCCGGAGCGCGTCGAGCATCGACCGGTTGCGCGCGCAGACGGCGTGGATGGAGGATGAGGGCCTGCTGACGGCCTCGCAGCTGAGCGGAGAGGCGGTTCACAAGGAAACGGGAACCGATTTCTGGGGGCATGGCTTGCTGTTCGAGGAAGGCGGGAGGATCAACCCCTATCGCTTCACGAACGGCATGATCGCGGCGGCGGCAGGCCTTGGCGCGCGGATATTCGGCGACAGCCCGGCGCAAGGCATCGCCCGCGAAGGTGAACGCTGGCGGGTTTCCACGCCCGGCGGCACGATCGAAGCCGCCAAGGTCATCTTCTGCACCGGCGCCTATGCCGATGGCGTGGTGCCGGAATTCACGCGGGCCTTCTACCCGCTCACCGCCTATGCGCTGACCACCCGCCCCTTGCCGGAGGCGGCGGGCGGCATCATCCTTCCCGGCCAGAGGACGTTCGCGCAGGCGCCCTTCGATTTCAATCCGCTGGTCCGCGACCATGACAACCGGCTGGTGCTGTCGCTGATCCCGTCGGGACAGGCGCCGGAGGATGGCGAATGGCATTTCAGGCGGCATCTGGAATGGATCAGGCGCGTCTGGCCGCAGGCCCGCGATCTCCCGATCGAACTGGAAAGCTATTGGACCGGCCGCGTCGGTCTGCGGGACATGGAGTTTCCCGGCGCGTTCGAGATGGAACCGGGCCTTTATGGCCTCATGCACTTCAATGCCTGGGGCAATCTGATGGCCCCGCTCATGGGCAAACTCTTTGCCGAAGGACTGACCACGGACCGGATGGAAGACCTGCCCTTCCCGCTGACCCGTCCCGCCCCGGTCGCGAACATGAACAAACAGGATCGCCTTATCCGGCGCCTCCTGATCCCCGCCGCGCGTCAGGCGCAGCGGTGGAAGCTGCTCTGATCCGGCGCCCGCTCCGATGACTGACCAGCACATGCCCTTTCCCGCCTCCTCCCGCGATAGCAACCCATGGCTGGTGCATGCGGCGCTAAGCGCGATATCCTGCGTGCTGCTCGGCGGCCCGCTGGTATCGCTGAGCGTCTACATAGCCCATCTCAGCCGCGCGGAGGGATGGAGCGAGAGCGCGCTCGGCGCCATAGCCAGCGTCCTCCTGCTGACCTTGAGCCTGTCCAGCCTCGTCAGCGGCGCGCTCTCGCAAAAAATCACGCCCCGGCGGGTCATCCTGCTGGGCGGCCTGCTGACATCCGCAGGATGCATATCGGCTGCCAAATCCTCCGACAGCATGATGTTTCTCCTCTCCTACGCCATCATCGGAACAGGGACAGGATTAGCGAGCCTCATTCCGGCGATCTCAATCCTGAGCGACGTTTTCCCGAAGCGGCGCGGCGCGGCGCTGGGCCTTTATTTCGCGCTCCTGTCCCTCGCCGCCGCCCTCATTCCCGTGGCGAATGAGGGCTTCATCCAGCAACTTGGGTGGCGCCGGGGATATGAAATCATGGCGGCGGTGATCGCGGCTTTTTCCTGTTTGGCACTTGCGCTGCGCATCAGGAGCAAGGCGAGCGAGGCCGGCACTGGCCCGAGGGATGAAAACAGCAGGATTGGCATCGCAACCGTTCTGCGTTCGCCTGGTTTCTGGCTGTTGACCGGCGCGATGTCGCTCTCCCTCCTTAATACTCAGGCCATTCTTTTCGGAGTGGTGGACTATCTGCGGAAGATGGGCCTGTCGGCCAACAACGCCGTTTTCGTTTTCAGCGCCGCCAATCTTTGCAGCGTCCCCGCGATGATGCTGGCCGGTCTGGCGGCGGATCGCTGGAACGCGCGCACCGTCCTCTCATGGACCGCGATAACGCAGGCGGTCGGCACCCTGGCCTTGCTGGGAGCGGGATTGGCTGGCGCGCCGGGGTGGCTTGCCCTCTGCCTGTTCGTCACCTTCTGGGGGATGACCTGTTCAGCCGCCAACCAGCTGGGGCCGATCATCCTCGGCGATCTC
>CAYLKZ010000097.1:3804-11200 GCA_964384275.1 uncultured Sphingobium sp. | reverse complement strand
CGCCCTCGCTCAACACCGGCGGATAGAGCGAGACCTTGCCGTCGGGCAGATATTGGCTGGTGCCGCGCTTCCACGCCTCCTCATCCATCGGGTCGCCATCGCTGACGAACCAGCCGACATCGGCAATCGCATAATGCAGCAGCAAGTCGGCGCCTGATCGCTCGATCGCGAAAGCCTGATCGAGATCGGTCGAACTTGCCGGGTCGAGCGTGACGAAGGGCAGATCGGTGCGATCCCGATGCTCTGTCGGAGCGCGTCCGGCGGCCTGCTGCGCCGCCGCCAGCACCGGCGCGGGAAAGCTGTTCGGCACCTGAAAGCGCAGGCGGATATCGGCCAGCCCCAGCCCCAGTGCGCCGCTGCAATCCACCAATGCTCTCACTATCCCGCCCCCTTACGCCGATGCCCGCCCAACAAGGCTAGAGCGTTTTCAACGGAGATGGAACCGGCATGAGCGTGTTAAAAAGGGGGTAATCCGCTCCCCGAATCACCCCCTTTGATTTTGCGGCCTTTTTTATAAGGCCGTTCCGCAATCGTCATGAAACCAGGCTTAAGCCGCATCACATGACGCCTTGTTCCAACGCGCTGAACGATAGGGGCCTGCCGCTGGTTGACACGGCAGCCCCCTCGCACCGGTCAGCCGCCGAAACGGTAGCGCAGCCTCAGCCCGTACATGCGCGGTTCGCCATAAAGCTCCGACCAGACCCCTAGCGACTGGAAGACGCCGGAATTGCTGACGCGGTAGAGCTTGTTGGTCAGGTTGGTGACAAACAGGCTGGCATCCACCCCGGTCTGGCCAATGTTCCGCCAGTCTATGGACCCGTTGAGCAGGCCATAGCCTTCCAGCAACACACCCGGCTCGACCGGCACGCCTCCGATTGACGGCGGGCTGAGCGGGGACGTGTTCTGGCTCGACATATGGGAGTAGTTGACGAACACCGACAGCTCGCCGAGCCGCTCCGCGACCGGAATGCCTATGGTTGCATGGGCATTGACGATCCATGGCGTGACGAACTGGAACTTGTTGCAGCTATAGTCCGCGACGCCTCCCAGCGGGACGGGAATGACATTGCCGCCAACGACCGCGCTGTTGCAGGCGATCTGTCCCGCGGGCGACAACACCACCTGCTCGAATTTCTTGTACTTCGCATCGGTGTAGCTGATGTTTCCGCCAATCTCGATCCCCCCGGTGGGGCGGATCGACGCTTCGGCGGAAAAGCCCTGGATTCGGGCAGTCGCGCCGAGCACCTGCGCGCCCTGCGCTCCGGTCGCCGGGTTATAGTCGCCCGCCGGCCGCTGCACATTCTTATAGTCGGAATAATAATAATTCGCGTTGAACCGGACCGGCATGCCGCCAAGATGCCAGTCGGACTTGAAACCGACCTCATAGCTGGTCAGCTTTTCCGGCTGGAACGTCTCAGTCTCCACATGCACGGCGTAGGTGTTGATACCGCCCGCCTTGTAGCCGCGGCTGACCTTGCCATAGAGCATCAGGTTTTGAACGGGCTTGTAATCCAGCCCCAAGGTCCAGGTCGGCGCCTTGCTCTTGAGGACCGTGTCGAACCGGCAATCGGTGAACGCCGTTCCGCTGGCCGCCACCGCGCCGGTCGAGCTGCATATCACCGTGCCGGGCGCGGCTGGATTGCTGTTCGGCGTCCAACTGGATGAAAAACCGCTGACGGT
This sequence comes from uncultured Sphingobium sp., assembly GCA_964384275.1. Classification (GTDB taxonomy): domain Bacteria; phylum Pseudomonadota; class Alphaproteobacteria; order Sphingomonadales; family Sphingomonadaceae; genus Sphingobium. The sequence goes on along the minus strand of CAYLKZ010000097.1, from coordinate 9,520 downwards.
ATCCCAGGTGTAGCGGTATCCGGCGGTCAGCCGCAGATTTTCAAGTGTGGGCGACATCGCGCCGAAATCGAACGTGCCCTGCGCATAGAGCGCCTTCGACTTGTTCGTGACGCCGCTATAGGATTCGCCGAGACCGCAGAGACCCGTGAACAAGGCGGGGCAGTAGTTGATATTATTCCGGCCCCATAGCCCGCTCGGCTTGGCGCTATAATAGAATCCGCCCGCCGTGAACGTCAGATGCTTGTCGAGCATATTGCCCTGTATCTGGAACTCCTCAGTGAACTGCTTGATATTGTCGTTCGGCAGATTGAAACTGGGGTCGGCATTGACATAGGCGTTGCCCGGCGTGATCGGCAGCCCGAATTCTGACATGCCCGGAATGGGGAAATCGGGGAAACGGTTGTTCAGGATGAACGTATCATATTGCTGGATCGGCGTGCCGTCCTGATCGACCGTGAATTTGTCCTTGAGCTTCTGGAGACTGACGATGTTGCGCACCGTCAACTCGTCCGACAGGTCGTAAGAGGTCGTGTTGACGATGCCCCAATTCTTGATCTTCGCAAATTCGTCGATTGCATTGCGGGTCCGGCGCGGTCCGTTCTCGTCGGCGATCTGGGTCTGGCGGCGATAGACGTCGCATGACACGCCGAGACCCGGAACGGGCGCGCCGTCGGAACAGAAGCCGATCCCTTTCAGCAGATCGTAATTCCATCCCCGATGGATATGGCCGGCGCCATTATTGTCGGAATTGGTGCCATAGGCCATCAGATAGTTTTCGAACCGCTCGGTCGGCTTGAACAGGACGCCGATGCGGCCCGTATAATAATGGACGTCGTCGCGCGACTTGTTCCACACGATGTCGCGCGTATAGCCCTCGCGGTCGCGATAGGCGGCGGCGACACGGACCATCAGCACGTCGTCGATGACCGGGATGTTGATCGCCCCTTCGACCCCGCGCAGGTCGTAATTACCGACCGTCCCCTCGACATAGCCCTCAAATTCGTTCGTCGGCTTTTTGGGGACGAGCAGCACCGCGCCGCCCGTCGTGTTGCGGCCGAACAGCGTTCCCTGCGGCCCCTCCAGCACCTGCACGTTTTCAAGGTCCAGGAACATGCCGGGCGAACCCTGCAAGTTGAAATTGACCGATGCGGGCAAGGGAACTTCAGCCAGATAGATGGCGACGGCAGGAGAGGCCAGGAATCCGGTCGACTGGCCGCGAATTGAATAGGCCTGCACATCGCGCACCGCCTGTCCCTGATTGCCGACGACAAGCGACGGCACGCTGCCGTACAGATCCTGCGGCTGCTTCACGTTTCGCTGTTCGAGCTGCTCCCCCGAAAAGGCGCTGATCGCAATGGGCACATCCTGCGAGCGCTCTTCACGCCGCTGGGCGGTGACGATGATATCGCCGGTAGGCGTTGCCCGTTGGGGCGGCGGCGACTGGGGGGCACTCTGCGCAAAGACCCCCGTGGGTAAAAGCACCAGAGCCGCCGGCGAGGCGGCCAGAATTGCGCGCAAGCTTCGCATAAAATCCTCCCTTTGATTCGCCCCGATTATGTCGGTGGCAGGCGGGCAGGTTTCCACAGCGGACGCGTGGGCAATACCTTCAAACAGACTAAGGATTCGAATTTCCCGGGCCATTGCGCCGGACCGGCCTCAATGCGTGGTGAACGACCGGCCGGTGACGCCAAGCCGATGGCTCAGACCCTGATGAAATCGTCCCAGGCGCGAGCGTCGAACAGACGTTTTCCGGCGCCAGCGCGGACATGCTCCTTCCCCTGTTTTTAGACCGCCGCCCTTGCGCCGCCCCTTAAAAGGCGCGGGCACAAGGGCGTTGGACGAAGGCAGCGGGAAAGATAGGGAGCGCGGCCAGACCGCTATCGCAAGGATGTGGCCATGATTTCACGCTCCCACGCTGGCTTCCAGTCGTTAATCGACGGACGATAGCATCCGCATCAGCTCGATACGGACGCCATTCGGGTCGGCGCCGTGCATCAGTTCGATGGCGGGGGTCTTCACATGGGCCTCTTCGACGAAATAGCCGCCGCGCTCGGTCAGCGTGGCCGCCGTGGCTGCGGGCTCATCATCCCAGAAGGCCAGATGCGTCAGGCCGAACCGGTTGAGCGGCTGGCGTTCGCGCGATCCGAAGCAGGCGGGTTCAAATACCTTCAGCAACTCGATCGTATTGCCCGCCGGGTCCCGCACCATCTGCGCGCGCAATTTGATCCCCGGCACTTCGTTGATCACGCCGAGCCAATCATAGCCTTCATCAAGGACATAATTTTCCGCAGGCGTGAAACCGAGCGCCTCATAATAGGGAAGCACGGCTTCGATATCATCCACGCAGATGCCGCTATGGGAAAAGCGCTCCGCTTCGCCCGGCGCGTTCATCAGTTCGACCCGCACGCCATCCGGGTCGGTGCAATAAAGCAAGGTGGTTGTATTACCGGCGAAATAGGCGCGGGTCTCTTCATATACCGTGCCGCCCGCCTCGGCGATGCGCGCCGCCCACTCGTCGATGTCGTCCACATAGAAGGAGATGTGCACCAGGCCATATTGCAAGGTGGAGCGCTTTTCGCGGGGTCCGCTGGCTGGCGGGTTCAGGAACTGCAACAGTTCGATGACCGGACCGTCCGGGCGCTTGAGCATCACCGCATGCAGCCGGACGTCCGGTATCTCCATGGTTTTGGACATGTCGGGGCCTTCGATGACGCCATGGTCCTGATAAGGCTCAAAGCCCAGCGCTTCGCGGTAGAATCGCTCCGATGCCGCGATATCGCTCACGCAAATCCCGCGATGTGACAGTCTGACCATTATCCTCGCTCCTTGTTCATGGGATCGCTATTCCGCATCTGCTGAAAGCGTCCTCTGCACCTTTTTTCTCGATTGCTGACCAATCAGCTCTCACTGTCCGCCGCTTGATGACGCGCGCGGCGCAAGTCCGAATAATAGGGGGCATGCGCGGTAAGCCCGCCATCCACCGCAATGATCTGGCCGGTGACATAACGCGCGGCGTCGGAGGCGAGAAAGGCCGCGACTTCCGCCACGTCCTCCGGCACCCCGGTATAAGGCGTCAGGATGTTATCCTCGAAGATGCGCACGAGATCAGGAGCCAGCGACGCTTTCATCTCGGCGCTGACCACCAGACCGGGAGCAATCGCGTTGCAGCGTATGCCGCGCTTGCCGTAAGCGGTGGCGACATATTGGGTCAACACGTTCACGCCCGCCTTGGAAGCGCCATAGGCCATCGTCGTTTCCTGCCCTGACGCAGCCGCATTTGAGGAGGCGTTGATGATCGACCCGCCGCCTTGCCGCGTCATTTCAGGAATGACATGCTTGCAGCCCAGCATCGTCCCCCTCAGGTTCACCGCCATCACATGATCCCAGAGCGGCACATCCATGTCTTCGAGCGCGATCTCCGCATCCCTGCCATAGATTTCGGGGCGCAGATCGGCGGCGTTGTTGTAGAGGATATCGATGCGGCCGAAGCTGTCCATCGCCGTCGATACAACGCTGCGCCAGTCGGCTTCGCTGGCGATATCGCCACCGCAACTCGCAGCCTCCCCGCCACGCGACCGGATAAGCTCCACGACCGCCGCAGCCCTGTCCCCGGCGATGTCCGCGACCACGATGCGAGCGCCCCGCTCCGCCATCAGAAGCGCCGCGGCTCGCCCCATGCCGGATGCGGCGCCGGTGATGATCCCAACCTTGCCTTCGAGTAAAACCATTCATCCGCTCCCGTGGCCCCGTCTGGTGCCGCATATTCATCCATTTGCGTTTACAAGCGTCTTGCACATCGACTGATGCCTGACCTCGTCAAAATGAAGTAGATATGCATCCCCATCCGATTACCCCTGTCATCGGGCGACGCGGACGACAGGAGAGCAATTACGATATTCAAATGGCTATGAACTGTTGCCGTCGAACGCTCCCGGTCTGCGCCGTCAAAAGCAGGGGCTCAGTTGGCCGATAGCGTTTCGGGAAAACTGGTATGAATGAGGTGCACCAACTGTAGTTGCCGGTTGACGCCCAGCTTCGAAAATATCGAGCGCAGGTGCGCGCGCACCGTGTTGTCGGCGATTCGCAATTGTTGCGCCGCCTCACCCACCGAAGCTCCATTCGCCAGCGCCGCCGAAATTGCTCCCTCGGTCGGCGTCAGCCCAAACAGCCGGCAGACCGTCGTCCCGTCGATCTGCCGGTTGCGCGCCGGGTCGGTAATCAGCAGCGCCACTGCGGGCACGGCCCCCGCGTGCATGAATTCAGGTGTCGGAACCGGCTGCACGATGACCATGATATCGCCCCGCCCCGAAGGACGCGCGACCGGAAACAATTTGCGCGCGCCCGCGGTCGCCTCTCGCGCTTCGGCCAGCAGATCATTGAAATCGCGGTTGGCATCGGCGTTGGAAAGCAGGATCTTGCCATCCACCAGCTCCATCCCATCCGCCTCGGCCAGAATCGACGCCGCGACTTCGTTGACCTTGAGAAGGGAAAAAGCGGCATCGAGCAGAACCGTGCCGACCGAGAACTGCTCCACGGTATCGATCATCACCGCCCGCTCGGAGCGGGAAAGTTCCAGCCGCTGATAGATTTCAAGCGCCTGACGCAGATGCGGCAAAATCTTTTCCACCCAGCGCCTTTCGTCCGGGGTGAAGGCGTCCCCTCCGGGGGCTCGCGACAGCCGCAGACGCGCCTCGAACCCGCTTGCCAGCCGCAGATCGACGCCGAGGATATGGGAAGCGTCAATCGTGTCGAGCCACTCCTTGAAATCCGGCACATTTTCGAGCGCGGTCGGCCTGATATATTCGTAATGCGCAACCACCTGCCCCTCGGGCAAGCGCACGAACGGATCGATCAACAGATAACGGTCAATATATTCCTGAATTTCCTGCGGCGTCGATGTGGGCGTGATCATCGTGCCCCGCCCGCCCGCATCGGGCGGCACCAGTATGAGGGTGCCATGCTTGGCATCGATCTGCGCGCTGAGCTCCAGAAGAAAGCGGTGCCAGGGGTTGTCACTCACCAGCGAGGTGTGCAGGCTCAGGACAAGCGTCGAGAAACTCTCCACCGGATCTAAAGGGATGCCCAACTCAATTTCTCCGGCGGAACCGCTTTTCAAGAACGCTTCCTCGGATCGTAACGCCATTCCTCCCATCAACTCCAGCCCGATCTGCACCTCCGTCAGCAATCCGCGATCATGCAGCCACCACTGGCGATAGACATTCTCCCGCCCCCGGTGCGCCATGCGCCGCTGCGATTCTGGCGCCCCGGGGTTGTCCGCATCCTCAGGGTGAAACCCAATCGCCGCCATTGACATCCAAAGCGGCGCCGCTGACTTCGCTGGCATAATCCGACAGCAGGAAATAGACCGCCTTGGCGCAATCCCTGTCCGGCGGAATGTGGCCGACCGGAATACGCGCCGCCGTTTCCGCACGCAGCGCCTCGCCGCCATCCGGCAGGCCGGCGAAGAAATTGTCGAGCGGCGCGCCATCCATCCACCCCATCAGCGCGGTGTTGACACGAATGCCCGTACCGCCCAGTTCCACGGCAAGTTGGCGCGAAAGCTGCGCCAGCGCCGATTTCCCCATGGCATAGCCGCCTTCACCGGGATTGGGCTTGCGGGTTGCCAGCGTCGAGACATTCACGATCGATCCGGATTTCTGATTGCGCATCGTCGGGATCACCGCTTGCGCCATGCGCAGACCGCCCACGGCGATCA
>CAYLKZ010000097.1:0-3704 GCA_964384275.1 uncultured Sphingobium sp. | reverse complement strand
TTGCGCATCGTCGGGATCACCGCTTGCGCCATGCGCAGACCGCCCACGGCGATCACGTCGAGCGCGCGGCTGATCTGATTGATGTCCGCACTTTCAAGCGGCGTCCAGTCCGGATGATAATAGGCTGAATGGACCAGCCCATCCACACGCCCGAATGCCTTTAGCGTCTCATCGACGAGACGCTGGCATTGAGCCATATCGCTGACATCGGTCGGCACGGCGATCGCCTCCCCTCCCGCAGCGACGATATCGTCGCGAATCGCGGCGATCGCATCGGCCGAGCGGGCCGATATCGCGACCTTCGCTCCCTCCGCCGCAGCCCCGCGGCAAAGGGCCTGCCCCATGCCCGGACCGGCGCCCGTGACGATCACTACCTTGTCCTTCAGGATCATTCTTCTCTCCTCCATGCGCTTTCCGCGAGTGGCCCGCGTCTAATCATGGATTAACGAAGACAGACCGCCGCCTCTTCCTTCAATTTGACTAGCAGGGCCGATCCACCCGCGAAACAGGCATGCGAGAGCTAGTCCAAATGGACGTGTCGGTGCTTTTTCGACAATGATAAGATAAGGAAAATATATTGGGGGGAGGCCTGCCTTGGGTAGCGTGGATGAGGTCGACGGGATTTCTGTCCCATTGCTCAAACTCTATTCCGGTATCACCGGCCCGGACCCCTGGGCCGGGTTCCTCGCCGCCATTCGCCTTCACTTCGATGCTGCGTTCGCCACGATCATCCTGACGCCGCCGGCGGCGCAAAAACCCGGCCTGATCGTGACCCCCGATGTCGAACAAGCCGCCCTCGATACCGCAGCCGAATTCTTCGCCTGCGATCCCTTTGTCGGCCTGCCCGAAGGCGAGGTCGTTTCCGTGACCAACTTTGTCGGAAGGGAGGCCTATCGCGCCAGCCGCTTTTATCGCGACTATGTTGCCCATTACGCGATCGGCGACATATTGGGACTGGATCTCATGGCCCGGAGCGGGTTCCAGATGCGCCTGCGCGTTTGCCGATTGGAAGGCAGCGCTGATTTTGACGAAGCCGAGCATGGCAGGCTGGCCCGCTTCGTGTCGCATCTTCGCGCCGCGCTGGACCTCTATGAACGCTTCCAGTCCCACAACGGAGAGGATGATATCTACGACAACGCGATCGAGCAGTTGTCGATAGGCACCATCCTGCTCGACCGGGCTGGCGAAGTCGTCCGCTGCAACGGCATCGCGCAACGGGTGCTGGATGAAAGGGATACCATCCGGCTGGTCGGCAAGCGCCTCGCTTTTTCCAATCCCAGCGCTGACCGCAGATTTCGCAGGAACATTGCCGCGCAACATGGCCTGAACGGCTCGACGCTCGAATTCATGCGCGTGGAGCAGCAGTCAGACAGGCGGGGCATCGGCATTGCGATCCGTTCCCTCGACCCGGCGAGGTCCACGGCTCTGGGCACCGCTCCGGCAACAGCGATATTCCTGACCGATCCCCAACGTCAGGCGAAGCTGACCGGCAAGGCCGTTGCCGGAATATTCGGCCTGACCCCGATGGAGGGGGAGATTGCGGCCTGCCTGTCGAACGGCCTGTGCCTGGCCCAAACTGCGGAAATTCTCGGCATCGCGCAAAATACCGTGCGCACGCATCTGCGATCGATTTTCGACAAGCTGCGCGTGACCCGCCAATCGCAGTTGGTGCACCGGGTCAGGGCCAGCATGAGCGGCCTGCTCGCCTGGGCGGCGCTTCCGCCGCCCTCTTCGACGGGAGGTGCTTCACCGTTGATGACGGGGTTGAGTGGGCGAGCGCCCCAGAGGTCAAGGTTACTCCAAACAGGGTAAGCGATCTTTCCCCGATCCTGCTTTACTTGCGCCCTAACGACAATGGAGCAGGTGATGGCAGAGCTTCCCGAAATGGCGCACGACATAGCCCCCGAGGCTCCCGAAGGTCCGTCCGCCGCGCATATTCGTCATGTCTTCGCGACCTATGGCGCCCTGCAAGGCATGGGCGATGTCGATGGCATCCTTGCCCTGTTCGCCGACGACGCGATCGTGCGCGATCCCGCCAATGCGCCGGCCCATCACGGCAAGGCAGCACTGCGGGCCTTTTTCGAGGCCGGTTTCGCAGCGTCGGGCGGAGCCAATGAAATGACGCTTGAAGGGGCGGTCCGGATCGCAGGAAATCAGGCGGCGGCCGCTTTCATCGTCCGCACCGTGCGCAGCCAGCCTGTCTATCAGGTCGAAACGCTCGATGTGATGACATTCGATGAGGCCGGACTGATCACGGAGATGGTCGCCTATTGGGGTCCGGAAAATTTCAGGCAGGAAGATTGAGGCGGAACGTCACCGGCGCAGCCCCCGCACTATTGGCAAGCGGTCCCTCTCCCAATAACACGGGAACAACTTGACCAGGGAGTGCCGCCGTGCACCGATGCACGATCATTGCCGCCTGTATTGCGACCCTGTTCGTCAGCGCATGCGCAACGACCCGCCAATCCGGCAAGCAGCCGGATGCAATCGATCAGGCGGCAAGGGCGCTCGAACCGGCGGCGATTGAAGACGACGCAGATCGCCCGACCGGCACCCGCCTGCTCCATATAGGAGAACAGGCCTTTTCCCGCGCCGATATCCAGCGGGTCGCGCTGAACTTCGATGAGGGGGGCTTTGCTGTCCTCGACATCGAAATGACGCAGGAGGCAGCCACCCGGCTGCACACGGAAACAGTTCGCCTGCTTAACACCGACATCGCGCTCCGGATCGATGACGACGTGCTCTCGACTGCTAGGCTTGTCGAACCTCTTGCCGATGGCAGGCTGCGGATCAGCGGTGGATTCAGCGTCGCGGAAATAGAAGCGATGGCAAAATCCGCCGCCTGTGGCCTCGGCCTTTCATCAAGCCAATATGTCGCCCCAAGACACCGGCTGCGGTGCTGAGAGCAGGATCGCCGACAAAGTGATCGTTCGCAGGGTCAAATCAATCGCCAACTCCTAAGCACATGTGATTGCGCACCTCTCACCAGCGAGGTGGAAGCACCAAGATGCGGGACCGCCAGCCGGTCGAGCGTTCGGCCGCTGATGACGAGGTTGATTCCGCTCGCGAGGAAAGGGTTTGCGGCTCCATAGGCTTCGAAGGCGGCGCCCCCCGAAAGCCTATGGAATCAGGATACCCCTGTCTATGCGCAACAGACGCGCGCAGGTCTCCTTACACAGCCGCCAACCTGCCTACTCTAGCAACGCCAGCCCATTACGGCGTCCCGGACAACAATCTGGCTTGCAGGGCGGCGCGGTCCTTGTCGCTCAGCCCCAGTTCGTCGCGCAGATAATTGTCGATCGTGCCGTTGCGCGCCTCGATCGCGGCAAAGGCCGTGCGCAGATAGTCCGGGTCCGCGCCAAGGAAGGCGTCGATCGCCTCTGGGGACAGGCGCGCCATCATCGCTTCCATCTCCGACTTGCCATCCTTCATCGTCCTGGCGGAGTAGGCCATTGGCAGATAGCGGTTGGTCAGCAGATAATCGGCCATGACGGTGTCGCGCGGCACACCGAGCGCCGTCAGGATCAGTGCCGCCGCCAGACCGGCCCGATCCTTGCCGGCGGTGCAGTTGAAGGCCAACGGGGTCTGCCCCGCCACCATCGTGCGAAACATCTCGCTATAGGCTGGCTGCTGCTCATATGGCAGCTTCTTATAGAGGGCGATCATTGCATCACGGGCATCCTTCCCGGTGAATTCGCTCGTCA